>JAYTVB010000055.1:0-115738 GCA_043744235.1 Cyclobacteriaceae bacterium | reverse complement strand
GAGTGGGGCTTTTTTGTTTGCCTACCAGCAACCCTATCGCGTGGCGCGCTTCGCGCCAAGATCGTCAGTTCGAATCTGGCCGCCCCGACAAGAAGCCTCACAAAAGTGGGGCTTTTTTGTTTGCCTACCAGCAACCCTATCGCGTGGCGCGCTTCGCGCCAAGATCGTCAGTTCGAATCTGGCCGCCCCGACCTCGCCCACTGTAGCTCTGTCATTGAGGCGTCGACACCTCGAAAGGTGTCTGACGCCTATTGCCTTCGGTCAGTGTTGTCACTGACCAGGCTTGCTAGGGAGGGTTGGTGAAAGCAACAAGCCAAGAAGCTTTGGTAATCAAGGGGCCTTTTTATCTCCGTATAACCGAACGCAGGATTTCCTGACAAATTAGATTCTTGATGTTGACCCAGATCGGTTTTTGATGAAATTGGGTCGTGGCATACACTGTTTACATACTTCATAGTAAATCAAAAGGCAAATACTACACAGGTCAAACACAAGATTTGACAAACCGACTCACCGAACACAATTCGAAGGAAACGAAATCAATAAAAAATGGCATCCCTTGGATAGTGATATGGAGCAAAGTCGTTTCAACAAGAGGCGAAGCACTGCTCCTTGAAAATAAAATAAAACAAAGGGGTGCAAGTCGATTTTTGAATGACAATGGAATTATAAACCCTTGAACGGTATCGCGTGGCGCGCTTCGCGCCAAGATCGTCAGTTCGAATCTGGCCGCCCCGACAAGAAGCCTCACGAGAGTGGGGCTTTTTTGTTTTCGTAGAATTGAACTAACCTTTGAACTATATCGCGTGGCGCGCTTCGCGCCAGGATCGTCAGTTCGAATCCCTTCCGTTGTTGGTGTTCTGATGCTTCCATGTTTCCAATAATAAAATGAACGCCCTTATTTTCATATTTCTCCGTTCTGAAAAATAGCATCAGGTTTCCAAAATTAGAATTGTCACAGTGAAGGGTATTGTATTTAATTAAATTGATAGAGGCATCGGAACACCAACAATGGATAATGGATAGCTCTATCTTATAGGCGCCTGACACCTTGGAGGTGTCTGACGCCGTGCCCCCCTTCCGTTGTTGGTGTTCTGATGCTTCCAGGTTTCCAATACCAAAATAGACAACTTCATTTTCATATCTATCACTTTTGAAACATAGCATCAGGTCACCAACAACAATTGGGAGCAGGTGTAGCTGGGCATTAAGATTTCTTGTTGGTGACCCGATGCAGGTTTCCAAAATTAAAATTATCACAGTTAGGCATATTGTTTTTTACTGAATTGATGGAAGCATCGGAACACCAACAATGGATAGGTCACCAACAATGGATAACTCTATCTTATAGGCGTCTGACACCTTGGAGGTGTCTGACGCCGTGCCTACTTCTTCTTCAGCGTACACGTCCACATCGGGAAGTCTGAGTGGATCAGCACCTCTTCCGCGACGCTGCCCGCAAACAAGTGCACCAGCCCCCTGCGGCTGTGTGTGGCCATCGCGATCATATCGGCCTTGATCTCTTTGGCAAACTGAAGAATGCCGTCTTCCTCATAAGGATCATTACGGATGTTCAGGGTGTAATCCGACAACTGGTATTCCTTAACGAACAGGTTCATGTCCTCACGTGCCTCGTGGTCGCGCTTGAACTTGTCCGGCGTGTTGACGAAAAGTACGTGAAGCGTGGCGTGGAAGAATTTTTGCAACTCCACTACCCTGTCAATGAAATGCTGCTGGTTCAAATCGAGCCGGCTGGGCAGCACAATGTGCCTGATCGAAGCAATGTCCACCGCCTTCCTGAGGGCGATCACCGGTACTGGTGAGGTACGGACAATCTTCTCCGTGTTGGAACCGATGAAGAACTCTTCCCATCCACTGGATCCATGTGTTCCCATGACCACCAGATCTATCTTTTGGGCTTTGATGTACTCCCGGATGGTCGGCCTTACAGGGCCTGGTATGCTTACGAAGGTTATGGACGTAAATCCTGGCCTGATCATCTTCAGCCGCTCAAAATTCTTGTTTGCCTCCGCCTTGAGGTCGTTCAGCAATTCCGGACTGAAAGCATACTGCGGTACGCCATAAGCCGATTCACTGACAACCGGTAAATCAATGACATGTAACACCAACACTTCGCCTCCGCTGCCGGCGGCTAAATCAGTGGCGAATTTGAATGCCTCCTGGGAGGGACCCTCAAAATCGCATGGGACCAATATCCTTTTCATAACGGTGGATTTATACCGCAAAGTAAGTGCCTCATCCTGAGACAGATTATGATCATTATATCCCTGCCGTATGATCATTATCATTTTATCCCGGCCGACAGGGGGCTAATTTTGAAGAAAAAAGGATATGAAAAAGTCCCTTCAAAATCTGCGCGACGCGCTGGCCTGCCGGTCCAACCAGTTCTATGATACTGAAATGAAAATACAACAGACCATCGCTGACTGTCTGGTTCATATTTCATCGCCCACACTTCGCCAGGAAATAGAAAAATACAGCGAGCGTTCGAACGATAAAGTCACGAAACTGGAAAGAACCTTCAATTACCTGATGCAGGAACCGGAGCCCCATACTGACGCGGCCATGGAAAAAATGCTCGAAGAAATCTTCCAGATGGTCACGCACACTTCGGAGAACCTGCGCGACGTCATGATCATCAACTGCTTTCAGAATATCTGCCACCACAAGATCGCCGGCTTCGGCACGGCCCGTGCCATGGCACTGGAGATGGAATTGGAGGTAGTGGGAGACCTGTTTACCGACATGCTGGTGTGGGAAAAAGAAGCCGACCGGGCCCTGACCCGCATCGCCTTGTCTGAAACAAATCTCAAGGCCGCAGCGCCCGGTGACCTGATCAATTCATGTGCATGACCTGATTTTTGAATATGGAACCATTCCTGCATTCAACATTCAACATCAAGGTTGAAGGCAGCATCACCCTGCAGGGCAATCTTTCCCTCCCCAACCAGGCAACAGGACTGGTGATATTTTCTCATGGCAGCGGCAGCAGTCGCCATAGTCCAAGAAATAATTTTGTTGCGCGTGAGTTGCAGAAAAAGGGACTTGGAACATTCCTGTTCGACCTGCTCACACCGCAGGAGGATGCCATCTACAGCCAGCGTTTTAACATCGAACTCCTCTCCGACCGGCTGGAGCACTCCACGCTGTCCCTGCTCAAGCTTCCTCAGATCAAGGGACTGCCCATAGGGTACTTCGGCGCCAGCACGGGCGCAGCTTCTGCCGTGGCGGCATCAAGCGTTCTGCAAAATAAGATCCGAGCCATCGTGCTGCGCGGCGGCAGGCCCGACCTCGCCGCAGACAGGCTGTACCTGATCCAGGCGCCGATCCTGTTTATCGTGGGTGAACTTGACCGCGATGTGCTTGAGTTGAACCGCAAGGCCGCTGAGAAATGTACGGGGATGAAAAGCCTGAAGATCGTCAAGGGTGCCACACACTTGTTTGAGGAACCAGGCGCGCTGAAGGAAGTGGCAAGTCTGTCGGCGGATTGGTTTGCCCGGTACTTATCGTTTGAACCCAAGGCTGAATTGGCCGTGACTAGTCGCTAGTCACTGGTATCTCGTATCTGGTATCTGGTACTAGAAACCAGAAACCAGCAACCAGACACCAGACACCAGACACCAGCTACCAAAAACCACCCATATACCCTTCCATCAAGTCCAAATACCTTCTCACAGCCTGCAGGTGCGCATCCGCATCAGCCAGGCGGGCACTTGAGGCGTGCACCTTCGCTCTTACGTTAGCGCGGCAGCATTTGTAGTAGGTGAACAGGCGCTCATCTTCGGGTGTGAGGATGCACGGGAACAGTCTGTTGTATTCCTTCAGGAAGGCTTCGGCCAGTGCCTTTTTTCCGAATGCCTCCAGGTCCATGCAAAAGAACGCGGTATCATGTATCACATCTATCCTTCGGATGTTGTCACTGAATTCAATGCAGTCGAAGAGAACAGGCTTTTTGTACAGGAAGATATTGCCGCTGTGGAGATCGCCATGCACATCCCGCCTGAAGCCGAGCCTGATCCTTTGCCGGATCCTGGCTTCGTGTTCTTTCAAAAAGGCATCACTCCAATCGATCGACTTCCGGATGATTGCTGCATACTTCACGCCGAGGTGCTCCTGAATGAATCCTGCCTCTGACCGGATATCGTTAAACAGACCCTGTGCCTGACGGAGATCAAAGGGTGCACGGATGATCTGCGACTGCCGGTGGAAATGAGCAACCTCTACTGCGAGGGCATGAATATTCCGTCTGGTTACTCTTCCCTTCCTGAGCATTTTATCCATTCGCTTCGGGGAATCAAGCCGTTGCATCTGCACGGCGTAGTCCAGTACCTTTCCCCTACCTGTCCCCAACCGCCAGGTGCCCTGGTCATGCCTCACCGGAACAACCTTGAGGTATATCCTGGAGAAACGGCTGTTGAGTTCCTGTTCCTGTTCACAATAATGCTTGCGTTTGGCAAGTGTTGAAAAGTCAAGAAAAGACAGTTTGACGGGCTTTTTGATTTTGAAGGCGAATTTCCCGGAGAGGATCACCCAGGAGATGTGGGTCTCTTCGATTCGTCCGCGCAACCGGCTTCCTCGGTAAAGTCCTGAACTGGCCAGTGTTTGGATGTCATCCGTGTTCATGGACGCCTTGGAGGTATTCGAGGGCGATCTCCAGATTTACCTCAGCCGGATCGTTTGCTGAATGCAGTACCAGGTGAGCTTCTTCGATTTTTTCAAACTGGTCCCGGATGAACCGGTGCACCGCGTAGTCTGCTTCACTGTATTTGCGGGGCCTCCTGAGTCTCTCCCTGACGGTGGCATCATCGGCGATGACTTCGACGATATGTACCTCGGCCCCTCTTCGGCGTGCCATTTCTGAAAAGTATGCCCGAAAAGTCCTGAGGTAAAATGTGCCATCGACGACCACATCACGGCCAAGGTCAAGATAGCCTGCAGCCAGCACAGCCATCCGGTCATACACCACCCATTTTTCCTCGACAAGGTATTGGCCCATCCGCCCCATGGCCATGCGTGTCTTGTCGCTGTTGATGTAGTCTGCCCCTATCCTCACCGCGAGACGGGAGGCGAAGTAACTTTTGCCGGAGCCGGGCAGGCCAGAGATGATGATCAGCATAGGGTTAAAAATATAGCCACAGATTCCACAGATTTTCACAGATGAGCCATCTATGGAAAGCGTGTATTATCTGTGTCAATCTGTGTAATCTGTGGCCAACTTCTACAGTCAAGTTCCAAGAAACCGATTCAATTCCTCTTCCTGTTCAATCACACGTTCGGCATCCTCAAAAACAAGTTCTTTCAGGCTTCGGAAGTTCTTTACGAACAAGGTGAAATCACGCTCGAGGTCCTCGTGTTCATCCCGTACTTTGTTTTCATCGTGAACAAATGGGTTCTCCATCACCTTGCGGATATGCACCATGTGCTTCAACACCTGTTCATCCAGGGTCTGCCTGATTTTTTCAACCTCGGTGATCCGGTTCACCAGCGAGCGTGTCCTCATGATATTTTCATCTTCATTGAGCCACAGCAGAAAGCGCTTGATGACCCGGTGGAGAAACCGCAGCTCATCCTTGAAGAACTTCAAATCAGACTGCCAATGTTCTGTCAGCACAAAAAGTTGTGCCCACTCCTCGCTGTTTTCAGGTTTCAGCGTATCCACCATATTTTGATCCGATGTCATTCTGGTCTTTTTCATAGGTTGTCAGTTTTACCATTATCCATGCTGTTCTCATTACGGGGTATCTTCCAGGGTCAATTCATCATGGTGGTCAGGCGGAAAGGCCAACTCGGCGTCCTCCCTGAGCAACTTGCCGGAATCATTGAATTGAAGCGTGTAGATGCTGTCGTCTTTTGTGACTTCCAGTTCGTACTCGAGGTGACCTTTGGCTTTCTTCACCGACTTCACCTCGCAGAGGAAATCATCCCTGAACCGGGACTGGATGTAGCTGGATATACCATACGGGAGTTTTGGTGTGTTGGCTTCCATAATCCATTTGTTTAGTGATCGAAACTTATCCACGGAAGGCGATCTGTGAAATGATATCGATCATGGAGGGGTGAGATTTATTTCAGGGGGAATGGGTTCTGCGGGTGTTAAGTAATCGGTGGTCGGTGGTCGGCAGCGGTGGCCTGGAGCAGAGGTTCTGGTGGGCCCATGCAGGGTGAAGGGTGCCGGCGGGCTGGTGTATGCCATTGTTTTGCAGAATCCCGTCCCAAATGGTTACTTTCGTGGCAAAATATTGAGTTTAGCGTGGCGTGGTTTCGTGATTTCAGCTGGGTGGAAGTGGTGCTGGTGGCAGGCTTCATTGGGTTATACGTCATGTACATGCTGCGCATCATCCGGATCAGCAAAACTCTCCACACCCCTTACTCCTCCGTCTTTGCCAAAGTGCTCATCCGCTCCCTCTTTTTTGGACTCATGATCCTCGCCTTCCTGGGGCCGTCCTTCGGTGATTCCAGGAAAGAAATCAAGTCGGTGGGCAAGGACATCATGATCTGCGTCGACCTGTCCAAGTCCATGGACGCTTTCGACATACAGCCTACACGCCTTGAAAAAATCAAGTTCGAACTTAAGAAAGTCGTCGACGCCTTCAGTTCCGACCGGATCGGCATCATCATCTTCTCGTCAGAAGCCTTCATGCAATGCCCCCTCACCTACGATCAGAACGCGCTGGATTTGTTCATTGAGACCATGAACACCGGACTGGTACCGGCGTCGGGCACCGACTTCGGTCCGCCCCTGCGCATGGCCCTGCAGAAACTCGAAGACCAGGAAGGGGGCCGCACCAACCAAAAATCGAAGGTGATCATCATGATCAGCGATGGGGAAGACTTCGGCGATGAGACCGATAAATTCGTTCAGGATATTGAAAAGGAAGACATCAAGCTGTTCACCCTCGGCATCGGCACGGAGCGGGGCAGCCAGATTTTCGCCGGACGGAGTTACAAAACCGACCAGCAAGGCAATCCGGTGGTATCCAAACTGAACGCGACTTCGTTAAAGAAGCTGGCCAACAAGACCAGCGGCCAGTATTTTGAAATCAACGAGTCTCGCAATGACGTGACCAGGCTCATCAGCACCATCGGCAAGATCGAGGGAGAAACCCGCGACGCGCGGATGGTTGATGTATCGGCCAACCGGTATTTCTATTTTCTGCTGGCGGCGCTGGCCTTACTGGTGTTGGATATCCTGCTGAGCATTCGTACCATTACCATATGAAATTCGCCCTGCTTCTTGTACTGCTCGTCATGGTGGACCCCGGCAAGATCGGGAAAATCAATACCGAGAAATCGGAGGCAAAAACCGCCTACATGCGTGGCGAATACAAGAAGGCCATTACCCATTACAAAACACTGACCGATTCACTGGGTGTCAGGGAAGAGGAAGTGATGATGAACCTCGCCCATTCCTATTTTCAGCTGAACGACACGGTGAATGCACAAAGTGCTTATCTCCCGCTGACGAACAGTACCCATTCACAGTTCCGGTCCATCGCCAACCAGCAGCTTGGCGTATTGACCAACCGGTTGGGGAAATTTGAGGAGGCACTCAACTATTTCAAGAATGCGCTGAAGGCTGACCCCTCCAATGAGGAAGCCCGGTACAACTATGAGATGGTGAAGAAGAAGCTCGAAGAGAAGAAGAAACAGGAAGAACAGCAGAACAAGGATAAGAAGGACGACAAGGATAAGAAAGACGATAAGAACAAGGATCAAAAAGATCAGAAGGACCAGAAAGACAACAAAGATCAGAAAGACAAAAAGGACGACAAGAAACAGGACAAGGACCAGCAGAACAAGGACCAGAAAGATCAGAAGGACAAGGAGCAAAAAGAAAAAGAACAGCAGCAGAAAGAGCAGCAGCAGAAAGAACAGGAGCAAAAGAAGAACGAAAAAGACAAGAAAGACATTCCCCCTTCTGTTTCAGAAAAGTTGAAGGAAATGAAGATGAGCGAAGACAAGGCGCGCATGGTGCTGGAGGCGATGAAAAACCAGGAAGTCCAGTATCTTCAGCAGAACAAACGGAAGGCAACGAAACCAAAGAGCAAGGGAAAACCGGACTGGTAGTGTGGAAGCTGAAAGTGGAAAGCTGAAAGTGGAAAGTGGAAAGTTGAAAGTTGAAAGTTGAGAGCGGGAAAATAGCTATAAGGGGCCCCAGGCTTTAAGCTTTCTGCTTTATGCTTTAAGCTTTGAGCTTTAAGTGGTAGTAATAAAAACATACTTCCAAACAATATTCAGAACCAAATACAACACCCATGAAAGAAGTCTACATCATCTCCGCCGTCAGGACACCCATTGGGAGTTTCGGCGGATCACTGGTTGGCATGAGCGCAGTCAAACTGGGGGCCATCGCCGTCAAGGGAGCCATGCAACGGATCAACCTGGATCCGAAAGACGTGCAGGAAGTCTATTTTGGGAATGTTATTTCCGCAGGACTGGGGCAGGCGCCGGTGACCCAGGTCGCGGTTGGCGCAGGGCTGGGTTATGAGATTCCCTGCACGCTGGTCAATAAAGTATGCGCATCGGGAATGAAAGCCATCATGCTCGGAGCCCAGTCCATCATGCTGGGCCAAAACGATGTGGTGGTAGCCGGAGGCATGGAGAGCATGTCCAACATCCCCTATTATTTAATGAAAGCGCGGTATGGTTTCAAGTACGGCAACGGCGAGCTGATCGACGGACTTACCCACGACGGACTTACCGACGTTTACAACCATTGTGCGATGGGCGTCTGCGCCGACAACACCGCGAAAGAAATGAACATCAGTCGCGCGGACCAGGACACGTACGCCATTACGTCTTATAAGCGCTCGGCCGCGGCCTGGGCAGCAGGAAAATTCAAGGACGAAATTGTTCCCGTTGAAATCACCGGAAAAAAAGGAGACGTTACCCTCTTTGCCGAAGACGAAGAGTACAAGAATGTGAACTTCGACAAGATTCCAGGATTGAAAGCGGTCTTTACGAAAGACGGCACGGTTACCGCCGCCAACGCCTCCACCATCAACGATGGCGCCGCCGCCGTCATCCTGATGAGCAAAGAGAAGGCGCAGGCGCTCGGCCTCAAGCCCATCGCAAAGATCCTCGGCTTCGCTGACGCAGCCCAGGACCCGATGTGGTTTACCACGACGCCTTCCATCGCCATCCCGAAAGCCCTGAAGGCCGCAGGCGTGGCCCAAAAGGATGTTGGCTTCTTCGAGATCAACGAAGCCTTCTCGGCAGTGGCCATTGCCAACAACATCAAACTGGGACTGGATCCTGCCAAGGTCAACATCAACGGCGGCGCCGTGGCGCTGGGGCATCCGCTCGGTGCTTCCGGTGCGCGGATTACATCGACCCTGACCAATGTATTGCGCCAGAATAATGCGGGCATCGGTGTAGCGGCCATCTGTAACGGCGGCGGTGGTGCCTCGGCTATTGTTCTGGAGAGAATGAACTAGGTGAAAGATACCTCGCTTTGAGCTTACTGCTTTTAGTGTAAAGTTCAAGGTTGAAAGTCCAAAGCTGGGTCAGGCGCACAATACATTCTTTAAATCGTCCTGCCGGAAGCAACATCCGCATTATCTTTGCGTTTAGTTTCTATTCCATAAATATCCATGGTGCGTCTTATTGCCTGCTTTCTCTTCCTGTCAACATCGCTTTGCGCACAGACCAACGTTCGCAATTACTACGATGGCGCCAGAAAGCGGGTGTCCGAAGACTACTACGTCCAGAAAGACAACGACCAGGTCATGGAAGGTCCGTACAAGCGGTACTACCCCAACGGCAAGCTGGAAATGGAAGGCGCCTTCGTTGACGGCAGGCGGAGCGGAACGTTCAAGGAGTATTTTCCGGACGGCACACTGCAGCGGAAGATTTCCTACAAAGAGGGCATGCGTCACGGCGCAGTCGAGGTCTATGATGAGACCGGGAAACAGATCCAAAAAGGATATTACCAGAACAACCAGCTCGTCGACAGCGTGAAGGCATTCTACGGCACCGGCGCCACGAAACATGAGTCGAATTTTGTGAAGGGGAAACCAGACGGACTCATGAAAGAGTACTACCCGTCCGGGAAACTGAAGAAGGAAATCAATTACAAGAATCGAAAACCGAACGGGCTGGCCCGTACCTTCTACGAAACCGAAGTCCTGGAGACGGAAGCAAACTTCAAGGACGGTGTCATCAACGGGTTTTACAAAACCTACTACCCCAACGGACAGCTCGAGACTATCTCCACCATGAAGGATGGCGAGAAGACCGGTAACTTTAAGAACTACGACAGCGAGGGTCACCTCCTGCTGGAGGGATACTTCACCAACGGAAAGCTGGTCGGTGAGAACCTTGCTTACTTCACCGACGGCTCTGTCAGGCACCGGTTCCAGTACATCGACGGTGCAAAGACCGGATCGAATTACGAATACCATCCCAATGGCAAAGTGAAGACGAAAGAGCAGGTCTCCCTCAACGGCCTGGACGTGACAGAAGAAGGATTTGATGATGCCGGGAATGCATTGTTCGAAAAACAATTCAGGAAATTGAAACCTCACGGCACGTGGACGTACTACAATGCCGATGGCAAAACGGTGCGACTGAAAGAAACCTACCTGAATGGCCGGCTCCACGGCCTGCGCACCACATACTATCCGAACGGCGGAAAGCAGGTGGAGGAAACTTACCAGTTCAACCTGATCACCGGACCTGTAAAGAACTATTTTGAAAATGGAAAGACCGAGTCCGAATCGGAATACCGTGCCAGCAGACCGCACGGACTATACACCCGCTACTTCACCAACGGCAGGATCAGGGAACAGGGGGAATACGTTGCCGGCAAGAAACACAAAGAGTGGAAGGAGTTCAATGAACAGGGGGCACTCGTGAAGACTTTCACTTTCAACGCCGGAATCCTGGTGTCAGAAAAGTAGCTCAATAATTTTACCGCAGAGATTACGGAGGCAGATACGCTGAGTTCACAGAGAATATAATCTAAGGCTCAGCGCCCTCTGCGCTGCATTCCCTCCGCGCCCTTTGCGGTTTCTGCATTTAATTTCTGGATTTAACCGCAGAGATCGCGGAGGCAGATACGCTGAGTTCGCAGAGAATACAATTTAAACCTCAGCGCCCTCTGCGCCGCATTCCTCCGCGCCCGCTGCGGTTTCTGCATTTGATTGCTAGCAGGACTTAACCGCAGAGATCGTGGAGGCAGATACGCTGAGTTCGCAGAGAATACAATTTAAACCTCAGCGCCCTCTGCGCTGCATTCCTCCGTGCCCGCTGCGGTTTCTGCATTTAATTTCCAGCTGGATTTAACCGCACTGATCACGGAGGCAGATACGCTGAGTTCGCAGAGAATACAATTTAAACCTCAGCGCCCTCTGCGTTGCATTCCTCTGCGCCCTCTGCGGTTTCAGCATTTAATTGCTGGATTTAACCGCAGAGATTGCGGAGGCAGATACGCTGAGTTTGCGGAGAATACAAGCTAAGCCTTAACGCACGCTGCGGTTTCTGCATTTAATTGATAGCAGGATCTAACCGCAGAGATCGCGGATGGAGTTACGCTGAGTTCGCGGAGAATACAATCTAAGCCTTAACGCACGCTGCGGTTTCTGCATTCCATCGCTGGCAGGATTTAACCGCAGAGATCGCGAAGGCAGTTACGCTGAGTTCGCGGAGAATACAAGCTAAGCCTCAGCGCACGCTGCGGTTTCTGCATTTAATTGCTACCGGGATTTAACCGCGCTGATCACGGCGGGAGTTACGCTGAGTTCGTGGAGAATACAATCTAAGCCTCAGCGCCCTCTGCGCTGCATTCCTCCGCGCCCTCTGCGGTTTCTGCATTTAATTGATTTTTTTACTTAAAAGTTAGGCCAACACCCTCGTTTGATTTTACTTTGGGCCGATGTCAGCTATAAAAGAAACCAACTTCACGTTCAAGGGACAAACCGGCTTCTACCGCGGCAAAGTCCGGGACGTATACTACTTCGGCGACCGCATGGTGATGGTCGCCACGGACCGGATTTCTGCCTTTGATGTGGTCCTCCCCCGCGCCATCCCCGACAAGGGAAGGGTCCTGAATCAAATCGCTGCCTTGAACCTCAAAGCAACCAAAGACCTCGTCCCCAACTGGGTGGAAGCCACGCCCGATCCCAACGTTACCGTCGGATTCAAGTGCGAGACATTCCCGGTGGAAATGGTCGTACGCGGATACCTCGCCGGCCATGCCGGACGGGAGTACCGTTTGGGTAAAAGAAGTGTGTGCGGCGTGACCCTGCCTGAAGGGCTTCGGGAGAATGATCCCCTGCCCCAGCCTATCATCACGCCCACCACCAAGGCCCATGTAGGCCATGATGAAGATATTTCGCGCGATGAAATCCTGAGAAGAAAAATCGTATCGGAAGAAGACTACACCACCCTGGAGAAGTATGCGCTTCAGCTCTTTCAGAAAGGAACAGCCATGGCTGCCCAACGAGGGTTGATCCTCGTTGACACCAAGTATGAATTCGGAAAACACAACAGCACCATCTACCTGATCGATGAGGTGCACACACCCGATTCCTCCCGCTATTTTTACAGGGATGGGTACGACCAGCGGCAGGCTGCCGGAGAACCTCAAAAACAGTTGTCCAAGGAATTTGTCAGGCAGTGGCTCATCGAAAACGGCTTCCAGGGAAAGGAAGGACAGCGTGTCCCCGAGATGACCGATGCGATTGTGACCTCCATATCCGACCGCTACCGTGAGCTGTACGAACAAATGACCGGAGAAAAGCTAATCGCTCTCGATTCTCAATCGATTTTGGAACGAATTGAGCAGAGCATCGTTAATTACCTAAATTGAATTACTTTTGAGGCTTTTAGAGCTGACTATGAAATACACCATCGACAAACAGGAGAAATACGCACTTTTGCGCCTTCACGAAGAGAAACTGGACTCCAGCGTGGCCCCGTCACTGAAATCAGAACTGATCACCCTGCATGCCGAAGGCGTCAGAAATATTATCCTTGACCTTTCCGAAGTAAAGTATACCGACAGTTCAGGCCTGAGCGCATTGCTGGTGGGCAACCGGATTCTGCAGGAAGACAGCGGCGTTTTTGTGTTGGCCAGCCTGTCAGACCATACCAGCAAGCTCATCAAGATTTCACAACTCGACAGCGTGCTGACCATCGTGCCTACCGTGGAGGAAGCCGTTGATACGGTCTTCATGCACGAGATTGAAAAAGACATGAAGTCAGGTTCGAACTAGCCGGCACTGCCGGTTCGTTCTGTTTCTATACCCATTGGCACCTTGTCCTTCAAACTTACCATTCTGGGTTCCAGCGGCGCATTGCCGGCATACGGAAGATTTCCTTCCTCGCAGCATCTAACCATTCAGAACAGGAACTTCCTGATCGATTGCGGAGAAGGCTGCCAGATGCAGCTCATGCGGTACGGCCTCAGCGTCCAGAAGATTAACCACATTTTTATCAGTCACCTTCACGGCGATCACTACCTCGGGCTTACCGGCCTGATTTTTTCGATGCACCTGCAGCGGCGGGAAACAGACCTGCACCTCTACAGTTTCAAGGGCCTGGATGAAATCCTCATGGCACAGTTCCGGCATTCGAAATCGTCCTTGAATTACAGGATTGTCTTCCATACCCTCACAGAAGGAAAAGCGGAAACTATTTTTGAAGATGATGTGCTCCAGGTAGACACGATTCCCCTGGATCACAAAATAAAAACATCGGGATTTCTCTTCAGGGAAAAAAGGAAGAGTTACCGCATGGATAAAAGTAAGCTCAGTCCGGGCATGCAGCCCCTGCACATTATTCAGCTGAGAAAAGGCGAGGATGTTGTTGATGAGGCCGGCAACATCCTGTTTCGCCATGCGGAGTATACCCTGCCGCCCCGGCCGTCACGCTCCTACGCCTATTGCTCCGACACGCAGCCTTCCGAGGCTGTCGTGGAACAAATCCAGGGCGTAGACCTGCTGTATCACGAAGCTACTTTCCTGGAGGAAGAGAAAGACAAAGCCAGGGAGACCCGGCACAGCACCGCTGCCGAGGCGGCGGACATAGCCCGGCGCGCAAACGTCAAGAAGCTCATCATCGGGCATTTCTCAGCCCGTTACAAAGACCTGTCACCGGTGCTGGCAGAGGCCTTTGGTGTTTTTCCTGCCACTTCTCTGGCAACAGAAGGTGAAACCTTTGAACTTCACGACTGATGGAAATCGAACTGGAAAGAAAAAAACACCGGCTGTTCATTGTCCTCAGCGGCATCTTCCTCACCAATGCCCTGGTGGCTGAAATGATCGGTGTGAAAATATTCTCCGCTGAAGCAACGGTTGGCCTGCAGCCTGCCCACTGGTACATCATGGGCTTTACAATGGACTTTAACCTGACGGCGGGTGCCATCATCTGGCCGGTGGTGTTTATTACATCCGACCTGATCAACGAGTATTTCGGCCAGCCCGGGGTGAAACGCATCAGCTACCTCACCGCCGGACTCATTGCCTACTCTTTCGTTGTCATCTTCCTCACCATTCACCTGCCGCCTGCCGGCTGGTGGCTCGATGCCAACAGCCACGACAGCGCAGGAAATCTTTTCAACATTGACTTCGCCTTCAACAAAATCTTCGGGCAGGGTCAGCGGATCATCCTCGGCTCATTGTCCGCCTTCCTCATCGGCCAGTTCGCGGATGTCTTCGTCTTTCAAAAACTCCGTAAAATCACCGGGCACAAGAAGCTATGGCTGAGGGCAACGGGTTCTACCCTCGTCTCCCAGCTCATCGACAGCTTTGTCGTGCTGTTCATTGCCTTTTCGGGAACTTTTTCCTTCAAGCAAATCCTGGCCATCGGCATCACCAATTACATTTACAAGTTCACCGTGGCCATCGCACTGACACCGTTGATCTATGTTGGACACAACATCATTGACAAGTACCTGGGCAAAGAGCACGCACAGCACATGTCGGAAGAAGCCGCCTTTGGCAGTCAGAAATTCCTATGATTGACGTGAGATGTTGTCGAGGATGATCGCTGTGGCAACTGATGCATTGAGTGATTCGGCTCCGCCTGTCCTCGGGATCGTGATGCGGCGTTGAATCTTTTTCTCAACAGAAGGTGATATACCCCTCGCTTCATTTCCAATGACAAGCAATCCTCCCTTTTCAAATTTCATTTGATGAACATCTTCTCCGTCGAGGAAGGCCCCCAACACCGGCTGCGTGCTTAAAGCAAGCATCTCCTCCAGCGGAGTGTAGAAAAGGTTAACACGGATGAATGATCCCATGGTGGCATTGATCACTTTGGGGTTATACACGTCCGTCGTTTCAGGAGAAGCAATAATGTTCCTGACGCCGTACCAGTCTGCTGTGCGAATGATGGTACCCAGATTGCCCGGATCCCGGATGTCATCCAGCACCAGCGTGTACTCATCCTCAGGAAGGACGGGCTTGACCGGTGTCTTCATTCGGACGACGGCGAGCGCGGCATTATTGGCTTCCATGGACCCAATCACCGCAAGGTCATCTTCAGTCACTTCAATGAGTTCACCGGACCGGCCAGCGAGTGACCCGGATAAAGACTTCATGAATTCCTTTGTGCCGGCGACAGTCAGGACGGTGAAGCCGGAAGACAATGTTTCTTTTACTGCTTTGGCTCCCTGGACAATAAAGCATTGCTCCGCTTGGCGGTATTTCTTTACTTGCAAGGACTTAATGAAGCGGGCTTTGGCTTTGGAAATCATACATCACGGACGACGGAAAGTTACCAAAATTTCCACAGGGCTGTTAGCAGCCCTGCTCCTCACGGGATGTATGGGTACCCGCTACCTGGAAAAGGACCAAAAGCTGCTGTATACCCAAAGCATCAAGTCACCCAGGGGCTTTGACGCCTCAGGCCTATCGGAAATCTATGTGCAGAAAGCAAACCGCAGGCTGCTCGGGCTGCCCATCAACAGCCTCACGTGGATGTACTACCTGGGACTTTCGGCCTTCAACAAGGAAACCTCATGGCCTTTTTCAAGCAAGAATGACTTCATCCGAAAGAAAGAGAAGAAGGAAAAGAAATTCAATGACAAAATAGCAGCGGCCAAAAGCCAGCGAAAGATCAACAACCTGCAGTTCCGCAAGCAACAGAAAATTGATGACATCAATTTCAAAATTGAAAATGGAAATAACCCCATGCAATGGGGTGAAAAGGTCTCGGTTTACGATTCTTCGGCAGTCATTGCCACGAACGAGAAAATTGAGAACTACATGTTCAACCATGGTCACTTCATGGGCAAATCCACCGCCGTCCTGTCTGAAAAGAAAAAACGCATGTCCGTCCAATACACGCTGAATCCGGGACTTCGTTTTGTCTACGACACGATCATTTACCGCATTGCCGATACCGCGGTACTGCACCTGATGAGGCGGTATGAAAGCCTGAGCAAGATCCGGAAAGGGGACCGGTACGATCAAAAGAATCTCACAGACGAGCGAGACCGCATTGACCTCCTCATGAAAAACCACGGGTACTACGATTTCAGCAAGCAGTACATCGACTATCAAATCGATACGACTTACGGACATCGTCACGCCATCGCCATACGCATCTCGATCTCCGACCCGGCCATACGGAACAACCATAAAACCTTCGCCATCGATTCGGTTAGCTTCACCACCGACGCCAGCACCAAACCAACGGATTCCACCGGAAGAAAGTCAGTGCTGTACCACGACATACGATTCAACTACTTTAAAGACCTGTACAGCAAGAAGATCTTGGCAAACCGCGTGTTCCTGTACCGCGACAGCCTCTACAGCCGGACCAACACTTTCCTCACACAACGTCAGCTCGCCAACCTGGACATTTTCAAGTTTGTCAACATCAATTATGACACCATCGGCGGGAAGTTCATCGCCAACATTTTCACAAGTCCGCTGGACCGCTATTCATGGACCAATGAAGCTGGCGTGACAGTAACCCAGGGCTATCCCGGTCCTTATTACAGCTTGAGTTTTAAGAAACGCAACATCTTTCACGGGCTGGAGATATTCGAGCTTAACGGGCGCTTTGGCTTTGAAGGTGTGGCCGGTGCTACGGAAATCGGAACGGTTTACAAGAGCACGGAAGCCAACATCAACATGAGCGTCACGTTCCCGCAATTCCTGCTGCCCCTGGGCAAGGCCGCAGACAAACTCGGAAAATTCAACCCGAAGACCAGGCTGCTGACCGGTTATACCTATACCGACCGCCCTGAATACCAGCGGGCCAATGCGACAATTGCGGCAACCTACACGTGGGAAGGAAGGAAACGCACGCAGTATTCATTTACCCTTGTCAATTTCCAGGTCATTCAGTCCACCACCCGGGCCGATTTCCAAAAGACCCTGGAAGACCTTCAAACCACCCAGGGAAACAACCTGATCTACTCTTTCAAACCATCCCTCGTCAGCAGCATGATCTTTTCCATGACCTGGAATCCAAACAACTCCTACGGCATCGCTGACCGAAGCGCTTTCTTCATGCGCATACAGGCCGAAGCCGGAGGCACCATGTTTAACTTCCTCACGCCATCCTTCGCGACGGAAGATCCTGTCAAGGCTGCTTCCGAGGGACTGCTGCAGTTGTATAAATATGTCAGGCTTGGGTTCGATTTCAGGAGAAAACAAGTAATCGACAAGAATACCTCCCTGGCTTTTCGTTTCAACAGCGGCGTCGCCTATTCCTACGGAACGAACACCGCGTTGCCCTATGAGAAGTATTTCTTCGCCGGAGGCAGCAACAGTGTGCGCGCCTGGAGGCCCCGGCGTTTGGGCATCGGCTCCTTCCCTACCCAGCTCAGCACCAATCCATCCGGCAACGGGCTCTTTGACTACCGCTATGAAAAACCGGGTGAGATCCTGATCGAGGCAAGCGTTGAGTGGCGGAAAAAACTTTTCGGGTTCGTCGATGGCGCTCTCTTCATTGATGCCGGCAACGTATGGTCTTTTCAACAAGCCAAGACGCCGCCCGCGAGCGAAACCGTTGCACCCTGGACAGACCAGGGCAATTCAAAATTCTATTTTGACAAATTCCTCAAGGAGATTGCCATAGGCACCGGATTCGGACTGCGGTTTGATTTCAATTTTCTTGTGCTCCGGCTCGATGTGGGCATCAAGGCCTGGGATCCCTCAAGGGCGGAGGGTGACCGCTTTGTCCTCAACCATGTTGCATTCACGGGACCTTACGGTGTGAACAAGGAACCAGTGATTTATAATATCGCGATAGGCTATCCGTTCTAGCTGAAAGCCCAAACCTAAAGGCTCAACAATTCCCCCAGCGCCTTCTCCACCTTCTCCGCACTGGGCAGCATCATTTTTTCGAGGTCAACATTCAGCGGCACAGCAGGAAGGTTCGCGGCACCCAACGTCCACACAGGTGCATCCAGCGAGGTGAAGCATTCTTTAGAGATGCGTCCGGCCAGGGACTCGGCAAAAGAGTTGAGCAACGGCTCTTCTGTCAAAACAAAAGCCCGGCCGTGTCGTCTGACGGCGTCAACGATTGCCTGCCAGTCGATGGGATTCAAGGTGCGCAGGTCCAGGATTTCAATTTGCCCAGGGAATTTCCTGCCTGCCTCTTTGGCCCAATACACACCCATACCATACGTGATGATGACGGCTGATTCTCCAGAACGAATTTTTTCATCTGATGCGGACTGAACCGTATTCGCTTTGCCCAGCGGAATGATGTAGTCCGCATCCGGCTCAACCATTTTGGCCTCCAGTGTGCCCGGCACCTTGCTCCAGTATAAACCTTTGTGCTCCAGCAGGACTACCGGATTCGGATCGTAGAAGGAGGCCTTCAGCAAACCTTTCATGTCTGCCACATTGGATGGGTAAACCACCTTAATGCCCCTGATCGTGAGCAGCGTCGATTCGATGCTGCCCGAATGATAGGGGCCGCCGCCGCCGTAAGCGCCGATGGGCACCCGGATGAACGCCTGAACCGGATACTTGCCCTTGGTCAGGTAGCAGCTCTTTGACAATTCCTCCACCAGTTGGTTCATCCCTGGCCAGATGTAGTCGGCAAACTGAATTTCGACAATGGGCTTGCACCCTGTTGCCGACATCCCCGCCGTGGAGCCCACAATGTATGCCTCCTGGATCGGTGTATTGAAAACACGCTCGTCGCCATACTTCTGGGCAAGCGTTGCCGCTTCACGGAATACGCCGCCCAACCTCCGGCCAACATCCTGACCATAAAACAATGCCTCCGGATGCTTCTTCAAAATCTCTTCCACCGCATGAAGTGCGGCATCCACCATCACCACCTTCTCTCCCTTGCCGGGCGAGCGCTGTCCTTTTTCCTCCAGGACAGGTGTTGGAGCAAATTCATGCGAATCAAAATCAGCAAGTTCAGGATCAGGAGAACCCAACGCCCGGCCATAATCTTCTTTTACTTTCCTGGCGGCGCGCTTTCCAATTTCATTCAGCTGAGCCTGTGAAGTACCTTCAAACAGCAACTTCGCCTCCAGCCTGGGTATTGGATCTTCTTTCTGGTGCTTCAAGAGGTCATCACCACGGTACCACTCCTTTCTCACGCCCGACGTATGGTGGCCCAGCAATGGGCACTTCGCATGAACGAGAATCGGGGACCGGGTCTCGCGCACAAAAGCAATCGCCTTCTGCATTCCTTCATAACTGTCAACGAAATCCGTGCCATCCACCCGCATCCGCTCAAGGCCCTTAAAGCCCGCCGCATATTCATAGGCATCCATCGTGCGCATCTCCCTGCCCGTCGCTGAAATACCCCAATCATTGTCCTGCACGAGGTAAAGAATGGGCAGCTTTTTCAATACCGCCATCTGGAATGCTTCGGATACCTCACCTTCCGTGACCGATCCATCTCCGAGCGAACAAAGGACAAAAGGGTGATCATCCCCTTTCAGCAAATGCTGTGATTCCAGGTAAGCGATACCTTGCGCCATGCCCGTTGCCGGGATGGCCTGCATGCCTGTCGCAGAACTCTGGTGTGGAATTTTGGGGAACCCTTCGCGCTTCAGGGCAGGATGTCCATAATAAGAACGGCCTCCCGAAAATGGGTCGTCTTTTTTCGCCATCATCTGAAGCATGAGTTCATAGGGTTCCATGCCTATCCCCAGCAACATGGACTCATCGCGATAATACGGCGACGCATAATCACACGGCTTCAGCAGGAACCCCGCTGCGAGCTGAATCGCTTCATGACCACGGGAGGTGCTGTGCACATACTTACTGCAAATCTCCTTGTTTTCGTCGTAGGTTTCGGCCATCCGGCGGGCCGTGCACATCAGTTCATAGGCGCGCAGCATGGTGTCAATGGAAACGCGCTGATCCTGTGCTGATTGAGTGGGTGTGGTTACTGCCATGCCTTATTTTTCGGGAGCTCAAAGATAGAGATTTGATACATTCTAATTACCATTTCCTCGCTGTTGCAACCACTCATCAATCTGCCGCCAAACGGGTTCTTTTCTTGCTACATTAGCAGGCTAAATTTGTATCCCATGAGAAACCTGTTCGTGTTTTTGCTGATGCTGCTGGCGCAGACTGCCTGGTCACAAAAGGGTGCCAAACCGGCACCTGCCAAGGAAGAAAAGAAAGACGAAGTCAGCCTGTCCGGTGTAAAATTCCGGAACATTGGACCGGCCGTAACCTCCGGCCGCATTGCCGACTTTGCGGTTAATCCCAACAACTTCAACGAATACTATGTCGCTACTGCTTCCGGCGGCGTCTGGAAGACCGTCAACGGCGGCATCACCTATGATCCGATTTTCGACGGACAGGGCTCGTACTCCATTGGATGTGTTGCGCTCGATCCATCCAATAACAATGTTGTATGGGTTGGATCAGGAGAAAACAACAACCAGCGGAGTGTCGCTTACGGTGATGGTGTGTACAAGTCTGAAGACGGCGGCGCCACCTGGAAGAATGTGGGCCTGAAAACCTCCGAGCACATCGGGAAAATCATCATCGATCCGGGAAACACCGACGTGGTTTACGTCGCAGCCATCGGACCCCTTTGGAAGGAAGGTGGCGAGCGGGGCGTCTACAAAACCACTGATGGTGGAAAGTCCTGGAACCAGGTGCTGAAGCTCGATGACAACACAGGGGCTAATGACCTGGTCATGGATCCCAGAAATTCAAATGTTCTTTACGCTTCCGCTCACCAGCGCAGGAGGCACGATTATGGGTATGTGAGCGGTGGTCCCGGCTCTGGCCTGTACAAGACGGTTGACGGAGGAAAGACGTGGGACAAAGTCAACACTGGATTGCCAAAAGAAGATAAGGGAAGAATCGGACTGGCCATATCCCCTGCCGATCCAGAGTACATCTACGCCATCGTTGAAGCAGCCAAGGACGCCGGATTTTACCGAAGCACAAACCGCGGGGCAAGCTGGTCCAAAATGAGCAGTCACCAGACTGGCGGCAATTACTACAATGAGGTGTTCGCCGATCCCAAGAATCCCAACCGCGTATACACCATGGGGTATGCCATCAGCATCAGCGATGATGGGGGAAAGAACTTCCGGCCCATCGGCGAAAAATCCAAGCACGTCGATAATCACGTGCTGTGGGTAAATCCGGCCAACACCAACCACATGATCAACGGCAATGACGGCGGTATTTATGAAACACGTGATGGTGGCAGGACATGGGAATTCAAATCCAACCTTCCTGTTACGCAATTCTATAAAGTTGAAGTGGACAATACTGAGCCCTTCTACTACGTCTATGGCGGCACACAGGATAACTTCAGCCTTGGCGGGCCGTCAAGAACCCGGAGTGAGAATGGCATTCCCAATTCCGAATGGTTTGTCACCAACGGCGGGGACGGCTTTGAAAGCGCCATTGATCCATACAACCCCAATATTGTGTACGCCCAATCACAGCACGGCGGACTCGTCCGTTACGACAAGACCACGGGTGAATCCATCGGCATACAGCCGAAACCGGGTAAGGGCGAAAATGAGTACCGCTGGAATTGGGACGCTCCGCTGTTCACCAGTCACCACAAGAAAGGCAGAATCTATTTTGCTGCTAACAAGACTTTCCGCAGCGACGATTACGGCAATACCTGGCAAATCATCAGTGATGACATCACCCGTCAACTGGACCGCAACAAGCTTCCCATCATGGGCAAGGTATGGGGCATTGATGCGGTAGGAAAGAATGACGGCACGGCGCCGTACGGAACCATCAGCGCCTTTTCAGAATCACCTAAAAATGAAGCCCTCCTGGCTGTCGGAACCGATGACGGCCTGATCCAGGTCACTGCAGACGGCGGCAAGACCTGGAAGAAATCAGAAACCTTTGCGGGTGTTCCCTCCATGACGTATGTCTATCATCTCCTGTTCTCACAGCATGATGAAAATGTGCTGTACGCCACGTTCAACAACCACAAGCGGGGTGACTTCAAACCCTACCTCTTCAAGAGCACGGACAAAGGCGCGACATGGACCTCCATCACGGCAAATCTCCCTGAGCGGGGTTCTACCTATTCCATGCTGGAAGATTTTGTTGATCCCAATCTCCTCTTTGTGGGCACCGAGTTCGGTGTACACTTCTCCAATGACGGAGGCAAAAGCTGGCGTGCGTTGAAAAGCGGACTTCCGACCATCGCCATTCGTGACATGGCCATCCAGAAAAGAGAAAACGATTTGGTGCTGGCATCATTTGGCCGGGGCTTCTATGTGCTCGACGATTATTCCCCCTTGCGCAACCTGAAGCAAACCGAAGGCAAGGAAGGCTACCTCTTCCCCATCAGGGACAGCTGGATGTATGTGGAGAGCAGTCCGCTGGGTATCCGCGGCAAAGGATTCATGGGTGAATCATACTATCGGGCCGACAACCCCGCTGTGGGAGCAGCCTTCACCTATTTCTTCAAGGACGATCTCAAAACGCGCAAGGAAAAACGCCAGGAAGAAGAGGCAAAGCTCAGCAAAGACAACAAAGATGTGGCCTATCCCGGGTACGAGAGCTTGAAGGAAGAAGAGAAAGAAGAATCTCCTTACCTGACGTTTACCATTCGCAACGAAAATGGCGATATCATACGAAAGCTCAAGGCCGGCGCCAAGAAAGGTGTAAGCCGGATTACATGGGACATGCGTTATCCCAGCTCCAACCCGATCAACATTAACCGGGGCGAGAACGATAATCCTTTCCAACCCAACGACGTCGGACAGCTCGCGGCTCCCGGAAATTACACCGTTACCCTTTCCAAATCAGTTGACGGTGTGATGACAGACCTTGCAGGGCCGGAAAAATTCGTGCTTAAAGTACTTCCGGGGGCCGCACTCCCCGCCGCCAGCCGTCCTGCCCTGGTTGAGTGGCAGCGCAAGGCCGCCGAATTACAGCGCAGCCTGCAGGCTGCCAACGGAGTCCTCAGCGATGCCAACAACCGCGTGAAGCACATGAAGGAGGCCGTCTTCAGTGTGGCCAGGCCCAACCAGGATTTTGTCAACGACGTGAAATCAGTTGAAGCCAAACTGAAGGCGGTTTCTGAAAAGATGGGTGGTGACGGCGTGGCCAACCGCCTGGATATTGACAAGCCACTTCCCATTTCATCCAGGTTGTTCAGCGCCATCTATGACGGGTATGGATCAACATCCGATCCCACCACGACCATGAAAGACCAGCTGCGCATTGCGGGTGAGGAATTTGAGGTAGCGCTGGCTGAACTGAAGACCGTCGTAAATACCGATGTGAAAGCGCTCGAACAGAAACTGGAGGCCGCCGGGGCGCCGTATACGCCGGGCCGGCAGCCGGATTGGAAGAAGAATTAGCATTACCCCTTTAACAAAAAGGCACAAGGACCCTCGTTCTTTGTGCCTTTTTGGCTTAGTAGAGAATGATCCTCAATCCTTCATTTGCTCTTTCCTGATCCACCCATCAATCTTCTTTTCAAGTAATATCAAAGGAAGACTTCCTGAATTCAGGACCTGGTTGTGGAATTCCCGGATGGAGAACTTGTCACCGAGTGCGGCTTCTGCCCGGGTGCGCAGTTCCCGGATTTTGATCTGGCCAACCTTATAACACAATGCGGCACCGGGTGTGGCCATATAACGTTCCACTTCAACAACAATTTTATCTTCTGATTCAGCCTCGTGGTCGAGGGAGTACTGAATGGCCTGTTCCCTTGTCCATCCCTGCGCGTGAATCCCTGTTTCCAAAACCAACCTGATCGCCCGGTGCATTTCCATGCTCAGCATACCGAAATACTGGTAAGGGTCTTCATACATGCCCAGCTCCTTTCCAAGGGATTCTGCGTAGAGCGCCCATCCCTCTACAAAAACGCTGATGCTTTCCGGGTGGAGAAACTCCGGCAGTTCGTCATTTTCCTGCTGCAGTGTCAATTGGTAGAAATGACCCGGGATGGCTTCGTGCAGGAACAGTGCCTCGTCGGTGAACTTGTTGTATTCCTTCACATTGGGGATGGGAACGTAAAATACGCCTGGACGGGAACCATCCTTGTTGCCCGGAAGAAACTCCGCGCTGGCCGAGGCTTCGCGGAAGGCCTCCGTGCGGCGCACTTCAAAACTTCCCTTGGGTTTCAGATCGAACAGCTGATTGAGTTTCAAGTCAATCCGGTCGTGGATGGCGTTGAAGTTGGCGATGACCTGCTCCGGTTTGGTGAATGGCATTTGTTGCTCGCTGGTCCGGACATGATCGAAGAAGGCTTTGAGATCACCTTTGAACCCGATCTGTGTCTTTACTTTTTCCATTTCACCTGAGATGCGGTCGACTTCCTTCTTACCCAATGCATGAATCTCATCCGCGGTCATATTGGTCGTGGTGAAATATTTGATCAGGTACTGAAAGGTCTCCGGGCCGTTGGGCAATGCGTTGATGCCTGAAGTCTCCCGGCAGGCGGGCAAATACGTGTTGACCAAAAAGTCCTGAAGCATTTTGTATTTGGGGACAACCTTGCCGCTGACCATTTCAGCATACGCCTTCGTCAGTCTTTCCTTGTCTGCTGATGAAAAAGTCTCCGGCATCATGGTGACAGGCGCATAAAACAGGTGCTGCTTGACCGGTGCCTTGACAAACCCATCCAATTGGGGGATCATCTTTTTAGTGAGCACTTTGGGCAGCACGATACCGCGCGACATTCCCACCCTCATTTTTGCGACAGCCGAATCCAGGAATGGCAGGAAGGCATCTACCCGCTTGAGCCAGTTTTCATAATCCCCGACAGTCTGGAAAGGCTGAAGACTCTTTCCGCCTGCCAATTGGGAAAAGTACAGGTGCAGCGACTGAATCTGGAGCAGCGGCATCAGTTCGAAGTTGGGCATGTCGAACATCGGCGAGGCAATGGTGACGAGGGGATTCGTCAAACCCTCAAGCTTCAGCTTGCAGTCCCACTCCATCACGCCCATGCTCAGCTGTTGGGAAGGTGTGACCAGGGTGGAGTCGTACAACGCCAGTTCACCGAGGAACCGGTTATAGCTTTCGATGAGGTCCTGCTGGTACGGCCTGGAAATAAAATTCGCCACCTTGTCATTGTATTGGGTCTCTCCCGCCTTGGTCGCCTCGATGGGGTTGATCCGTTTTTTAAAAGCATAGTATTCTTTAAAAAGGCTGTCGATGGGTTTGACGGCACGGGCTGCTGGTTTCTTTTCTGAACATGAATCGAAAAGAAAAAGAGTGATCAGGAGAAGAAGGATGGTGTGGCGGAGTTTCATCTTACTGTTTGATGGTTGTTCAAAAATCCGAAAATTACCTTTCCCGCTGATCACCGCTGATCCAATACTCGCGGGCCCGCTCAGATCATTCCGCGTCCCAATGGCTGTCGGGATTGCGGGAAATGCCTTTTTATCCAATTAGAGGCATTACTACTACTATTTTTAGTATTCAATACTACTAATATTAGTATATTGTGCCGTGGACAGGAACATCATTCATCTTGATTTGGACGCCTTTTTCGTGGCGGTGGAGTGCAAAAAGGAGCCCAAGCTGAAGGGAAAACCCCTGATCGTGGGTGGCAGCAGCCGGAGGGGCGTGGTGGCCGCCTGCAGTTACGAGGCGCGCCGGTTCGGGGTGCACTCGGCCATGCCCATGTACCTCGCCATGCAGCTATGTCCCGATGCCATGGTCATCTCCGGCGACATGGAGTCGTACAGCCAGCATTCCCACCTGGTCACCAGCATCATCGCCGATTCCTCTCCCACGTTTGAAAAATCCTCCATCGACGAATTTTACATCGACGCCAGTGGCATGGACAAATTCTTCGGGGCGTTCAAGTGGGCCGTGGAACTGCGGAAGAAAATCATGCAGGAAAGCAGGCTGCCCATCTCGCTCGGCATGTCGGTCAACAAGCTAGTATCCAAGGTGGCTACGGGCGAATTCAAGCCCAACGCCGAAAAATATATTCCCGCCGGCACCGAACAGGATTTCCTCGCCCCGCTTTCCGTAGAAAAAATTCCGATGATCGGGAAGCAGACTTCCTCTTTCCTCTACGACATGGGCGTGCGTACGGTAGCCACCCTGCGCGAGATGCCTTTGAAATTTCTCGTGAGCGCCTTCGGCAAAAACGGATCGTCGCTGTGGAACAAGGCACACGGCATCGACGATTCACCGGTGGTGCCCTACAGCGAGCAGAAATCCATTTCCACCGAATGTACCTTCGACGAAGATACCATCGACGTGAAGCGGCTAAAGTCCATCCTCATCGCGATGGTAGAGAAAGTCGCGTACCAGCTGCGTGAACAAAAGAAGCTCGTCTCCTGCGTGACGGTGAAAATTCGTTACTCCAATTTCGATACGGAAACGAAGCAGATTCACATTCCCTACACCTCGTCAGATCACATTCTCCTGCGCACCGTGCAAGAGCTGTTCGACAAACTGTACAGCCGCCGGATGCTGATCCGCCTGGTAGGCGTGCGTTTCAGCAACCTCGTGCAGGGCAACCACCAGATCAGCCTGTTCGACGATACCGAAGAAGACATCAACCTTTACGAAGCCATGGATTACATCAAGCACAAACACGGCGTGGAGAAATTGGTGCGTGCCACAACGCTGGGGGTAAATCGAAGGGTGCGAATGGAGGTGAATATGTTTAATGGAAAAATCACAAAATCATAAACAACATTTCGCACCCCCATCATAAAACATGTATCACCATGATTAAAAAAATCAAAAACCGCACTACCACGCGGTTAAAAACCTGGAATCATGGTTCAAACGGCCAATATTTTGTCACCATTTGCACACAAAACAGGGAACATCATTTCGGTGAGATCATGCCGGCGCCATCCATCACAGCGCAGCCTCTTGCGCTGCAACAAACCCAATATCTATCCCCATCCCCATTGGTGCCATCGCCCATCAATATTGGATGGAGATCCCCAACCATTTTCCATTTGTTGTGCTGGATGAATTTATTGTGATGACTGATCACGTCCATGGTATCCTGTGCATTGATAAAGGTCCCGGCGCAGGTGGAGATCATTACACAGCAATACCAAACACTTTCGGCCCTCAATCCAATAATCTCGCATCGATCATTCGCGGGTACAAGGCGGGTGTAAAAACATACGCAACCATGAATAATATCCCATTTGCATGGCAATCGCGTTATCACGATCACATTATCCGGTCAGAAAGGGCATTGCAGGCCATTCGAAGATATATTCAAAACAATCCTTCGAAATGGAATCCTAAACCAATCATGCAGGTGTAGTGGGGACGCAACATTTTGCGTCCCCACTACAAATACCGTCCCCACACCAAATACCATGTTTCTCAACTGCCACACCGCCTTCAGCTTCAAATACGGCACGCTGCCGGTGCAGAAACTCTTTGACGAGGTCCGCCGGTGCGGGGTGAAGAAAATCGCGCTGACGGAAATCAACAACACCGCGTCGTACATCGAGATGCTCAGGCTGTGCGCCGAACATGCACCCGTCGGCGGAAGCAGCCTGACAGCCTTCGGAAAAGAGGGATACAGCCTGGAGATCGCCGTGGGCATCGAATTCAGGAACACCGGAAACAACGAACTGCTCTACGTCGCCATCGCTAAAAACAACGACGGCTTTGAAAAACTGAACCGTTTCCTCTCCTACCACAACCAGCAGGAGAAACCACTGACGCCCCGCGCCCCGGAATTTGACAACGTGTTCATCATCTATCCGCTGGGGAAAATGGAGCCCGGCCAGCTGCGGCCCTATGAATACATCGGTGTGGATAAACACCAGCTCAATCCGCTGGCGTTCTACAAGCCGCACAACATTCACCCAGACAAATTTGTCATTTTACACCCGGTCACCTTTTCAAACAAAACCGATTACAACATCCACCGCCTCCTGCGGGCCATCGCCAACAACACGCTGCTCAGCAAACTGCCCGCCGAACAACAGGCCCACCCCGATGAAATGATGATGCCCGAAGACAAACTGGAAAAGCATTTCAAGGACTATCCTCACCTTATTCAAAATACCCGGCAACTTCTTGACCAGTGCTCCATTCACTTCGACCTAAAGGCCGATAAAAACAAAAAGCACGTCACGGGCAATGCCGAAAGCGACTGGGATTTTCTGGTGACCAAATCGTGGGAGGGGTTCCGGGACCGCTATGATGTATCCAACCCGGTGCTGCGCGAACGACTCCAGCGCGAACTGACGATCATCAGGCAAAAGGGATTTTGCGCGTACTACCTCGTCGCCTACGACCTTGTCTGCTTTGCCAAAGAAAAAGGATATGACTACGTGGGGCGCGGGAGCGGCGCCAACAGCGTGGTGGCCTACTGCCTGGGCATCACCAACGTAGACCCGATTGAACTGGATTTGTATTTCGAACGCTTCCTCAACACCGAACGCACTTCCCCACCCGACTTCGACATCGACTTCTCCTGGGACAACCGCGATGCCGTGTATGACTACTTCTTCGAGAAGTACGGCCGCGATCATGTCTGCCTCCTGGGTACGCACACCACATACCAGGAACGGTCCGTGCTCCGCGAACTGGGAAAAGTGTTCGGCTTGCCCAAGGATGAGATCGACGACCTCGTGGACGAACCCGAAAAAAACCAGCACCGCGACCAGATCACCGAGCTGATCATCAAGTATGCCGACCGGATGAAAGACCTGCCGGCCAACATCTCCATTCACGCCGGCGGTGTGCTCATCACCGAAAAACCAATCTACGCCTACACCGTGACCGAACTCCCGCCGAAGGGTTACCCGGTCTCGCACTTCGAGATGCACAATGCCGAGGACATGGGCATCTACAAGTTTGATATCCTCAGCCAGCGGGGACTCGGCCACCTGAAAGAAACCGTTGTGCACGTGAAACGCAACCGGGGGATCGATGTGAACATCCACCGGTTCGGGGATTTCAAGAAAGATGAAAAGATACGGGAGCTGCTCCGCAACAGCCGCGCCATGGGATGCTTTTACGTTGAGTCACCCGCCATGCGCATGCTGCTGGGCAAACTCCGCTGTGAAGATTACCTCACGCTCGTGGCGGCCAGTTCCATCATCCGGCCGGGCGTGGCACGGTCCGGCATGATGAGGGCCTACATCGAGCGCTTTCACGCCGTGCGCAGCGGCGGCACCTACGAGTCGATCCACCCCGCGATGGATCAACTCATGAAAGAAACCTACGGCGTGATGGTCTACCAGGAAGACGTAATCAAAGTAGCCCATCACTTCGCCGGCCTCACCCTCACGGAAGCCGACGTGCTGCGGAGAGGGATGTCGGGTAAGTACCGGTCGCGCGGGGAATTCCGCCGCGTGGAAGAACGCTTCTTTGAAAACTGCAAAGCGCGGGGCTACGAACAGCACGTGATCGACCGGGTGTGGTACGAAATCGAAAGCTTCTCCGGCTATTCTTTTGCGAAAGGCCACTCCGCCAGCTATGCCGTGGAAAGCTACCAGAGCCTTTACCTGAAAGCACACTACCCGCTCGAGTTTATGGTGGGTGTAATCAATAATTTTGGAGGGTTCTACCGGACCGAATTCTATTTCCATGAAGCCCGCACAAACGGCGCGGTCATCGAAGCACCGTGCGTCAACCGCAGCACCTACCTCACCACCATCGAGGGCACACAGGTTTATATCGGGTTTGTCCACCTGAAGAGCCTGGAGACTAAAATCGGAAAGCAAATTCCATCCGAACGACAGCTGCGCGGACCCTACAAAAGCCTGGACAACTTCCTCAGGAGAAACCCCGGCGTCGGGCTTGAGCAACTGCGCATCCTTATCCGTGTGGGGGCCTTTCGCTTTGTGGGCAAAACGAAACAAAAATTACTGTGGGAGGCCATGCTCTATTTCAGCAATGCACGGGCCAAGCCCACCACCACCGTCGACCTGTTCGACACGGAACCCAAAGACTACCCCCTGCCCCCGCTGCAGCGCAACGAACTGGAAGACGCCTTTGACGAACTGGAACTGCTCGGCTTCCCCGTGTGCAGCCCCTTCAAACTGCTGGACACGGCAGACTATGGCAATGCCTCCGCCCGTGAGCTGGTGAACAAAATAAAAAAACAGGTACGCATCGCAGGGTATGTGGTGACCACGAAAAATACCCGCACGCTGAAAAATGATCCCATGTACTTCGGGACCTTCTACGATGTCAACGGCGATGTCTTCGATACCGTGCACTTCCCCGATGTGGCCAGGAAATATCCTTTCCGCGGGCGAGGATTTTACGAGATCATCGGAAAAGTCGTGGAGGACTTCGGCGTGTACATGATTGAAGTGTCCCGGATGGAAAAGATGCCGATGATCCACAAGCGGCCAGAGAAAGCGTTCCAGGAAGTGGCGTAAGGAGGACGGGAAGAAAGCAGGGTCTGTATTACTTCGTCACCTTATAAAACATCACCGGATGCTTCTCCTCAAAATCACTGGCCTGCTGGATAATGTAAGCGGCTTCGAGGATCGGGCCTTCATCATACAGGTTGCCGATGAGCATGATGGAAGTCGGACGGCCTTTCTTGTCGAAACCATTGGGCAGCGTGATGGCCGGGTGCCCGGTGAGGTTGGTGGTCATGGACAGGTTCTTCCCATTTGCCGGCGCTACAATGAAGTCATAGTCCCTGATCATTGCATTGAATTTTTCAATCAGCACCTTCCGGTGACGGTTGGCCTGCAGGTACTCCACAGCAGGAATAAATCGCGACTGACGCAGTGAATTGGCCCGTGAGCCCTGGTCCTGCTCCGACAACAACCTATCACCGTGCTCCCTGACCAAGGCATCAAAGAATGCACCGGCCTCCGACCGCAAAATGATATCAAACCCATCGAAGGGAATGGAGTCAGGCATGGCCACCACACGGAGATCGGCTCCAAGCTCTTTCATCAGCTTCAGGCTCAGCGCCTGGTTGGCGGCTGCCCGCGTCGTGTCCTTGTCAAACATCTCTTTGAAGTACCCGATCCTATACCCCTTCAGATCCGCAGGAGGATTGAATGCAAAGGAATAGTCAACGACAGACCTGTCCTCTCCTTCAACATCTGTACCCCTGATGGCCTGGAATACCATCGCGCAATCCTGTGCCGACCGGCAGATAGGTCCCGCCTTGTCCATCGACCATGCCAGCGTCATGGCCCCGGCCCGGCTGACACTGCCAAAGGTGGGCCTCAGGCCGGTGACGCCGCACCGTGCAGAGGGAGCAATGATGGAGCCGAGTGTCTCCGTACCGATTGAGAATGCCACCAGGCCCGCAGCGGTTGCTGACGCGGAACCTGCCGAAGAGCCGCTTGCCCCCTGTTTGAGGTCCCACGGATTCTTTGTCTTGCCTCCGAACCATACATCACCACGGGCCAGCGCACCAGACGTGAGTTTGGCTATCAACACTGCGCCGGCATCCTCCAGTTTTTTCACAACAACTGCTTTCTCGTTCAGCACCTGTTCCCTATACGGCTCCGCTCCCCAGGTCGTCTTGTATCCCGGAACTGAAAACAAATCTTTTAGTCCGTAGGGTATACCATGTAGCGGACCCCGATACTTCCCTTGGCTGATTTCTTCATCGGCCTGGGCCGCCTGCATCAGCGCCAGGTCTTCAGTAATTGTAACAACGGCCTGGAGGGTATCACCAACATGCCTGAGCCTTTCCAGGTAGATTTTGGTGAGCCGCGTGGACGTCAATTGACCGGAATGAATAAGGAGACCGAGATCCGCAACTGATAGAAAAGCAATCTCCTCATCAGAAGCCGGCAACACTTTGGTCGCGGGAAGTTTCCAGTTATTTACGGTCATCCTGGTCTTACCCTTGAAATGGTCAGGCCTGGGGTCAAAATAAAGGGCCGGCGCAGTACTGTTCGCCAGGTGAACTTTTCGCATGCTGTCGTAACCTTTGCGGTTGTCCGACAGGTAATTCATGAGGGTGTCCTGTTCCAGATCTGAGAATTCAACGCCAGTGATTGCTTCTGCTCCCTCAACATCCCTGTGCCCGATCTTGCCTTGCGAGCAGTCTGAAAAGACAAATGCAAGGGAGAGCAGGAGTCCTGTCGATATTTTTTTCATAGGCAGCAAGATAAAGATTTGGGGACTTTGTTAAGCCGTTTGCCTGAGGCCTTGCACAAATTTGATTGTGTCGCCTTGCAGGTCCGGGGAACTTCCGATCATGGAGATGAAGGCGCTGCCCACGATTGCGCCTGATCCATATTGGCATGCCTTGCTGAAAGTTCCATGGTCAGAAATACCGAATCCAATAAGAAAAGAGTTCTTCAGCTTCATGTCCCGCAGCCTTTTGAAATAAACCTCCTGTGCTTCGCTGAAGTTTCCCTTCGCCCCCGTGGTACTCGATGCCGACACAGCATAAATGAATCCATCGGTGACCTTGTCAATGCGCCTGATTCGCTCTTCCGCCGTAGCAGGAGAAATCAGGAAGATCATCTTCATTCCGCTTGCCTCAACGAAGGATTTACATTCACGCTCATACACATCAATCGGCAGGTCCGGGATGATCATTCCATCAACGCCGGCCGCCGCAGCATCCACGCAAAATTTATCAAATCCGTATTGCATCAATGGGTTGAAATAGCCCATCAGGATGACAGGAAGCGTGACCTTGCTCCTGAGGTCGCGAACCTGGTCAATCAGTATAGAAACCGTCATACCATTTTGCAATGCCGTTGTATTGCTTTGCTGGATGACCGGCCCGTCGGCAACGGGATCGGAAAAAGGAATTCCAATTTCAATCAAATCGGCGCCGGCGTGCTCCAGGCTTTCCGCGATCCTGGTGGTATCCTCAAGCAAAGGAAATCCAGCCGTGTAAAACACGGACAATACGCCAGTTGTCTTCCTCTCAAACAATCCCATGATTCGATTCGTCATCGCTGCTTCCTTTTCGTTGTTAATAGCCGCCGGAATAATTCTTCTCCCCTGCGGTAACTTCCACATCAAGCACATTCTGCTTCGGCGGCAGCGGGCAGGTGGCAAAAGCAGTAAAGGCGCAGGGAGGGTTGTAAGCCTTATTGAAATCAATAATCGTTTTACCATCCGGGCCTGGCTTTTTCACATACAGGTAACGCCCCGCCCCATAGGTTTCGCGCGCGTTGGTAGGATCGCCGAAGATCATGAAGTAATCATCACCTCCCTCGTCCAGCGCGTCCAGCGTATAAACCCTGTCATTGATTGTAAAGCTTAAGATACCCGGTGATTCCTGCAGCGTGGTTTGTCCCAGGACATTCGTGATGGGTATTCGCCTGGTTGAATCCGGCGTAGTGAAATCCGCCTCCAGCCGCCAGGCAGGATCCACCGCGTAACGGTCAATGCCTTTGAATTCCGTCAATGCGCTGTTTTCAAAATCCCTGAGCCGCACACCGAACTTGTTGTCACGCTTAATCACGAACCATTGGAGTGTCCCAAACTCCATGGCAGGTGCTTTTGTGGAATCGGGGTGAAAAGCAATCAACCTCCTGACCGCGCTGCCGGCATTGGTTACCGTGACATCCGGAGCCGATTCGAACATCACCATTTGGTCCTTGAGCAGGAAGTATCCCATCCGGTCAGGGACCTTGCCTTCCGGAAAAACCACGGTGTTTGAAGGATCACTTCCAACCGTATTGATACCGTCATTGAGCCAATAGAGTCCAGCCAGGTTTAAATATCCGTTTGGTCCCTTCAACTCCTCCACCCGGCTGGCATGCCAGGTCTCAATGTCAGCCTTGTATGCGACGAGGTCGATTGGCGGCCCGGTACGTTTGCCGGGAGAGCAGGCCGTGATGAACAGGAGTATTGCTAAACAGAACTTTGTCATTGTCTTATGGATTAAGGTTGGGTAATCTATGGCTAATTAGATCAATACTTTCCCCATTTTATATACGTCTCCAAATCCTTATCTCCACGGCCTGAAAGGCTGATGACCACGATATCATCAGGATCAAAATCAATCTTCCTGAGGACACTGACCGCATGGGCCGATTCTATCGCTGGAATAATACCCTCTGTCCGGCTCAGCTCTATACCCGCTTCCATCGCCTCATCATCTGTTGCGCTCATGAACCGAACGCGTCCGGTGGCAAACAGGTGCGCGTGCATCGGTCCGATTCCCGGATAATCAAGGCCCGCTGAAATGGAGTATGGTTCTGTCACCTGGCCGTCGTCCGTTTGCATCAGTAAAGTCCGGCTCCCGTGAAGCACCCCGGGCTTCCCAAGCACCGTTGTAGCAGCCGACTGACCAGAGTCGATGCCCTTTCCTGCTGCTTCCACCCCTACCAGGTTTACATGTTGTGCATCCAGGTAATGATAAAATGCACCGGCAGCATTACTCCCGCCGCCAACACAGGCAATCACATGATCCGGACAGGGGCTTCCTTCCCTCGATATCAACTGACTCCTGATCTCCTCGCTGATCACGGATTGAAACCGCGCTACCATGTCCGGGTAAGGATGCGGGCCAACCACCGAGCCGATGATGTAGTGCGTGTCGTCCGGGTGGTTGATCCAGTGCCGCATGGCCTCGTTGGTTGCGTCTTTGAGTGTCTTGCTCCCGCTATCGACCGCGACAACCGCAGCCCCAAGAATGCGCATCCGTTCCACATTGGGCCGCTGCCTTTCCATATCGTGCCTGCCCATGTAGACTGTGCATTCCATTCCCATCAACGCGCTGACTGTCGCTGTCGCCACCCCATGCTGACCCGCACCGGTCTCGGCTATGATTTTTCCCTTGCCCAGTCTCTTCGCCAGCAATACCTGTCCGATGGTGTTGTTGATTTTATGAGCACCTGTATGACACAGGTCCTCCCGCTTGAGGTATATTTTAGCGTGGTACCGGTCCGACAACCGCTGAGCATGGTACAGCGGCGTTGGGCGTCCCACGAAATCCCTGAGCAAATGGTCGAATTCCAGCCGGAATTTCTGATCAGCCATGATTTCAAGGTAGCGGGTGCGCAATTCCTCTACGTTTGGAAACAACATCTCGGGAATGTATGCACCACCGAAGTCGCCATAATACCCCTTCTCATTCACCTTGTATTTCATAACCGTATATTAAGTACAACATTCATTGACTCAGCTTTGCTTCTCAATGGACTTCCAATCCAATTTCACAATCAATTCAACATCCTTGATTCCAATACTTCGCTCCACCCTGCTGTTTACGTCAATGGCATGGAGGTTCATCGCACTCAGCGAGGATGTGTGTCCGGCATTTTCCGGTGAAATCCCGCCGCTTAGAAAAAATGGAATGGCCTGATCATAGTTTCTCAACAAGGTCCAATCGAAAGGGATACCATGACCGCCGTAGTGATCCCCCTTTGTGTCAAAAAGGAAGTAGTCCGCAACCTGACGATACGCGGCCAGTGTCCTGACATCAAAATCCCTGTCGATTCCAAAAGCCTTGATCACGCCGTACCCTGACTTCCTGAGTTGGGCGCAATTATCAGCCGATTCATTTCCATGCAGCTGAATGAGATCGAGTTTGTTGCGTCGGCAAACTTTCAATATTTCCGCGACAGGCTGATCCACAAAAACACCCACCCTCCTGATGCCGGCCGCCAATTCCTCCGGGATAATAAAATCATGGCCAACAAAACGCTTCGATCCCGGATAAAAAATAAAACCCATGTAATCCGGACCAAGCGCTGCCACCTCCAGGATATTGCTGTGGTCGCGCAAGCCGCATACTTTCAGTCTCAATTGATTCATCGGTTTCGACTTTTGAATTCCAATTGACGTAATCTCCCGATGAACGTTGCAGCGGCTTCCTCCGGCACAGGCTTCTCCATGAAAGCCTGACCCACCAGGAATCCACGGAATCCAAGTTGTGTCAAATGGACGATCGCTTCCGGTGAATCAATGCCACTTTCTGAAACCCATACGGACTCCGAGGGAAGAATGTCTGAAAGCCGCCTACTGGTTTCCAGGTTAACCTCAAAGGTCTTGAGGTTTCTGTTATTCACGCCGATCATGTCTACCCGCGCAGCGTCGTGCCGCCGACAATCCTCCTCGTCATGCACCTCCATCAATACTTCCAGGCCAAGGGAATGGGCCAGGCTGCAATAAATCTTCAATGTCGGAGGGTCCAGGATGGCCGCAATGAGCAGGATGACATCCGCCCCGATGGATTTGGCCTCAATGACCTGGTATTCATCCACGATAAAATCCTTCCTCAGGATGGGGCAAGTGTTGCCCGCCCGCGCTGCTTCAAGATCAGCGCTGGAGCCTCCGAAGAATTCCGAATCAGTCAGAATAGACAGGGCCGAAGCACCCGCCCTGACATAACCGGTTGTTGTCCCTTCTACTGAAGCGGTTGCATGAATCACACCCTTCGACGGTGACATTCGCTTGAATTCGGCAATAATTCCTGCATGGTCAGACCTGACCAGCGTATCGCGAAGAGATACCGTCGGTCTCGCAAAATGTACACTATTTTCAAGCGTCTTTAGGGTGCTGTTGAATTTACGGCCAGCCACTTCCTGACGTTTGTGCTCCACGATAAAATGAAGTATGTCCCTCATGTCCATCAGGAAGAAAGGGTGATTAACTTTTTGAAAATCCGGGAAGCCTTTCCTGAGGCGAGGGCTTCGCGCGCGGTGTCTATGGCATGTTCCATCCCGGCCTTCCGGTTGGCAATGAACAGCGCCATTCCCGCGTTGGCAATAACCACATTGTTCTGCGCCGCAGAACCTCTTCCTTCCAGGATATCCAGGAAGATAGCGGCCGATTGCTGGACGGTGCTTCCTCCTGCCAGTTGCCCTGCCATACATTCCGGCAAGCCAAGGTCGGTTGGCTCCAATACATGCTCACCCTGGTTTGAAAACACTTTAAAAGCACTAGTCAGCGAAATTTCATCATACCCTGCCATATCGTGAACAATGGCATAGTCCTTTGCCGTCTGCTGGTACAGGTATCCATACTGACGCGCAAGTTCCAGGCTGAAAACACCCACCATTTGCCGAGGCGGAAAGGCCGGGTTTACCATGGGACCCAGCATGTTGAAAAATGTCTTTACGCCGAGTTCCTTCCGAACCGGCGCCACCCCTTTCATTGCGGGATGAAAAAGCGGGGCATGAAGGAAAACAATGTTGGTCTCCTCCAGGCATCGCGACAGCAAAGACCGGTCGCTGGAAAATCTGCATCCGAAATATTCCAGCACGTTGGAGGATCCGCTTACAGAGGATACACCATAATTGCCGTGCTTGGCCACCGGCTGGCCAGCGGCGGCAACCACGAACGCAGCAAGCGTTGAAATATTGAACGTATTCTTTTCATCGCCGCCTGTGCCGCACACATCCATCACGGGCTGATCAAACTTCATGCTCACACAAAGTTCAAGCATGGCATCCCGAAATCCCTCCAGTTCCTGGAGGGTTATGGAGCGCATCATGTACACGGTCATGAATGCGGTCATTTGGCTTGGGTTGTACCGGCCGGTGGCCAGATCAATGAGTACCTGTCGCGCACGGACCTTATCCAGTGACCGGTGCTCTGTCAAATCATGTAAAATCTGTTTCATTAGTTTTCTATCCAATTTTTAATCATTTTCCTTCCATGCTGTGTCATCACCGACTCCGGATGAAACTGCACCCCCCGAACGTCAAACGTTTTATGGGCCAATGCCAGGACTATCCCGTCGTCATTGACAGCGGTAATTTCAAGGTCTCCTGAGATGCTCTCCGGGTCAACGGCCCATGAATGATAATGCGTCACGTCAAAACGTGCTGGCAATCCCTCAAACAGCCTTTCAGATGCACAGGTCACGGACATGCGGGAAGTCACCCCATGGAGAACCACCGGCAAATTATACAGTGAGGCCCCGAAGACTTCGGCGATGGCCTGGTGTCCCAGGCAAACACCAAAAATGCTTTTCGCTGAACTGTACTCACGGATGAGGGCTTTCATAATTCCAGCCTCTTCCGGCAGGCCGGGTCCAGGCGACAACATGATCTTATCGTAGCGGCCCACTGACGCGAGGTCAATCTTGTCGTTCCTGAAGACATCCACTCCATAACCAAGCTCGCGCACGATGTGCACCAGGTTGTAGGTGAATGAATCATAATTATCAATTATCAGTATATTCATTTGCTACAGTGTTTGAGCCATCACCATTGCCCTTCGCAGGGCATCCAGTTTATTATTTACTTCCTGCAGTTCACTCTGCGGCGACGATTTTGCAACAATCCCCGCGCCGGCCTGGTAAACCAGCTCATTGTCTTTGCTGAGGAATGTGCGGATTGTGATGGCCAGGTTGACATCGCCATTGAAGCCAATAAATCCAATGGCACCACCATAGAATCCCCGGTTGATATTCTCGCAGGCATTGATGATGCCCATGGCCTTGTGCTTGGGTGCGCCGGACAGGGTGCCGGCAGGAAACGTGTCCGCAACGAGCCTGAGTGAAGAGACTCCTTCCCGCAATCTTCCCGTTACCTTGGACACCAGGTGGATGACGTGTGAGTAGTACTGCACTTCTTTAAACACCTTCACCGTCACATCCTCGGAGTCCCGGCTTAAATCATTTCGGGCCAGGTCAACCAACATTACGTGTTCTGCATTTTCCTTTTCGTCAGCCATCAGCTTATTGGCCAGCACCAGGTCATCCTTCTCATTGCCCGACCGCCTGAATGTGCCTGCGATCGGAAATATGGCCGCCTCCCTGCCCTTTACCTGGATCTGGGCTTCCGGCGAAGAACCAAAGATTTTGAAACTGCCGAAATCAAAATAAAAAAGGTAGGGTGATGGGTTGACCGAACGAAGCGCCCGGTACACATTGAATTCGTCGCCGGTGAACCCGGTGGTATACCGCCTGGAAAGCACCACCTGGAAAACATCGCCCTGGATGCAATGCCTTATACCCTGCTGTGCCATTTGCACGAATGCCTCATCAGAAATATTGGATACTTCCTGATTGGTCAGTTTGAATGGAAAGGTGACAAACCGGTTGCTAAAAATAATCTGCTCGAGTCTTTCCAGTCCTGCCGGGCCGAAATCCTCGCCGTCAATGCAGTTATGAAATAAAGTCAGCTCATTTGAAAAATGATTAACCAAAACAACAAAGCGATACACTTTGAAAATGATGTCAGGGACCAGTTTGCTCCTGATATTGATATCAATCTCCTCAAAATACCGCACGGCATCATAGGACACATAGCCAAACAATCCGGATGACTGGTGTGCCGGCTGGTCGCTCAGGAAGGAATGACGGAAACTTTCAAGCTGTTCAAGTACCTGGCCTCGCGCAGTAATGGGCTGCCGTGACTTTGAGGCATCAGGAAACCGCTTCTCGATTACCTCATCCTTAACCTGGAATGATGCAATCGAATCGCAGCAAATAAAGGACAGGCTGTTTTCCTGGCCATGATAATCTGAACTCTCCAGGAGGATACTCCCTGCAAAGACATCCCTGACCTTCAAGTATATATTAACAGGGGTCAGTGTGTCTGCTAATAATTTCCTGAAGTGTGTTTTTAATGTGTAGGTCTTGCCCATGATGTCGGCCGCCCTGGATCCAACGGGGCATGAAAAAGCCCGCCCCGTAGGATCGGAGCGGGCTTCTTTTAAAAGTTTTGTAAAAAGATTATACCACAGCCATGCGCCGATCGCAATTGATACGGTGCCACCACCAGGCCGTTGTATTGAATGTTGTCATACTGCTATTCCCTATTCAGCTGAAGCTTCCTTCTTGCGCGGAGCTCTTTTTGCCTTAGGCTTCTCTTCCACCGCTGCTACAGGTGCCGCCACCGGTGCTGCTGCCACTTTAGACCGTACCCGCCTCAGGCGAGCTTTGATTGCTTTCTTGTTCCTGGCTACCCCATATGAGCCAATCGAGATCTTGCCTTTCTTTGATTTCTTGTCACCTTTTCCCATAGAATCGTCTATTAATATTTCGGCAAGTATAGCAACAGGAGGCTAATTAACAAAATCCGGGTCCAAATCACAGGAAGAAACATCAAAAAGCCTGCTCCTCCACCTGCGCAGACAAAAGGATGCAGACTCAGAAGTCAATATCCATTATTCAATATTCAAAATAAGAATCCAAGCCTGAGGTAGAACAACGTACCCTCATCGGAATGCGCCAATTCAGTAACAATGGTGGTGAGGTCGTATGGAATAAACCAAAGTCCTGCCCCATATCCCTTGTGCCATTGGTCAGACTTCCCTGACGGTGCGGATGAGTCAATGCCATTGGAATCCTTATACCACACCCGTCCAACATCATAGAAAACGTGCATCCCGATCGATGCTGGAAACAGGTAGGTACGGATATTCCCCAGTTTTATCCTGACTTCATTATTGAAGTAGACTTTTGTGTCGCCATAAAAGCGGGTCTTGCGGTATCCCCTGACCTCTATTTCGCCATCGAGCGTCTGGGCCTGAAACAGCTGATAGTAGCCGGTGTTATGGCCTGCCCCTGCGTTGAATACCAGCGTCACCTTTGCAGGAAGGCGGAAGGATTGATACAGCGTTAACGAAGCCACATGGCTACTGAAAAAAGTGTCGCCGGTCATCCACCGGGAAGATTGACGCAACAGGATTCCCCTCGTGGTGTAACTGCGGTTGTCACGCTTGTCAACCCCAATGGACTCCGAAACACCAAAATAGTCTTTGGGAATACCCAATACCGATTCCGGTAAGCTGGCTTCATACTCCTTTATGTACAGCGTCCCCGGTGCATCCAGGATCTGGCCCCGCTGATAAGCAGGGCCAATTTTGAAATAAGACCATTGGCCAACTTTTCGGCTCAGTCTCACTTCGCCAGTGAAATCCCTCAAACGCAAACGGTAGTAATCGATAGGGCTCCCCACATTGACACCTGGCTGCTTGTTGATTTCGGTGTTAAACACAGACTCGTTTCCCCACCCGAAGAAGTTATTGACATAGTTGGGTGACCGGATGTTCGCATCAAGTTCCAGTGACCACTGACCCACGAACTGCGGAAAACGACCTTGATATTGTATACTGAATGAATTGGTGTTCAAACCATAGCTGCCCCGAAAAAGATGATGGGACTTGTAAGGCTTCTTCCTGAAACCGTAGGCGAAGCTTGAAAAACCAAGTTTTAGAAAAACCCCGTCATCAATGTTGTAGGTAACCATATTTCGAGGAGCGATCTTGTTATATTCAAACCACTTCCGGTCATAGTCATTAACATGCGGATCAACCGAGGTATGATCATGGACACGCGCGCCGGCCTTAACAATCCCGTCCTTATCGTCGTACAAATAAATTCTGCGGGGGCCAGTGGCTTCGTTCCTCAACTCATCCAGCCCGTTGCCGCCGATAATCCTGATTTTCATTTTACCCTTGCTTTCACCGGAAAAATGAAAGACATCATCACCGTCCAGTCCGTACAAGTCCACCTCGCGGGTTTGATGCGGGAGGAATTCCCGCTCATACAGCAATTTTCCACGCAGGCCTTCTTTATCCCTCTTATACATGTTCAGTTTGAAGTTGCCGCTGGTTTGCCATTCGCCCTCAAACCACTCGCGCTTGTTTGATCCAACCACATCAACCTCTTTCGCCATGAAACGGTAATAATCATCTGCACTATTGGCCAACAAGGCCCGGCGCGCCTTCAGTTTTTCCGAGATCTCCGGGCCGTGAAGTTCAAAGATACCCCCCGGCCATTGGTGCAATGCCGAATCAATCACCTCGTCGGTCATCTTCATTGATAATTCCCTCGCCGTCTCCAGGAATTCCTTTTCTGACATGGCATTAAGAAAGGTGCGATCAAACCACCGGCCCGTCATCATCAAACCGGGGGCCCAGCGGATTCCGGAATCAAATCCCTCCAGGTTAGGAAACAGGTGGCGCTTGCGCCAGCGGTGCGGTCCAATGCCCTCATTGATAAAAAATGCCTGGTCGCGGTCGCGTGGAATAGGGCGGTAGACTTTAGTCTTCTTCTGATCAAACTCACCCCATCGCCACTGATCATCATGCCTGTCCCAATCGCCAATCCACATATCGAACAAGCGCGACTTCAACACCTGCTTCTGATCGACCTGCACGTCATGATCCAACGCCATGTGCTCCAGCAGTTTTCGCGTACTGATCATCCTTTTGGGGCTGCCAAAATACGGCATGTCTTTGCCGCTTCCATCCGGCCTTTCTTCAAAGAGCATAACCAGCCCGTGAAAGTCTTTTCGGTATTTGCCCCAGCGCGCATCATCGGGGGCGTAGACGATGCGCGGGTTCGTGTGGTACACCCCGGCGGCACTGGCGAGGGTGGGAATGACCAACGCGCCGTAAGGATGAGTTGCTGAAACCTGGTCCTGCTTCACACCCTGCACAAAAGTCTTTCTGAACGCCTGAGGCAGTGCCTTGACGGGGTATTTCTCCACCGTCCTCAGAAAATATTCATGCCCGGTCGAATCGCGCAGCCGTAAAGACATGGTTTCCATGCCGCCACCTTTCTGAAGTAATTCCAGCCCTCCCTTTTCCCTTCCAATATCAAAGGCCAGGATGGGAAGTTCTTTGGCCCATTCAGCCCTGTAATTTTCACCCAACAGCATTCTTCGGAATCCCCCTGCATCATACTGATGGCTGGGCCGGGCCTTTACCCATAGTGAATCCTTTTCCGCATTCTCATAGGTGACAGCCTTTAGTTCCTTAACGGGAGGAAGCACCTCGGAATGGATACGGCCACCGGCGGAATAGTATTCTACTGCCGACGACAGGTCGCTCTTCATGAGCATCCGAACAAAACCATGGTCAGAAGAAGCAAATTTGGAATACTTCTTTTGCTTTACTGCTGTTGATTTCGAGCCAGAGCCGCTGACGATGTATTGTATGCTGTCATGTTCGATGAACTGGAGGCTGTGCTCGTGGCCGCTCGCATAAACGGTTCCGGGATACTGCTTGAAGATGTCCCTTAGTCCAAACCGAAGCGCTTTATTCTGGGGGTGAGCGTTGTCCTGGATGATTCCAAAATATTTCCGGTACAACGGCACCAGCGACCCAACAATAGGGAGCGGGATATACAAACTCCTGTTGATCTGCGTAAAGGGAAACAAATGATCATTCAGGGTAAACACACCGCCATGGGGTCCATAGGTATAAACCGGATGATGGCCCGCAACTACCACGCGCTTTCCCTGGTTGCGGTTGAGGATATCGTCGAGATGGACCGTTACATCTGCGGGGCTCCTGGAATCACAGTGACTGGTTTCCCCTTCCGGCTTGTTCCAGGGATGAAGAAACCACTGCGTGTCGATGATGACCAGCACGACGTCACGGCTCAATTGAATCTCCTCCGGTCCTGGGCATCCGTCTTTAGGCAGGAGGTGCACGAGGGGATTATTCAATGAATCCAGGAAGGCCTGTTGATTCGTCATGTATTGCAAGCCTTCATGATGGCCGTTTCTCCAGTCGTGATTACCGGGCACGAAATAAACACTGCCGTATCCCGATGCCATAGCAATCTGGTTGAGGAGAATCTGCTCAGCGGATTTCCTGTCCTTGTTTCGCGGGCCTGGTAATCCTTTGGGATAGACATTGTCACCAAGAAAAATAACGGCTGAAGGAACACCGGATGGAGGCACGTGCCGTGAAATGAATAACTTCGCCTCATCGCCGGAAACATCACCGGCATCTCCCACCAGGATAAGCTGGAAAGTGACCGAATCGCTTTGCGCCAGGCAAACCGGTCCGCATGCCACAAGAAAAAAGCCAACGAGAAAGGTCCTCATGATTACTGTCAATGTTGTATGGCGTTGGGCGTGAACAGGATCAAAGAGGAAGTCTGAATAGCAGGCAATCCTTCGGTTGATTCTCCTGGTTTACAAACCTGAGCCATTTTTCCAATCGTGCTTCCTCCACCAGCCCGGACTTCAAAAGCACCCTGGCCGATGCGGTGTTCTCCGTGTCCACGAAAGTGCTCACCCGATATACACCTGGAAGACCCCTGACGACCTCCATGAGCCTGCAACAAACTTCCGTAGCCAGTCCTTTACCCCAATGGGTGGGGCTCAGCACATAGCCAAACTGAATCCTGCCCTCCTCATGAGCGATCCCGCAACCTCCCACCAGTCTTTGAGATTCTTTCAGGCGAATGCCGAAAGAATAATCAGAGCCCGCGTTCCAACCGTACACCGCGCGGCTCAGAAATCCCCGTGTATCATCCAGCGAGCGGTGGGTGGGCCACAACATAAATCGGGTGGCCTCCGGCTTGCTGGCATACGAATAAAAGATTTCTTCTGCATCTTCGCGTCGTAATCGGGACAAAACGACCCGTTCTGTTTCAATTCTTTCTGGAACAGGCAGTTTCATCAATCCAAAACACTGAGCGAATGAGTTCAAATATCGTTCATCAATACTTCAAAAAGGAGCTTGAAGGCACAAAAATCATTGTAAAAGTCAACCCCATTCACCTGAAAGGCACAGAAATAACGGTAACGCGGACCGGAAAGGCGACCAGCCGGGACCTTGAGTTTGACGAGGCCATCCTCGATGACCTGAAGGAAGACGGCTTTGAAGAAGCCAGCCCGTTGGAATTCAATCTGTACCTGGCCGGATTAGCCTGATATTTGACAGCGCATCCTGCACTATTCTTTTCCAAATTCAAATTGCACGAGTATTTTTACAACCTGATTTACCAGCACAATTTCTATGGGACGTGTATTTGAAAAACGTAAGCACAAAATGTTCGCTCGCTTTGACCGCATGGCCAAGGGGTTTACCCGGGTCGGCAAGGACATCGCGATAGCCGTAAAATTGAATGGCCCCAATCCGGATAACAATCCCCGGCTGCGGATGGCCATCCAAAATGCAAAAGGCATGAATATGCCCAAGGACCGTGTTGACGCTGCGATCAAAAGGGCTTCCTCCAAAGAGGAAAAGGATTTCCAGGAAGTAATCTATGAAGGCTATGCTCCACACGGCGTGCCCGTGCTGGTTGAATGTGCCACGGACAACCCCACGCGAACGGTGGCCAACATCAGACTGCGCTTCTCCAAGAACGATGGAAGCATGGGAAACTCAGGATCGGTATCCTTCATGTTCGAGAGAAAAGGCGTATTCAAATTTGATCCTGCTAAACTCAACCTCGACGAACTTGAACTTGACCTCATTGACGCCGGTGCGGAAGACATCCAGCGTGAAGAAGACGTGATCATCATCTACACCAAATTCACTGAATTCGGCCACATGCAAAAGTTCCTGGAATCACGGAACCTGGTCGCGAAGAGCTCTGAATTGCAGTTCATCCCAACAACCACCAAGGAACTGAGCGAGACCGAACAGGACGAAGTCATGGAATGCATCACCGCCCTGGAAGAAGATGAAGACGTTCAGAACGTCTATCACAACCTTGCCTAGCAATCCTATACGGATAAGCAGCTGGAGTAAACTTCCCTTCAGGCCTCAAAAATCTCCAAAATGGGCCTAGATGTGCGATTTTGTCTTAGTTTTGTAGTTGGCAGATACAGCCTTAAACGCTGATTTGCACTTTCTAACTCACTGATCCTAAACACCGTTCATGAGGAGATACGCGATTTGCGTCTTTCTGCTACTATCTTGGGTACGCCTGCAAGCCCAGAATATCGAGTCTTTTGGGATCTTCGGAGGGTTCAATGTGCCCATAACACTTGACAAGGGATTGGAGCGTGACGCCCGGTATGAACCCGTTTTCCAGATCCGGGGTACGCCCGTGGGATTTCATTACGGCTTCGACCGGCCAGGATTTGGCTATGTGTTATCGCCCAGCTATCTCGTCGTTGGCCAAACGTATGACATCAAGAACTCTACCGGGGGCAGCGTCGGCACCCGCGACATCAGGATGAGTTACTTCAGTTTGCCCGTTGCACTGAAATTTCACGTCAACGACCTTTCCTTCTTCCGCCTTTCCGTCGTAGCCGCTGTTGATTTCTGTTTTCTGGTTGACGGCCAGGAAACCCTAACGCACAGCGCTTCCAAGCTTCGCTTTCCAGCCGGCGTTTCTGTTCCCACTGACCCGGGATACACCGTTGCGTACGACGGCGTTTTCGTTCCAAACGTTGTTAAACAGGTGCACGTGTCAAAAGACAAATTCAATTCGCTTCAGCTTTTCGGCGCCCTCGGCACGCGTGCCGACCTTGACATCACCGATGAGTGGAGCCTGATGCTCGACGGGCGCTTTAACTTTGCCCTGTTTGACTCCAGGAACAAAGCCTACCTCAACCAGCTCTCCACTCCTTCCGGCGCGGCGGATATCAACGGAAACCCCGGCGCACCTGACCTCTCAGGGCAGCGCAGGGACATGTTCCTATCCGTAACATTCGGCGTTTCCCGGATCATCAAAATCAAATCCGAATTCAAGGAGCGTCACTCAAAACCGCTGCCCAAAGTGAATTATTCCAAGTCCATCGGCGGGAAGGGGAAACCCAAGAAGAAGAAATAATCCAGGCCATCCAGAACGTTTATCATGTATCAACAGGAAAAACTTGAGCGGGACTTGCTTCAAATAGCCCGGTGGACCCTTATAAGCGCAGGGGCAGTTTACATCATCGGCTGGTTCATCAACATCATGGACATTGATGCCAGTCAGTATTCCTCCATCACCAGGCTCATGCTGGAGCGGGGTGATTACCTGACTTTCATGGACAGGGATTACGAGTACCTGGACAAGCCTCCCCTCCTTTTCTGGGTATCCGGCCTTTCCATGAAGCTCTTCGGTATCAACAATATTGCCTACCGTATCCCCGCCTTCCTTGCAACCCTGCTCGCGCTGTATTCTACCTTCAGGCTGGCTTCGTTCTACTATGATAAGTCCACAGGCTACCTGGCAGTCATCATCCTTGCCACGCTGCAAGCCGTGTTTTTGATCAACCATGATGTTCGTACCGATACTAACCTCATGTGCTTCTTCATTTTCAGCATGTGGCAACTCGCCGAATTCCTCGAGCACAGGAAAGCGTCCAATTTCATTCTTGCCTTTATCGGTATTGGCCTTGCCATGCTGGCAAAAGGTCCGATTGGTTTGATTGCTCCGGGCATGGGCGTGTTCATGCACCTGGCATTGAAGAAAAAGTGGAAGGATATGTTTAACCCGGCATGGCTGCTGGCGCCGGTCATCATAGCCATTGTGCTCCTGCCGATGTCTTACGGACTGTACACCCAGTTCGACCTGCACCCGGAAAAGGTAGTCAACGGCCTGACCGGTGTTTCGGGCTTGCGGTTCTTCTATTGGACCCAGAGCTTCGGCAGGATAACCGGAGAAAGCATTTGGGTAAACGATGCCGGTCCGTTCTTCCTGTCGCATTCAACCCTATGGGCCTTCGCGCCGTGGAGCATCCTCCTCGTGCTTGCCCTGTTCTCTGAATTGAAGAACTTCATCGACTTCCTACGAGGTAAACGTGATCAAGTGGAGTTTCTCATTCTCTTCGGTTTCCTGCTGCCCTTTATGGCACTCTCTTCCAGCCGGTATCAACTACCCCACTATGCATTCATTGTCTATCCTTTGGGCGCGATCATGACCGCGAAATACATCATCCGCAAATTCTATTCTGTGGAGGCAACAGGCACCAGGGCCATCTACATCACACACATGGTCCTGATCTTGCTGGCCCTGATTTTTGTTTTTATCCTGTCCTGGTTCAGTTTTCAGAACCTGGGCTTGATGCCCGGCAGCGGCTACCTCGCCGGACTGGCCGTGTTCATCTACGCTGCTTTCGTATCCACGAACAAATACCGGTTGGTGATTGCTTCCGTGCTGATGATCCTGATGGCGAACCTGGTGATGAACGCCGTCTTCTATCCATCCCTGCTGAAATACCAGGGTGGGTCAGAGATAGCACTCCGGGCTGTCAAGGAAGGAGCCGGAAAAGGAACCCTGATCAGTTACAATCAGCCCATATCCGGGTCGACAGATTTCTATGCCAACATGATGATCCCCCTTGAGAACGACCTGGAAAAAGTGGCAGCCATGAAGAACGTTTGGGTGATCACCAGCAAACAATACCTTCCCGAACTGATGGCCCGCCGGCCAGACGCCAGTCTTGTTTACACAACACCGGATTATTCCGTCACCATCCTGACACCTGAGTTTCTCAACCCGGCCACACGGGAGTCTACCCTGAAAACTGTTCACCTGGTCAAACTATAACGATCATGGCCACCTTATCTATTGTCATACCAGCCTACAATGAAGAGCGTACCATTACACAGGTACTGGAAAAGATCAAGATGGTGAATCTGATCGACGGGACCCTGAAGCAAATCATCATCGTCAACGATGCCTCTGTTGACCAGACCGATTTGGTCGTTAAGAAATTCATGGATCAAAACTCCGGGCTGGATATTAAATATCACCTGCAGTCACGCAACATGGGCAAGGGTGCTGCCCTGCACAAGGGCATTGACCTGGCTACCGGCGATTTTGTTGTCATCCAGGATGCAGACCTGGAGTATGACCCCGCAGAATTCAACCTGTTGCTTAGACCGCTGCTGGATGGCATGGCGGATGTGGTCTTCGGGTCGCGGTTCATGGGCGGGAACCCGCACCGCATCCTGTTCTTCTGGCACTCGATCGGCAACAAGATTCTTACTTTCATCTCCAACGTTTTCACCAACCTCAACCTGACGGATATGGAGACGTGCTACAAATGTTTCCGCAGTGAGTTCATCAAGCAAATCAGGCTGAAGGAGAACCGGTTTGGTTTTGAACCGGAGGTGACCTCCAAGATTGCAAGGTTCAGGAATATCCGGATCTACGAAGTGGGCATTTCCTATTATGGCCGCACCTATGCAGAGGGCAAAAAGATCAATTGGAAAGATGGTGTAAGAGCCATCTATTGTATACTCAAATACGGGTTGTTTGACCGGGCGTATCTGAAGAAATAGCGCATTACTTCACCTGAATGGTCGTATGGCGATGGCGCGCGTCTTCTAGACGCGTGCCTTGCCGCCCTGTATCCCGCACCTCTTCAGGACGCGTTCCTCCACCAGTCCGTTAGGAAGAGAGCTCGAAGGAGGCTCGAAGCGGGATCGAAGCGAGATCGAAGAAGGATCGAAGAAGGATCGAAGCGAGCTCGAAGAACCCTCGAAGAAACCATCAAAAAGATCGAAGAGACCTAGAAGGAGCCTCGAAGAACCCTCGAACAAACCATGAAAAAGATCGAAGAGACCTCGAAGAAACCATGAAAAAGCTCGAAGGAGCCTCGAAGCCGGACGACTTAACATGGCAGTTATCCATCTGAATACAGGTAGGCCAGTCATTTTTTGGGTCCTGTGGTTGCTGCTGTCCCCGACCACCCGTGGCTCCAAGGACATTCAATCACTTCGACTGGGACAGATCAATTCCTTCACACCATAGGCTAAGGTTCAGCATCTCAGGCTGCCACTTTCCCAGCATTCCATGATTCTTATTAGTCCGTGGTTGCACGAAATGCAACCCACCACGACTGCCATCCTTACTATTGCATTAAATGCAATTATCAGTCCTGGCGTTTGCGATGATTGGCAAGGTAGCCGTTCATCATTTACACATCTTCAACCCATCAAGAAACACCATGAAACAAGACATCTCAAGGCTCATTATGAATACAGCACACTGGGTTACATCATTCCCGGTAATGCTCCTCACTGGAAATGGAAAGTCCGCGCCAGGGTCAACGGCGACTGGAATGACTGGAGCGCCGAACAAAGCTTTGAGGTCGAACCTGTACAAACGGATTGCCGGGATAGAAATTATATGAAGTTACGGGCAACCACCTGGCTCATCCACAGTATGGCGATCGCACAGGTTTCCTGCCAGCCGAAATTAGGCTCACCCGAACACACGGTCCAAGCCATTGCAACCACCATTGGATCTGCCTTCTCCATATATTTCCTGTTGGTGGTGATGTGGTGGCTTCAGCATATCGTAGCCAGCGCACTGTCCAGGCCCGGCAGGGTTATCGCCCTTTGGAAAGCCTTGTGTCAGTGGTTTAATAGGAATTCGGGAAGCCGGCATTGACGCAGGTTTTGCCAGTGGTTGGTGCCGTCCCCAGTTGGTCGGGATATACTCATAACCTTAGAATTCTGGCATGGATGGGAAGTGCTGGTCGGGATCCATTCGGACAATCCCGACCCTTATGAAACCGTCACTCATTGCATGGTGGATTTGCAATCCTGGCTATTCTCAATATAGCACCGCACGGCATACCAATTCCTTCATTCCCGACCAGGTCTCCACGCGATTTGTTTCCTGCCCACAATCAACATCCGGACCAGCTGACCTTGATCTTTTGAAAACCATATCATTATTACTGCTATACAATCCACTAATTTCTAGTGTATACTGCGACAACAGTACATCCGCCAGAGCTAGAAGTTGGAGCAGAAGTTTTGGTAAGTGTTGTCGCTGTCAAGGTAAAGCTGTACACTAGAATCCTATTAAAGGTCGGAGCTGTCGGATAGGTCCTGCTTTCTGTAATGTTGCTACCGCTTATGGTGTACGTGGACGTATAAGGCGTATTGGCTGTTTGACTAGGCGCCAGATCGATTTCAGAACCTGTTATGGTTGTTGCTGTCCAAATTTGAATGCAATCACTAAAACAAGTACCACTTGTACCATTAAGTGTCGTATTTGTGCACGTTGTCACCGTAGCCGATTTAAATACCCATGTTCCTGCTAACGATGGCGCCGGGTCACTCTTACTGCAGCCGGTCATCAGAAGGGCTAACATTAAGACACCGGCAAAACTTTTTTGTAAATATTTCATAAGGGATTAGGTTTGGTTAAATCAAGTTGAAGATCGTTGCTAATTGGAACACGTGCAGGTCCCGGAAATGGCGCCAGAATCTGAACCGTTTGTGGCTGTACCGCTGAATGTCCATGTTTTGCCTGATACGGTAATCGTTGGAACTGCGGAAATACCACCTCCACCAGCTATATATGGCGTGCTGCTGGTGGCCGAAGAAGTTCCAAATATGATGGTTGCTAAGGATGGGTTGCTTGAGTCCTTGGAAATATTGATTGTCGCACCTGTCGTTCCGTTGCCGCCACCTAACGTTTGGATGGTACCAATCGTAGTACAGATTGCCGCAGTAGTTAATGAGTAGTTCGTTCCTTTGAGTGTTACAGTACAGCCTGCTGCACCAGCAGCTGGATCACTGCTCTTGCTGCAGGCCACGGCAATAACCAAAAAAATTAATGATGTGAATTTTGTTTTCATGGGACTGGGAACTAGGGTTAGTTTGGCATGGCAAAGTATTGATTTTCTTCATATCCTCAAATAGGGCATTCCCCTATCCTCTCCATCCTAGCATTGGTTCAGTTTGAAAAGATATTGTTCAATGGATGGGAAACACAATCTATAAATTTCAATTGGTGCCCGAAGCGTAACACCAGCAAAGGAGAGGATTCCTCAACTTCATCACCAGCAAATCAAACTCCCAGAAACAAAAAAGCCTCAATCCGTTATGGATCAAGGCTTTATCGTAGTCTGTACGGGAATCGAACCCGTGTTACCAGAATGAAAATCTGGTGTCCTAACCCCTAGACGAACAGACCGTCTTTTTTTAAAGAGTCGCAAAGATAGAATCCTCCCGCTATTTGACAAAAATGACCCCCTTCTTTTTCCGGGTTTCGGGCCAATATCATTGGTTTTCGCTGAACAGTGGTATATTTTTACTCCTCGGAAAATTTAAACCGAGTAACATATGACAAAGATTGGCATTAATGGATTTGGCCGAATCGGCCGCCTGGCATTCCGGGCCGCCGTCGACCGCAAGGATATTGAAATTGTAGGCATCAATGACCTCGTCGACCCCGCTTACATGGCCTACATGCTCAAGTATGACTCCACCCACGGCAGGTTTAAAGGAACCGCAGAAGTCAAAGACGGCCACCTCATCGTCAATGGCAAGAAAATCCGCGTGACCGCAGAGAAAGACCCCGCCAACCTGAAGTGGAACGAGGTCGGCGCCGAAATCATCCTCGAATGCACTGGCCTGTTCCTCACCAAGGCTGATGGACAAAAACACATCACCGCTGGTGCAAAAAAAGTCGTGTTTTCGGCCCCCGCCAAGGACGATACTCCCACTTTTGTGATGGGTGTCAACAACAAGAACCTCAAGGCTGAACACACCATCGTGTCCAACGCCTCCTGCACCACCAACTGCCTGGCTCCTATCGCCAAGGTGCTCAACGACAGTTTCGGCATCGCCGAAGGCCTCATGAGCACCGTACACGCTGTGACAGCAACCCAAAAAACCGTTGACAGCCCTTCCTCCAAAGACTGGCGCGGCGGACGCGGCGGATACCAGAACATTATCCCTTCTTCCACCGGCGCAGCAAAGGCTGTGGCCCTTGTCATCCCTGAACTCAAGGGCAAACTGACAGGCATGTCCTTCCGCGTTCCCGTTGCAGACGTTTCGGTTGTCGACCTGGTTGTGAAGCTGGTAAAACCCGCTTCATACGACCAGATCAAGGCAGCCATGAAGACCGCATCCGAAGGCAGCATGAAGGGTGTTCTCGGTTACACGGAAGACGACGTGGTATCGCAGGATTTCGTGGGCGACGCCCGCACTTCCATCTTCGATGCCAAAGCCGGTATCGCTCTCAATGACAGCTTTGTGAAAGTAGTGGCCTGGTACGACAACGAATGGGGCTACTCCAACAAGCTGATCGACCTGATGGAAGAAATGGCGAAGTTGTAAGAAGAAGAAAGCTTAAAGCATAAAGCCGGGAGTTGAGACATGTCTCAACTCCTCTTTTTTTGCCCACTACCTTATCCTGAGACGCCTGACTCCTTCAGGCTGAGGCGATGTTTATACCAGATGTTCAGGATGACCCCAACCAGTACCACCAGCATTCCCATGTGGGCTTCGAAGCTGTAGGTCTCACCGAATAGAAAATAGCCGAATAACAAGGCGTAGACAATGCCCACGTACTTGACGCTCGCCACCTTGGAAAGCTCATCCGATTGATAGGAACGTGTCATGAAATATTGCGCGATCTGGGCAGAGACTCCAATGAAGATCAATATGAGCCAGTCCGTTCCCACCGGCATGACCCAGGTGATTCCGGTCAACAAGATCAGGCTGATGGGCAATGAGACTAATGGAAAATAGAGCGTGATCACCAGCGGATGCTCGGTCAGTTTCAATTGGCGGATCGTGTTGTACGCCAGGCCGGCGAAGAGCGCAGAGCCTATGCCGAGGCACAGGTACAGCATCTCAACCCGGCTGTCGAAGCCCTGCACCAGGAGCACGCCCAGGAATGAGATTCCAAAGAAAACCCATTGCCATGGCTTAACACTTTCCATAACCATGAAAATGCCCATGATCGCAGTGAAGATCGGAGACATGTACTGCAGGGTAACTGCTGTGGCCAGCGGCATGTGCTGGAGGGTTATGAAATAGAGGATCAGTGAACTTGAGCCGAACAGGCCACGGAAAATCAGGGCCCTCCGGTTGTTGCCGGGCAGCGGAATATGGTTGTACCTAACAATCGCGAAGGCCAGCATCAGGGAGACGGCCGACCGCAGAAAAGCGATCTCAACGGCAGGCAGGTGTCCCAGGAATTTCACGGCGGCATTCATCATGCCGAAGAAGAAAGTGGCCCATAACATGAATCGGACGCCGGGTGAAATCATGGTGCAAGAACGGAAAAAGGCTTTGACTTCACTCAGCTTTCAACTGCGCTCAGGCCGACCACTCTTCAGAAAGCCTGTGCCCTGCGAATACCGTCAGGCAGGGCTCAAGTGAAACCACCCTGCTGCGGGAGAAGACCAAAACAAGTAAGATTCAGGTCAATTCTGACACCATCCGGGATGACTCCTGCCTCCCTAATCACTACAAATGGGTAACGTTGCAGACAGCCAGTCGGTCGCCTATTTGACTAATAATCAGTTATATGAAGATAGTCCGGCACAGCAATTTACTCCTAGACCCAAGGATTGGCAGGTAAGAATACTGATGTAGGATTTAGGCTATTTATTGACAATTTCTGCGAGCGCAACACCCCAAATTTGATACATCAAACGAAGGAGGGGATTATGACACATGTATCCAACATCAATGTTCGTCACCGGCTGACCCAGGTGGTTATTTTGATCGTAACCATACTGGCCTGCATGCTTTTCTCACAGGTATCCGAGGCCAGGCCGAAGCCTGCACGTTTTGACAGGCACAAATACCGGGTATGCGTACACCACGATGCCTTCAAGGTTGTCAAGGTCCTCTACTGGAAAAGAAAGTCAGGGCCCAAAGCCTCCAACTCCATGATGGCCTCCGGAAGGAGGAACAAGAAACAGTCCGTGCAGGCTGAAACCGACACAGCGTACTAACAAGATATTTAAGACTGGGGTGTTTAGTGATAAGGCCTCCGCAGTTCCTGCGGGGGTCTTTCTTTTTGGGATGTTCTTTATTCTGCGAATCTTTGTGCATGAATTTTGATTCCGGAATCTTCAGGCACAACCTCGCTCAGACTTCACCCTTTCCATTTGACATCGCCATTGAAAGAGCAGAAGGAATCTACCTCTTCAGTCCCGACGGAAAAAGGTATGCCGATATGATTTCAGGAATCGGGGTCAGCAACATCGGGCACCGTCACCCCCGGGTGATCAAAGCCATCAAGGACCAGCTGGACAAGCACCTCCACGTGATGGTGTATGGCGAGTATATTCAATCTCCGTCCAACCTGCTCGCAGCCAAACTTGCTTCCCTCCTGCCTCCCTCCCTGAACTGCTGTTACTTTGTCAATTCAGGAACGGAAGCCAATGAAGCAGCATTGAAACTGACCAAGCGCTTCACAGGAAGAACAGAAATCATTTCCTTCAGAAATTCCTACCACGGCAGCACCCACGGATCGCTCAGCGTCTCTGGCAATGAAAAGAAGAAGTCGGCTTTCCGTCCCCTGCTGCCAGGCGTGCGCTTCATTAACTTCAATAATACGGAAGACCTGCAGCAAATCACCGGCGCAGCGGCCTGCGTAATCATGGAAACCATCCAGGGTGATGCGGGGGTAAGGATTCCTTCGCCGGCTTTCATGAAAGCACTGCGCAAACGGTGTGATGAAACCGGAGCCTTACTGATCCTGGATGAAATACAGTGCGGAATGGGCAGAACAGGAAAACTATTTGCGTTTGAACATTTCGGCATTGTGCCGGACATCCTCACTACAGCCAAAGCCTTTGGCGGCGGGTTGCCGATCGGCGCATTCATTTCGTCAGAAGAGAAGATGAAAGTCCTCACCCACGATCCCATGCTGGGCCACATTACTACCTTCGGCGGGAACCCGGTTTGCTGCGCATCGGCACTGGCCACCCTGGAGGTCATCCAGGAGGAGCACCTGCTCGATGCCGTGGAGGAAAAGGGCAGGCTGATGGAGTCGCTCCTCCGGCATGAAAAGATCAAAGCCGTCCGAAGGATCGGTCTGATGTTCGCGCTTGATTTTGATTCAGAGGAACGTGTCAGCCGGATTGTTAACCTGGCCAAAGAATCCGGTGTCATCTGCTATTGGTTTCTCTCGCATCCCTACAGCATGCGGCTGGCGCCGCCACTCACCATTTCCCATGAGGAAATCACTGAACACTGCGGCACACTGCTCAAAGCCATTCAGGAATCATAAAGATCACCAACAAGAAAACCATGAAATCAACAAAAATCATTTTGACATGCCTGCTGATGGTCCTGGCAGCTGCCGTTTCGGCCCAGGATGTGCAATCGCTGGCAACCGAACGCGTCGAAGCCAATGAGACTCCCGGCATTGTCATCGGGGTACACCAAAACGGCAAGACACAATACTATACTGCCGGCTACGCAGACGTAGCAGCCAAAGCCCCGGTTGATTCGAAAACCCTCTTCGAAATCGGCTCCATCACCAAAACATTTACCAACATCCTTATTGCCCAGCAAGCCGAAGAAAGGAAACTTTCATTGGATGAGCCAGTTCAGAAGTACCTGCCTGCAGGAGTGACGATGCCCGGCATGGACGGAAAATCCATCACCTTCCTTGATTTAGCCACCGCCCACTCCGGCCTCCCCAGGCTGCCCGCCAACATGGCCCCTGCCGATCCGCAAAATCCCTACCTCGACTACACCGATGAAAAACTCTACACTTTTCTGTCGGGCTATCAGTTAACCCGGACCATCGGGAGCCAATATGAATACTCCAACCTGGGCATGGGGTTGCTGGGCGTGCTGGCAGCCCGGGTTGAGGGAAAGACCTACCGGGAATCGGTTGCTGCCAGAATCCTGACACCCCTCAAAATGAACCGCACCTTCCTCAACACCCCGGGCCAGCTGGACAACAACACTGCCAAAGGATATACAGGAAACATTCCAGCCAAGCCATGGACCTGGAACGATCAAAGCTGTATGCAGGGCGCAGGCGGACTGATCAGCAATGCAGCCGACATGATGGCGTACCTGCTCGCCAACATGAATCCGGGCACCCACTCGCTCGGAAAAGCCATGGCGGTCACCCACCTGCCTCGTGCCGATGCAGGAAAAAGTGATATGAAAATTGGAATGGGTTGGCACATCAGGAGTGACATGGTATGGCACAACGGCGGCACCGGGGGATTCAGAAGCTTTGCAGGGTTTGATCCAAAGAAGAAAATGGCTGTGGTCATTCTGACCAACTCCACCACGGGAGCAGATGACCTGGGCTTTCACCTGCTGGATGGGTCCCTACCACTCAAAAAGATCCGCAAGCCAGTGGCTGTGTCGGAAGAAATTCTTCGCACCTATGTTGGCACCTATGAAATTACGCCAGCCTTTAAGCTGGACGTCGCGTTGGATAAACAGCAATTATCCATACAGGCCACCGCGCAGCCAAGGGTTGATGTGTACGCTGAGACGGAAACCAAATTCTTCCTGACGGTGGTGGATGCGCAAGTTGAATTTTTCAAAAGCGATACAGGCGAGGTGACGAAACTGATCCTCTACCAAAGTGGGCAAGCCCTGAATGGAATAAAAGTCAAGTAACCCGCTGCCCCCTCAAAGCTTCTCCACCACCAGGTTGTGGTTGGTGTAGATGCAGATGTCCGCGGCAATATGCAGGCTTTCGCGGACAATTTCCTCTGCGGTCATGTGCGGGGCAAACTTCTTCATGGCCAGGGCGGCCGATTGGGCGTACATAGCGCCTGAACCGATGGCGGCCACCTGGTGATCGGGTTCAATCACATCACCGGTACCCGAGAGCATCAGCAATTCATCCTTGTTTGCCGTGATGAGCATGGCTTCAAGCCTGCGGAGAAAACGATCCATCCGCCAGTCCTTGGCCAGTTCAATGGCAGCACGCTTCATGTTGCCGCCGTAGGCATTCAATTTTTCATCAAAGCGGTCAAGCAGCGTAAATGCATCTGCGGTGGATCCCGCAAAGCCCACCAGGACCTTTCCATCCTGCAGCTTCCTGATCTTCCTCACATTGCTCTTGGCAATGGTGTTGCCGAGCGTGGCCTGTCCATCGCCCCCAATGGCCACCTGCCCGTTGTGCTGAACGGCCAGAATGGTTGTAGCATGAATTACGTTATAAGACAAAGTTCCTGGGTTATCAGATGAGAATCCTGACCGGGTCCTCCAGCAGGCCCTTCAGGGTCTTCAGGAAGGCTGCGCCAACAGCGCCGTCGACAGCGCGGTGGTCGCAGGACATGGTGACCTTCATGACGCTGCCGGGTACCAGTTGACCGTTTTTGACGATGGCCGTTTCCTTGATGCCGCCCACAGCCAGGATGCACGCATCCGGGGGATTGATGATCGCGGTAAAGTCCTCTATGCCAAACATGCCCAGGTTGGAAATGGTAAACGTGCTTCCCTCCCAGTCGCTCGGCTGTAATTTCTTATCGTGCGCCTTCTGGGCGAGTTCTTTCACCTCAACGGCTATGTGCGACAACGACTTATTGTCCGCAAAGCGCACCACCGGTACCAGCAGTCCGTCTGGAACGGCTACCGCCACACCGATGTGAATGTGGTGGTTCTTCCGCATCTTGTCCCCCAGCCAACTGACGTTTACATCAGGGTTCTGGCGGAGTGCAGCAGCCACCGCTTTGATCACCATGTCATTGAACGATATCTTGACCGGTGAAACCTCATTCATGCTCTTGCGGGCCTCTACCGCTTTGTCCATGTTGATCTCCATGGTCAGGTAGAAGTGCGGTGCAGAAAACTTGCTTTCCGCCAAGCGGCGGGCAATGGTCTTTCTCATCTGAGAAACGGTGACCTCTTCAAAACTCTCCTTGCCCACGACAGCGGGCAGTATGATGGCTTGCGCCGGTTTGGACGGTGATGAGGACACGGTGGCAGCCACACCGGCTGTTGCAGAAAGGCCTGGTCCCGGTTTATAGTTCTCAATATCCTTCTTCGTCACCCTTCCGTAATCTCCCGATCCCGCCACCTTGGTAATGTCTACACCGAGGTCCTTGGCCATCTGCCTGGCCAGCGGAGAGGCCTTCATCCTGCCATTGGTGTTTCCGCCTTGAGCGGGAGCAGGTGACGTTGCAGCCTGAACGGCTGGCGTTGGTGCCGCAGCGGTAGTCGTTGAAGGCTGGGCCGTTCCTCTGGCCTGGTGGGCCTTCAGCAACTTCTCCCAATCCGATCCCTTCTCACCAATAATGGCCAATACGCCATTGACGGTTACGCCTTCCTTCTCCTTTGCACCGATGTACAGCAGTGTTCCGGTATTGTATGATTCGTATTCCATCGTGGCCTTGTCGGTCTCGATCTCGGCGAGAAGTTCACCTGACTTCACCGCATCCCCGACTTTCTTGTGCCACTTGGCTATGACTCCTTCGCTCATCGTGTCGCTCATTTTAGGCATGAGGACAATTTCAGCCTTGATGCCTGCCGTGTCGATGGCTGTGGCGGTAGCAGGTGCCACCGCAACTGCGGCTGCAGCCGGAGCAGCTGCCTTTGATATTTCTGATTTACCACTGGCAGCAGCAGTCGCTTGTTCGCTTGCCAGCAGGGCGGTGAAATCTTCTCCGGACTTGCCAACGATGGCCAGCACGTCGTTTACCTTGACCGCCTGGCCGGTTTTGGCACCCAGGTACAACACCACACCCGTATTGAATGATTCATAATCCATTGTGGCTTTGTCGGTCTCGATTTCGGCCATCAACTCACCAGACTTTACCGTATCACCAACCTTCTTATGCCATTTCGCAACGACACCTTCGGTCATGGTGTCGCTCATCTTCGGCATCCGGATAATTTCTGCCATGTTTTGTTATTTGGAACCCAAAAATAGGTGTATTAAAGGGATTTTCAAGCACCACAGGCCACTTTCCCGGAATCTACAAACTGAAGCTGCCGATGAGCACTTCAAACAATGTGGCTGACGGCTTGATACCATAGCTGTATCGGAATCCTACATTGAACTGGGGAAGGAACCGCATGATATTGAGGTCAATTTTGATCTCTCCTCCTACGGATGCATACTGCTGGCTTGCCTTGAAATCCGGGCTGTTTCCATATCCATAATCGTAGAATACATTGGCCCTGATCCGCTGGATATTCAACAAGGGTCCCAGGGCGGCATCAGGATACCAGAGTGGCAGCGTATAGTTTACCGACATAGAATAGAATTTTTGAAAGCGGGAAACCGACTGACCGCGCGGCAGCGGAATCTGGTTGCGGAAGGTGTAATTGTCGAGCCCCTCACCAGTGATCAGGCTGTTCTTATTCACAGTGGCTATCTCCGCCTGCTGGTATGCCCAATATCCCCACAAGGAGTGATGCTTGATCAATCCCGGCACGTAGGCGACTCCATACAGGGAAAACTGGGCACCGGAGAAATCTCCGCCGTACGGTGTGTTGTAGTAATCAACGTATATGGCCTGTCCCCATTTGGAATTGATGTCACGCCTGCTTCGCTTAAGAAGTCGATAGGCATCCAGGCTGAAATGGTTATACAAGAGTGTGCCATTGTCTATGTAATCCCGAAAAAAATACTGCGGATAACTTGAAGGAAGGATGCGGCCTCCGCCGTCAATGCTGTTCTTGAAGTTACTGACCTTCGTTACGCCGACGTAATCAGAAAAAGTTACGTTTCCATAAAACTTGGATGTGGTGGTTACCAGCGGAACGCGCAAGCCGGTTTCAATCGTCTTCTCATCCCAGGTAAACGTGAGGTTTTCAGTCACGGTTGTCGTATCAGGCTTGACCACTTTGGAATAAGTCAGGTCTCCTTCATTTACAGACCGGTGAGATTGTATATACTGGAAATCCAGGATGGGAAAAAATCCCTGGTAGCTGAAGCCCGCTTTCCATGCACCGGTCCGCTCATTAATGTCATAGAGATAGCCGGCATTGATCGAAGTGGTACTGAGGATATCTTGAGAGGTCAGACCGATATTTACCTGCGTGAGTGAATTGTTGAAATAAGGCCCCCAACTGTGCGGATTGAACATACCCCGTGCCCGTCGGTACCTCTTAGCCTCATAGGCAGTCCTGGGCACCTGTTGCAGCAGGTCAGGATTGCCTTCCTGCTCCACGAGGTGCTCAAAAAGATTGTTGGGCGAAGGTGATGCTGCTTCCAGAATTTTCCAGGCAGCGGGATCAAAAGGAATCTTCACCACATCCAATCCGTCGCGCCCTTGTTCATTGTAATAAATAACCTTCCCGTCTTTAGAAACAGAAGCATTGAACGCGCCGTACTTGCTGGAGGTCACCTGGAACCGTTCATGCGTGTCCAGGTTGAGGACGTAGATATTATCAATCCCGCTCAGCGGCGAATTGTAGAAGACATAATGCTGAAAGGGAACCGGGTAACCGACGTTTTCATTCGAAAAAGGGACCAGGTCTTCTGCCGATGACTGAGCAATGTCAAGCCGGGTCATTGTTTTGCCTTTCGAATTGGTGCGCAAAGCGACTACACTCTTGCCGTCGCCTGACCAGCGGGGCATGGCAAGTAAATCATTTTCAGGATTGGGCATCGTGGCCAGCACCTTTCCGGAAAAGTAGTCCAGGATAACCAGTTTGATTGTATAATCCTCGCTGGTTTCTATCGTGGCCACCTGGTAGCCGTCGGGTGACAAGGCCGCCGCAGAATACCTGGAGTGGGTAGAGATCACCCTCGCCTGCCTGCTTCCGAAATCATATCCCTTGATCACCGTGTAATTCTTCACTAACCACCTGGGGTCATAACGGAATTCGTTCCACACCACCCGCTGGTTCGCTGCCGACAACATCCCCGCCTCATTGACAGCTCCCTGCACATACCGCTCCTCTTCCTTTCCGTCATGCGATAGTACGACAAGCTGTTCGATGTCGCCGATACCCGACTTCACTACCACAACATTGCCATTGTCCAACGACTGTGGGAAGGAGTAATCCGTGTAGGCCTTCGACTTCCTGTGGGTGATGGATTCAAAGGTTGTCAGCTGGACCTGGCTGATTGCTTTCTCATAATCCTTCTTTCTTTCAGCGGCCATTTCCTTGTATAAATCAGTCACATACATGCCTGTTTCCTTTTTGAGCGCGTTGGAGAATGTAAAGGGGATGAACGGTATGCTCCAGGAGCGGCCGGTCACTTTCTCCCAGATCAGCGGGTCGCCGGTTTTCTTCCTCAGGTAGGACACCAGGTTGTATCCCAATACGTAATGGTTTGGAATGTTGTGCTTATAAGAACGGAGGTATTGCTTGTGGTAGTTGAATGTTCTTCCTTCCATGATGTTCGTCCGGAAGAGCATGTCGAAGTTCGGGATGCGTCCGCGTCCGCTGTGGGTAAACGCGGTCTCTGTTGCGACGGCATCCCCTTCCCAAAACCACTGGGGTGCCGCTGCAAATGCCATTCCGGCAACGGCACGCTGACCAAAAACATAAGAAACGAATTTGTTAAATCCCGTGACGCTCCGTTGAAACTGCACCATGTGCCGGTATTCGTGGCTTGACAACAGGTCCAGCCAGTCGTTGTTGCCCATAAAGTTATAGTTCTGGGAAGGCATCGCGTAAAACTCCGACCGCCTGGGCGCGAGGGTCACAAACCCGTTGGAGATCGCCGATTGATTCTGAAGAATGACAGAGATCTTCCTCGGCACGGCTCCCATGGTTTTGCCTTCAGGTTCGCGGATGGTTTCCAGCGTGTTGGCGACACGCTGGGCCTGCACATCAAATCCCTTCGGATAGAGCAGGCGGAAGTTGGGTGTATTGAGCTGGTACCACTTGACGGAGGGCGCGTTGGTCTCCTGCGTTACCGGTTCCTGGCCTGCGGCAGAAAACGAAACGATGATCAGGAGAAAAACGGCGCAGCGGAACACGTGCATTGAATGCTCTTAAAGCTGAAAACTACGCTTTGGAGGCGAAATTAAAAACCCGGCATGGGAAAATCACCGGGTTTGGGTAGGGCCGTGTCAGGGAGTGTAGCGCTTCCCCATGGCGGATACGGCAGACACATTGAAGAACCCAAGGGCCTTCATACCGGCAGGATTCACATTATTGATATTGGTCGAGACGTTTGACAAGGGCTTGGAAAACAACTCCTGAAATCCCCCGGGACGATCGGTCTGAACCTGGACTTGCTTGAGGTAGTTGAATGACGCTTCTGTGATGGAGTGTATCTGCACATAGATGGAATCACCTGCGACAATTGGGGATAGTGCTTTCCCGCTGTCATCCTTATCCCTTGAGTTGACTCCACGCCTGATGGGCGCGATGAAAGCAACGCCGTCCGTGAGACCCCCTGCTGAGAACCCGGCATCATACGCCACAAGGATCTCGCTTGGCTTGTTCAGCCTGATTCCGTTCTTGTAAGTGCGAATCCAGTAAATATCCTTCGGACCTGCCGGGTCAGTTGCCCAGAACTCGCCCCTGATAATTTCCTCGTTCGTGCCGGTCCGTTTGTCTTTGTCAAAGGTAATGCTGTCGATGGCGGGTACGCGGCCCATGTACGATGTCGCCTCATACGCGTCGCCATTAACCTGTATTGACAATTTGTATGAGTCACCCACTTTCCCGAAGACTACCCCCGGCGCAGGCTTCCACTGGTATTTGCCCGGATTCTTGTCATCCTCCGTGAAAGTATAGGTTACGTTGTTGTTATCACTCACCGTCACCACCGCCCCTGAAACGCCCGGAGGCACGAGGTTCTCAAAATAAGGCTGGGTCTGCGTCAGCTGAATAACCTGCGTCTCGGGCCGGTTGTTGATCCAGGCGTCAACTACCAGGACAGGCCCTGCAGGCTGCAGCGCAGGTGTGATCTTGTCCTCACACGACATCAGGGCGGCAGCCGCAACCAGTATTTTCAGGCTATCAATTGCATTCATACCTAGAACTTAAAGTTGTACGACACTGAAGGAACAATGGATCCGATGATGGACAGCTGGGTAGCCTGTGACTGCAAAGCCTGCCCCTGCGGAACCCGCTGATCAAGCTGGGAGAAGTAGATCGAAAATGGGTTTCTTCTTCCATAAACATTGTACAAGGAGAATACCCAGTAGTCGCTGTTCTTGCGTTCCTTCCCCTTCTTCATCTTTCTCCCTTCCAGCCTGAAGGCGATGTCCAGCCGGTGGTAAGCGTCGAGGTGAACATTGTTCCTCGATTCATTGACGTTGTAAGGGATGAGTATGTCCTGCTGGATATACCTTGAAGTCGGAAAAGTGGTTGGCGTGCCTGAAGTGAAGATGAAATCACCGGACACCGACCATCGCTTGTTGATCTCATAGAATGCCGCCACCTTCAGGTTGTGGGTCTGGTTGTAGCGTGTTTCATACCAATCACCCCGGTTGATGCCTGGTACCTTCAATTCAGAACGGCCGAGTGTATAGCTCACCCAGCCTGTCAACCGGCCGGTTTTCTTTTGAAAGTAAGTTTCAATGCCATAGGCACGGCCCTGGCCGCTCAGCAAATCACCTTCAAGGTACCGGTTGATCAGCAAGTCGGCCCCATCGATGTAGTCGATCTGGTTTTGGGTGAACCTTGCGTATCCCTCCACAGACAATTCATAATGGCGCGACTCCCCGATGTCCTTAAAGTAGCCCAGTGTAAATTGGTCACCCAGCTGAGGCTTGATGTTGTTGGAACTGGAGGACCAGACATCCAGGGGGTTGGATGCGGTGGTGTTGGAGATCAGGTGAAGGTACTGCGCCATTCTGTTGTAACTTCCTTTGACCGCGCTGGTGGGACTAGCCTGGACTTTAAATGAAAACCGCGGTTCAAAGTTGGTATACGTTGCGATGCTTTGCCCGCCTTCATATTTCTTGGATCCAATGACCGTTTTTCGTGCACCCGGCACGGTATCATTGTAATAATAGGCAGTACCGGGTCCCAGGTACTGAAAGTTTGAAACCCTCAGTCCATATTCGATCGAAAGCACGTCGCTTATTTTTTGATTGTTGCCGATGTGAATGGCGGTCTCCAGGTTGTACTTCCTGTCCAGGCTGATATCGACAGCTGTTCCATTGGTTACACCAACCGCATTGGCGGGCTGAAAGGTGTAGTAGGTCACATCGACACCAAAGTTGATTTCATTCTTGCTGTTGATGAAATACGTGAACTGGGGACGGAAGATGAAGTTTGATATGGATGAATTCCATTTGAAACTGTTCCGGTCATCCTTGCCAAACTGCAGCGCGTAGTCATAGTTGCTGTAGACCAGCGTCAGGTTCGAAAATAACCGCTCATTGAACAGGTGGTTCCATCGCAGGGTTGAAGTAGCATTGCCCCAGTTAAAGCCCTGGGTCTTGTCGAACTTGAAATTATCACGGCCAAAATAGGCCGACAGGAACAGCCTGTTCTTTCGGTTGATGTTGTAGTTTGTCTTGAGCGTGACATCGTAGAAGTTCAATGCTCCTCCCTGCTGGAGCAGAGGCACGAAAGGCCGGGCCAGCACATCCACGTACGACCTGCGTGCGGCGATAATGAACGATGCCTTGTCCTTGATCAGGGGGCCTTCTACCGCCACGCGGCTGAAGACGGTACCGATGCCACCGGTTGTCTCGAACTTTTTGCTATTGCCATCCTTCATCCGTACATCCAGAATGGATGCAATGCGGCCGCCGTAGCGGGCCGGAATAGCACCCTTGTAAAGCTTGGTGTCTTTTACCGCGTCGGGATTGAATACAGAGAAGAATCCGAACAGGTGCGATGAATTGTACACCGGGGCTTCATCCAGGAGAACCAGGTTCTGCCCAACCCCTCCACCCCGTACATTGAAGCCGGAGGCACCCTCGCCCACGGTACTGACACCGGGCAGCAGCAGGAGGCTCCTGAAAACATCAGCTTCCCCGAAAAGCATGGGCGTCCGGGTGATCGTTTTGATATCCAGTTTGTTGGTACTCATCTCCGTGTTCTGCACATTGGCCTGCTCGATCTCACCCTGCACCACCACTTCCTGGAGCTGCTGCACATCGGAAACCAGCTCAAAATTGATCTGTGTGTTTTTGTCCAGGGTAATGGTCTGAACAACAGGCAGAAAGCCGGTATAAGAAATACTGACGGAGTACGTGCCTGCAGGCAGGGTTATCGAATAAAAACCGTATTCATTGCTTGCCGCCCCGTTCTTGATCTCTTTAATATAGAGGGTTGCTCCAATCAGCGCCTCTCCATTGGCGCTATCCCTGATATAGCCGTTTAGCGTAAATTTGTCCTGGGCCTCGAGTACATGAAAGGAAAAGAGGGCTATTATAGCAAAAACAAACCTGGTCATAAGGGAAAGGCGTAATTCAGCGCGTAAAAATCGACAAAAAAATTAAATCACTACCTTATAACAGGAATTTCACATAAAGGTTATGTTTCAGAAACTAAAGGAACTATACAAGGAACACAAGGACTATGTAAGGGTAGACCTCGTCATGTACGCTGTCATGATCCTGTTGATCATTCTCTACGCCGTATACACGCTGCTGGCGGATTAAGGCAGAAGGATTTCCCGTACGTTTTCCCTGATCTTGACGGATAACTCATCGGTGGGCAGGTCATTGACGTCCTTTCCAAAAGGATCCTCAATTTCTTCCGCAATCAACTCGACGCTCAGCAAAATATAAGACACGAGGACCACGATCGGGATCGTCATGTATTCGGTCTGGGTAACAAATCCGAAGGGTAATGTGATGATAAAAATAAAAATAAACTTCTTGATGTACATGGAATAAGAATACGGGATGGGGGTATTCTTGATCCGCTCACAGGCACCCAGGATATCGGAGAACTCCTTCAATTCCCGGTCCATCACAATTAAATGATCACCGGTAATGACCTTCCTTTCAAGCAGTTCATTCGTGCGTTCATACATCATGGATGAAATTCGGTTTGGAACGTGTTTGGCATGTTCAACCCGCTGCTGAAAATTCCCGCCCGTATCTTCCAGGTCACGCAGGTTAACACCCTTTCTCAGGTGTTCGCGAACCGAGACAACAAAATTCGGAATCATGAGACTGAAATACGTTCGGTTTTCCAGGTCTGCCTTGGGGAGGAAAGCGTTCAGTTTGTGGGCCAGGTTGCGGGTGTTGTTGACCATGCTTCCCCAGAGTTTGCGTCCTTCCCACCACCGGTCGTAGGCTGAGTTTGTCCGAAACACCAGGAACAAACCAAGAACAATACCCAGGAGTGAGTGCATCGCAATGGTGCTGTGAAAATCCTTTTCATGGAGGCGAAAAACATCCAAAACGAGGTAGCATAATAGTGCAGAGTAACCTGCCATGAACAGCAGTACAGGCCGCAAGGTGCGCATGACGTGACGGCTGTAGGCATGGGTAACCAACGAAATCCAACCCTTGGGATTATAATCGATCATATTATTGAAATTCCTTCAAGTACGGTCTTTATTGAAAAAAATCCAATAAACTATTTCCAATAAACCTTAAACTTGCAGGCTGATTGAATCAAAAAAAATGAAAAACATTCTTCTGTTGGTCTTTGCGCTTTGCCCTGCTCTTTCGCTGGCGCAGGACATGGTCATTACCCTCAAAAACGATACCCTGAAGGGAAAAGCCAAACTCATGGTCTCGGACAAGATTGACCGTATTCAGATCATTGTTGGCAAGGAGAAAATTCCGTTTACCGCCGTGCAGGTTAAGTCCCTCACCTTGGAACAGGAAGTCTATCACCCGGTGCGTACCCTGGATGGCTATCAGTTTATGAAACTCATTACCCCCGGTTTTCTCAGCCTTTATATGGGGCGGCGTGTCAACAGTATGGTGTATGACGACCAGTACCTTGTGAAACGGAATGGCGACGTGATGGAAGTCCCTAACCTGACGTTCAAGAAATCTGTTGGCAATTTTCTGAATGACTGCGTCAACATGAAGGATCGGATTAAGGATGAAAAAATGGGTGTTGGCGACTTGAACAAGATCATCACTGAATACAACCTGTGCATCGACCGTCAGACGCAGGCTACCCATCCCCCCGCCGCAGTCGGAACAGAAGATCCAAAAATGGTTGCCCTGTCCAGCCTGAAAGCTAAACTCATCTCCGGGTCAGTGAGCGTTCCAAAAGACGCACTCGACATGCTGGATGATATCACCGACAAAGTGAGAAACAACAAGCCAGTTCCCAATTACCTGCTTGATGGACTTCAGGATTTTCTGAAAGATCATCCCACCTGCCAGGCTGAACTGGGCCAGGTAATGAAACTCCTGAAGACGCCTTAATCTATCTGGAAGGACGGAAGCGTTGGAGAATGGCCTTGATCTTCGCTGAGTCGAACCACAGGACAATCAGTGAACAAACCGCAACGGTCAAGGCATAGAAAAACAATTGACCGCCGTCTCCCTGTACCTCGATTCCAAGGATGGTGAGATGCATACCGATCGCTCCGGCCATCAGGCCAAGGGCAAGACCGGCACCCAGCCAGGCTGTGGCCGTGACCAGCAAGAGGCCGGAAGCAACGAGTTCCATCACCCCAACCCCTACCCGACCCCAAGGCTCCATGCCCACGGCCGTGAAAATGTACACTGACTCAGGCGAAGCCGAGAACTTGAAGTACAGCGTCTGCAGCATAATGATCGCTGCGATAAGGCGCGAAGCCCAATAGGCAATGGTTTTTATATTCATATTGTATGCAAAAACGGAATTGCAGGCGATTGGATGTGTCACGCATCCGACAATTCATACCTTTCATTAAATTTATGAAATTTCAACCAACATGCTGTTGAGTCTTGGACATGTTATGATCATGACAACCGAAGCTTACCCCCAGAAGCCTTCTGCACCTGCCATGCATCCAGCCTGATGAAACTCGAACGAACATTTGGGCTTTGGTCATCGGTCTCCCTGATCGTGGGTGGCGTCATCGGCACCGCCATCTTTATGAAACCCGCGCTCATGGCTTCCCAACTGGGATCCCCGCTGTTGCTCATCAGCATCTGGGTGATCGGCGGGCTGATCACGATGTGCGGAGCACTCACCAATGCCGAAGCCGCGGCGATGATGCCGGAAACTGGCGGACAATATGTCTTCTTTCAGAAGATGTTCGGTGACTTTATCGCCTTTGTATACGGCTGGGCGGCCTTCGCCGTGTTCAACACGGCCGGCGTTGCCTCGATTGCCTACATCCTGGGTACCTACCTGGAATACTTTATTGCCTTGCCCCGGTTCTCGCCGGAAATAGAGAAAATGTTCTTCCTCTACCTCCCCGGCATCGGAACATTTTACCCGCTTGAAAACTTCGGCGTGAAGTCCGTGACCATCCTGCTGGTCTGCGGGCTGGCGTGGGTCAACATGCGCAGTGTACAGTCAGGCGAACGGATTCAGGTCATCTTTACAGCACTGAAGGTGCTCGCCATTGCGGGGCTGGTATTTGGACTTCTGTTTTCGGGAGCCGGCTCCATGAGCAACGTGAGCACCCCATCCCTTTCCATTCATTTTGAAGGATGGCCGCTGGTGTTGGCAATCATCGCTGCAACCTCCGGCGCCTTCTGGGGATATGACGGATGGAATAACATTACTTTCGTTGCCGGCGAGGTCAGGGACCCCAGGAAAAACATTCCACTCAGCCTGATGATCGGATTGAGCATCACCATTCTGATTTATGGGCTTGTAACGCTTGCCTACACGTACGTCCTGCCCATTGACAAGATTGCCCACTCACCATTTGTTGCGTCAGAGGCTGCATCAAAATCGTTTGGATACATCGGCGGCGGTCTCATTGCACTGCTGGTGATCATCTCCACGTTCGGCACCACCAATGGAAATATCCTGGCCACGTCACGGGTAAGCTTCGCCATGGCCCAGCAAAGGAATTTCTTTTCCTGGGTAGGCAAAATTCACCCCACCTTTCATACGCCAGCCAATGCCCTTGCGCTTCACGCTGCATGGACATCCATACTTGTGCTGAGCGGCTCTTTTGATTCCCTGACAGACATGCTGGTCTTTGTAAGCTGGCTGTTCTACGGACTGAGTGCGGTCGGCGTTTTTGTCCTGAGACGAACAATGCCCCATGCTGACAGGCCGTACCGGGTTTGGGGTTACCCGTTTGTCCCTGCATTGTTCATTCTGTTCACCGGGTTCTTTCTGATAGCCACCCTGTACAATGACATTTACAATTACACCCATGGCACTTCGCCCATCATTAATTCCTTGTTTGGGCTATTGCTGACCAGCCTGGGCGTTCCGCTGTATTTCTATTTCAGGAAGCAAAAAGCCAGGGCAAGCAATGAAGAGGCCTAGCGGTTGTTGGGCGGACTGATCATTTCGAGTATATCCGGATTGGTGTAGGCAAGAATGAAAATGACAATGGCTGCCATCAGGGTGGCAAACACCATCAGCGAAAGCTGTCCTCCGACATAAACACCCATACCTTTCAGAAAAGATTTCCACCTGGGCTGGTAATCAATAAAACCTGAATAGCTGTAGCCATAAAAAAGTATGGATAAAATTAAATTGGCTGTTGTGAACAAGTAGGAACTCGTGAGGAAATAGATGAAACCGGAAGCGATGCTCAGCCAGTAGAGATGCCCCATCAGGTAGAATGGCATGACCATATTTTCCATAAAATTCAATCCGCTTTTTCTGAACACCAGGTACCGGGCAGCAAAGGCATGAAAGGGCACATTCAGAAAGGCAATGACTTTCATGTTTTTGGAAATAAAATCAAGAACCGGTCTAGTGAATTTTTCCTGGCCGCTTCCTGACTTGATGGCGGCCGGCGTAAACATTTCCCTCTTCTCGTTGATGAAATCAAGTACGTTGATATTCAGCAGGCTCATCAGGAGAAGAAAAAGCGTAATCATCAGGAAGAAATAGCCCACCGGGCCGTAAATTCTCACCCGGTTACCCCGGATGTACTGCCTTGCCGCGTTCCCTGGCCGAAGGGTCAGGTCCTTCAGGGTGCGCAGAAACATGGTGTCCAGGCCGGACAACAGGCCCCAGAAGTCTGTCCACCATTCCCTGAAGGTGATCCTTCGAACGGACATGCGCTGGCCGCAATGGGGGCAAAAACTCCCGTGGGCTTCAGTACCGCAGTTAACACAATTCATGGCATGCAGATTGAGTCGCCATCAAAGTTAACAATCAACCAACACCGTAAAAGACAGTATGATCATTGATCCAGCCAATTCTTGAAATCCACAACCTTTCACCGCCCCACCCTTTTCATCAGTTACCTTTCCAGAAAGGGTAGTCTGGGCCAGGGCCTGGACAGACATGATCAAAAGACAGAGTAAAGTGAACTTCATGATAGCCGTTTTGACTGTTTACACGACAAAAGTGTTTCTCAAACCGGCATTTTCCCGAAGCCCTTTTCCCAGCTGTTGAAGAAGCCGGATGGACTGTCAATAATAAAGGATGGGCATTTTCCGGTATTCGGTTATTTTTGCGGTTTAATTGACAATTGTCGCTGAATCATGGCCGAATACTCCAGGGAAGAAATCAAGAATATCGAAGACAAGTGGCGCAAGCGTTGGGTGGAAAAGGAAGTCTATAAGACTGAATTGGACCCATCAAAGCCCAAGTACTATGTGCTGGACATGTTCCCGTACCCCTCCGGGGCCGGTTTGCATGTCGGACACCCCCTCGGGTACATTGCCTCCGACATTGTTGCCCGCTACAAGCGCACCAAAGGATTCAACGTACTCCACCCCATGGGCTTTGACGCCTTTGGACTGCCCGCGGAGCAGTACGCCATTGAACACGGGATCCACCCCGCTGTCTCCACAGCACAAAACATCCTCAACTTCAAGCAGCAGCTGGGCAAGATTGGGTTTTGCTACGACTGGAGCCGCGAGGTTCAGACCTGCGACCCGCACTACTATAAGTGGACACAATGGATCTTCCTCCAGATATTCGACAGCTGGTTCAACAGGAAGAAGAACAAGTCTGAGCGGATGGCAGAACTGATCAACGTATTTGAATCCTCGGGAAATATTCAGCATCCCTTTCCGAACACGAAATTCAAACTTTCCAACGGCAAGAATACTTTTAATGCTTCCGAATGGAAATCGTTTGATGAGAAAACGCATCAGGAAATCCTCATGCAATACCGCCTCGCTTACCTCGCTTACACCGACGTAAACTGGTGCGAAGCGCTGGGAACCGTCCTGGCCAATGACGAGGTAATCAACGGAGTCAGCTACCGCGGCGGATTCCCCGTGGTAAAAAGGCAAATGCGGCAATGGAGCCTTCGCATCACGGAGTACGCCGAACGCCTGCTGGAAGGACTGGATGTGATTGACTTCAGTGAGTCAATGAAAGAGATCCAACGGAACTGGATCGGGAAAAGTGTGGGTGCGAAAATAGATTTTCAGATCAATAGTGAAAAATCAACAGTGTCATCCATGACAGTGTTCACCACCCGCCCCGATACCATCTTCGGCGTGGACTTCATGGTGGTTGCCCCTGAACACGAAATGGTGAAGGAGATCACCAGCGCTGCCCAGCAAAAGGAAGTAGACGGATACTTGAAATATGTGGAGAGCCGTTCTGAAGTGGAACGCATGGCCGAAGTAAAGAAGATCACCGGGTGCTTTACCGGTGCCTTCGCTGTCAATCCCTTTAACCACCGCCCCATTCCCATCTGGATCAGTGAATATGTACTGGCCGGATACGGCACGGGCGCGATCATGGGCGTTCCCTGCGGCGATGAGCGCGACCATAAATTCGCAAAGCATTTCAGCCTGCCAATCACCAACATCATCGGAAAATACTATGACGGCAATGAAGCCAACCCTACGTATGACGCCGTTCTTGAAAATTCCGATTTCCTGAACGGCCTCACCATGCGTGCTGCGATCGACGTGGTTGTAGGCAAACTGGAAGAAAAGGGAATCGGCACACGGCAGGTCAACTACAAGATGCGGGACGCCGGCTGGAGCCGCCAACGATACTGGGGAGAGCCTTTCCCGGTGGTTTTCAAAAATGACATTCCGTATGCGATGGATGTGAAAGATCTCCCGCTCACACTTCCGGAATCCAACAATTTCAAGCCCTCCGGATCGGGTGAGGGGCCCCTCGCGAATCTGACAGACTGGATTCACCTCAGCAAGACAGAGAGAAGGGATTCCAATACCATGCCGACGCACGCAGGCGCTGCGTGGTATTTTCTACGGTACATGGACCCGCACAACTCAAAAGAATTTGCCGGAAGAAAAGCGCTTGACTATTGGGGACAGGTGGATGTGTACGTTGGCGGATCGGAACATGCCGTTGCGCACCTGCTGTATTCCAGATTGTGGGTGAAGATCCTCCACGACCTGGGCTACCTGGGTTTTGATGAGCCGTTCAAGAAACTCATCAACCAGGGAAAGATCACGGGCGATTCAAGGTTTGTCTACCGAATCCGCGGCACCAACACTTTTGCCTCGGCAGGCCTGAAGAACAACTACGAAGGCAAGATTGATCAACTGCATGTTGACGTCAGCCTCGTGAATGGCCTTGTTCTTGGCACCGAAGGATTCAAGAATTGGAAACCCGATTTTGCCACGGCAGCATTTGAACTTGAGAACGGAGAGTACATCTGCGGTTCAGCCATTGAGAAAATGAGCAAGTCCTATTTCAACGTGGTCAACCCGGATGATATTATCGAGAAATACGGAACGGATACCCTCCGCATGTACGAGATGTTCCTTGGCCCGCTGGAACAGTCCAAACCCTGGAACACCAACGGCATCGACGGCGTATTCAAATTCCTGAGAAGGTTCTGGAATTTATTCCACAACAGCGCCGGCCATTTCAACGTAAGCGAGGCCGAGCCGGCAAGGGAAGAACTGAAAGTGCTCCACAAGACTCTCAAAAAGATCGAACAGGATATTGAAAACTTTTCATTCAACACATCGGTCAGTGAGTTCATGATCTGCGCCAATGAACTCACCACCATGAAATGCAACAAGAAAGCAATTCTTGAGCCGCTGGTCATCGCCCTCTCTCCTTTCGCACCGCACATCGCGGAGGAACTCTGGGAAAAACTGGGACATAACGACACTGTACTCAAGGCAACTTACCCTGCCGTGAAAGAAGAGTACCTGAAAGAGAACGCCTTCAACTACCCGATTTCCATCAATGGCAAGGTGCGGGCACAAATGAACTTTGCCCTCGACATGCCCAGGGAGGATATTGAAAAGCTGGTGCTCGCTTCCGAAGTCGTTCAGAAGTGGATTGAAGGCAAACCACCCAGGAAGGTCATTATCGTTCCCGGGAAGATTGTAAACATCGTGGCTTAGGCCATACGCTGCGATACCCTGGCCGTGTCAGGCGCCTAGCCTTATCAGCCAATCCGGATCCAATTGCTCTTTTTTGATGATCCGGCAGGAACCCAAGTCCTGCCGGCCTGACCCCTATTGGTTTTCACGAACAACTTTCTGATTTTACCGTAACCTTTCCCTGAAACTCACGCCTATGCAACTCGTCATACAGAACCTCAACAAGACCTACTCCAACGGCGTCCAGGCGCTGAAGGATGTGAACCTCACCATCAACCAGGGTATGTTCGGCCTGCTGGGCCCCAACGGGGCCGGAAAATCATCGCTGATGCGTACCATCGCCACCCTGCAGGAAGCCGACAGCGGCACCATTCAGATGGGAGACCTCAACGTGCTCACGCAGAAAGAAGAAGTGAGAAAAACCCTGGGCTACCTTCCGCAGGAGTTCGGAGTATACCCCCGGGTTGATGCCATAACCTTGCTGGACCACCTCGCTGTGCTCAAAGGGATTGTCAATAAGAAGGAAAGAAAAGAAGTAGTAGAGGCACTTCTTCACAAAACCAACCTGTGGGCCGCTCGCCAGAAAAATCTTGGCGGGTATTCCGGCGGAATGAAACAGCGGTTTGGCATTGCGCAGGCCCTCCTCGCCAACCCGACGCTCATCATCGTTGATGAGCCAACGGCAGGTCTTGATCCCGCAGAGCGCAACCGCTTCCTCAACCTCCTTTCCGAACTGGGCGAAAATACGATCGTCATCCTGTCCACCCACATTGTGGACGACGTCAAGGAACTTTGCACCGACATGGCGATTATCAACAAGGGTCTCGTGCTGTACAAGGGCAGTCCCGCCGATGCCATAGCAGCCGTTGAGGGCAGGATCTGGAAGAAAGTGATCACCAAAGCTGACCTGGAGGATCACCGCAGGAATTTCAGCATCATCTCGGAAAGGCTCATCTCCGGCAAGCCTGAAATCCACGTCCTTCACGAAGGCAACCCGGGTGACGGATTTCAACCGATGCCCGCTGACCTGGAGGATGTTTACTTCACACAGATATTCAATACCCAACAGGCTGAAGTTGCCGCCTAAACGTACACGCCATGCTTAAGGAAATTATCCGGTTTGAGCTGAACTACCGCAAGAACCGCGCAGCGACCTACCTCTATTTCTTCATCATCTTCCTGATGTGCTACCTCGCCGTGACTACCGATGTGGTGCAGATCGGCGGGGCCGTCGGACAGGTGAAGGAAAATTCACCGATCGTGATCACGCAAATGACGCTGATTGTCTCCGTCTTTCTCTGCCTCATCGCGTCTGCCATCATGGGCGTCGCGGTGCTGAGGGATTTCGAGCACAACACGGAAGCCATCATGTTCAGCACCCCCATGAAGAAGTTTGATTACCTCATGGGCAGGTTCATTGGTTCGTTCATCGTGCTCGTACTGATCGGCTGTGGAATATGGACTGCCTTCATGATTGGCGACGTGATGTGGTGGAGGGAAAAAGACAAGCTTCTCCCCTTTCAGCCCTGGAATTACCTGCAGCCGTTCTTTGTGTTTGTTGTGCCTAACCTGTTCTTTACCGGATCCCTGCTCTTTATGAGTGGCACGCTCAGCCGGAAGTCAATCGTGATCTACACGCAGGGGATACTGCTGCTCGTGCTCTACCTCGCCAGCCAAAGCCTCCTCCGGGATATTGAACAAAAAGAAATTGCGTCACTCATTGACCCCTTCGGCCTCCGGTCATTCGCGTTTGAAACCCAGTACTGGACTCCATCGGAGAAGAATTCCAACCTTGTTCCATTGACCGGTTTCGTGCTGTACAACCGCCTGATCTGGATGGGTGCCGGTGTATTGGCGTTGGTCATCACCTATTTTGGGTTCAGTTTTAATGTTGTTCGTAATTCACTCGTGCGGAGAAAATCAGCACCGGAAGAAGCACGGCTCATTAAACCGGAACAAGTCGCGCTTCCCCGCGCCACCCAGGTCATCAGCGTCAAAACCAATATCCTCCAACTGGTCCGCCTGTCGTGGTTCTACACGGTCTCTGTCGTGAAGGAAGTTCCGTTCATCGGGATTGTCATCAGCGGCCTGCTGCTCCTGATGGTGAATGCGATTAACCTGGGAGAACTCTTCGGCACAAGCGCCTACCCGACAACTTATTCCGTCATCGGACTGATATCCGGGAGTTTCAACCTTTTCTTCCTGGTCATTGTTGTTTTCTATACTGGCGAACTGGTATGGAAGGAGCGGTCCGTCAATATTAACCTGATCATCGACACCATGCCGATTCCGGATTTCATCAGCCTGGTCGCCAAGTTCATCGGATTATTCATCATTTACCTCGGCATGATCCTGCTGCTGATTGTCTGTGGGGTGGGTATCCAGGCTTCCTATGGCTACTATAACTTTGAACTGCCAGTCTATTTTACCACCCTCTATTCAGAAACCCTTGCCTTCCTGGTGTTGTATTCCCTGCTTTCCATTTTCATCCAGGTGATGGTCAATAACAAATTCCTGGGCTATGCGCTCTCCATCATGTTCTTCATCGTGGTAGGTATGTTCAGTGAGATCGGGCTGGAGCATGCCCTGTTTCAGTTCGGAAGCGGAAGCCTTGGCACCTATTCGGACATGAATGTCTATGGACACTTCGTTAAACCGTTCTCCTGGCTGCAGGTGTACTGGTTCGGATTCACCGCCATCCTGTTCGGGGTGGCCGTTGTGTTTGCCACGCGGGGATCAGAAGCCGTAATGAAGATGCGGTGGAAGGCCGGGAAATTACGACTCAGCCGGCCGCTGGTTACTTTCATGCTTGCGTTCGGCATATTGTTCATCTCTTCAGGATTCTATGTCTACTACAACATCAACATCCTGAACACGTACCGCAACAAGAAACAGGGGCAGAAGATCCAGGCGGACTACGAGAAAACGCTGAAGAAATTTGAATTCATTGACCAGCCCAGGATTGTTGAAACGCAGCTTGCCGTAGACATCTATCCGGACACCCGCTCATTTACTGCTGAAGGTTTTTACTACCTCAAGAACAAAACCAGCGGGCCCATCAAAGACCTGCACATCCAGGTCAGCACAAGCGAAAACGTAACCATGGAATACCTCAAATTTGACCGCGACGCTGTGGTCAGGGAAAAATTTGACGATTTCAGCTACTTCATTTATGAATTGGCACAACCGCTCTCGCCCGGCGACAGCCTGCGCATGGACTTTAAGGAACAGTATGTCACCAAAGGATTTGTCGACAGGGGTTCGAACACCCAAATCGTGTTCAACGGTACATTCTTCAACAACGGTTATTTCCCGGCACTGGGTTACGGAGGCATGGAATTGTCAGACGATGACGACCGCAAGAAGAACGGATTAAAGGAGAAAGAAAGAATGATGGAGAGGAACGATCCGCGAGGCAAAGCCATCAACCTGTTCGGTGATGACGCAGACCACATCCGGTTCTCCATCCGGGTCAGCACGGCCGGCGACCAGATTGCCATCGCACCAGGGTACCTGCAGAAAGAATGGGAAAAGGACGGCCGCAAATATTTTGATTACAAAATGGAGGCGCCGATGTGCAACTTCTACTCCATCGTCTCCGCACGCTATGCAGTAAAGAAAGACAAATGGAATGATGTGAACCTGGAGATCTATTACCACCCGTCGCATGCCTATAACCTTGACCGGATGATGCAGGGCATGAAAGATGCCCTTGGTTACTATACCACCCACTTCGGACCTTTTCAGTTCAGGCAAATGCGCATCATGGAGTTTCCGCGCTACGCCTCCTTCGCCCAGTCATTCGCCAACACCGTACCTTTTTCGGAAGGCATTGGGTTCATTGCCAAAATCGATGATCCCGACAAGGACATCGACTATGTGTATTACGTTACTGCCCACGAAGTGGCCCACCAATGGTGGGGTCACCAGGCGATGGAAGCCGAGGTCAAGGGCAACGCCATGTTGTCGGAAAGCATGAGCCAGTATTCAGCACTCATGGTGATGAAACATTCATTCCCGCCGGAAATTATCGAGCGGTATTTGAAATACGAACTGGACAGCTACCTCCGCGGCCGCGCCTCGGAGCGAAAAAAGGAACAACCGCTGGAATTCGTGGAGGGCCAGGGATACATTCATTACAACAAGGCCTCCCTCTTGTTCTTTGCCTTGCAGGACTATATCTCTGAAGACAGCGTCAACGCTGCATTCCGCCGTTACCTAAATGAATGGAAATACAAGGATGCCCCCTATCCCACCTCAGCGGACCTGCTCCGCGAAATCAGGAGGGTGACGCCAGACAGCCTGCAATACATAATACACGACATGTTCGAATCGATCACCCTGTTTGAGAACAAGGTCACTGACGCAACTTTTGAGGAGATAGCGAAAGATGAATTCGCCGTTTCCCTGAAAGTATCAGCCGAAAAAATGCGGGCTGATAGCACCGGGATGGAGACTCCGATTCCAATCAACGATTGGATTGACATCGGCATCTACGGCAAAAACAAAGCCGGCAAAGACAGCCTGATTTACCTCCGGAAGCATAAGGTTAACCAGAAGGAAACCACCTATTCCCTTACCGTAAAAACCAAGCCGCTCAAGGCCGGCATCGATCCGCTGCACAAACTGATTGACCGGCATTCCAATGACAACACCAAGGGCCTTGTCAGGAAGGAAAAGTCCTGATCGCAGAATACCCTAACATTTGTTAGCATTTTATTATCTTCACCGCTCCAATAAACGGCCTCACTATGCCCTATTCCAAAATTACCGGCCTCGGCCACCACGTCCCGGAACTGGTCGTTACCAATCACGACCTGACGAAGATGATGGATACCACCGATGAATGGATCATTGAGCGGACGGGCATCCAGGAGCGCCATTGGATAGATCCAAAAACCGATACGGTGGCTAATATGTCCGCCAAAGCAGCACGAATGGCCTTGCAGCGTGCCAACCTGACTGAAAAGGACATTGAGTTTATTGTGTTTGCTACCATTACACCTGATTACTTTTTTCCCGGTTCAGGCGTATTGCTGCAGCGTGAACTTGGTCTCTCCGGCATCGGGGCCCTCGACATCCGCAATGCCTGTTCAGGCTTTATTTATGCATTGAGTACCGCTGACCAGTTCATCAAATCAGGCATGTACAAGACCATCCTCGTGGTGGGCGCAGAAATACAATCAACGGCGTTGGACGTAACAGACCGTGGAAGAAACACCGCCGTCATTTTTGGCGACGGCGCCGGTGCCGCCATCGTCCAGGCGTCTGACAAACCGGGAGTTTTATCCACGCACCTCCACTCCGATGGACGCTTTGCCGAAGAGCTCTATGTGAAAGACCCGGGCAGCAGCCGCCCCCGTGAGGAGCGCCAGCCAGAACAAATCCTGGATACCACCACATACAAAGTGGTCATGAACGGAAATCAGGTATTCAAGCACGCCGTGGTACGCTTTATGGAAGTCATCAATGAGGCACTCACGGCCAATCATTACAAAAAAGAAGACATCAACCTCCTCGTACCGCACCAGGCCAACCTGCGCATTAGTCAGTATATTCAGGAAAAAATGGCCCTGCGCGACGACCAGGTTTACAACAACATCATGAAATACGGCAATACCACGGCCGCATCGATTCCGATCGCGATGAGCGAGGCCTGGTCCGAAGGTAGAATCAGGGAAAATGACGTAATTTGTTTAGCAGCCTTTGGCAGCGGCTTCACCTGGGCCTCTGCCCTGATCCGCTGGTAACCGTGTAGCAAGCAAGCCTATGAAGACCGCCGCATACAACCCCAGTCCGCTGGAAGTGGACTTTGCCAACGCCCTTTTTATCCTGCAAACGGAGATCCAAAAACACCTTCAGGATAACAAAGTGGTAAATGTTGAAAGCAACATCAAGCGGGACAACCCGATGGTTAAATTCAGCCTTCTCGACAAGGACGGAGACCCGCACGAGATTGTCGTCCGCATTATTCAGATTCCTGACAAGTTCTAGTTACCGTACAGGGGTCGAACAAAACAGGCTTCGATTCCGTTTCTATGTTTTAGTTCCCAACAGCAGCTGATGAAAAAGAGAATTGCCTTGACAGGATTGGTACTGGTGTTTGTCCTGCTCGCCTCCTCCCCCCTGCCCGACCGCTACTTCGAGATTGCCAAGAACCTTGACATTTTTGCTAACCTGTATAAGGAAGTTAATGCCCTGTATGTTGATGACATTAATCCCAACAAGCTCATTCGCACGGGCATCGACGCCATGCTCAATTCCCTTGATCCGTATACCAATTTTATTGCTGAGGATGAGGTAGAAGACTACCGTACCCTGAACACAGGCCAGTATGGCGGCATCGGTGCCGTCACCCGGGAAATGGGCAAACGCACCGTCGTGACCATGATGTATGAAGGCTTCCCTGCCTTTCGGGGCGGACTGAAGATCGGAGATGAGGTCATCAAAATGGACGAGGTTGAACTCTCCAAGATCACATTGGAAGAGGCCAATCACCTGATGCGCGGGCAGGTAGGAACACCGGTCTCACTGGTGGTAAACCGGTACGGCGTGAAAGACCCAATCAGGCTGGAATTCAAACGCGAGAAGATAAAGATAAGCAACGTGCCATACTTCGGGATGCTCTCCGATCACGTCGGGTACGTGTCGCTGACCGACTTTACCCCCGATGCCGGCAAGGAGGTTAAGAATGCCGTTGTAGCACTCAAGGAAAAAGGAGCCAAAGCGTTTGTACTCGACTTGCGCGACAATCCGGGAGGATTGCTCTTCGAGGCCGTCAACATTTGCAACATTTTCCTTCCAAAGGGGAAGCCTGTTGTGAGTACCCGCGGAAAATTTCCCGACAACAACATCAACTATGAAACACTCAACCCTCCGGTCGACCTGGAAATTCCGGTTGCCGTGCTGATCAACAGGGGCAGTGCCTCTGCCTCAGAAATTGTGGCAGGCACCCTGCAGGATTATGACCGGGCAGTCATCATTGGAGAAAAATCATACGGCAAGGGCCTGGTGCAGGTGAGCCGGCCGCTGACGTTCAATTCCCAGGCAAAAATCACGACAGCGAAATACTACACGCCAACCGGCCGGTGCATACAGGTGTTGGATTACACACACCGGCGCGATGACGGCAGCGTGGAATCAGTCCCGGACTCCCTGAAGAAGGCATTCAAGACTACACGCGGGCGAACGGTTTATGACGGCGGCGGCATTGACCCCGACATTGCGCTTGAAAATCATGAGGCCACTGCCCTGGCCCGCGCCTTGTATGGCAAGGGTCACATCTTTGACTACGGCACCCTGTACGCCTCCAAACACCCCACCATTGCGGAGGCGAGAAATTTTGACCTGTCCGACGCCGATTACCTGGAATTCATCAACTGGATGAAGACGCGGGATTTCAAATACCATTCAGCCGCAGAAGTCAAATTAAGCCAGTTGACAAGCGAGGCAAAATCCGAGCGGTTCTATGAAGACTTAAAGCCGCAGATTGATCAGATCCAGGCAAGAATTACAGAAGGCAAGAAAAATGACCTCCTCACCTACCAATCGGAAATCAAGTCCATGCTGGAGAAAGATATCGTTGCCCGTTATTATCTTGAACGGGGAGAAGTGGAAGTATCCTTTGAGCATGACCATGAAATCAAGATGGCCATCAGTGTATTCAACAATTCCTCCCAATACAAAAAAATCCTGAATTTCTGATGGGGCAGTTCCCGGTGAGAAAATGGCTGCCGTGGTCTGTTCCGCTCGTCATTTTTGCATTGCTCATGCTGCTCATGGACGGGTGCCTGCAGTTCAGGATGAGCAAGACTGAAATAGCCGACTATTTTTCCAACAAAGAGTACAAGGGCACGCTGCACAAGTATTACAGCGGAAACCGTGTCATCAATTACCTGGAAGTTGGTGACTCCAGCCTGCCGCTCGTTGTTTTTGTCCATGGCTCACCCGGCTCACTCAGCGCCTTCATTGACTTCATGGCCGATACTGCCTTACTGGGACGGGCACAACTCATCACCGTAGACAGACCCGGTTTTGGCAGTTCAAACTTTGGCATGGCAGAGCCCTCGCTCCAGAAGCAGGCAGAATACCTCAAACCCATCCTCGAAGCACACGTTGGGCAACGTCCGGTGATCCTGGTAGGCCACTCCCTGGGCGGCCCGCTGATCGCACGGATGGCCATGGACTTTCCCGAATTGATTGATGGGCTGATCATGGTGGCACCCAGCATTGATCCTGAACTGGAACCCAACGAGTGGTTCCGCGCCCCATTGGCTACTCCCTTCCTGAGCTGGATGCTGCCTCGCTCCCTCAGGGCCTCCAATGATGAAATCTACCACCTGAAACCGGAGTTGGAAGAAATGTTGCCGATGTGGCCGAAAGTCAATGCTCCCACCATCGTCATCCTGGGAACCAAAGACACACTGGTGCCCAGGGAAAACGCTGACTTCGCTAAAAAAATGATCACCCATGCGCCATTGTCGCTGCAGGTCATTGAAGGAATGGACCACTTCGTGCCCTGGAACCGTCCTGACCTCATCCGGAAGGCTGTGCTTGAAATGATCGAAGGCAGCCATCATCAGCATTAAACTGATCAGTACCTTCCGCCGCCCCAATAATCCATCGGAACCTGTTATATTTCCGAACTTACTAAATCGAAAACCATGAAAGCTGAAACAATCTTTCAAGTATGCAATTCAATCGCACCGCTTGGCTGGCTCCTGATGGTTGTTGCACCCCGGTGGAAGTGGACGAGGCTGATTGTGCTTTCAGGTGCATTGCCCTTGGTGCTTGGTGTGGTCTATGCTTCGCTGATTTTTCTGCACTTTGGTGAATCGGATGGTGATTTTGGATCGCTGCAGGGCGTTTCTTTGCTCTTTCAAAATCCCTTTGCCCTGACCGCCGGCTGGATACACTACCTGGCATTTGATATGTTCATCGGTGCCTGGGAATTGAATGACAGCCAAAAACATGGCATTTCGCATTGGCTGATGATTCCCTGCCTCTTCTTTACCTTCATGTTTGGCCCCGTCGGACTCGTCCTGTATTTCTCCCTGCGGTGGTTCTCCACCAAAACTCTTTTTCATGAAACCAATTGATCTCATCACCGAACTAAAAAAAAGGAACAACCTCCTGTTCTGGTTTGGGTGGTTTAACACGGCCCTGTTCATCCTGGCAATCACCATGATGATCGTAGACGACACCCAAATTGCCGGTATCAATGCGTGGATAAAACCATCGAAGTTCGCATTGTCCATCATCGTGTATGCCTGGACATTTGCCTGGCTGCTCCACTATTTGCCCAATTCAAAGAACCGGAAGTTCATTTCAGTCATCGTAGTCATTTGTATGTTGGTGGAGAACACACTGATTTTCATCCAGGCCTTCCGTGGTGTTCGGTCCCACTTCAATATTGCAACAAGTCTGGATTCCGCGATCTTCAGCATCATGGGCATGTTGATCCTGGTCAATACAGTGATTATTTTTTACACCATCGCACTATTCTTCACGGAAAAAATTGAACTGTCAGCAACTGCCTTGTTGGCCTGGAGAGCAGGGCTGATTTTTTTCTTTTTGGGAGGAATATCCGGTGGCGCCATGTCGGCCATGTTGACCCACTCCGTTGGAACAGCAGATGGAGGTCCGGGCCTGCCATTCGTCAATTGGAGCACGGTAGCCGGCGATATCAGGTCAGCTCATTTCTTTACGCTGCATGGATTACAGGTCATACCCCTGGCCTCGGTGGTATTCACCAGGCTTTCCGGTGACCGGGCAAGATCTGCCACCCTGATTTTCATAGTCGCCTACCTCGGTGTTTGCCTTTGGCTGCATTGGCTGGCCTTCCATGGACTTCCCGTTTTGCAGTTCTAAACCTGAGGGAGTTTTACAAAAAAGAAAAGGGTGACGCATTCAGCATCACCCTAAAAACTTTACCACACATGACGCGGATGGAACCGGTAAATAGTGACTAAAGATATTATCGCAAAAACAACATCTCGCGGTATTTCACCAATGGCCAGTCCTCGTCGTCCACCAGCAACTCCAGCTTGTCAACCGAGTCGCGGATAACATCGAAGTACTTCTCCTTCACGTCATCGCAATAGGCGAAAGCGCGCTTGTGTGTATCCGTGATCTTGTTGATGCGCTTGCGTTCCTCTGTCATTTGCCGAACACCATTCTTGATGATATCGATGTGACCCGATATCTCCCGGATAGACTGAATGACCGCCTTATTGTCAATACCCAGTCCTTTCAGGCCATTGGCATTCAGAATCAGCTTATTCTGATAAGTGATCGCAGTAGGAACGATGTGGTTCATCGCCAGGTCACCCATCACGCGGCTTTCAATCTGAACACGCTTGATGTAGGCCTCCAGCCTGATCTCATTGCGGGCCTCAATTTCCTTATGGGAAAAGACACCGTATTTCTCAAAAAGGGCCACCGACTGTTTGGACAAATATGCCTCGATGGCGCGGGGCATGTTCTTGATGTTGCTCAGTCCGCGCCTGGCAGCCTCCTTCACCCAGTTGTCCGAGTACCCGTCGCCCTCAAATCGGATTGACTTGGACTCCTTGATGTATTTGCGGAGCACGTTGACAATCGCAATTCGCTTCTCCTCCCCCTTGTCGATTTCCTTCGTCACGGCGTCATGGAACTTACTCAACTGATCCGCGACAATGATGTTGAGCACAGTCATCGGCGTAGCACAGTTGTCGCTTGACCCCACAGCCCTGAATTCAAACTTATTTCCTGTGAAGGCAAAGGGTGACGTCCTGTTGCGGTCGGTGGCATCAAGGATAATCTCGGGAATCTGGTCGATGCCGAGCTTCATGTACATGTTGTCGCCTTTCTCAATCTTCACATTTCCTTTCTTCTCCATTTCATCCAGCACGGCCGTCATCTGGTCGCCAATAAAGGCAGACATGATTGCGGGAGGTGCTTCGTTGGCGCCGAGACGGAAATCGTTCGCAGCGGTCGCGATGCTCGCACGGAGCAGGTCCGCGTGCTCGTGTACGGCCTTGATGGTCGTCACGAAGAAGGTCAGAAACAGGAGGTTGTCACGGGCGCTGCTGGATGGTGCGTACAGGTTGATCCCTGTATCCGTAATCAGTGACCAGTTGTTGTGCTTGCCACTTCCATTTAATCCGGCGAATGGCTTTTCATGGAAGAGCACTTTCAGGTTGTGCTTCTCAGCAATGCGGCCCATCAGGTCCATCATCAGCTGGTTGTGGTCATTGGCGACGTTCACTTCCTCAAACAAGGGCGCCACTTCAAACTGGCTTGGAGCCACCTCGTTGTGACGCGTGCGCACCGGTATACCGAGCCGCCAGCTTTCAAATTCGAATTCCTTCATGAAGTCATATACCCGCGAAGGAATGGCGCCAAAGTAATGGTCTTCCATCTGCTGACCACGGGCCGGTGAATGTCCGAAGACGCTTCGGCCGGCCATCACAAGGTCTGGACGGGCCATGTAGAGCGCCTCATCAATGACGAAGTACTCCTGCTCGGCGCCGAGTGAGGCGACCACATGCTGAATGTCCTTGTCGAACAACTGGCAAACCTTGGTGGCCTCCACGTCAACCACCTTCAGTGCTTTCAGGAGGGGCGATTTGGTGTCCAGTGTTTCACCGGTGTAGGAAACGAACACGGTAGGGATACACAAGGTCTTTCCATAGAGGAACATGGGTGATGTGGGATCCCAGGCCGTATAGCCGCGGGCTTCAAAAGTGCTGCGGATACCGCCGGAGGGAAAGGAAGAGGCGTCAGGTTCCTGCTGAACCAGCTCGCTTCCTTTGAATTTCTCGATGCCGGAAATAGCATCAAAGAAGGAGTCATGTTTTTCTGCTGTTCCGCCGGTCATTGGCTGGAACCAGTGGGTGAAGTGAGTCGCACTCTTGCTCATCGCCCAGGACTTGGCTGCTGATGCCACCGCATCGGCTGTGGCGTCATCGATCTTGTCATGGTTTTTAATGGCCGCCGTTACTTTTTGAAAGACGGCGGGCGCCAGGGATGCGCGCATTTGTTCTTTTCCAAAAACGTTCTCTCCGAAAAAATCGGAGACTTTCGGACCGGGACTGGTGACCGGCACGGAGAGCCGTTCATTCAGGGTTTTGAGGGCTTCAAAGCGTAAATAGGCCATAGTGGTTGTTTTTTTAACTTATTGGCGCCAAAAGTAAATGATTTTTTAAAGTGACAGGGTATTTTTTGACCCTATTCTATAAAAAAATGAAGTGATCTAAAGGAATGGTGGTACACAAATGGTTAATGATAAGAGGATCACCTACTTCCTGAAAAAGAGGAATCCAAGAATTGTTCGGGGAGAAATGGCTTGAAGGCTGGCGGGCCTGCGATGGAAGCCATTTCGCAGAGGAATGAGCTAATCAACCACTTCAGGAATAAAGCTCCACTGTGGATTTCCCTGTGCCTCTACGGCCAAATTTTGCACAACGGCCTATAGGATGGAGCTACGGCCTATTCACCATCAACACCATATCCGGATTCTCAAACAAGTATGGCTTCTCAAAAACAGTTTCCAGCCCAATAGACTGCAACTCGGCTTCGTGGTCTTTGCGGGTAATGACAATTACATTCCTGTCCTGGATATAAGCCTTCAACGATTCAAGCGGAAAGAAATAAACCACCGGCCGTTTCAGGGCAAAGACAACCGCATCGTTGAACTTGCGGTAGCCAATCACCTCCCGGCCTGACTGATTGATCACCTCCATCCCCCCGTCAGCCAGCGGGTTCCTGGCCATGATGGCGGGCATCGCCAGGTAAAATAACAAAACGCCCACCAGCCAGAAAGACAACAGGTAACACAGGATTGATACTCTCCATTGATTTCTGAAAACAAAGAATGTAGAGAGAATCCCCCCGATTGACACCGGAACAAACAACCATGCCAGGTTAGGCAATTCGTATATCCATTTATCCTGAGCAATGGCCATGCGAAGAATAAACGGTAGCGAAACCGACACCACCATGGCAATGATGCTTCCTGCCTTTCTGCCCGTGGTCACCGGTACCGGGTTGCTCAGCCTTCTGTCGATAAACAACCCAAGGATGATGGCTCCGAACGGAATGGCGGGCGCGACGTAGTTAAACAGGATCGTTTTCGAAAATGAAAAGAAGATCACCACCGACACGGCTGCGACCATGCTGAAAAACAAAAGCGAATCTTCACGCCTCTTCACCCAGGCCATTTTCAATGCGGAAGGAAAGTGTACCGCCAGGGGCAAGAGCGCAATGAATAGGAATACGATGGCCAGCCCGGGGATACCCGTGTGTCCCTCCATGGATAACGAGTACCTCCCCACGTTGTGCTGCATGATAAAATCCCTCGGCCACGCGCCATCCGTGGCAAGTGCCACACCGATCCACCACGGCAGGGTAATGGCCAGGAAAATGACTATACCGCGCCAAATCCTGAATCGGCTGAATACCTTCCAGGAGAAATCTTCCAGCAACAACAGGAACAACAGAAAGATCATGCCCGACAAGACCACCGCTACCGGTCCCTTGGCCATAAAGGCCAGGGCCATGGCGCCGTAAGAAAGATCAAACAGGCCAACCCTGCCCGATGTATATCCATCAATGAAGCATAGCCACGACAGGGTGAGAAAGAAGATCAGGTAAGGATCAGGTACCGCCAGATGAAATTCAATTACGAAACCGAGCGAACTCAGAAGGACAAGTGCGGAATAGAATGCGGCCCGCTGGCTGGCCATTCTCTTCACAAAGAAATAGACAACCCAAACGGTAAGGACGCCCATCACAGCTGAAAACAAACGCGCCGCGAATGGAGTTACGCCAAACACCTTGTAAGAAGCGATCATGAAGAAATAGTGAAGCGGCGGTTTGTCGGTGCGCAGTTCCCCATTGAAAGTCGGCACCACCCAGTCACCGCGCTGCATCATCTCCATGGCACAGGCGGAGTTTCGTGCCTCATCGAGGATGTAAACCGGGAAGCCCCAGATGTTCGCCCCGATGGACAGGATCGCCAGCGCCAGAATAAGCCACAATTTTTTGTCCTGCACGGGTTTGTCTATTTTTGACGTAATCTAGCATGAAAATAAAACACGGGCCCATATTAATTATTCTGCTGGCCTTCCTTTTTGTCCTGGCATGGTGGCGGATGTCATCCCACATGACCATGGAATACCAATGGATCGTTGACTTGCAAACCCGACTGACTCCGGCCGCTATCACCTTTTTCCAGGGCGTAACGGATTACATCAGTTTCATCAGCCTGGGAATTCCGGCCATCTTCCTGTTCACCGGCCTGATCAAAAAGAAATCTGACCTGACCCGCAAGGGACTCCTCGTCTTGTTGTGCATCGGCCTTTCCGGACTCCTCTCCTATGCCGTGAAGCGCACCACGCATTTACCCAGGCCCTGGGAAGTGGACACGCGCATTACCAAGTGGAGCGGCGGCACCAACAATTCATTTCCTTCAGGGCACACAACGGAAGCCGCAACGGCGGTCTTGGGATTCTACGTCGTGCTTTTCCGCACGCGGCTCAGCCTGCTCCTGACTGGTGCGTGGGCCATCCTGATCATGTTCACCCGGGTAGCGCTGGGCGTACACAGCTTCAGCGACATCCTGGCCGGTGTCATCATCGGATCCATGGGCTTCATCATCATGCAAAACATTTTTCAACGATTCAGTCCCCATGATTGAACTATCCATCGTCATCACGGCACTCAACGAGGAGGGCAATATTGCACCGCTCGCCGAAAAGATCCAGGAGGCAGTGAAGAACTTTAGTTATGAAGTCATCTGGGTGGACGACGGCTCCACTGACCAAACCTATTCCGTAATCAAAAAAAGCGGCGATGAGCACATGAGACTCATCCGCCTGACGAAAAGCTTTGGCCAGACCGCCGCCATGTCGGCAGGCATCGATCAGGCACAGGGGGAGTACATCATCACCCTTGACGGCGACGGGCAGAACAACCCGGCCGACATTCCGATGATGCTGGAAAAACTCAAGCGCGAAGAATGGGATGTGGTCGCGGGATTCCGCAAGGACAGAAAAGACGGATTCTTTCTCCGAAGGATCCCCAGCATCCTCGCCAACAAACTCATTCAAAGCATCACCGGCGTTGCCATCCGTGACTTCGGATGCACACTCAAGGTTTTCAAAAGCAGCTTCGCGAAAAACCTGGGGCTTTATGGCGAACTGCACCGCTTCATCCCCATCCTGCTGGCCCTCCAGGGTGCGAAGATTACCGATGTGGAAGTCTCTCACTTTCCCAGGGTTCACGGAAAATCCAAGTACGGCATCGGACGCACCTTCAAAGTCATGAGCGATCTGCTTCTCATGTTGTTCTTTCAAAAATATTTCAGAAGACCGATACACTTCTTCGGACCCATCGGGATCATCACGTTTATGGCAGGATCTGTCATAAGCCTGTACCTGCTGGTGGTGAAGCTGATGGGTGAAGACATCTGGGGAAGACCGTTGCTGATCCTGGGGATCACCCTGGTGCTGGCCGGGATCCAGTTCCTGACCTTCGGCCTGATCGCAGAACTCATGATGCGGATTTATTACGAATCCCAAAACAAGAAGACCTATTCCATCAAAGAAGTATTTCTTGGAAACCAGCAAGCGGACTAATTTCTGGAAGTTCCTCCTGAAATGTATCCTCAGCGGGATTGCCCTGTACATCGTCTTCAGGAACATCGACCGCCAGCAGTTTGTAAACATATTCTTCCGTGCTGATCCTGCCTGGCTGCTTTTGTCTGTCCTCCTCTACAACCTTTCCAAAGTCATCAGCGCTTTCCGGCTGAACCAATACTTCCGCGACACAAAACTCGGATTGTCTGAAAAAGACAACCTCTTCCTGTACTACATCGGCATGTTTTACAATCTATTCCTGCCCGGTGGCATCGGAGGTGATGGTTACAAGGTCTATTTACTTAACCGGGAACTCGGTTCGCCGGTCAAACCAGCCATCCAGGCTGTCTTGTTTGACCGGCTTTCAGGCATGGTCGCCCTGGGTGTCCTCAGTTTTCTTTTTGGGTGGATGGCCTTCCCCGAAATTCCTTACCGGGACCTGGCGCTGATCGGGGCCATGCTCGCTGCACCTGCGTGGTACGGGGTGAACCGCTGGCTGGCCAGGAATTTTTCACCCTCCCTTTCGAAGACAAGCCTCCTTTCACTTGGCGTTCAGGGCATCCAGGTGCTTTGCGCATGGTCGATTCTCACCAGCCTGGGTATCGCAGATTTCACCAGCGCGTACCTGACGGTGTTCCTGGTGTCATCCTTGGTTTCAGTTCTCCCGATTTCAATCGGCGGCATTGGAATACGCGAGCTTGTTTTTATCGCGGCGGCAGGATTTTGCCCCATTGACAAAAGTGAGGCGGTGGCATTCTCTTTTCTATTCTTCCTGGTGACGGCAGTCAGTTCCCTGCCGGGCGGTTTTCTGCCGGTGCCGGCATTCAGGAAGGTTCAGTGAAAACACATTGACCACATAGGCATAGGACACCCGGGAAAATACCGTTACCTAAGGCCGGCTTAACTCTCCCTGGATTTTACTTCATCAAACTCCGCATCGTAATCGCTCCTGAGCGTCCCCATCCAACGGTCCCACCACAAAAAGTAGAGGCCAAAGTTTCCGATGAAAAACGCATGGTGCTGGTTGTGGTTCACCGACGTATTGATCCACTTGCCAATCAAACTCCTGGAGAACCCTTTTGGGTAAAGTTCATATCCAAGATGACCGTACACATTATAAACCATCATCGTGAGCAGAAATAAGAAAATCGCGAATGGGTGAATGGGGTAAAGAAATGGTACGATGGCGATGATGCCAAACTCCATGACGGCTTCAAGGGGGTGAAAGGCCATGGCCGCCCAGGGAGAAGGGTTGGTAGAAAGGTGATGCACTTTATGAACATACGGGTACAACCGGGGGTGATGCATCAACCGGTGCGTCCAGTAGAAGTAGGTGTCGTGTACCACGAGGGTAAGGAATACGGTGAAGATAAAGTAGACTGTGGTGTGTGCGTGAATATCGCGGTATACCATTGTATATCTGGCCAGCGGCCCGAAGAAGAACAGGTAGCCCAGCGTGGCAAAGATCACAGACGTGCTGATGGAAAAGGAAATTTCCCGGCGGTAGTCACGGTTGGCCGGGAATTTTAGTTGAATTTTTCTGAATGACCACGCCTTTCGGCGGGCCCGATAAAAAACAAAGAAGGCAATCGAAGCAAGAACAAGATACCGGAGGACAATCACCAGCAAGAGGAGGAGAAACCGGTTATTGCCAGGGCCCGTCAGCGTTTCCATGGGCCGAAGTTCATGATTTTTAAATACAATTCCACACCGGCACGCTGTTGTACAGCAGTGGACGAAGCCTTATGGGAAAGATTCGCTTAGTTCGAGCGCTTAACAGAACCGCCGCTGCTGGAGTTGGTATTGGTCTTGGTTGGATTGCCACGGTAACGGATGTCGCCTCCGCTATTGGCATGGCCCTCCAGTGCCAGCGAGACGTTTAACTTGATGCTGCCTGCGCTGCTGGCGCTTGCCTCTGCTGTTTCAGTCACAAAGTTATAGGCATCCACCTCCCCGGCGCTGCTGGCTTCAGCGTCAATGAATTTTGCCTTGCCCTCCAGGATGACATCCCCTGCGCTGGAAGCATGTACCTGAACGCGTTCTGCTTCCAGGCTGATCTCAATATTGGCCGCACTGGATGCGTGCACCTCAATGCTATTGGCTTTAATAGGACCATCGGAAAATATGTTGGACGCTGAACTGGCTGAAATCCTGTCGAGTTCGACATAGGTAACATAAGCTTTAACGTCCCGCTTTCCCCTGAAGCTGAAATCATCCCGCATGTGTATTTTCAGGTAAGTGCCGCTCACTTCCGTCAGCACGTCTGACAATTTCACGCCATTCACCTCCACCTTGACACTCTCCTTGTCTCCCTTTTTCAGGTATACGTCAACCGCCTCGGCCGACTTGACCCCAGTAAACCTCTCAAGGCTTCTCACCTCACTCTGCTGTCCCAACCCGGAAAACGACACCAGAAACATCCCAAATAGTACCCCTAATTTCATCTTCATGATACGGCTGTTTTTGATCTATTGACCCTGAGGCAGGCACAAGGTTGCATGCAATATTACCTTTTATCCCAAATTTCGAAATGACTATTGAAATTGCTGAATTTTCTATAATTTCGATGGTTATTAACCATATTTGAGCAAAACTTAATTGTTATGATTCACGAAACTCTGAATGTTTTGATTAACCTGGCCGCCAGCGATAACAACATCGGTGAAAAAGAGGCCAAGACCATACACATGATCGGCAAGGCCAATGGCCTGACCAAAGAAGAAGTCGATTCCATGATCCACAAGCCAAAACCCATTGGAGACCTCTCCGGCTTTACCGAAGACCAGAAGTTCGAAAACCTGTATCACCTGATTCAAATCATGAAGAGCGACGGACAGGTATTCAAGAGTGAAATGCACTTTTGCGAACAGGTTGCCGAGAGATTAGGCTATAAAAAACAGGTTGTCGCTGAACTCGCCAGCAAAATCTACAGCGATCCAACCATTACCTCTGACCGCAAGGCACTGATGGCCAGGGCCCACAAGTTTTTGAATAAATAGGTATCGAATCTTGTATTCTAGAAAAGGCCGCGCCGGACAGCACGGCCTTTTTTTATTTCATTTCAAATACTTTCTTCCCACCCAGGATTGTCATCCTTACTTCAGTCTTCAGCAATTCAGAATCAGGAGCTTTCATAAGGTCCTGGGAGAATACAGTAAAGTCAGCCAGCTTGCCCGGCTCAATGGAGCCCTTGATGTCTTCTTCAAACGCTCCGTAAGCAGCATCCAGGGTATAGGAACGAAGCGCCTGCTCGCGGGTCATTTTTTCCTCCGGTTCGTACCCTCCTTCCGGTTCACCCTTGAGCGTCATCCTCGTCACCGAGGCATAGAAACTTGCCACCGGGTTGATGGGCTCTACAGGAACATCCGTTCCATTGATTACCCGGGCTCCCGACTTCAAAAGCGATTGCCACATGTAAGCGCCTTCCTTAATGCGCTTCTCCCCCAGCCGCTCAATGGCCCAGGGCCGGTCAGACGATAAATGCACTGCCTGCATCGCCGGGATCACGCCCAGTTTACCAAACCGTGGTATGTCATCCGGATGAAGGTGCTGCGCGTGCTCGATGCGGTAGCGGTGATCGGTTTTAGCAGGATTCTCTTTAAAGGCGATCTCGTATCGATCCAGGATCTCCCGGTTGGCACGGTCCCCAATGGCATGGGAACAAACCTGGAATCCGTAGGTCAAACCATCACGCGACGTCTTCATGACGGTGTCCATGGACAAAGTAGCCATTCCGGAAAAATCCTGCCGGTCACTGTACGGTTCCAGCAGCCATGCGCCGCGTGTACCCAGCGCCCCGTCACAATTCAGTTTGATAGCCCTGATGGTGACGCCGCGAGAATCGATCTCCGGACCCTTCTTGTACCATGCATTAACGAGGTCCCGGTCGCGGCCGGAAATCATGACATACAACCGGGTTTTTAGTTTGCCTTCCGACCTGAATTTCCTGAACAACTCAATGCGTTTGACTGATGCACCAGCGTCATGAAAACTGGTAATCCCATTGCGGGCACACGCCTTCATGGCAAGGTCCAATGCCTTGGCGTCCGACTCCTCTGTGCTCTTCGGAATGTACTTGGTGATCAATCCCTGCGCCCGCTCGTTGAAAATACCCGTAGGGTTTCCAAGATTGTCCCGGATAATTTCTCCGCCCTCAACAACGGCCGAAGTTTTCTCCACAGACAGCTGGTTTACGCCGGCGATTTGCATGGCCCTGGCATTGGCAAAGCCCGCATGTCCGCTGGCGTGTGACAGAAAGACCGGATTGTTGGGCGACACTTCGCTCAGTTTTTCGTGCGTCTGAAATCCCTTCACCATTTTACCGGGCTTCTTGTCCCACTTGTCCTGGTGCCAGCCTCGCCCCACGATCCACTCACCGGGCTGTGCCTTAGCCACCGCCTCCTTTACTTTTTCAACCAACTCATCATAATTCTTTACATACATCAGATCGAGGTCAAGTTCGTTATAACCCAGGCCCATGATGTGACCATGCGATTCAATAAAACCGGGAGTCATTGTCGCGCCTTTCAGGTCGATGGATTCCGTTTTTTCTCCCCTGTATTTTTCCGCATCAGCCAAACTGCCCGCAAACAGGATGGTATCGCCTTTCACCGCCACCGCTTCAACCATGGGTGACTTGTCGTTCACAGTGTAAATCGTCCCTCCCGTGATGATCAGATCGGCAGGAACCTTGTTAGACTGGCATCCGATGATAGCCAGCAACCCGAGTAAGTAGTATTTTTTCATAGTAAGCATTTGCGCAATTTAACACGAAACACAGATTCAAGTATCTTCGTCAAAAAAAATAAGAAATGAAGCGATTAACAGCGGTGCTCCTCATGGCGATTGGATTCTACGCCGCCTCAGGCCAAAGCGTAGGACTTTCGTTTTCTTACTTCGTCCCCAGGAATGGTGAATTCTCAACCCCGATCAGCCCTTTCTCCATCCGGGGTGTTGGCGTCGATCTCAACCGCTACCTTGCGCTGGAGACGGGGGCATCACTGTACAGGATGTCCGGCCTCAATGTCATCGACCTCCCGTTTGAAAGCAAGTCATCCATCACGGGATCCAATTTTACCCTTTTCATACCCGCTGAACTGGTTTTACAATTCAAAGGCAAAGGCATGGAATTCGATATCAAAGCAGGGGGATTTTTCTTTTACGCATTTGATCAACAACTCAACTACGGTCACCTCGACAGGGCCATCGGCAAGTTCCAGGGTTGGGATGTCGTCAATTCCCAGTTCTCCTTCGATAACAAGCCTGGTTTTGGATACATGGCAGGATTTGAATTTACGGTGGACATCACCAGCCAATGGGGAATTTCACTCGAGACCAATTACCTCATGGGTCAGTCCGGTATTCCCATGACAGGCAGCTACTCGGGCGGCACCCTGGGCGGAACAAATACCACCATCCAGGCAGAATACAAGAATGCCAAGGTTGACTTCACGGGGCTTGAATTCGCCATTGGAATACTCTTCAAAACCGGGAGAAGGTAGATCAGGGATGGTTTGACCCGGGAGCAGCAAGCACACCCTCACCCTTGCTGTTGAACTGGTTGCCCAGCAGCAACCGGGAATCATCCTTAAACTGGATAAGGGATTCACGCGCTGACCTCAGTTTTACAACCGACGAGTCATTCTCAAAATTAGCAACAGGCAGAATTTGGTAAGTCCGGCGGGCATCCTGTGCGCGGTGAACATACCCCAGTTGGTAGCCGACATCCTTTATCCTGGTGATATGGGTTGCGCTGGCAGAAATTTTTTCAAGCGTCACCTGCAGCATCATCCCGCCATTGCGGTAACGGTCACGCTGGCCAGACACAAAATTACCGAGGGAATAAGCCACCAACCGGCCCTGCTCCTTCCGCCAGTCGACAGGCTGAAGCACGTGCGGGTGAGAACCGATGACCATGCCGGCCCCATGCCGAAAGCAAAATTCCGCAACTTGTTTCTGCCAGTCATTTGGAGCACGCTGGTACTCCGTGCCCCAATGCATAAACACAATGATCATGTCGGCTTGCTGTCTGGCTGCCTTTGTCAAATCCGCGGCGATGCTGGCCGTGTCAATCCGGTTTACTTTGTTGGGACCCTCTACCGGAAGTCCGTTCATTCCAGAAGTATAGTTCAGCAGCGACAGCCTGAATCCCTTTGACTCCAGCAGCAGCGGGTAATTGTTCAGCCAGTCGAGCGTATCCTTGAAGGTGCCTGTATGCCTGATCCCGGCGCTGTCGAGCAAATCAATGGTTCGTTCCAGCCCCTTCTTACCCCGGTCGACACAATGATTGTTTGCGGTAACCAGGGCATCAAACCCCGCTTCCTTGAGTGCCTCCAGCAAGGCATCGGGAGCGCTGAATTGCGGATAACCCTTATAAGGAGGTCCGGCAAAAGTCAGTTCAAGGTTGCCGATGGTAAGGTCAGGAGCAGACAGCACCGGCTTGATGTGTTCAAAGCACGGCTTATAATCATAGGTTGCTGATGCCGGATCAAAGGCAGCCGCAATTTGTGAATCGTGCTGCATGATGTCACCGGTGAAAAGCACCGACAAACGCAGCGTATCCTGTCCAACAACAGGAATGGCAAATGATATCAATAGGGTCAGAAGGATTAACTTCATCGCACCGTTGCCTTTCGCTTGCCGGCAGCCTCCATGTTCACCTCCATTACTTTGTTATTCAGAATCACATAGACATGGTCATGCTCCGCGGGCTGGATGGCGGCCAGTCCGGTGAAAGTCCCGAACGCCGGAAGGATGACCTGCTTTTTGGAAAACCAAAAACAGGGAAGCATCAGGGACTGCCTACCCCTGCCATGGAGCCGTGCGCCGGGATGAAGGTGGCCAGCCATGTTGATGCTGCCTTTCGGTATCATGCTATGCTCCATCGGCTCATGCGTCAGGAGCCATGGACCAATCACTTCCTGCCCGACAACCCGGATCCCCTTCCGGGAATATTGCTGTTCACTCATGATATCGTGGTTGCCCCTCACCAAATCAAAGCGGCAAGCCGGAAAATGTGCGATAACCTGCCCGACCGCCTCCCATTCCTCATTGTAGTGACTATGAAACAAATCCCCGAGGAAAATCATTCGCGCGGGCAATACCGCATTGATCAAATCGATGAGCGCTTCTACATTTTTCTGGCCGGCCTCCGGTGGCACCGGCAATCCAGACCTTCGAAAATGATTCACCTTCCCAAAATGCAGGTCAGCCACCACCAGGGTGTGGGCTTCCTGAAAATGGAGCGCCTTGGCCGCGAGGAGCTCAACGCCGGATTCCGGTAAATTCAAATTCATACCGGCTAAAAGTACTAACCCCCGGTAATAGTTGATGATTTCCCGCCTTTTTTATCAGCCACTTATCGAGCCGGATTTCCATCACATTTCCTGCCCGCCCGATTCGTTTTTAGTTCTATATTACCACTTGAAACACTTAACATTTGCTTAACACAGGACCGAAAGAGTAGCCTTACCTTGCCAGAATCGAGGTTTTCAGCGTTTGCTGGAATTCCCGAATAAACGCTGAAATCCCATGTTTGAATTAGAATTATCGTATTCCATCCTGCTGGTCATCTGCCTGTTAGCGGCCTGTTCTTTTGAATTTGTCAATGGGTTCCACGATACCGCCAACGCGGTAGCGACTGTTATTTATACCAACTCCCTGAAACCCTGGGTTGCCGTGATCTGGTCTGGCTTCATGAATTCCATGGGTGTGTTCTTTGGAGGCATTGCAGTAGCCATGGGGATCGTCAACCTGCTGCCGGTGGAATCTTTAATCGATCAGAACATTGCCCACAGCATATCTATGGTGGGTGCCCTGCTATTGAGCGCCATCTTCTGGAACCTCCTCACCTGGTACCTGGGTATCCCCTGCTCCAGTTCCCATACCCTGATCGGCTCAATCCTTGGTGTAGGCATTGCCTATTCATTCCTTCCCGACTCCACCAGCACAGCCGTTAACTGGGGCAAAGCCCAGGAAATCGGAACCTCACTTTTGATTTCACCCTTGGTAGGATTTACCCTTACCATCATCCTGATGTACCTGCTCAGGGTCTCCACCAAAGGAAAACCCTATGGCGATGACCTCTTCAAAGAGCCCAAGAAGAATACACCTCCGCCGCCCTGGATCAGGGGCATTCTCCTGCTGACCTGTACGCTGGTCAGTTTCTTTCACGGTCAGAACGATGGCCAAAAAGGAGTGGGACTCGTCATGCTGATCCTCATCGGTATCGTTCCCGGGTACTTTGCACTGAACGCAAATTATGATTCAGCCAAACTGATGGAGCCGCTTCATAAGATTGAAAATGTGATGAAGAGCATTGATCCGGGTCCGTTTTCAACTTTAGACAAGGCCAAGTACAGTGATGCTGTAACGATGAACACGCACATCCAGACAACCCTTGCCGGTGTTGGTTCGATTACCAACCTTGCCAAGGAAGAGCGTTTTGGTGTCAGAAAGGATATTCTCGTTATGGACCGCAACATCAACGACCTCCTGAAGAAGGAAGAAGCCCGTGTCAGCGAAAGCGACAAGAAGATCCTGAAGGATAATATGAAGAGTGTACGCAAGGCCACGGATTATTCACCGGGCTGGGTCATCGTGATCATATCCCTTTCCCTGGGATTGGGCACCATGATCGGATGGAAACGCATTGTAAAAACAATCGGTGAAAAAATTGGGAAGGAACACCTCACCTATGCGCAGGGCGCCAGTGCAGAGTTGGTTGCCGCAACCACCATCGGGCTTTCCAGTTCATTTGGCCTTCCCGTGAGCACCACCCATGTGTTGTCGTCAGGCATTGCCGGCAGCATGGTGGCCAGCAAAGGGGTGAAGAACCTCCAGCCAGAGACCGTAAGAAACATCCTGCTTGCCTGGTTCCTGACCTTGCCGGTGTGTATGATGATGTCTGGGACACTCTTCATCATCTTCCGGTATATATTCTAGGCAAGGCTGAGTGTACTGCTACTGTTCATACAGCAGCAGCATTCTCTTAACGCGGTCTTCCAGCTTCTCTGACGACAGCTTCTCGCGGGAGAGCCGGTCGACCATGATGGGAAACGCGAATGGAGTTGGGCGCGAAGGCGTGGTGATAATAATTTTCTGTTTGCTGATTCGTTCCAGCGCCCGGCGCATCCGGGCCTCTTCCAGCTGGAAGTCCATCACCTCTTCGTAGGCCTGCTGCAGCAGCAGGTTGGTTGAATCGTAATCATTAAACACATTGAAGAACAACTGGGTGGAGGACTGCACATGCCGGTCCCGGATCCGCTGGCCGGGAAAACCCTTGAAAACCAGCCCTGCAATGGAAGCGATGTCACGGAACTTCCTCTTCGCCATTTCAATGGAATTGATGCTGGCCTGGATGTCTTTCAATAAATTATCGCTGCCCAGCACATCCGTCTCGATGGCCTCCATGAGGGGAATCTCCTGGTCAGAAAGCAATTCAAACCCATAATCATTCATGGCGATGGAAAACGTGATGGGCCTGATCCTGGAAATACGGTAGGCCACCAGCGAGGCAAGTCCTTCATGGACCAGGCGCCCCTCAAAAGGAAACATGACCACGTGAAAGCCGTCACTCGTCTCAAAAGATTCCACAAGAAATTCATTTTTTCTTGGCAGGTGCGACCGCTCCGCCTGCAACGTCAATAGCGGCCGTAGAAAAATCATCTCGGGATCTGTTTCCCTTCCTTCGGCAGCATCATGGATCTTGAGACGAATCATCTCGCTCATTTGAGAAGACAGGGGCATCCGGCCGCCCTGCCAGGATGGAACCCGGCCTGACTTGCGCTTGGTCTTGCGCACATGCACCTCCATATCCTTGATGCGTACCAGTTCAAGCCGCTGGCCGGCGAACCAAAACACATCGCCAGGTGAAAGCCTGGAAATGAATCCCTCCTCGATCGAGCCCAGTTGCTTGCCGGTGGTGTACTTCACAATCAGCGAGGCATCGCCCACGATGGTGCCGATGGAAAGACGGTGACGCATGGCCACCCGCCTGCTGGTAATCTGGTACAGGCCGTTCTCCAATTCCACTTTCCGATATTCATCATAGGCGGTCAATGATGCGCCGCCAGTCGTGATGAACCCCAGTGCCCAGTTCCACTCATCCTCGTTGATGGATTGAAAACTGAATGTGCCTTTTACCTCCTGGAAAATCTCTTCCGACTTAAAGCCATCGGAGGCCGCCAGCGTGACGAGGTACTGTACCAGCACGTCAAAAGAACGTATGTATGGGATCCTGTCCTCCACCACCTTTTGTTTTATGGCTTCCCTTCCGGCAGCCGCTTCGATGAGTTCAAGTGAATGCGTCGGCAGAAAGTAGATCCTGCTGACAGCCCCGGGCTGGTGACCGCTCCGGCCGGCGCGCTGGAGCAGGCGTGCCACACCCTTTGGACTGCCCACCTGGATGATGGTCTCGACGGGCCGAAAGTCAACACCGAGGTCCAGGCTGGACGTGCAGACCACTGCGCGGAGTTTTCCCTCGTGCAATTGCTCTTCCACCCAATGCCGGATGTCCTGGCTGATGGAACCATGGTGCATGGCGATTTGTCCCGACAATTCAGGCGCCTCGTCCAGCATCCGCTGATACCAGATTTCAGCGAAAGATCTGGTATTGGTAAAGATCAGTGTACTTGTACTCTGCTTGACTATCTCCACCGCCTTCTTCAGCAGGTGAATACCGACGTGCCCCGACCATGGCATTCGCTCCAGTTCTTCGGGGAAAACAGAAATCACTTCAACCTTCTTGTGAATATCAGCACGAATGACGGTGTGATTCTTTTTGAGGTAATTGCTGCCCAGGAGCACGTGCAGGGACTGCTCCATGTTTCCGATGGTAGCCGAGATGCCCCAGATCTTCAAGCCAGGAGACACAGACTTTAGCCTTGACAAGGCCAGTTCCATCTGCACGCCGCGCTTTGATCCAACCAGTTCATGCCACTCATCCACCACAATGGTTTTCAGGTCAGAGAAATAATCAGCATACCCTTTTTGAGACAGCAGGAGATGCAAACTCTCCGGCGTGGTGATCAGGAATTGCGGCGGCTTCTCCTTCTGACTCGCTTTCTGGGTCGTACTGGTATCACCGGAACGGACAGCCACTTTCCAGTTTGAGCCAAGGCCCTCCGCAGCTTTTTGGGTTGACAGCTGAATCTCTTTGGCAAGGGCACGGATCGGTGCGATCCAGATCGCCTGGATTTTCTTCTGCGGACGGTCAAGCCCTTCGATCAAAATGGGTACTGCCAGCGAGTAGGTCTTGCCACTGCCGGTCGGGGCATTGACCAACCCGCTTTCACCCTTCAGACACGATTCCCAGGCCTCCTGCTGGAAGGGAAAGGATTTCCAGCCCATTTTGTTGAACCACTGCAGGCCTTTATCGGATAGGGAGAGGTCTTTTTTCACAATGGCTTGAACAAAACCGGCGCAATCAGGTTATTCATACAATCAAAACCAATATCAAGGTGGGCAAATATTCGATAAAAGAGCTGGAGCAACTTTCAGGCATCAAGGCCCACACCATCCGCATATGGGAAAAACGCTATGGGATTGTGAATCCCAGCCGCACGGAGACCAACATCCGGTATTATACCGATGAGGACCTCAAGAAAATCATCAACGTCTCCATCCTCAACAACCATGGCTTAAAAATATCCAAAATCATTCAACTGGGTCCGACGGAGCTGACCAGCCAGGTCGCTGCCCTGAGCGAATCCAATTCAGATGCCGACGTTCACATCGATCAGCTGATGGTATCGATGATTGACGTGGATGAGGAAGCATTTGAGAAAGGCCTGGCGGGCATTATCCTGCGCTTCGGGTTTGAAAGGACCATTACAGACGTTGTCTATCCCTTCCTTCAAAAAATTGGTATACTGTGGCATACGAACAACATTTCACCTGCCCAGGAGCACTTTACCACGAATCTGCTCCGCCAGAAAATTATGGTTGCCATTGATGGACTGCCACTGCCGCCCAAAAGCAGCACCCGGGTACTGCTTTACCTTCCGGATGAAGAACTTCACGAAATGGGATTGCTGTTCTACCATTACATTGCTAAGAAAGCTGGATTCCGCACCTATTACCTGGGCCAGATGGTTCCCTACAAAGACCTGGTGTCCATTTGCGCCCTTCACAACCCTGAAATTATCATAACAGCCATTACCACTTCTCCGTCGGCCGAGGATGTACAGGGCTACCTTAACCGGCTCTGTAAGGAAAGGCCCAAGTCAAGAATTCTTGCCTCTGGCCACGTATTTAAAAAGACTGCCATCAAAGCCCCAGCCAATCTCCAGGTATTTTTCACTGCGGCAGAGCTAAAAACCCTCTTGGGAAAGCCAAATTAGCGTTTATTTATTTGCCATTAAATGTTAAACAATATGTTGCATAGTTCCGTATTATACTTAATTTTGTTCAACATTTAGAAGATAAAATTAAACAGTAATAAGTATGACAGCCTTGGAATTCAGCCACAATCTTTCTGCCTTGCGTCCCACGCTGAAGTCATTTACCTACCGGTTCACGTCCAACCGAGAGGAATCGCAGGACCTCGTACAGGACACCATCCTGAAGGCACTGACCTACCGCGACAAGTTCCGGCAGGACACGAACCTGAAAGGCTGGCTCTTCACCATCATGCGCAACACCTACATTAACAACTACCGCAAAGCACAGCGGGAAAAGACGTCTAACGATACTACGGAGGAACTGTATTTCCTCAACGTTGAGGATGAGCATACCTTCAACCGCCCTGGGAGCAGCGTGGAGTTCAAGGAAGTATGGCGCAACATGAATTCCATTAAGGACGAATTGCTCATACCGTTCAAGATGCACACCACCGGCTACAAGTACCACGAGATCGCGAAGCAGCTGAACCTGCCCATTGGCACAGTGAAGAACCGCATTTTCCACGCCCGGAAGGAAATTCAGAAAAAATTGGTAGGTTACCGCTGAAAAGCGAATAACCTCCTCACATGTCCAGTATCGCCGTCATCGGATCAGGATTCTCAGGTCTGTCTGCGGCGGCATGCCTCGCGCAAGCCGGTCACCAGGTAACTGTAATCGAGAAAAACAGTCTGCCTGGCGGAAGGGCGCGACGGTTTGAACAGGACGGCTTCACATTCGACATGGGCCCCAGCTGGTATTGGATGCCCGACGTCTTTGAGAAATTCTACAACCGCTTCGGAAAGACCACGGCCAACTTTTACCAGCTGGAAAGGCTGGATCCCTCCTACCGCATTTTCTTCGGCAAAAATGACATCATGAATGTTCCTGCCGGAACCGCGGCCCTGTTCGACTTGTTTGAAAATAGGGAAAAAGGTGCCGGCGCCCATCTGAAGAAATTCCTCGAAGAAGGCAAATACAAATACGAAGTAGGCGTGAACCGCCTGGTATACAAACCCGGTTTGTCCATCACCGAACTGGCCGACGCCGAAGTATTCAAGGGCCTCTTCAAGCTTGACATCTTCCAATCCCTGGCCACACACGTCCGCAAAAACTTCCGGGATCCCAGCCTTCGCCAGCTGCTTGAGTTTCCTGTTTTGTTTTTGGGCGCCTCGCCTGGCAACACGCCTGCCCTCTACAGCCTGATGAACTATGCCGACATGGTGCTGGGCACCTGGTACCCCATGGGCGGAATGTACAAGGTGGTGGAAGCCATGCAGCAGATCGCGCAGGAACAAGGCGCTTCCTTTGAATTCAACAGCGAAGTTGAATCCATGACCCTTGGCACCGGCAGCATCCAATCATTGCGCATCAATGGCACCGAACGAAAGTTTGACTATGTCATGGCCAGCGCGGATTATCATCACATTGAGCAGCAATTGCTGCCGCAGGCCTACCGAAAATATTCCGAAGCATATTGGCAAAAGCGCGAGATGGCCCCTTCAAGCCTGATCTTCTACCTGGGCGTCAACAAGAAGCTCAAGAGCCTGCTGCACCATACCCTTTTCTTTGACCAGGATTTTGCGCTTCACTCGAAAGAGATTTATGAGAACCCATCCTGGCCTACCCAACCGCTCTTCTATGTCTCCTGCCCCTCCAAAACGGATTCTTCCGTGGCCCCGGAGGGATGCGAAAATGTCTTCATCCTGATACCCGTTGCCACCGGACTCGAAGACAAAGAAGAGACCCGTGAAAAGTACTTTGACATGGTGATCCGGCGAATGGAGGAGCTCACCGGCGAATCGGTGCGGGAACACATCGTCTTCAAGAGAAGCTACGCCCACAGCAACTTCATCCAGGACTACCATTCATTCAAGGGAAATGCCTATGGGCTGGCCAATACGGTCTTTCAGACGGCCAATCTCAAGCCCTCGATTGTAAACAAAAAGGTCAGGAATCTGTTTTATACGGGACAATTGACCGTACCAGGGCCTGGCGTGCCCCCATCGATCATTTCGGGGCAGGTGGTGGCTGACGAGTTGATCCGGCGGGCAAGAAAGACCTGATAGAATTAGTGGTTATTTTTACGCAACGAATGAGCCAAAAAGAACTTTTCGACAATGTATCCATGAAGACCAGCCGGCTGGCGGCCCATGCCTACAGCACGTCCTTTTCTTTTGGGATTCGATGCCTGGAGAAATCTTTCCGGAACCCGATCTACTCCATTTACGGTTTCGTCCGGTTTGCCGATGAGATTGTCGACACCTTTCACGACTTCGACAAGAAGAGCCTGCTGGAACGCTTCCGGCACGACACCTGGCGGGCCATCGACGAGAAGATCAGCCTCAACCCGATCCTGCATAGCTTCCAGTCCACAGTCAACCATTACCGCATTGACCGCGAACTGATCGAACAGTTCTTGCACAGCATGGAGATGGACCTGCAAGAGAAGGCATACAACCAGGACGGTTTTGAAGAATACATTCTGGGCTCTGCAGAAGTCGTAGGACTCATGTGCCTGCGCGTCTTTTGCCAGGGCAGCGAGGCAGAATACCAGCGGCTGAAGCCATCTGCCATGAAACTTGGTTCAGCGTTTCAAAAGATTAATTTTCTGCGCGACCTCCATGCGGACTACGCAGGGCTGGGCCGTTCGTACTTTCCCGGCATGGACATAGGAAAGTTTGATGAGGCGGAGAAAAGAAAAATTGAAGAAAACATTGCAGCAGATTTTAACGACGGCTACCAGGGAATCCGTCAGCTGCCACGCGGCGCCAGGCTCGGTGTGTATGTTGCCTACCTCTATTACAAAGCCCTGTTCAGAAAAATAAAGAACCTTCCTTCAAGCCGCGTCCTCGAAAGTAGGGTGCGCATACCCAACCGCTACAAATTGGTAATCCTTGGCTATTCCTTTGTCAGGCACCAGCTAAACCTCATCTGACATGGAGCAGGTCATCCTCGTAGATGAGTCTGATCAGCCCATCGGCGTCATGGAGAAATTGGAAGCACACCGGCTCGGCGTTTTGCACCGGGCTTTTTCGGTGCTCCTGTTCAACACTAACGGAGATATGCTGCTTCAGAAAAGGGCAAGTTCCAAGTACCACAGCGGTGGTCTATGGACCAACGCCTGCTGCAGTCATCCCAGGCCCGATGAATCCATGGAGCAGGCCATCCGGAGAAAACTTTTCCATGAAATCGGCATTGTTGCCAACACCTGCTTTTCCCATAAGTTCATTTACCGGACCGCTATTGGTAATCTGATTGAACACGAGATGGATCACGTTTATGTGGGGAGGTGCGACGAAGAACCCATCATCAACAAAGAAGAAGTGGAGGACTGGAAGTACATCAGCACCCCAGATCTATTGGATGACATCCGCCAGCACCCGGAGAACTACTCTCATTGGTTCAGGCTGATCATGGCTCACCAAGAGCTGTCGCTTATTTCGAAATAATCCGTTTTTGGCTTTTGCCTGTAAAGGCATACCCGTGCTCAGGACGAGCGATCTACCCTTCGTTTCTCAGTGTCTCAGCGGTTAATGCTCCCTCACCGGAGTTTTGACTTCATCAGATGTGCTAACTTCCTTCTTCTGCGCAGGTACAGCACAGCCCTGGGCGCCGCAGCACCCGGTGTTTGTAACCGCCTGGTAGAAGAAAAAGAAAGCAATGAGGCCAGCGAGCGGGTCATGCATCTGGACGGCCTGTACTGAAACAAAAGCACCCAGTGCAAGACGAAGCCAGCGCATGAAATGCCAGTCCGTCAATAGTCCTGCGTAAAGATTCCTGATTGTGTTCATTTCTCTGTGGATATACTGGTTGATTTCCTGAAAGGCCTGAGTCTGACTATTCCGATTCTGATCATCAACAGCCACGGCAATCCATGAAAAAGCGTGTCGAACCAGTCCATAGGCTGCATGCCCACAGCGCCACCCCATATCCACTTGAGTTTACCCCAGATGTGGGGTTCGGGAAAAAACGGGGCCAGGCCCAGGGTAAGACAAAAAATCAATACTGACTTCCAGTCATTCAGAATCCTCATCAACATGGTTAAAAGATATGTTAAGCTTAAACCAATTACCCCGGCCAGGCAAAAATGCCGCCATCGAGGTTGCGGACCTTGTATCCCTGCATGGCCATCCAGGTACACGCCTGGCTGCTGCGCGCGCCACTGCGGCAAATCAGAAAGTACTCTTTGGCCTTATCAAGCTTCATAACTTCTTCTTTGAATGCCGGGGACATCAAATCAACGTTCTTCGCGCCGGGCAGTGTTCCACCCATGACTTCACCCGGAGTCCTTACATCAAGAATTACAGCTCCCTTTGTTTCTTCAAGCCTCTTTTTGAATGACACGCCATCCAGGTTCTCATACGGCATGGTGCCGGCTTCATTAATTCCAATCATAATTATCAGTTTGCGTTTTCCAGTTGTTTATTCTTATTTGATGATGGACATACATAGTCCGTTGTTGTTACCTGCCCGCTGGCCTTAATGGCCTTAAAGCCGCCTGCGACGTCAATAAGATTTTCATATCCTCTCGCCCGAAGGGTGGATACAAAGGTCATGGACCGGTAGCCGCTTCCGCAATGCACATAATAGGTCTTATCCTTGATGACTTGCGACATGGTCTGGTTGATATAATCCAACGGAAGGTTCACGGCATTGATCACATGTTCGGCGTCATACTCGCTCTTCTTGCGCACGTCGAGGACATTGCTATCCGGTTTTTCCAGGAGAATTTTTGCGAATGCCTCCGGGCTGATGGACGTTATGGTATCCACTTCACGCCCTGATTCCTTCCACGCGTCAAAGCCGCCTTTCAGGAAACCGATCGCATGATCATAACCCACACGTGCCAGCCGGGTAACAACCTCTGCCTCGCGGCCGGATTCAGTGATCAGCAATATTCTCTGCCGGATGTCTGGTATCATGGTTCCGACCCAGGGGGCAAAAGAACCGTCAATGCCAATGTTGATTGAATTGGGAATAAATCCTCTGGCAAATACCTGTTCATGTCGGGCATCCAGTATCAGCGCGTCGGTCTCATTCGCAGCTGCCTCGAAAGCCTCCGCGGTAAGGGCCTGCGTTCCGCGCTTCAACACATCAGCTATGGCATCATATCCTTCCCGGTTCATTTTAACGTTGAGTGGAAAATACCCGGGAGGGGGCAGCAGACCATCGGTTACTTCCTTGATAAATTCGTCACGCGTCATGTTCTCTCGCAGCGCATAATTTACCTGCTTCTGGTGACCCAGCGTATCGGTGGTCTCCTTGCTCATGTTTTTGCCACAGGCTGACCCGGCGCCGTGGGCAGGATACACCACCGTCGAATCAGGCAGCGTCATGATTTTGTTTCGCAAAGAATCATACAGGTAGCCGGCCAGTCCCTCTGTGGTCAGGTCGCCCTTCTGCGCCAGGTCCGGACGGCCAACGTCTCCAATAAACAGCGTATCTCCGGTGAAAATGGCCTCGGTATTTCCCTGCTCAGTGAGCAATGCATATACGGTTGATTCCATGGTGTGACCGGGCGTATGAAGCACCTTGAACTTCACCATGCCGACCTTTAGTTCCTCACCGTCTTTCGCCACATGGCTGGCAAAGGAAGGATTGGCATTCGGACCAAAAACAATAGTTGCCCCCGTTGCTTTGGCCAGGTCCACGTGACCGCTTACAAAGTCGGCGTGAAAGTGTGTCTCAAAAACATACTTGATTTTGGCGCCGCTCGCCGTGGCACGGTCCAGGTAGGGCTGAATTTCCCGAAGCGGGTCAATGATAACCGCTTCGCCCTCCGACTCAATGTAATAAGCGCCTTGCGCAAGGCAACCGGTGTAAATCTGTTCAATTTTCATGTTCGAAAATGGATTTTACTGATGTTGAATGCAAAGATCGCGAGAAACCGGGACCCGCATCAGTGATTTTAGTCACCCAGAGGGTTTTATTTGAAATATTCCAGGCATCTGGCCCCCTGGAGGTGTCTGGTGCCTCATGATTTGTACCAGGCATCTGACACCTTGGAGGTGTCAGATGCCATGTGACCTGCATCACAATAGTATTCAATACTTCTTTACACCTTTGCAGTCTAAATTGAATTTAATGAAAACCGTAAAACTTACTTCCGAAGCATTCAAAGAAAAGGTTTTTGACTACACCACCGAGCAAGAGTGGAAATACCTGGGTACCCAGCCCGCCATCATCGACTTCTATGCAGACTGGTGCGGACCGTGTAAAATGGTAGCGCCTGTACTGGAAGAACTGGCAAAAGAATACGATGGCAAGCTGACCATTTACAAAGTTGACACCGAACAGGAAACTGAACTATCGGAAGTGTTTGGCATCCGCAGTATTCCGACCTTTCTTTTCATCCCAACTTCAGGTCAGCCCATGATGCAACCCGGCGCACTGCCCAAGGCCGTTTTCAAGAAAGTAATTGATGAGGAGCTCCTGAAGCCTGCCGAAAAACTGGTGCCCTGAAAGCGCCTATTTCCAAAACGGGTAAATCGCCTGCCGCCAGAAGGTTTTCGGAAACTGATTGTCATCCTCAAACCCCAGTTCGGCGTCACGGCCGCTCACGGGCAGGTAGGCCGTCCTGAACAGGTAATCCCACACACTGAGGCTGATCCCGTAGTTCACTCCATAGGGTTTTGGAAGTTCCTTCGCATGGTGCCAGATGTGCATGGCAGGATTGTTAAGAAGGTACTTGAACGGACCATAGGTAATATTAAGGTTGGCGTGGTTCAGGTGCCCGATGGCCACCGCGATGATGTGGATAATGAAAAAGTCCTGCAGCCCAAAGCCGATCATGGCCAAAGGAATATATTGGGCGGATTTGTAAATGATCGTTTCCATCCAGTGAAAGCGAAGGTGGGCGGCGAATCCCATTTCCTTTACAGAGTGATGAACCTTATGAAACTCCCACATCCACTTTACCCGGTGAAGCATGCGGTGGATATTCCACTGGATAAAATCAGCCAGGATAAACATTACCAAAAGTTTCGCCCATGCCGGCCAGCTTTGAATTTCGAACCCAACCAGGTTTTGGATGCTGAACATGGCTAAAAAATCATTGAAAGCGTTTACCGCAATGTTGGATATGGCATTGTATGCAATCAGCGAGAACAGAAAGAAGTTGAAAAACATGTAGAAGCCATCCAGCCAGAAGTCCCGCCTGAATACAGACTGGCCCTTTCGCCAGGGCACGATGATCTCCGTGGACCACACCAGCAGGGAAAGTCCGACCAGCCACCAGAAATAGTTGTGCACTCCGGGATACGCGATCTCATTCACCAGGTAGTTCCAGTAGCCGGTGTATGAATCGACAAGAATTCTCCAGTAATTTTCCATCCTTTCGTTTACTTAATCACACGCATCCCGACTATTTGGAAACCGGTTTGCCGGCCTGGGACCAGGCCCTGATACCACCCTGCAGGTCATACACCTGCTTGAAGCCCAAAGAATTGAAGACCCCTACCGCTGCGTTGCTCCGGCCCCCAACGGCACAATAGACAAATACCGGTTTGTTCCGATCCAGTTTGGAGACTTGCTCCCGAAAGTCAGACCGGTAAAAATCCAGCAAGACTGAATTGGCCATGTTCCCCTGGTCAAACTCATTTTTGGTTCTGACATCGAGCAGATTGTAGTCCTTGGAGGCCTTCAGTTTCTTTTCAAATTCATCCGGTGAAAGCTGCTGAGCCTGCAATCCAACATTGGCGAACAGCATCAGGGCGTACATCAGCCCTGCCCTCTTTGAAATTGATTTCATTGACATGTAACTCATAGCGTTAATTGATCACATTAGTGTGGAAACAATAGTTCCCGGGTAAGGATAAAGAGCCCCATGGCCAAAACAAACCACCCAAAAGCCGGTTTGAGCCTGGCGCCCGATATGCGCGATGTCAGCCCACTTCCCACCAGGGTCCCCATGATCGCAAGCGCTGTGAAGATCATGATAAAGCGATAGTCGATTGCCATGCCGGAACTCAAATCACCGGTAAATCCAACCAGTGAATTGACAGCAATAATCATCAGGGAAGTGCCGATCGCTTCCTTCATCGTCAACCCGGCCAGGAATATCAGCGCAGGAATGATCAGGAACCCACCGCCTGCTCCCACCGAGCCCGTGATCACCCCAATCACAAGTCCTTCACCAAAAATCAGCGGGTAATTGCGTTTGGGGGATACCTCCGGCGCCTTTAACCGGCTGCTGATCATGGTCACCGATGCCATCAGCATCAACATGGCAAAAAGCACCAGGATCAACACTGGCCTGGAGACAGTGTAATCGCCAATGGCAAAGACCGGATCAGGAACCATCCTGACAATGAACTTACGCATGACGTACACGGTCACAATGGATGGGACGCCGAAGACAACGCCTGTCCTGATGTCAATGTTCCCTTTCGTGAAATGGCTGAAAGCGCCAACCCCGCTGGTGATCCCCACAACAAAAAGGGAGTAAGCCACGGCGATTTCCGGGGTGATGCCGAAGAGGTAAACCATGATCGGGACAGTCAGGATGGACCCACCGCCGCCGATAAGGCCCAGGGTCATCCCCATAATAACCGACGCGATGAAACCAACGATCTCCATTTTTTTAAGGATAAATCCGGAGCCAAAGGTACGTCTTGAGGAGAATACTTCAGTAACTTAAGTCACAGGCTTAGCGAAATTGAATTCACCTGATACAAGATGAGCTTGGCAGGAATTACCGCATTGGGCAGGCATCAACGACAATCGGGATAGGATGGTCAGAACTAAATCGCCGCCCGGTGTCCAAAGGTTTACTTGGTCTCCCCTTCCACCTTGTTCTTCGCAAAGAGTTTGTGGAATTCATCACATACGATGTAGATGGTGTATGCCAGATTTTCCTCAACATTCGCCTTCTGATAGGTGACTGCCGGATTGGTGGGCGGCGTATCCATGTTATAGTAATATAGGGTTTGATAGGTAAAGCCCGCCTCAATCTTGATTGGCACCGAACCCTTAAAACGGTAGCCCAGCAAACCAACCACGCGGTTCTGATTCAGCAGCCTGTCATTTTTCACGGTCGCCCCGGTTGATAAAAACAGTTCATTCCACATGTTGAGGTACAATGTATTGTCTGTCACCGTCTTTTTAGTCAGGGGTATTTGGAACCTCGTTTGGACGCGGAGCCGCCCGGCCTGGTTATTCCCATACCATCCCTGGCTCGCCGACTGGCTTCCCACCGGGGTTGAGGCCATATTAAATGACAGGTCATAATCAGCTGCAGTGCGTTCGCCGAGGTACCTGAATTCATACCTGAACCGGTTCACAAAAAGCACACGGCCAAAAGTTTGTTGCGTTGTAATCTGTGGGCAGATGCGAAATTCAGGAAACAGGCTCTGACCCGTTGACACGCCATTCTTGTTGGGAAATAATGCGGCCTCCTCACTGGGTGTCCAGGTTATCCAATATCCGATTGGAGACAATGAAAAGCGAAGGGTGCCAGGAATGATCCAATAGTGAATCCATGGACGGAACACCTGTTGATAAGGGTCTTTGAAAATGTTGCCGGTTGAACCTCCCTGGATGTAGCTCGCATCCGCCATCCGGCGATACTGGTAGTCCAGCTGATATTGCCAGCGCTTGTCTTTCGAAATGGAACCCCCTATGTTGAACTCTGTCCAGAATGACTTCCGATGAGTGTATGCCCTTGGATCCGTGCCGAAGTTCTGAACGGGAACCGCCTGCGCCATCAAATTACCTTTAAAGAATAACGACAGTGAGAGCACAACAACAATATTGATTTTCTTCATGCCTTTTCCAATGTTACCCCAATGTTAAGAATACAGGCGCCTCTTCATGTTATCTCAATGTTAACAATTTAACATTAAATACATATTTAGGTAATGACCATGGTCAGCCAGAGTAAATCAGCTGATTATGAGAAGGTTGTCGGACCATACCCTGAAACCTTGCCATGGGAAACAAACCGCAGAGGAGGGGCGCAAGGGAATTACTTGCCAAAGAATCGACGAATTTTCACGACGTGGCCTTCACGGAATCAGTCCGCAGGCAGGCCTCCCTGTCTTTGAGGCTAAAAAATCAGATGGCCTGTTGATTGAATGGCTGCAGCACCATTTCAATCACCTCCCCTGAGGCTGGCAAAGAAACCCTGCGTTGAAAATCTCAGTTCAGTGCTTTCCCTTCGCGGCGAAACTCTCCCGGTAAAGCGAATCGTAATGCCCTTGGTGGTCATGCACGTCATTATCCCTGGCATATTTATTCCACGCGTCTAGTAATTGTGCCTTGACATCCGGGTATTGCCCTGACAGGTCAGTGGTCTCGGCAGGGTCCTTATCCAAATCGTACAACTGCCATTCTCCCGTGCCCATGGGCAGCGGCAGCCTCAGTATCTTCCAATTCCCTTTGATATACGCCTTCATCTCAAACAGCTCCCACCCTCGGCCGTCATTGGTGTGCACGGAAACAGAATCACCTTTCAAGACCGGCATCAGAGACCTGCCGATGTGCGGGTGAATGTCATGGCCCTTGTACTGTTTTGGATATGCCGCTCCGGCGAGATCAAGCAGTGTCGGCATCAGGTCTGTCACATGGACGAAACTGCGATTCCACTGTCCTGCATTCTTTGTTTGTCCCGGCATCTTGACCAGCAGGGGTGCCCTGATCCCGCCCTCGGAGGTAAAACTCTTAAAATACCGGAACGGTGATGACGAGGCCTGGGCCCAGCCCGGTCCCATTTCAGCATAGGAGTTTTGCAGCCCCCGGTTTTCCAGTTCGTTATCAAAAGTACTGAGGTACTTGCCATCGTCATTGCCGGGATATGTGGTGGAGACAGCGCCATTCGCACCATTGTCTGACAAGAAGACAATCATCGTATTGTCATATAATTTCTCCGCCTTCAAATAGTCCAATACACGCCCGATGCTCATGTCCATGTAGTCCAGCATGGCCGCATAAACCTCCATATCCCGCGAAAATTCCGCTTGCTGCTCATGAGGCAGCAACGCCCATTTGGGAATGGCCGGGTTCCTGGCAAAGCTGGTCATCTCCTTAGGCACGATGCCAAGCATCTTCAGGTTGTTCAGCCTCATCACCCACAATGAGTCCCAGCCCATGTCAAATTTCCCTTTGTACTTTTCAATGTACTCCTTCGGTGCATGCAGCGGGTCATGCACGGCGGTGTACGAGAGGTAAGCAAAGAACGGTTTCTGGTCCAACTTGTTCCTTTCCATAAATTGAATCATGGAATCGGTGTACGCCGTGGTCGAATAAAAATCCTTCGCTGGCTCTACCGGCATTCCATTACGGGTATAATCCATATGCTGCAGCGGTGACAATGCCTTCCAGTCATTATAGTGACTGCCGCCACCCGTACCCAGGATGAACGTCTCCTCAAAGCCACGGTCGTGCGGATCTTTGCCCTCGCCTTCGCCCAGGTGCCATTTGCCGGTCATGTAAGTGTGGTAGCCGTTGTCCCGCAGCACCTCGGGTATGGTCACCACCTGCGTACTGAGGCTGCCGGAATAGCCCGGAAGGTTTTTTGCCTGAAGGGCCGGGTAATCCATTTCACTCATGATGCCCAATCCCGCCACGTGGTTGTCGTTGCCGGTGAGCAAGGATGAGCGCGTCGGAGAACAGGTGGGCTGCACATGAAAATTCGAAAAGGACAAACTTTCCTTCGCGAACTGATCCAGCACAGGCGTCTGGATGTTTCCGCCGAAGGGACCGATGTCGCTGAAGCCGAGGTCATCGGCCACGATGAAAAGGATGTTGGGCCTGGAGGCTGTTTCATCTTTTGCCGGCTGACAGCCAAATGCGAGAGCAGCAATGATGAGAATCAGGGATTGACAATTGGTTTTCATACGCTTTGATCGTTCACCTGGGGTTTGAAGAAAACGGTGAATTCCTGTCACCAATATAGCGAACTTACATAAATAGGAAAATAGAGTCGAAGCGCGTCAGCACCAGAGAAAACGCCAGACACATTTTATCACAAAAAGCCTGCCTTTGGAACGACTGTAAGCTCCCTCTTTTTAAGAAAGACTATCCGTCCAAACAGAAGATTTAGCTATTACCATGTCGGTAGTGTATCCCGACCACCTGAGTCTAAAGACTTGTCTATGCTCAAAAGTCAGAAGTCTCTCAGAGAGGTGATGAGAAATTGCACCTTACCTCACCCTTCTCGTGAAATAGAGTCCAAATTTTCCTTGCTCATCACGCTTGTGATAATACAATATATGCCCATCAGGTGAGATGCTAGCCGCTTCCGCAAACCCGGTGATGCTTTGAATCTTCGACGCAACACCAAATGGTTCATTTGCCGAATTGCGTCTGCTCCCAAAGATTTGCGGAGTAGAAGCAGCGGTAATCGGGGCCGTGACCCGCGTAAAATATAATTCAAGGTTGTTGGCCGAAATACAGGCAGCATATTCCAGATCAGTCGTATTGATGTTGCGCAGGAGGTCAGGGCTGTTGGAAAGTCTTACGAATCCTTTGCTCTCCTTTCGGGCAACCACGATATCCGATTCATAGGGTCCGCCATTTTGGTCAAATCTTCCATCCACGAAATACAGATTCTCACCAGAAGCACTGACCTCCACGTCAAAGTTGAGCCAGCCAGCAATATTCTTTGATATGCCTCCCACTTGGGACGGCTGCGTTGCAGACCCTTCGGTGAAAATTGTTTGATAGATGCTGGCCAAGGTCTGATCATACTCCCGCGTAGAAACAAAATACAGAATGCCGTTCTGGTCGAGGGTTGGAACGCCCTCGAGGCTTGCCGTATTCACACCGGATATCTCCCCCTTGTATTGAAACACTGAGTCATTCACACGAACAGCCCAATGAAGGTTTGTATTCACGGATGGATCGTTGGAATTATTGAACAATAAGACACTTCCGTCGCGGGAAAGGAAAGGCTCCATGAGGTGATCGGTGTATCCGGTTACAGTTACCCGTTGAGATCCTTCAAACACAACTGGCATTAGCGGAGGAGTTTCCTTGCTGCAGCCGAGCAACAAAATAACCAAGAATGATCTGAGTGGCTTCATCAACAAAGTTTTGGCACAAAAGAAATAGGTGCGACTCCTTGCTTACCCTGGTTTCGGCTGGCAGGCATCAAATCCGAGGCAACTCAATTTCCTTGCGCCAAAAACAATTACTTCTGCCCCACGCTATTCACCTCAATCCAATAGCCATCCGGGTCCTGGAAAAAGATTTGCCTGACCCCGTCCGCCCTGAGGTTGATGGTATGAGGCGTCCCTGGCCAGTCTGAGTACACGATGCTGGCGTGATCGAGTTTATGAATAAAGACATCAAAGTCCGGGCTGGTCAAAGCCATGTGTACGGCCTTGTTCACCATGACCGGCTCCTTCAAATCCGAAATAAGGTGTAGTTCCACCCCGCCGCTGAATACAAACCACCGCCTGGCCTCCACCTTGGTACGGTTTTCTATTTCCTGCAGGCCAAGTACAGTTTTATAGAATTCAGCAGACCGGTTCAAGTCCTTTACAGACAGTGCCAGGTGATTGTAAGTAAATGCCGGCTTATCCTGTGCCTGGATAAGTAAACCACACCCAAGGATAATAATTACTGCCACTATTCTTCTCATCAGTTTATGGTTTAACAGGATTTCACTTTCTCGATTTGCACGGTAATATAACCAGAATCCACCTTAGGTAAAGGCCTAAAGGAATACAAATACATTCCATATGGTGCGCGAGTTGCCCCGTGACATTATGGCGCGACGCCTGTGGCGCGTGCCCACTGAATCTCTCATCAAAGCAACCATTGCCAAAATCTCTCTCCAGGGAAATATCAGTAAGTCCTGATTCAAAGAATTCTATCTCAAGATAAGCCTTCCCTCCTTCATAGAATTTAAACGACGGAATCCCTGACGATTCTGAATTGAGGTTCACTTCCACCTTCT
>JAYTVB010000054.1:0-9569 GCA_043744235.1 Cyclobacteriaceae bacterium | reverse complement strand
CTTCAACAAGTTCCTTTGCAGATGGGATAAGGAAAAATTGGGCTGAAGCCCACTCCCCAATTTCTGCTATCCACATTACCCTGAGCTAAAGCTCAGGGCAATCGCCCTCAACGAAAATTGCTCCCAGATTTATCTTGAGACTATAAAAACCAAAACAGAAAATTGCCGGGAACCGGGATGGAAAATTGCCACCAGATTTGTCTTGAGACTATGAAGCACCAGACAGAAAATTGCCACCAGATTTATCTGGTGGCCATGAAGAACCTTATCCACATGGGCTTTAGCCCAATTGCCTACTCATACTTCAACACTCCACAATTTCTGCTATTCAGATTGCCCTGAGCTGAAGCTGAGGGCAATGATCTTCAAAGAAAATTGCCCCAACTATGTTGATCTTGAATTTGAAATCTGTGAGCCAAAGACTCAACAAAAGCTCCCGAACGAGCTAAGCCATGTGAGAACGGCTCCCCAATATCGAACACCATTGGCCACTAGTGAACAACAGGGTTGACAAATACACTATTCCACTCCAAAAACCGCTATTTATGACGCTGGCATATCCTTTGACCATTGTGGCCAAATCCCAGGCAATGTTCAGAAATTACGTTGTACTATTTGTCAGAAACCTCATCCGCCAAAGACTCTTCTCGACCATCAATTTGCTGGGGCTGACCGTGAGCATCGCCAGCACTTTGCTGATTTACCTCTATGTGCGTCATGAGTTCAGCTTCGACCGGTTTCATAAGAAGGCTGACCGGATTTACCGTGTAAACCAGACCTTCATCTGGGGAGAAGGCGACAATCATCAGTTTGCCTCAACCGGACCCGGTGTGGCCTATGCGCTGAAAGCAGAACTGCCTGAAGTCGAATTAATCACGAGCATTCACACCCCGGGTAATTACACCATTGCCTACACCCATCCGGATCGTACGATCAGCACCTTTGAAGAGGAGAAACTGCTGGCTGCTGATTCCAATTTCTTCAACCTGTTTGATTTTCCATTTATCAAAGGGACCGCTGAAGGCTCTTTGAACCTGGCGAACAGCATGGTCATGACCGAATCAACAGCAAGGAAGTATTTTGGGACCGAAGAACCCATTGGCAAACTGATCAGGCTGACCAACGGTGCCGGGGAACAGACTTATGAAGTAACCGCCGTGATTAAGGATACACCGGACAACACATACCTTCGTTTCGATGGGCTCCTGTCAATGTCCAGTTTCCCTGTGGTGAAGCAACGATACTGGAGCTGGGTTTGGACACAGTTGGAGACGTATGTCTTGCTTGAGCCCGGCACCGATCTCAACAATACAAGGGCCAAGCTGGAAAAGATTCCCGCCAAGTTTGCAGAGGAAACACTGCAAAGGGTCATGAACACGACCTACGAAGATTATGTTAAGTCAGGGAAGAAATGGGAACTATTCCTCCAGCCCCTTAGCGGAATCCACCTGCCCTCAGAAGTGGTTTACAACAGACTCAGCAACTCTGGCAACCTCACGGTCATCTATTCCCTGATGGGCGCCGCCATCTTCATCGTGCTGTTGTCCTGCATCAATTTTATGAACTTGTCCACGGCACAATTCACCAGAAGGATCAAGGAAGCCAGCATCCGCAAGATCATGGGCCTTGGGAGGATGGAACTGAGTTTGAGCTATTTTCTTGAAGCCTTCATGTTCTGTTTCATCGCGCTGGTCGCAGCCACAGCCCTGACACAACTGTTGTTGCCTGGCTTCAATTTCATTTCGGGGAAGTCCATGGAAATCGACCTTGTAAATGACCCAGGCCTGATAGCCACCCTTCTCGCCGTCGCTCTATTTATGGGACTGCTGTCTGGAAGTTATCCCGCGCTGTTTCTAAGTGCATTTCAGCCCGCTGAGGCGATGAAAGGGAAACTAAGGACAGGGAACGAGGGAAGGGCCTTGAGGAATGGCCTCGTGGTATTTCAATTCGGCGTTTCGATTTTCCTGATCATTTGCACAGCCATCGTTTTTGAACAGCTTAAGTTCGTTTCCGAAAAGGACCTGGGATTTGATAAGGAGAACCTCCTGGTCATCCCTCACGCCGAACACATGCAGGATCCCGAGAGTTTTGCCAATGCAACCCTCAATACCCCTGGGGTGATCAACAGCACCTTGTGCCTCTCCCTGCCGCCCACCGTGTGGGGAGGTGACAAGTTCACCGCGGAAGGCATGGATAACAGGACCTTTTCCCTCAATTACACCAACGCAGATGAAAGGTTTATACCAACACTTGACATTAAGCTGAAACTTGGCAGAAATTTTTCCATTCAATCACCTGGCGATGCGAAGCGGGTTATCCTCAATGAGACAGCATTAAAACAAATCGGATGGGCTGCTGACGAGTCTTCCCTTGGCAGAAAAATTCAACTTCCCGGCGGGCCTGAATTTGAAGTAATCGGTATCGTAAGGGATTTCAATTTCTGGTCTCTGGCCACACCAATTGAGCCGATGGCGATTTTCCACATCAAGAACACGGATGTCGTCGGAGGGGCTGAGCGGCAGTACCTGGCCGTGCGGATTGAAGGCCAGGGCAGTACGGACTGGGAAAAGACACTCTCCTCGCTCACCAACACCTGGAAGCAGCACGCTGGAGATTACCCATTTCAATACAGTTTCGTTGACCAGGGTTTCACAGACGCCTTCAAAACAGAACAGCAGTTCGGAAAAGCACTGACCGTGATGGCTGCACTTGCCATTCTCATAGCGGGACTGGGGTTATTGGGAATGATCGTGTATATGCTGGAGCAGCGCACCAAGGAGATTGGCATTCGCAAAGTTTCAGGTGCGTCCGTCTGGCAAATATTGATCCTGATCTCCCGTGGATACTCGCGGTTGATCATGATGGCCTTTCTGCTCGGTGCGCCGGTCGCCTATTGGATGATGAGTCATTGGCTGGAGAGTTTTGCATTCAGGGTTTCCATATCACCCTGGGTCTTTGTACTGGCTGGCGCAGGCACACTAATCACCGCTACCCTTATTGCCAGCTACCATTCTGTCAAGGCCGCCCTGACCAACCCGGTGGTGGCCCTCAAGGATGAGTAAAGTTTAGACGGGCTTCCGTATATTAGGCTCGAATAAATCGTGCCTTATGATCAAGCTTTCCGCTCAAAAGCAGGAACACAGGAGACTTCTATTAAAGTTTTTGCTGGCCAGTCCACTGATGGGACTGACTGGCTGTACGACCGGAGGTAAAGAACAGGCAGCGTTGCCGGCAACCAGAAGCATTGACGATGTCATTACCCAGGCATCAGATGCCATCAATGTCTTTGACTTTGAAAGGGCGGCCAGGAAGAAACTTCCTGCTGCCCACCTTGGATACCTTTCTACCGGAGTCCGGGATGACCTCACGCTGCAGGCCAACAGGGATGCCTTCAATCGCATCAAACTCAGGATGAGGAGGCTGGTGGACACAAGCCATGTGGATATGACCACTGAACTCTTCGGAAAGAAATGGCCCACACCGATCTACCTTTCACCGCTGGGCAGCCAGCGGGCATTCCATGAAGACGGTGAACTGGCCAGCGCCAGGGCCGCGAAAGCCAAAAACCATCTGCAGATCCTATCAACCGTCAGCACCACTTCCATTGAGGATGTGTCGAGAGAACGAGGCGAGCCGGTCTGGTTCCAGCTCTATGCCCTCACCGATTGGAATGGAACACTGGAGATGATCAAAAGGGCTGAAGGTGTTGGCTCTGAAGTGCTGGTCTTTACTGTGGACATTGTCGCCGGCCTCAGCAACCGCGAAACACAGGAAAGGATGAAACGCATTGACGACCGCCAATGCAGCAACTGTCATGGGGAGAACCGGTATGCACGAAAGCCAATGGTCCCGCCCATCAAAGACATCGACATACAGAGAATGGTAACCTGGGAATTACTTGACAAGATTAAGAATTCCACCAAAATGAAACTGGTCGTCAAGGGAATTGAAACCGCCGAAGATGCCGCACTATGCCTCAGTCATCAAGTGGACGGCATCATTGTCTCTAACCATGGCGGAAGGGCCAGCGAAACAGGCCGGGGCACGATCGAGTGCCTGCCGGAGATTGTGAACGTGGTAAAAAAGCGCGTGCCCGTGATGCTCGATGGAGGGATACGCCGGGGCACAGACATCTTCAAAGCCCTCGCCCTGGGTGCGGATGCTGTGGGAATTGGGAGGCCTTACATCTGGGGTCTTTCTTCTTTTGGACAAGAGGGTGTCGAAGCCGTACTTGACATGCTTACCCGGGAATTTGAAATGACCATGCAGCAAGCCGGGGTAAGATCCATAAGTGAAATCAACTCAAACTATATTGCCTGACTGCGCCCTTCGCGTCTGCGAACTTATTTCCCAGTATGGCAAGAATCCTGATGCCCCTTCCAGCGTATGGCTTCGATCCAACAGAAGCAGCCATACCATGGTCAATACTGACCGGTCAGGGACATGAAGTTGTTTTTGCAACTCCTCATCCAGGTAGGCCTTCTGCTGATAACCGGATGTTAACTGGCTCAGGGCTCGGCTTGTGGAAGGAATTACTCATGGCCAGTGAGGACGCCGTCGCCGCTTATTATGAGATGCAGAACACTCAATCATTTAACAATGCAATACGGTACGAGGATGCTGACTTTTCCGATTTCAATGCCATCCTACTGCCCGGTGGTCATGACCAGGGGATGAAGGAATACCTTGAATCAACCATCCTCCAGGAGCTTATCGCTGATTTCTTTGCTGCAGGATTTCCCGTGGCTGCAATTTGTCATGGGGTAGTACTGGTGGCGCGGTCAAGGAACAGGCTGACAGGAAAATCCGTCCTGTATGATTACAAAACCACGGCCTTGCTCAAATCCCAGGAATCAATTGCCCACTACATGACCCGGCTTTGGCTGGGAGATTACTACCTGACCTATCCTGGTTTGACAGTCGAAGATGAAGTGACATCATTTCTTTCCTCCCGTCAGAATTTCAAGCATGGTCCACCACCACTTTTCAGGGACGGCCCAAAGCACAAATCCAGGGGTTTCGTGGTTACAGACAGAAACTACGTTTCAGCCCGGTGGCCTGGAGATGCTTATCGCTTTCCTGAGAGGTTCGGAGAATTGCTCAAAACTAGAAGCCAGTGGTAGGCTCCCGGTTTCCATCAGGTTGTTTGGAAAAATCATAGTACAAGACATAAACCCGGTGTGCGATGGAAATGATGTCTTTCATTTCCAGGAAAATGCGGGTTTGAAGAAGTCCCATCCGGTTGCCGACGGAGTCCTTCTGGATGTCCCTGATCAACTCATCAATTGACGAATTGATAAATGCTATCAGCTTCGCCTGGCTTTCTTCTACCTGGGCGGCATTCTGAAATGAAAGCTGATGGACAGATTCCGATACTTTATCAAGGTAGTCCCCCAATTCCTTTTCAATTTCAGTGAAGATCTCGGCATACTTCTTTTTGGGAGGTGTGAGGTGGTTGCTTACATGATCAAAGCTCACTTCGCTCACCAGCTGAACACTTTGGTACAAATCCTGCATCAGGTCAAATACCATGATGTAAAGCCTGCCGGCTGCCAGGTTGCCCTTGTTCATCTTACGCACATACTTGATCAGTTTGCCGTGCAGCTTCTCATTCTGAATCTTCAGTTTTTGAATCTCATTTTTTGATTTATCCAGGCTGGTCCTGTTTTCTGTCAGGAGTGATTTGATACTATTAATGGCCGCCTTCTTCACTACTTTGAGATTCTTTGCCGTATTGATCTTACTCTCATCAATAACCTGCTGTATCGTGACCGATGAAGTCTCCAGCAACTGGTTGGAGGCCTTTTCCTCTGCAACTTCTTTATTGAACACGACATGGCTTCTGATCAGCTGGAAAGCCGCAACCGCTGTCACTGCGATAATTCCAGGAAAGCCAGTATGGTAGAGGACAAACGCCAGCAACCCGCTGCCCACCAGTGCTACCACGGCGGTAATCAACCAGCCCGCAATCACATTCATGACTCCCGCCACCCTGAACACAGCGCTTTCCCTTCCCCACGCCTGGTCAGCAAAGCTGGTGCCCATCGCTACCATGAAAGTGACAAAAGTTGTGGACAGGGGTAGTTTTTGAGATGTCCCATAGGCGATCAGGGCACTGGACACCAATAAATTGATCGAAGCCCTGATGAGATCAAATGACGGCTTATCGGGGCTTGCCAGGACTTTCTCCTGATCAAGACTCTCCTTTTCAAATCGTACGGAGAGCATCCTGGAAATTCCAGATGGAACAACTTTAAAGATCGCATTACCCAGAAACATAGCCCCTCCCACCAGGGCCCTGGAAACAAAGTTCGGCCTGAACTTCTCATCACCTTCCTCTTGCCTGCCCAATGAGACTTCTGTGTCCGTCACCTTCCGGCTTTTTGCATTTACCCAAAGGGTCACCACCATGACAAAACCCGCGATCAGTAAAAGCCAGGTAGGCGTCGCTACCTTGGCATTCAAAATATTCATGGTAAACTCATTGGAAGGAACAGTGGTCGCTGCCCACGCCTGGTATGAAATAAGTCCTGCGACCGGCACACCAATAAAATTAACCATGTCGTTTCCGGCAAAGGCCATCGCGAGGGCAAACGTACCCAGGAGAACAATGCTCCTGAGTGGATTGATGTTCAGCCACCACATCAGGACCTGAATCAAGATGGAGAAGAACACCATGCTGCCCAGCACAATCACCCAGGTATTCTGAATGATCCACTTTATCTGCTCGTCAGTAATAAATGAACTTCCCTTCGCACCCTTAATCAGCAGGAAGTAGATGATGATGGTAATGGATATGCCGCTGAAAAGGGCTCCGTACTTCCGCAGGTTTTCTTTGAAGTTAAACGTAAAAAGAAGCCGAGAAACGTGTTGGACGACCGATCCAACAATGAATGAGAGGAAAACCGAAAGAAAAATACCAAAAATAATGGTGATGGCACTTGAGTAATTGATGATGTCGCTCCATGTCTCCATACCCATTCCCCTTTCGAAAGCAATCAACAGCCCAACGACCAGTGCCGAGCCAAGCAACTCAAAAATAAGGGACACGGTTGTTGAGGTGGGCAACCCCAGGGAGTTGTAGAAGTCAAGCATGATCACATCCGTCAGCATGACTGCTAGAAAAACGATCATCACCTTGTCAAACGTGAAGAAATTGGGGTTGAATATCCCGTTACGGGCAATTTCCATCATGCCCGAAGAGAACAAGGATCCAACCAGTACACCTATGCTGGCTACAATGAGTATGGTGCGAAAGGACGCCACCCTGGAACCCACCGCGGAATTCAAGAAATTGACAGCATCATTGCTGACACCTACAATCAAATCGACACACGCTAAAGCCAGCAATATTCCAACGATTACCAAATAGGTCTCCATAGTGGTGTAATTTCTCCTGCCAATTCAGGATATCAAAAGTTAAGAAAACTTTTTGCTATGCCCAACGGCCTCATAATATATCGCTTCTTATCAACATGGCCCAACTGCCGCATCAGAATGTCATCCAGCGTCTTGATCGTCTTTACGATGTATTTTCCTTTATTCAACATGACGCATTCCGCACGAACGCCCATGGCTGCATCGGTGATTTCGGAGCGGGTGGCATACCCAGTTTTGTTCAATGTCTCCAATACCTGGGTCGCCCATATTACCGGCACATGGGCTGCCTCGCAAATCCACAATATCTCTTCCTGGATTTCACTGAGCCGTTCAAAACCGATTTCCACAGCCAGGTCTCCCCGTGCGATCATCACTCCCAACGATTCATCCTTCATCCCATTCAAGAGCAGCGCCGGTAGGTTCTGCACAGCAGAAAGCCTTTCAATTTTAAGAATGATGGCAGGCTGCCGTTCCGGGGAATGTTTACGGAGTTCATTGCGAAGCAATTCAACATCTTCCGGCGTACTGACAAACGAATAGCCAATCATGTCGGCATGCTTGCAGATGAATGGTATGTTGCTCTTATCTTCCGGAGTCAGGGTTGGGATAGTCAGATCAGAATCCGGAAGGTTGATGCCCTTCTGGGCCGCCAGGAATGGCTTCTTCGTAGATATCCGGACAATCCTGACCCGAACTTTTCCTTCAGCAATATCCACGACTTTTGCTTCGAACTTTCCATCATCAAAGAAAATGTGCTCACCCTGCTTAACCATCGTGAGAATTTCCTTTGGCTCAACGTATAATACGTCAATGTTTTTCTTCTTTCCCTTTTTCACTTCGATCTCCTTGTCTGCAGTATACTGAAGCATGAGTTCTTTGCCCTCTTCAACTTCAAGCTCACCTGCTACCAGGGTTTTTCGCGGCACAATCGCACGAATCCTGATTTTGGGCCCGGCGACATCCATGTACAATTTGCATGCTTTGCCGGTCTTGGCCACGGCCTTCTTCAACACTTCGATCATGGACATCCAGACATCCGGTGAATCATGCGCACAATTGATCCGGGCCACTGACATCCCTTCGGCCAGCATATCTTCCACCAACATCCTGTCTTTTGCCAATTCGGCAGAAAAGGTCACCATGATGTGGGGACGGTCCTGGATCGGAAACACACCGAGTAATTCTTCCGCATGCACCTGCCTGCGCTTGGATGCTTCCTCAAAATTGCAGGGAGCCGTATTTTTCCTTGCGTGATCGCGGTCCAGCCATTTCAGAACATTCTGGAGCTGATAAAGCGTGTGACTTTCAGAATTAGTCAATGAAGAAAGCCCAATCTTGTGAAGGTATTCCTGGGCCTCCCTGATTTCATTGCTCCTGAGAACAAGGTAGTGAACGAGGTTTGCACCACTGAGCGTGAAATTGGGATGAAGGGCTGATAGATGACCCGACAACTTCTTTTCACTCAGGCTCATCTCATTCACAATGTCATGCACCTGCTGGGATACCCGTTCATGGGTATACTCCTGCAATAATGATTTTCTTCCCATACTAAACCCGCAAATCGGCTGATTTTATGCGGTTAAGGTATCGCGGGAGCCTATCCATAAAAATGACCAAAATCATGATAAGGGGTGAGATTTGTGCCCGGCAGGCTCAAAATTCAGCCGGGTAAGACTGAATTGGAACCCGTAATTCAGTGAAACCAGTCAAACCCTTCTCGTACGTAGTATTTTGAAGCTTGAGTAGGCTGGCTAAATACCTCCACCGGTCCGTTAGGAAGAGAGCTCGAAGGAAGCTCGAAGCGGGCTCGAAGAAGGATCGAAGAAGGATCGAAGCGAGATCGAAGAACCCTCGAATAAACCAGCAAAAAGATCGAAGAGACCTCGAAGGAGCCTCGAAGAACCCTCGAAGAAACCATGAAAAAGATCGAAGGAGCCTGGAAGCCGGACGATGACAATACCGGTGCCACGTCTGCAGCTGCAGGGACACCCTGATTTGGGGTCTTTGCCGCAATGTGATGTTTTAGTTCGAACAAAATTGACCGCCGTCGGACGCTTCGTCAACTGTCGAACTTTCCTTATCTTTGAACTGGCAAACCGGCACGACCAGCTCCTGCTGAACTCCCCCAGGACCGGAAGGTAGCAAGGGTAGGCAGTTGTAGCGGTGCGATGTTCGGTTTGCTATTTTTT
>JAYTVB010000053.1:0-37948 GCA_043744235.1 Cyclobacteriaceae bacterium | reverse complement strand
CTTAAAAGACTTGCTTTCTAACTCTGTAAATCAAGATGTCAAAGAACGAAATCTGAATCAACTAAAATTTGACCTGTTTTAATAGGACGCTAGTGATTACCGATCACTGATTACCGAACACTGATTACCGATCACTACCGATCACTGATTACCGATTACCGATTACTTACTACCGATTACCAACCCTCCTCCCACCACACACCTCACAACTTGATCAAAGTACCCTCCGTCTCCTCCTTCGTATTCTGGATGAGGTCAGAAGCCTCTCCAATCAGGACTTCTTTCACCCCGGCATGCAGGGCGGCGAAAGCATTCTCCAGCTTTGGCAGGATGCCGTCAGTGAAAATGCCTTGTTGCAGATATTGATGGTAGCTGGCTTCCGTCAGTTGACGGAAAACAGAAGTTTCGTCCTTTATGTTTTTGAGGACACCTTTCTTTTCAAAGCAGAAAATCAGGCGGGTGTCGAAGTGCTTGCAGAGGGAAACCGCCAGGACATTCGCGATGGTGTCCGCATTGGTGTTGAGCATGGCGCCGTCAGCGTAAGTAAGCGGAGCAAAGATCGGGATCACGTTCTGCTTCAGCAGGAAATACAGCAGGGTGGAGTTGACGCTGTTGGCCGTGATGTCGCCGACAAAACCGTAGTCAATGTCGCCGACCGGCCGTCTTACTGCCTTGATCATGTTTCCATCGGCACCGGTAAGTCCCATGGCGTTGCAGCCCAATTGCTGCAGCCTGGCCACCAGTTGTTTGTTGATTAGGCCTCCGTACACCATGGTCACGAGGTCAAGCGTTTGTCCGTCAGTAATGCGGCGGCCGTCGATGTATTTGGATTCGATGCCCAGCTGGTCACCGATCTTGGTGGCTACCTTGCCTCCGCCGTGAATCAGGATCTTGGGGGCCTGGATACTTGCGAAGTCCTTCAGGAATTTACTGAGGGTCTGGTCATCGTCCTGGATGCTGCCCCCGATTTTAATGATATACAGTTTGTTCATAACGGTTAACGCTTCTTACGATCTTATCTTTTTGTCTTCAGTAATTCTGCCAGAACGGCTTGCGCAGCCCACACCCGGTTTCCGGCTTCTTGTGTCACAATGCTGTGGTGTCCATCCAGCACTTCGTCGCTCAGTTCCACATTCCTTCTCACCGGGAGGCAATGCATGACCTTGGCGTTGTTCGTGCCCTTCAGTTTTTGATTGGTCAGCATCCAGCCTGCGTCGTTGCACTCGATTTTTCCGTAGTCACGGTACGTACTCCAGTTCTTGACGTAAACAATGTCAGCGCCCTGAAGTGCGGCATCCTGGTTGTGCATGATGTGCGCGCCTTTGGTAAACGCTTCGTCGAGTTCATATCCCTTAGGGTGTGTGATGACAAATTCAGCCTCTCCCCAGGCATTTACCCATTGCGAAAAACTGTTTGCGACGCATTGAGGCAGCGGCTTTACATGGGGTGCCCAGGTAAGCACGATTTTCTTCTTGGCGCCGGACGGAAGAATTTCACGTATGGTGACGAGGTCGGTCAGGCTCTGCAGCGGATGCAGCGTCGCACTTTCAAGGCTCACCACAGGGATACCGGCGTATTTTATAAACTGGCGGACAAACAATTCGCTGTAATCGTCTTCCCTGTTTTTCAGCGATGGAAAGGAACGAATCCCGAGGATGTCAAAGTACTTTCCGAGTACCGGGGCAGCATCCTTCACATGCTCAACGGACGTGCCGTTCATGACGATGCCTTCTTCAAATTCCAATGCCCAGCCTTCCTGGCCAACGTTGAATACCACGGCCTCCATGCCAAGGTTCGATGCAGCCAGCTGGGTACTCAGGCGGGTGCGCATGCTGGGATTCAGCAACAACAATCCCATCCTCTTGTTCTTTCCAAGGTCTTTGTCCTTGAATGGATTGGCCTTGTAAGCCAGTGCCGATCCAATCAGGCTGTTGATATCCGATACATCCGATACAGAGAAAAAATTCTTCATTTCAATTCTTCATTCAGGGACTTTAGAAAAATATCGAGTTCTGATTGCCGGATGGGCAGGGAGGGCAGCAACCGCACCGTGTTGGGCTTGGCCTCACCCGTAAAAATGTGATGTTTCATCAACAGATTCTGACGAACGTCGGACAAGTTATTTGGAAGATCAAAACCGATCATTAATCCACGACCGCGGACATCGAGGATTTTGCTGAATTCCTTGAGCTGGGCGATCAGTGCAGCGCCTGTGAATGCAGCGTTCTCAATAAGCTTCTCCTGCTCCATTACTTCCAGCACGGCCAATGAAGCTGCGCAGGCAAGGTAGTTTCCGCCAAAGGTAGTGCCGAGTTCGCCATGCCAGGGTTTGATATCCGGGTGAATCATCAGTCCGCCTACCGGGAAGCCATTGCCCATACCCTTGGCTGTCGTAATGAGGTCTGCCCGGATGCCGGCATGCTGGTGCGCAAAGAATCGTCCGGTCCTGCCGTAGCCTGATTGAACTTCATCCAGTATGACCAAAGCGCCCACTTTCCTGCACTGGCTCACCAGAGCTCTCAGGAATACATCATCGGGCAACTGAATGCCCCCCACACCCTGTATGCCTTCGATGATGACGGCCGCCACTTCATTGGTCAGGGCCGCGGACAAGGCGCTTTCATCGTTCAAAGGCAGGAAGACGATATCATGCCCGGTATTGAATGGCGCCACGACTTTGGGATTGTCGGTGGCAGCTACCGCGCCGGAAGTCCTGCCATGAAACGCTTTCCTGAAAGCGACGATTCTTTTTCTGCCTGTGACGAACGAGGCAAGCTTCATGGCATTTTCATTCGCCTCTGCTCCTGAATTGCACAAGAACAGCTGGTAGTCCGGATAGCCTGACAGCTGACCAAGTTTCTCGGCCAGCTTTACCTGAAGCGGATTTTGTACGCTGTTCGAGTAGAAGGATATCTTATCCAATTGGTCTTTCAACGCCTTCACGTAGTGGGGATGTCCATGACCAATCGAGATCACCGCGTGACCACCGTATAAGTCGAGATACTTTATCCCCTGGTCATCCCACAGCCAGGAGCCGCTGGCTTTTGCCGGGGTGATGTTGAAGAGCGGGTAGACGTCGAAGAGTTGCACGAAAGTTGAAATTGGAAAATTGAAAGTTGAATATGAATTAGAAATACTGAGCTATGATTATTGGATACTATTTATAAAGAGGATTCGGCTTTCAAATTTCCAGATTCCCACTCATCAGAAAACCGTACTTTTTAACCTAAGTCCCGCCGTCTCCTCGAACCCAAACATCAGGTTCATATTCTGTACTGCTTGACCGCTGGCGCCTTTTAATAAATTATCAGTAACGGAATGAATGGCCAGTTTGCCTCCAACCTTTTCCAGATAGATATGGCATTTATTGGTGTTGACTACCTGTTTGATATCAACCATGGCGGGTGACACCCGGGTGAAGGGATGTGAACCGTAATGCTGCTTGTACAATTCATTGGCTTGTTCCAGTGTCAGCGCGCTGTCCACCACAGAGGTAACGAATATGCCGCGGGTGAAGTCACCGCGCCACGGTACAAAATTCACCGGTCCTGAATATCCGGGCTGGAGTGCTTTCAATGTCTTGTTGATCTCGGCCAGGTGCTGGTGCGTCAGGGTCTTATAGGCAGAGATGTTGTTGGCCCGCCAGGTGAAGTGCGTGATGTCCTGCATTTTTTGACCCGCGCCCGTTGAGCCGGTGATGCCTGTGGTGTGCACTTCTTTCAACAAACCTGCCTTTGCCAGTGGAAGCAGGCCTAATTGTATGGTGGTGGCAAAACATCCGGGGTTGGCGACGTTGTGCGCCTTTTTGATGGCTTCCCGCTGCAGTTCGGGGAGTCCATATATAAAGGAGCGGCCGCCAGCCTGGTCTCCCAGCCTGAAGTCGTTGCCCAGGTCGATGATCCGTGTTACAGCCGGGAATGATTTCTCTTCAAGGAGCTTCTTACTTTCCCCATGGCCGAGGCACAGGAACAGCACATCCACCGGTTCATCCATGGATTCTGAAAACTTCATTTCTGTGTCGCCGGTGAGATCTCCGAAAACTTCCTGCAGGTATTTGCCCGCCTGGCTTCGGCTCTGTGCAAATGCCAGATGCACCGACGGATGGTTCATCAGCAACCGCACCGTTTCACCGCCCGTATACCCGGCAGCGCCGATAACTCCTGCTTTGACCTGGTTGGTACTCATCGTGCTTCCTTGCTTTAGCTCTTGTCTTTTAACTTTTGCCCTGCCTCGTTCGAAACCTGCTGATAAATCGCCGCCTGGTTCCCGAATATCTTGGTAAACCCCTTTACATCATCTCCCGTCCAGCCGAGGTTCATCTCTCCGTATTTGCCAAATTTGGCAGACATGAGGTCAAAGTCCGATTGAATGCCATTGACCTGGAACCAGTAGGGGTGCAAGGTAACGGAGACTGTGCCGGTAACGTGCTGTTGGGTGCTGGCAAGAAAGGCTTCCAGATCCCGCATGACCGGGTCAAGGTACTGTCCTTCGTGGAGCCAGTTGCCGTAGAATTGGGCAAGCTGGTCTTTCCAGGAAAGCTGCCACTTGGTAAGCACATGTTTCTCCAGCGCATGGTGGGCTTTGATGATGAGTACGGGAGCAGCAGCTTCAAATCCCACCCGGCCTTTGATGCCGATGATGGTATCACCCACATGGATATCCCTGCCTATACCGAAGGGTCCTGCCAACTGCTGAAGGTACTGGATTGCCGCAGTGGGATGAGGGAAAGTTCTGTCGTTGACCGAAATGATTTCTCCTTTGCTGAAGCCGAGGCTGACCGTTTCACTTTCGGTCTTGGTGACCTGGGTGGGCCAGGCTTCTTCCGGCAGCATGCCCAAGGAGTTCAAAGTCTCTTTTCCACCCACAGAAGTTCCCCAGAGGCCTTTGTTGATGGAGTACTTTGCTTTTTCAAAATTGAAGGCAACACCCTTCGATTTCAGGTATTCAATTTCCGCTTCACGGCTGAGTTTCTTGTCACGGATGGGTGTGATGATTTCCAGACCCGGCGCCAGGATCTGAATCACCATATCAAACCGTACCTGGTCGTTGCCGGCTCCTGTGCTGCCGTGCGCGACGGCATCCGCTTTGATCGCGTTGGCGTAATGGGCCACGGCGAGGGCTTGCGACATGCGTTCGGCACTCACACTGAGCGGGTAGCTGCCGTTCTTCAGCACGTTGCCGAACACAAGGTATTTGATAACCTTGTCGTAATAGGTTTGGGTTTCATCTACGGCATGATGACTGGCGACGCCCAGGGCCAGCGCCCGCTTTTCGATTTCAATAAGTTCGGATTGGGAAAATCCTCCCGTATTCACGGTCAGCGTATGAACCTCATAGCCGAGGTCTTTCGATAAATAAATGCCGCAATAGGAGGTGTCCAGTCCTCCGCTAAATGCCAATACAACTTTCTTCTTCATAATGTCGGTCGATGCCATCCTCCGGAGAGGCGGGAATATCAGGATTTGACGTGTGGTCTAGAATGGTCGTTCAATAATCAGGCAGGCTACCAAAAGAAGAGAAAGCTCAGCATTGAACTCTTCTTTTCGTCAGGCTCGCCTTCCTTTTTCTGCCCCCCGCCCAGCATGACAAACTGCTTGAACCTTACCCATCGCTCAAACAGGCTGAAATTCTCAGCGAAGTGGCGTTTATGACCATTGTGTACAGGTGCCATGGAGGCAGCCAGTGCCTGTTGTGCAGCCTTCTCCACCGGGTCATACAACATGGCAGTACACATGCAATTCTTCCGCTCCTTGCTCACCAGTATCTCGTAGTTGACGCAGCTTTTGCAACCCGACCAGAATTTGTCGTCGGTAGTCAGCTCAGAATAGGTCACGGGTTCGTAGCCAAGGTCTGAATTGATTTTCATTACGGCCAGGCCGGTTGTGAGCCCGAATATCTTGGCCTCCGGGTATTTCTTGCGTGACAGTCCGAAGACAGCCCGCTTGATTTGGGTGGCTACACCCGACTTGCGGAAGGCGGGAGCAACGATAAGGCCGGAGTTCGCGACGTATTTCTCGTCTTCCCATGCCTCGATGTAACAGAAGCCTACCCACTCGCCTTCGGCGGTTAGGGCAATAACTGCTTTGCCCTCGTCCATTTTAGTTTCAATGTAGTCTGGAGAGCGCTTGGCTATGCCTGTGCCACGGGCTTTGGCCGATTCAGCCATCTCCAGGGTGATGGTCTCGGCGTATTTCTTGTCGTCCGGGGTGGCCTCCCGAACTATGATATTTTGGTCCACAGGGATTGGTTTTGTGTGATCAAAGAATAATTGAAAAAAAGCAGGTAGCGCTTCCGCCTTGGGGGGAACCGCTCAACAAGCAGGAAGCATCGGTATCAAATCCTGATCTGCCTTCGGAAACTTCTGATCACTGTGGGAAGTGATATAAACCGGCTGCGCAATAGGCTCGTGTAAGAGCCCGTCAACGCTGCAAGGATGAAGTTGTTTCTCAAATTCGTTGTTCCAAGTTAATCGTCAAGATCATTTAGAAGCATCACCAAAGATTATACAAAACTAATTTATTATTGAATCACTTTAACAATAGTATTGGAACGATTTTTCGGGGAAAAGGATTTCCTATCTAAAGTTAAACTTGAAGCACTTACCTTAGCGGGTCATTGTCATGGAAGAATTCCTTCATCAGTACGGGTACTTCGCTCTCTCAGCCGGGACTTTCATGGAAGGGGAAACGGCCATCCTGGTCGCCTCGTCCCTGATCCACACAGGCTTCTTTAGTGGCCTCTACACCATTATTTTTGGCTTTTTCGGGTCATTCGTGAGCGATTGGGTCTACTACATGATTGGTCGACTGAATGGAAAATACTTCATTGAGAAGCGCCCGAAACTCCATGCGAAGATGGAGCCGATCCACCATTTCTTCAAGACACACCGGCACCAGATCCTCTTCAGTTACAGGTTCCTCTACGGCTTCCGGGCAATACTCCCCCTGATGATCGGCATGAGCGGCGTCAGGCCGCTACAGTTCCTGGGCTACAGCCTCGTTTCAGGGCTGCTTTGGGCAAGCATGGTCAGCCTGGTGGGCTACTGGGGCGGCATTATCTTCGAACTGACCACCAAGTCTTTTGAGGATAACCTGCTCTTTGTGATCTCCGGTTTTGCCTTGTTTGGCATCCTCGTAGGCCTGAGCGTAAAAACCTTTGCAGAGAAAAAGATCGGCCTCAAGCCCCTTTAGTGATCTATTATCAGTGATCCATTGACTACTCATACCTCAAGGTGTTCGCCGGATTGGTGAGCGCCGCCCGGATGGTCTGTGCACTGACGGTCAAAAGGGCAATGAGTACGGCTGCGATGGCGGCCAGCACGTACACCAGCAGATTCATGTCAATGTGGTAAGCGAAACTGTTGAGCCATTTTCCCATGAATATCCACGCTATCGGCCACGCGAGCAGGTTCGCCATCAGGATCAGGATGATCACTTCCCTGGAAAGCAGCACGAGGATGTTCGGTACCGAGGCACCCAGGACTTTTCTGACGCCAATCTCTTTGATCCGCTGCATCGTGTTGAAAGTGGCCAGTCCAAATAATCCCAGGCAGGCAATGAAGATTGCCATACCCGAAAATACAGTGAACAACCTGCCTTGCTTTTGTTCGGCCTCATACAGCCGCTGGTAGCGGTCGCTGACGAACTGGAAGTCAAAGGGTTTGGCCGGCAGGAAAGTACTCCAGACCTTTCGAAGGTGCTCAACACCATCCTGCGAACCACCCGCTATCCTGACGGACATGTTATTATAGTAATTATTGGATTTAGACGACATGAAGAATACAATCGGCGAGATCTCCTGGTGAAGGGATTCAAAATGAAAGTCTTTCACCACGCCAATCAGCTTGCCTTTGGTGCCTCCGTACAGAAAGTCCTGGTTTATCCCTTCTTCATTGGTCTTCCATCCAATTTTGCGGGCCGCTGTTTCATTGATGATGAAAGCCAATGAATCGTCGGTGGGTATCGATTTCGAGAAATTCCTTCCTGCCGCCAGGTCGACATGGTAGGTATCAAAAAACTCCTGATCGATGGCCACATACTTCAAGGTTACCTGTGTGTTGAAAAGACTGTCGCCCTTCATCACGCTGGGGGATCCCTGGGAATCCAGCAGGCGGCCCGTCGGAAGCCTGGAAGACAGGGACGTGTTCCTGACTGCCGAGGACTTGGTCAGTTCATTGTAGAAAGAATCGTAGACCTTATCCAAGTCCGAATAATAGGGAAGGGTAACAACCTTTTCCTTGTCGAAACCAAGATCCCGGTTATTCAGAAAATTCAGCTGCAGGGTTGTAATGCCGGTGGCAATGATCAGTGCGATGGAAATTGAAAATTGACTGATAACAAGAACTTTCCGGATCATACTCTTGCCCATGGCAGAACCCTGCTGGCCTTTCAGGACGAGGGCAGGTTTGAAGGAAGAGATGATCAAGGCAGGGTAAATACCGGCGAGGATCCCCACTAGGAGTGCGAAGGCTGCCAGCCCCACGAAGAGCGGTCCATGATTGATCGGGTTCAGTGTAAGGGATTTTTGCGTGAACTCATTGAGCGAAGGCAAGGTTGTAAAGGCGAGGCCCAGTGAAAGAATGAGGGCGAACGCGGCCACCATGACCGATTCGCTCAGGTACTGGATCACCAGCTGGTTCTTCAAGGCGCCCACCACCTTTCGCATGCCTACCTCTTTGGCCCGCTTGGTGGCCTGTGCGGTGGAGAGGTTGATAAAATTAAAGCATGCAATCAGCACAATGAATAAACCGATCACACCCATTATGTAAACACTGTTGATGTTACCACCTACTTCGAGCTCGTCATCAAGTTGGGATTTCAGGTGAATGTCAGTCACCTTTTGCAGGTAAAGGGTCGTGACCTTTGAAGCCACAAAGTTCGCGGGCGCACCGAAGTTGGCGATGGCATAGGTTCCGTAATGTTTGTCGAGGAAGGAGGGAAATCGGGCCTGCACGGCCGCAGGGTCTGTTCCCTGGCTGAGCAGCAGGTAGGTGCTGAAGGAGTTGTTGCCCCAATTGGTTTCAAGTCCTTTCCTGCCGTAAATGGTGCTGTCATAGAGGGTAATGAAGGAGATGAGGAAGTCAGGATGCCAATGCGACTGCGTTGGGAAGTTTTTGTAGACGCCTGTCACTTCTAGGTCGAAACGCCCCGCAGCTTTAATGTGCTTGCCCAGCACGTCGGTCGTCTCAAAGTATTTCAGGGCCGTCTTTTCAGAAAGCATCACCGTCAGTGGACGGTTCAGGGCTTCTGTGGGATTGCCTGCCACCACCGGGATATCGAAAATGTTGAACAAGTCGGGCTCCGCCATATAGACTTCATTCTCGGTGGCGACCTTGTTGCGTTCCCCGTCCCCCTCCAGGGACATCACCATGTTGTTTTGCAATGTTCTTGCCATGGTCTGCACTTCACCCATGTCATTCTTTACCAGCGGGCCGATGGGTGGTGCCACCGTGGCGAGGTGCAGCCGGGAGACACCTTCATTATCGAGAAAATTTCTGGTGACCCGGTAAATCCGGTCCGCCTTGGTATGATACCGGTCGTACGCCAGTTCGTCCATCACAAAGAGATAGATGAGTAGTGCCGAGGCCATCGCCAGCGCTAAGCCGGCAATGTTGATGAAGGCGGTGAGCTTGTTTCTAAAGATGCTTCGAAGTGCGGTCTTGAGATAATTGCGGATCATGCCTGGGGAAGTTATGGTGAGTTAACTCTGGTTTGTTGAAATGGTTACAGAAAGACTTCAGGCATCCGACAAGGATGCATGGGGCCTGCCTCCTCGTACGCCAATATTGATCCAGAATCTTAAAAGTGGGCATTCAGCAATAAAATCAAATGGGCCATGCAAAGGAGCCGCCCCCGCTGTTCAGCAGCGGTCAGTATTGTTCGAAGACGGACTGAATAAAGGGTTACGGCTAACGGGCAGATTCCTGGATCTGGATGATCTGGTTGTTGGGGTTGAAGTGGTCGACGTACCGGACGAAACGGCGGCCGGCAATGAATTCCTGGAGTTCTTTTTCTGCCGTGGCCCTGTTATTTCCTATTATTCTGACAACGAAGATTCCTTCGCCGGGCTTTTCAATGGATATGTTCGTCATGATCAATACTTAACTTCTCCCCAAAGTTACACCAAACCTGATTGATCACCCCTGCGATCATGGGCTAATGCCCGTGGTTCATGTTAGGAATTTCGACAAGGAATTCGGTTCCGTTGCCATACTCCGAATCGACCTGGATGGTCCCGCCGATTTTTTGAACTGCCTCCTTGACAATGTATAAACCCAGTCCGGACCCGGTGCCATTTGATGAGGCGCGGTAAAACATATCAAAAATCTTTGGCTTGGCAGCCTCCGGGATTCCTTCACCATTGTCCTTTACCCTGATCGTGGCATACTGGTCCGTGCATTTGATATGAACCTTCAGGTATGGATTGTCTTTTCTTAAGTCGGCATATTTCAGGGCATTGGAAATCAGGTTTTTAAAAACGATTTCCAGCCGGGTGGCCGCAGAGAAGAAGGGAACGTCCTGCTCAATCTCAACCGTCCGGTCAACAAGACTGGCATTGTCCATGAATTGCAGCTGTTCAAGCGTCGTGTTGACCATGTGCTCGAAATTGATCGATTCAGCTTCGACCTTCAACCGTGTATTTCGGGAATGATCAACGATATCCTTGATGAACTGATCGAGTCTGATCAGGCTCTTCTTCTGCATGTCAAGAAGCCTTTCCATGTTCTCCATATTTTTCTCAAGGCGAGCCACTTCGATGAGCCCGAGCAGGGATGAAATGGGTGCCCGGAGGTCATGGGATGCGCTATAGACAAACCGATCCAGTTCTGCGTTTATTTTCAGCAGGTCTTCATTGCGGTCAACCAAAGCCTGGCTTGTGGCAATTCTCTCTGTGATGTCACTTTCGATGGCAACGAACTGAACCACCTGGCCTGTTTTGTCCATGATGGGCTGAACTTCGATGGAAGCCCAAAAGGGAGTACCGTCTTTCTTGTAGTTGATGATCTCCGCTTCTTTAAATCCAAGTCCTGACTTGATTTTTGTTCGGATAAAATCCGCCACTTTTTTATCTGATCCGGGACCCTGAAGAAAGCTTCCGGGTTTTTTGCCAATGACTTCCTCCAGGGTATAACCGGTTACTCGGGTGAATGCAGGGTTGACCCATTCAATCCGCCCCTCACGATTTCCAAGCAGCACCATGTTGGTGGTCGTATTGGCAACCATGGCGAGTTGACGGTTTTCTTCTTCGGCCCGCTTGCGCTCACTGACGTCGCGCACGATGGCCTGTATCTGCACTTCGCCTTCCAGGTCGAGCCGGTTCAGGGAGACTTCTGCATCGAATGGGGTGCCGTCATACCGGATATGCTGCCACTCGAAAAATTGCGGCTTGCCATCCAGGGCGGCCATGATTTTTTCCATGGCGGATTCCTCCGACGCCCTGCCGTCGGGCTGATGTGCCGGGGAATAGCGGTAGGGGGTCTGTCCGATGATTTGTTCTTTGGTGCATTGGAAAATTCTGAGCGTCGCGTCATTGCAGTCAATGAACGTCTTGTTGTTCATGGTGAAGATCGCATCATGAGCGGAGTTGAAGAGCATGCGAAGGCGGAACTCGCTTTTCCGAATGATCTCGGGTGCCTTCTTGCTTTCTGTAATGTCGTAAGTAACGCCAATAACATGCCTTACCTTCCCATTCGCATTCAATACCGGGGTAAGGGTGGTGGAATAAGTAATGCCGTCAACAGTGTTCTCGGTATTCACCTGCTCGCCCCGGAGGGCCCGATGAAAGTGGTCCAGCAGCGGTGGCTCATCACTGAATAATTCAAAAACGGAAAGCCCGGATGCGGGTCCTGGCTTTGATCCGAAAGAGGCGAGATCAAATCCCTTCGAGGCAGTAAGTACACCCTCCTCATCGATCAGGAATACTTCCACGGACTTTGGCGTGATCCCCATGGACAGGAGCGGGTCACCGGGACGGTGTTTGGAATCCCCTCGCTTGTGCTCCGGTTTTTTCATGTTCAAAAGCAAAAATCCATTAGGCCACGTGTCTCCGGGATGGCTGGAAGCATCGGGATAAGCATCCTGGGTTTCTAAAGGCATTATCCCGGCCTGCGTTCCTGAATCTAATGTAACCAAAAACCGACTGATGACGCGGTGGCCGGGATATGAGTGAGTTGGCTATCTTTGATTTCACTATGTTCAGAGGCTCTTTCACTATTTTTCTTGTCATGCTGGCTTCCATGGTGTGGGCCCATACGGATTCAACACGCGTGCAGCATGCGGGAATAAGCTATTTCAGCGAAGGCGGTTGGTATCCCGGTTTTGCCTTGAATTATGAACGTCAGCTGATGGCCAACCGGTCGTTTCAGCTTTTGCTGGCCGCAAAGACCGGTGCCTACTTCCATTCCCAGAACCACACCGGCGTATTCCTGATGGTGCAGTCCGGCCAGCGTTTTCGGGTTTATAAACAGCTTTACTTTGAGCATTTCCTTGGCATTGGCTACCTGCACTCGTTCCTGAACGACGGGGATGCCTATTATGTCAATGCCACTGGCCAGGTTCAGAAAGCCAACGATGCCGGCAACCCTCACTTCATGCCCTCGGTGAGCTTCGGGTTTAGTTATGCACTGGAAGGCCGGCGTCCGGCAGTTATTTTTCTCAGGCCCATGCTGTTCTGGCAGATACCGTTCAATCAAGTATCCTTGCTGCAGTATGCCGTGGAGGCCGGGGTGCTGATCAAATTGAAGAAATGAGAAGCAACTGCATCGCGCTACTGCTGATCCTTGTGCTGATCCTTGCGTGCTGCGCGGAGGATACCTACCGGGAAGGCGATTTCTTTTTCCTGATCAACCGGGAAGCCAGGATGCCTGTAGTCGTCCGCGGCAACAAAAGTTCAGGTGTATTTATTTTGTTCGTTCATGGTGGCCCGGGTGGGACAGCCCTCCAGAAAATTGACCTGCCTGCCTTTAATGATCTGGAACAATCCTATGCGACTGTATTTTGGGACCAGCGCGCTTCCGGTTCATCCCAGGGAAACAGTCCGGATGATTTATTGACCCTTCCACAGTTTGTGGAGGACTTGGACAAGCTGGTGGATTTAATCAAATTCAAATACGGTCAGCCTCAAATATTCCTCATGGGTCACAGCTGGGGCGGGTGCCTTGGAACGGCCTACCTCGCCGACGCAGGACGGCAAAGTAAGATCAGGGGATGGATTGAGGTCGACGGCGCCCATAGCAATCCCAAAGGCGACAGCCTGTCCGGGGAATGGGTGCGCAGCTATGCGCAACAGCAAATCAATGCCAATGCAGATGCTGAATTCTGGAGTTATGTGCTCCACTGGTATGAGAAGAACCCGAATTTTACATCCAACCAGCTCGAGCACTATGCCTTCGTGGAAAAGGCATTTGGATACATTCATGACCCATCCGTCAGGAGAACGCCAGCCAGTTTTCCTGGTTACACAATGGAGTACATGTTTAATTCTCCCGCTGACGTGACGATGGCCCTGACCAACTACAACCACGTCATCAAACATTTTATCATCTCCGATATTGACCTGACTCCGCAGATGAAAAACATTACGCTGCCGTCGCTGATTATTTGGGGTCAATTTGATGGCGTGATCCCGCTTCCCATGGCCAGTCACGCACTGCAGGCCCTCGGCACCATCGCGCCGCAAAAAAGCATTACGGTTTTGCCGAATTCGGGTCATGTCGGATTTTATGAAGAGCCCGAACTGTTTGCCTCCACGGTCCGCCAGTTTGTGGAGCAATACAAATAAGGAATTTGTGCAATTGCCTTAACTTGTGTCATGTGTTATCATAAACAGGACAGGGCCATAGCCGCCGAGCTGGAAGTTCGTTACGATGCGGTGATGCATGACATTGGCTATCAGCCATTGTTTTATGAAAACGGGTTTGATTTCGGACCCTCGCCGGTGATTACTGCCCAGCGCCCGAAGGAATTTCAGATGTTCCGTTGGGGCCTGGTGCCCTGGTGGACCAAATCCGCCACGGAGGCGCATCAGATCAGGATGAAGACGCTCAACACCATCAGTGAAGAGATGTTTGAGAAGCCATCCTTTCGCGATTCGCTCAAAGAATCCAGGAGGTGCCTGGTTCCCTGCACAGGTTTTTTTGAGTGGCGCTGGCTCAATGGCGGGAAAAGCAAGTATCCCTATTTCATCCAGGTGAGGCAAGAGCCCATTTTTTCCCTGGCTGGCATTTGGTCGTCCTGGTTGGACAAACCGACAGGGGAAGAACTCAGCACCTATAGCGTATTGACTACCCGCGCCAACCCGCTGTTGGAGAAGATCCACAATTCAAAGAAAAGAATGCCGGTCATTATGCCACGCCAATATGAAAAAGACTGGCTGAATCCAGCGCTGACTAAAGCAGACGTCCTGGCACTCTGCGAGCCAGTTGACGATACGATGTTGTCGGCGCATACCATATCCAGGATGATAACGGATAGGAAGGTGGACAACAAAAATACAGAGGCGATATCCAGTCCGTTTGACTATCCCGAGTTGGCGTTGATTGATTCCTGAGGTTGGATTCTATCTCCTTGCCGGCTTATTTTTTGGCTTAGGAACAGAATTCTTCTCTACGATATACAGCAGGAGCTGCGGGAAGGTGGCGTGAAGGGAATTCCTGCACAGGATATCGTTCAGCACGGGGTTGACGTACCGGTTGCCGAATTTGATGAAGGCATCCAGCTCGCTGGTATTCCTTGGCTGCTGCAGCAGAAACTCCCTGAACTTCTTCTCCCATTCTTTCTTGTTAAAACCAAAGCGGTCCCTCAACTCGTTGAACAGGATGTCAATGTGCATCAGGTCAAAATGGTCCGTGATTACCTGGGGTGTCACAATACTATCGGATTAACTGCAGTTGCGGTACACGCATTTGGCGCCGGATCAATTCATCAATCTCCGAGAAAAACAATTCATTGGTCAGGCGCACGCTTGCCTTCTTTTTTACCTCTTTCAGGACAGAGCGGTATTTGTCCAGGTCCACATTGGTGCGGGTGGCGCCAAGTAATGTTTCCTTGATGGGGACCAATTCATAGGTGCCGGCCTTTACCTTGAACCTGAAATCCAGGTAGGTGGGCAAATCACTGAGCACGCGGCTGATCAGCGTATCGCGGTGCTGGTTCAAAACTTCCCGGACCTGGAAAAGCTGGACATGGGGATCAGTAGCAACAATGTTTTTTCTGCCGATCAGGGAGGATTGAATGGTTTTCATAGGCTGTTTCTGTTATGTCTCAACAAACCTATTCAATACTAATATAATTAGCAATACAAACTAAGTAAATTAGTACAATGGGCTTAATTGACCTTTCCATGGGCATTAATTGACCCGATGTGCTGTTGACATAACCGGCTCGGAGCCTGAATGAGGCAATATCGCATGGGTTTAAAAATCGCCAGCTGCATCGCTGGTTGCCATAATGTTGTATGCATTATCGATCAATGAGTTACCTGCCGCAGCCTCCAGTTCCGGTTATTCTATTCTGACAAAATCGTGTCCAATCGTTTCATTTTGTTCACAACTCGGTTGAAAAGTTGTGCGGTTCTTTTTTCCAATTTGTTTTGTATAATCTGATCGGGCTATTACGTTTATATCACTAAGTTGAAAGGTTAACGACAGGGTTAAGCGTTACCGAAAAAACAAAGAACCATTACCTACGGGTGATGGCGACAAAAAAGTCGGTGGTGAATGATTGTGTTCACGAGAAGGGTCCTTCGGGAAAACTGGCGGGGGCACGAAACTCAGGGCAGTAGCCGCAAGATTGCTGAAGCAGGTTTTATGTTGCGAGGATAAACTTAGGGTTGTGCGTTGGCTACGGCTGGCGTCCGACGAAAACGGGAAAAGTCAAGCAATTGATCTTTTCCCGTTTTTTTTTGCCCGGATCCGGCCGACTGGGATAACTTGCGGCAATTACCTTGATTGCCCAAATTCCAGAATCATGATGCCCAGGCTGTTTGTTTTGATGTTTGCTCCTCTGTTGTTTGCCGGATGCTCGGGCAACCGTGAGCAGAAAACCAGTACCGACGAAGACCTTATTCCCTTCACGATCCTGAAGGCATTTCCCCACGATGTGACCGCCTTTACCCAGGGATTGACCATCTATGATGGCAGGCTCTTTGAAAGTACCGGACAGGCTAATTCATGGATTGCGGAAGTGGACATCGCCTCGGGAAGGCAGGACAAAAAAGTAGTGCTGGCCAAAAAGTACTTCGGCGAAGGCATCACCATCCTCAACAATAAGATATACCAACTTACCTGGCAAAACCATACCGGGTTCGTGTATGACCTGCGGACTTTCCGGCAGCTTCGTGAATTTCAGTATAAGCACGAGGGTTGGGGAATAACCCACAACGACAGGAACCTGATCGTCAGCGACGGTACCCATAAACTGTATGTCCTGGATACCGGCTCCCTTGCTGCCATCGATACAATCCATGTCAGCGACCTTGACGGCCATGTCGATCAGCTCAATGAATTGGAATACATTGATGGGTATGTATTTGCCAACCAGTGGCAGACCAACTACATTTTTAAGATTGACCCGGCAACAGGCAAAGTAACAGGGAAGATGGACTTGACGCCCCTTGCTGAGAAAATGATCCAGATCGACCGCCGGGCGGATGTGCTGAACGGAATCGCCTACGAGAAGAAGAGCAAGGTCCTGCTGGTGACGGGTAAACTCTGGCCTTCGCTCTTTGCGCTGAAATTCAAGAGCGCAGACAGTGTCCGGGTTCAGTAGTCCTCACTCTTTGCCATTCACCGATATAACCACGGCTTAACCGGCTTTTTTGCTGCCTGGTACCCGACGAATAGGTCGGGGTCTGCAGGGTGAGTATGTTTAACGCATAACCACTTTTCAACATGAAATACTTCATCCCGTTGCTCTGCCTGCTGATAGCTGCCGTTGCCCAGGCCCAGCCCGCTGCCCAGGAGGCCATCGATAATACCCAGGCGACACTCAGCGAGCGCTATGCCACCATGAAATCAAAATCCCAGACCTATGAGGATTATAAAGTCATCAAGGAATTCATCCTGGATGGCTTCTGGAAAATAACCACCGACTCCATCCTGATAACGCGGGCATCCCTGCAAAAGGCGCAAGCTGATATCTCCAGTCTTCAGGCTGAAGTGACAAGCCTTCAGTCGGCCTTGAAGCAAAAGGAGGCTTCCATGGAAGAGATTGTCATGGCGAGCACGCATGTTTCCGCAGCAGGGATCAATTTCGAGAAGTCAGTATTCAAGGCCGTCGTAACGTTGATCATCCTCGGCCTTTTGCTGGCATTGGGAGTGATGACGGGCAAACTCAACATGATGTATTCAGCTGTCAAGGAAAAAATGGACACGATCAACCTGACGAGCAGTGAATTTGAAGAGTTCAAAAAGAAGGCCATGGAGCGGCAGACGCGACTGTCCCGTGAACTTCAAACAGAGCGCAACAGGCTCATGGAGTTGACGCGCAGCTAGCGATCAGACTGTTATTTCCCGGCGTCCTGTGGATTGAGCTTCAGGTAGGTTTCAACCCGCTTTGCAACATTTTCCCGGATGTTCATGTAGAATAAATTCATGTCTGCCCGGTGCCAGCGTTTTGTCCTGATGAAAGCCCGGCCCTTGAAGTAAGGCTTGTTGATCCACAGGATGCCGTGGTGATTCTGAGCGTCGGCGAGTTGGGGGGCATAGGTGAAATGCAGCGCCACGCCGCCGTGGTTCAGTTCCTTAGGCGCGAATGCATCACTGGAATTCCAAAGCAAGGGATTGGTCGACTGGGAATTCTTGAAAATTTTCTCATAATCCTTTGGGTAGTGGTTTCTGGCAAACGTATTCCAGGAAGCCCATACACCAGTTTCTTCCGGGCTTTCCGCAGGCTTGATGTTTGAAAAGGCATCGGGCCGGATGGCGCGTCCAATCAGGTAGGCGGCCACCAGTTTTGTCTGCAATTCCTTTCCGTCAAAATAGTCTTTCAGCAGCCGCTCTGTGTGATAGCTTCCCTGGCTGTGTGACGCGATGACAATCGGCCGCCCCTGGTTGTAGTGTGCCAGGTAGTATTCAAAGGCGGCTTTGACATCCTGATAGGCAAGTTCAAGCGCCTGCGCGCCGTCTTCGGTGTTGGGGGTATAGAATGAATACAAATGCGCCTGGCGGTAATAGGGTGCATAGACCCGGCATGTTCCATTGAAGATGGTGGCCTGGTTGAGGATGGCGCTCTCCTGTGTCTGCCGGTTCATGCCCGGATCGTTGACATCCGCATTCCAACGGTATTGATTGGATGGGGCCCCTACGAATATGGTGGGGTGCACAAAAAACACATCCGCCGTTGCGGTGCTTTGCAGGTTCCTGAGATTTGACTTCAGCGGAACACTATCGGCGGCATCCACCAGCTCGGGCAACGCGGCCCAGTACCGGTTCGCACTATAGTCAGGCAACGGCGGCACAGGCGAGTCCCGATAAGGGCCCTCCACAACATAAACCCCCTTGGCGCAGGAGGCGAGGAGCAGGGTGAGCAGGAAAAGCGGGAGTCTGTACATGTGATGAGGTATTGGGTTCATGGGTTACCAGATACCAGTATTCCGGCCCCAAATTCGTCTAAATAAGCCATTCCTTAAAAAAAATATACCGGTTCCTGAACCAATCCAGCCTGAAGCCGTTAATATTGATATAATATCACTTTAATATCACACGCTATGAGTAACGAAAAGAGCTATTCCCCGATGACCGGCTATTTAATGCTATTAATTGTGCTGGTGCTTTTATTGCTTGGTATTGGCGGCCTGTTCGCCATGCGAAACCCGATGTTTGTCTGGTTGTTGGCCATTTCCGTTGTGCTGATGCCTGGATTCTTCTTTCTGAATCCCAACAGCTCAGTTGTCCTCGTCTTGTTTGGTGATTACAAGGGTACAGTCAAGCAAAGCGGATTTTTCTGGGTCAATCCATTGTTTGCCCGCAAATCAATTTCCCTGCGCGCCAGGAATTTTGACAGCGAGAAAATCAAGGTGAACGACAAGGTTGGTAACCCCATCCAGATCGGGGTCATTCTCGTCTGGCAGGTGAAGGAGACCTTCAAGGCCGCTTTTGAAGTGGACAACTATGAGAATTTCGTGCGCATCCAAAGTGATGCAGCGGTGAGGACATTGGCGGGGATGTATCCCTACGACAATTTTGACAATGAGGCCGAAATGACTTTAAGGTCTGGTCATGGGGAAGTGAACAAGGCGCTGGAAGAGACCTTGCGCAACAGGCTGGACATGGCCGGTATTTATGTCATTGAGGCACGGATCGGCTACCTGGCCTATGCCCCTGAAATTGCAGGTGCCATGTTGAGAAGGCAGCAGGCCAGTGCGGTGGTTGCGGCGCGCTTCAAAATTGTTGAAGGCGCGGTCAGCATGGTTCAGATGGCACTCGATCACCTCAAGACGCAAAACATCATTGAGCTGGATGAAGAACGCAAAGCAGCGATGGTCAGCAACCTGATGGTGGTGTTGTGCGGCGACAAGGATGTAAGCCCAATCGTAAATACGGGTACGCTCAATCATTGATATGGACCGCGTCTTTTTTGAGGAAAAACAAAAGCTGCCACAGTTTGTCCCGTGGATAGCCGGTATCATCGGCCTGGGAAGTTGCTCACCGCTCTTTTGGGGCATTTACGTTCGGACGGCCCTGCATGAGCCGTGGGGCGACGTGTCCATGAGCAACCTCGAGCTGTACCTGCTCTTCGCTTTCCTGCTGTCTATGGCCGGGTTGATGTTCTGGATGATTTCCAACGTCAGCCTCGAAGTGACCATCGACCAGGCCGGAATCTGGTACCGCTCATTTCCCCACCACTGGAAGAGACAGCGTGTGGAGAAGACGTCCATCAGCGCCTATGTGGTAAGGAAACTTCAATGGAATGAAATGCTCCAGCGAAGGACAAAAGGCATCAGGCGACCCAATGCCAATGAAAAGTTTCTCATCACCGGCAACATGGCCCTTGTCCTTACGCTGGAGGGAGGAAAGACACTGACCCTGGGCACACGGGATTCGGAAAGTGTGAACTGGGCCATGGGAAAATTGATGTCCAATTCGTAACGCGATGGCACAGAAAAAACCATTTGTCCTGCGCCTGGATCCTGAGCTGTTGAAAGCCATGGAGAAGTGGGCTACTGATGAGTTCCGAAGCACCAACGGTCAACTGGAATGGATCATCATGCGTGCGTTGAAAGAGGCCGGGAGACTGAAACAGAAATAGGCGTCCGACACCTTCAAGGTGTCAGACGCCTATACTGAATACCGAATATCTAATCCCTTTTGTATCCTCCCTGCCTGACTAACTTGTCTACATCGTTATTCACCGAAAGGATCAGCAGGCACGTGGCTGTACAAAACACGGGGCTGGTGATGCAATGATGGCCGCTCCAGCTTCCGTCGTCATTCTGAATGCTGATGAGCCTTCCGCTCACATTGTCATACCATTGTTTCCACGACTGGTCTTTTCCAATGATCATGCTCTCACCGGTTTGAAGGTAGCTCATGAATTCTTCGCCGCCGTTGCTTCCAAACCCGTCCATGACGTCCTGGCGCTGGGCCTGCACTTTGGCAGACTGGTATACTTCGTAGGCGGTTGAATACTTCATGGCCTCGTCTTTTCCGAAGCCTAGTTTTTCGAGGTTCTGCGCAGTAGGCGCCGCATTTACGGCCAGCCTTCCGTCCTTTTTGGCTTTGCTGATTTCCTCCTCGGCCCTTCGGGCCTCTTTGGCACTGGCCCGTGCCGAACCCGTGACGGAATAAAGCATGACCCCTGCACCGAGCTCCGTATTTACATTGCCGGTTTTTGAATCATAGTTTTTCTTTTGGAATTCCCTCGCCTTGTCAAGGATGCTGTCGTCTACCCTGGCGCCTTGGCCTTGTGCCGCTTCCAGCGCGTTCGTGGCAAACGACGACTGGAGCACGCCGGCCCAGCCTGATCCAACAAAACTTCCGTCGCCGTCCTGGGCACGCTGAATTTTGGAGACGCACACATTGTTGGCGCTCATCACCTGCGATTTCAATGACGGATCATGGAGGAGGTAACCGTCAAGCAGGTTGGAAAGGAATTGCGACGTAAGGATGACGTCGATGTTTCCACCCAGCTTGATTTGAATCTGCGTTCCAGTCAACTCGGTGATGTTGGAACTCTGCCCGGAGGAACTTTCTACCGCGGTCAGGAGAAACCGGACAGCCTTCTGAAGCGATGACGAATATTCTCCGCCTGTGAGTGAACTGCCACTTCTCAGCAAGGCCATGGCCACCATGGCCGTGGTGGCGGGATCGGACTGTACTGCATGCGGGTCCATGACATCCTGGCGACTGTGCGTACCGGCTCCCCAGCCTCCGTCCTGCCTTTGCGCTTTGACGAGCCAGCCAAGCCCATGCTGGACAGCATTGACGGCATGGTCTGACGAGAAATAGACAAAACTTGAATCCGAGGATTCTTCACCCATCACGGTCCGAAAGACGCATCCTTTAGGGATGGAACGGTAGGTGGAATGGTACTTTGGCTTCCCTTCCTTGAATGTAAAGGATACCAGCATCAGGGCGCCAACAGCACAGACGGCAGCGGCAACGGCTTTCCATGTTTTCATAACAGCTTGGTTTAATATGTTTGCTGCTATGATGTAGGAAGGAGGTTAATTCCATAAAGGACGGGGGGATTTTTTAGGCGTCTGACACCTTGGAGGTGTCTGACGCCTAGTAGCGTCTGGCCCGGGAAGCGTCTGACGCCTAGTAACGTCTGACGCCAGCATCAGTTCTTCTTCCCGCAGGTTCTGCAGAAGTCGGACAGATCGCTGATGCGCTCTGCTATCTTCTTTTCCCACTCTTGTTGTTTCGTCTTGTTGTAGCCATAGTCCGTCTCCTGGTCATACTGCTCCCGGATTTGAGCAAACTCGCCGGCAAGCTGCGCGTAGATCAATTCATACTGCCCGGCTAATACGACCTTCCTGTTTTCCTTACACCGTTTTCGGAGTTCGCGGGCCATCCACTCATTCATATCGAAAAGTGCTGTGAAATAGGCCAGCCGGGACTTGTCGGAAGCGAGGATCCAGGAGTCGCCAGGGAAAAAATAATTGGCTACCTGGGGGTTGAAATTCTTCAACAGCTTGATGTCAGGCCCGGTGAGTTTGGATTCGATGCCCGTGTGGGCAATCAGCGTTTGCCTGGTTTTGGCGTCGGGGGCAGGGCCCTTGAAGTCATTGACCGTTATTTTTTGGGAAGGGCTCCATTCAATTTTTTCCTGGGCATTTGACAGCGTAGAAAATAATAGTCCAAGCAACAATAAAAATATGCCTGGTTTCATGGAAAGGCAGCTCATGTTTATCAAAATACTGAGTACTGTTGTTGTAGACTACTGAATACCTGTCTTTAAACTATCCCACCAAACCGAGCACAGCCGTTCCTGCCGCGGCGGAAGCAACCCGTTGAATGAATTGTTTTCTGCTGATCATGGAACCAAGTTCGGAATTTTCTGAAGGTATCCTACATCCTCAGGTGCAGCATACGCGGCATGCCCCAGGCTGTAAAGGCAGTTTGCCAGTTACTATTTTTTAATAGGGCCTGCTTCCCTTGACAATTTCTGAAAAACTCCATTCGACCACCCAAATCCGTCCTGGTTTGGATACTCTCCGCCGCCACCTTCTTTGGAAAGGTCTTCGACGTTGTACTTTTCAATAAACTTGTAAGTGCTGTTGTAGATCTTCTCGTTCAAGGTCAGCCACCGCTGCCGGATATCCCCGGCAAGGGCCTCGTGTCCGTAGTTTCTTAAGCCCTGAATGGCAATCCACTCCAGCGGCGCCCAGCCGTTGGGCGAATCCCACTGCTGCCCTGTGTTGTTCAGCGTGGTGAGAACACCCCCGCCCTTCAAAAAGGAATCTTTGATCTTTTTGGCCACCTGAATGGACTGAGACTGATCGGCCACGTGAAAGTACAACGGATACAGACCGGCCAGGGAGTAAACATCTGTCTGGGCGGCCGCTTTAAAATTGTAATCCATGAAGAAGCCCTTCTGCTTGTTCCAGCAATATTTAATTACCGCTGCCCTGCGTGATTCGTATTTGGCTTTGTACTGGCCCGCCTTGACCTGGTCATTTCCCAATTCATATGATTTGGACAAGACATACTCCAGGTTGTACAACAGTGAATTTAGGTCTGGCGGGGTGAAATCCGTAGTGTGAATTGTGTACAATTGGAATTTATTTTCTTCGTCTCGCGAAAGCCAGCGACTGGAAAAATCCCATCCGGATTCAGCCGCAGCGCGGAGATTCCTCAGTACATCCTCGCTTTTGGTTCCGGGCATGGCGGCCACAGCTTCATTTGAAGTATTGATATCCTCCAGGTAGCTTTCAGCACGGGCAGTGTTGTTATCATCCCAGTATCGGTTCAGGATCTCCCCATCACGAAGGCGCACGACACGCCGGTAAGCAGTTAAGGTGTCATTTAGTTTCGATGTGCCATCCATCCAGAAAGCGTATTCCTTTTCAAGGAACCTCTGGTACTGCAGGTAGACACTGTCGCCGTCGGACTCGGCCAGCAGGGTAATCATGGCTGCGTAAAATGGAGGCTGAGAACGGCCCAGGTAATACGTTCTGTTTCCGTTAGGGATATAACCCAGGGTATCGATCAGGTAGGAGAAATTATCGATCATGTTGCGTACAACATTGATCTGGTTGTCGGCCTGCAGGCCCAGCATGGTGAAGTAGCTGTCCCAGTAATACACTTCCCGGAACCGGTCGCCGGGTACGATGTATGGGTAGGGCAGCGGTATCAGTGTGCCGGAAATGCTCTTGTTAGCCGGACGTTTTAAAACCTCCCACAATTGGGTGATGTGCTCGTTCGCGGAAGCGGAGTCCGACTTGTAGCTGGATTCATTGCCCGGGATCTTAAAATTCTCCCTCAGGAACCTCATGGTGGAAGAATCGGACTTATCCGTGAGCTTTTCATATTTCCCGCGGATGATCGCGACGTCGTACAGTGGAATGCAGTCTACAAATGTTTTCCGGTCGGGGAAAAGGCGGGGATTGGACTGCACATCATAAAACAAGGGGCCGTAAAGTTCTTCAGGCTTCTGAATGGTTATCGCAGCGGGCGGCGGAGCCTGAACCGGCGAGCAGTATGCCAGCAAGGCAACGATCAATGCCGGGACAATTGAGTTGAGTATGCGTCTTTTCATAGACTTCAAGGTAAGACTTTTGATTCATACCTGAAGCCGGGGTGAAACCATTGGTATGCCTGGGTAGCAATCCTGGCCTTTGGCTACAAGGCCGCAGCGATTATTTCAGCAATGCCGCATAAATTTTATCTATGGATTTTCCTGCAGCCTTATGCAGCGGGCTGTCGGTAACGGTGCCCAGGTTGATGGCTGTAAAGACATAAACGTTTTGTTTTGGGAAGTAGTACAACTGGCAACCGGCGCCGATGCCGCCGCCACTGTGACCAAAAGCGGTTTCGCCCAGAAAGGTCGTATAGTCAAGTCCAAGTCCATACGTTGGATTGCCTTTGCTGTCCTTGACCCAGGTTTTCATGAGCTCAAGGGTCGCGGGTAAAATAAGTTTCCCTTCCATGAGGCCTTTGAGGAACTTCACCGCTTCTTCGGGGGTAGTCACGATGCCGTCATCCCCGACCAGGGATGCCACATTGTTGCGCTGCAGTTGGGAAGCATTTTCAATGATCCCGTCGCTGTGCCGGTCCCAATAACCGTTGACCAGCTCCGGATAGTTCAGGTAGCCGGCCTGGCCGCGGTAGAAAGTATGGGTGAGGCCCAGCGGTTTGAAGATTACCTCTTCAATGAACTTCGCGTGGTCACCGGTCAGTACATCGGCCATCAGCGCGAGCAGTTCATAGTTGGTGTTTCGGTATGAATACTTGCTGCCCGGCGGAAAGTCCAGCGGCTTGCCCTTGATGTACCTGAGGTAGTCTGCCGGCTCATAGTGGTGATCGGGATGCTGCAGCAGGTAGCTCACATAAGCAGGTGCCATGTTGTATTCCGGGATACCGGATGTGTGATTCAGCAACATGCGAACCGTGATCTTTCCGGCTTCTGAGATGTAATGGCTGACTGATTCAGGAAGGTACCGGGTGATCGGTTCGTCGAGGTTGACCTTGCCTTGTTCGTGCAGTTTCAATATGGCCACTGCCATGTAGGTTTTGGACACACTCTGCAGGTATTGCAGGTGGCAGGTTTGCATCGGCGTCTGGTCTTCGATCTTGGCAAAGCCGGATGCGGCAGACCACCAGCCTTCCTCACTATAAACGGTCATCGAACATCCTGGAACGCCCAGGGTGGTGAGTTCTCTGATCGCCTGCTTCAGGCCTTCCGCCCTGGAAAAATTCTCACGTGTGCCTGACTGGTCATCACAATGGGCGATGGGCAAGTCTTGGAGGTATGGAGCGCAACTGCCGGACAACAGCAGGATGGAGAGGATGATTGTGTTCTTCATAGCACTGAAATCATTATCGGTTGTGAATCCTGGCGCCAGCCTGGATGAGGGTATAGGGAACGGCGGGGATACTTTTGTTGTAGCCCGCCGCAATCAGAAACTGGTAGGTGAGGAACGGGGATAGCAGGCGTCCGTTTGAATAGGAATTGTAACCAACCGAGACACCGACCGGAACCGTCAACATTCCTTTGCCATGATGTCCGGCGGTCACCCATTCTCCTTTCACCTGCTTAAGGGATTCCGTCGGTCGGAATGAATGAAGATAGCCCACGCCGGCCTTGACTTCGGTAAATCCTTCAGCTCCTATGGAAGGTCTCCATGCGGTCTGGGTATAGAATAAGAGGCCGTTGCCCATGGTCTTGTTGTGATACCAGACTGCGTTGACCTGCTGTACCCAACGGTTGCTTCCGCCAAAACTGGCTTCCGTCCCGATGCCGATGCCCACATTGGAAAAGTTGGCCTTGATGTCGTGAAAGTGCAGGGTGAACGCGTGGAATTGCAGGGAGAGCACAATCGGGAAATTGGAATAGGCGTTGGGATCGGATTGGGCCTGCAGGGAAAGGGTCAGGAGGGTGCCCGCCATCATGCCCAGAATTCCTGCTTTGAGGTTCGACTGTTTCATGCTGCAATTTTACGGCAGCGAAGGGCGGGAAGGCGCCGGTTTCGAAGCTATTCCCGTGAGGTGTAGCAAGTATTCGGTCGAAGTGCGGTCACTCCGGCCGAAACCAGCCCTTAAATGCCGGGGCTTTGGTCCGGCTGACCGGGATTTCAGCGGGGAAAGAATCCGTACTCGCAAGCACCAGGATCTTTCCATTGTCTGCGCGCTTAAATCCGGACACTGCCTGCCGGTGCAGGATGTACTGGCGATTGAGGCGGAAGAACAAGGTGGTGGGCAGTGCTCTTTCAATTTTGTCGAGCGACTGGTCTACGAAGTACTTTTTGCCGTTGACATGGCAGGCCACAGCGTAGTCCCCATCCACGTACAGTCCGGCCAGTTCCGCGAAGGCGAGCTTCATTTCTGTCTTTCCCTGCCTGACGAGCAGGCCGTCGGCCCTGAGCCGGCTTTCTTCCCGCCGCTGTTCTTCCGAAAGTTTCCACAGATTGTAGTAGTGAAGCCAGGTGTAGATTCCTGTGATGAGGAAGAACCAGATGCCGATGATGACCAGGTCGATGGTATAGAAATTGAGCGGTGCTGATTTTCCCCTGGCAATCCAGCTGACCAATTCAGTCAGTGCAGCGATGATGGTCAACCCAAGGATCATCGACCCGATCAGCTGTACGATGACGCGCCGTAGGAGGTCCTTCTCAAACGGCAGCTTTCTGTCCAGGAAGAAGATGTAGGTGCGCACACCCCACCAGGCGGCGTATCCCTGTACCGTGTCGATGGAAAAGGTGAGCAGCAGAAACCAGCTCAGCTGAATGTTGGAATAGGTGAGGTAGTAGTTGATGGCGCTGATAAACGGGATGAGCACCAGGAATAGTGCTATGTCCGGGTGATAGGGTTTGGCCGACTTCGGTTTTTCCGGCAGGGAAGCGCTGTCTGTCATTTGAACCTGAAATATCGGATTAAAAAGTTGAAGTTGGTCTGACCTTGCATGCAGGGTCGGCCACAAAAAAACTCCCGGACAGCGTGCCCGGGAGTTTCATAAAAGTGATTTAACCTTGAAGGCCTATGGGGCCACAAGCCAATGAGCTATTTTTTCCAGCTCTGTACAACAGGTTTTACACCGCTGTCTTCCAGCTGTTTCACGAAGGCCGCAACATTGTTCTTCATGATGGCTTCCATATCGCTTTGGTATTGCGTCAGCTGACCTTTCAGCATCGTGTACACTTCCTTGTGCTGGTCGGCGGGTGCGAAATCGGCAGTGCCGACGGCCCCGGCAAGGTAACCGATCTTGCCTGCCAGCATCTCAGGATAGCGGATGTCGTCCTGGCCTGTGCCGGTGTATTTCAATTGAACCAGCTTGCCTTCCATAACCATGAGGGTGCTGTCCAGTTTTGCCGCGGATGCCACAAGCTTCTTGTTGCTGCTTTTGGTCTTCAGCACGTCGCGCACGTCATACACCTGGCGGCGTACCAGCTCCAGTTCATTTACCATGCCTACAATGGTATTGATGTCCTTGTGCATGTTCGCCAGCATTTCGGTCTGCGCCTTGATATCGTCCAGGGTGCCGTCAGAGTGCGGGTCTTTCAGGACGTTGAAGGAGCTGCTGAATTTCTGGGTGCCGGCAACCATGCTTACGTTGTATTTTCCAGGCTGAACTTTATACGTTTTGAAAGGATTGCTGATGTAGGGAGCCCGTGTGCGCTCCTTATTCAGCGGCACCCAGTCGGCAGCGATGGGCTGCGTGCGCATGACAAAATCCTTCGTGGGTTTTCCCTGGAGGTTCCACCACACCCGGTTGATTCCGGCTTTGCCTTTTTGTTTGAAAGTCTTGACGGTATCCCCGGCAGCGCTGGTGATGTAAATCTTTACGCTGTCCTTGTCAGAGCCCGTCCAGTAGTTGATGGAGCCACCGTAGGGAGGATCATTGCCCCAGCTTGGCTCCGGGAGGAACTGCATGCTGGAGGTCTTGGGCTGAAAGCGGTACACATCTTTTGGGGTAAACAGGGCAGCGGTGGTTTCCGTTGTGTTGGCCGGCATTTGCTGAAGGGGCGTGATGTCGTCCAATATCCAGACACCCCGTCCATAAGTTCCCAACACCAGGTCATTGAAATGCTCCTGCACCTCAATCCAGTAGTAGGGAGTATGCGGCAGGTTGCTCATGAAGGTCTGCCATGTCTCACCGTCATCGAATGAAACATACAGGGTGGTCTCCGTTCCCAGATACAGGAGACCTTTCCTGATGGGATCTTCCTTGATTGCCCTGCAGTAATTCAGGTTGCCGGCTTCAATTCCTTTGACAATCTTCTTCCAGGTCTTGCCGTAGTCGGTGGTCTTGTAAACATAGGGCTGAAAATTGCCCTGTTCATGGAAATCGACGGTCATGAACATCTTGCCTTCGTTCCATCGTGATGCTTCAATGTTTCTGACCATGCCCTGTGCGGGGAGATCAACGATGTTCTTCGTCAGGTTGGCCCAGTCCTTGCCTCCGTTCTGGGTCAGGTACACCTGGCCATCGCTGGAGCCTGTCCAGAGCAAGCCTGGTTTCACGGGAGATTCTTCAAAGGCCGAAATGACGTTGGCATATTCAACACCAATATTGTCGGGGGTAAGTCCCCCCGACTGCTGCTGCTTGCTCTTGTCATTGAGGGTAAGGTCAGGACTGATTACCTGCCAGCTTTGTCCGCCGTTGGATGTCTTGTGCACCATTTGGCTGGTGGCATATACCGTATTGTGATCATGCGGAGAAATCAACAAAGGGAAAGTCCACTGGAACCTGTATTTCACATCGGCAGCGGGATGGCCTGCTGCGTATTCGGGCCAGATCTCCACTTGCCGGAACTGGCGGTTCTTCTCATTGTATTTTACCACGACACCGCCGACTGCGCCGGTGCCTGATGCCGATGACCAAACCACATCCGGATCTTTTGGATCAGGCGTGGCGAAACCACTTTCACCACCACCGACCTCGTGCCACATACCGGTGGAGATAGACGGGAAGCCATCCATGCCAAAGAACCCGCCGGCGCCGCTGCGGCTTGGACCGCGCATGGATGGACCATCCTGCTTGTTGGTGAGTACGTTGTAAGGGATGTTGGTATCAACCGTTACATGATACAACTGCGCGATGGGCAGCGCGATGCGGTTCCATGTTTTCCCGCGGTTCTGCGAAATGGAAACGCCGCCGTCGTGGGCAACGATCATGCGGTTGGCATTGGTATGGTCAATCCACATGTCGTGGTGATCACCGTAGGGTTGTGTCATAAAGTTGATGGGCTCCAGGCTCTTGCCGCCATCGATGCTGGTAAAGAATCCATAGGTAATGAAGTACACTTCATTGGGATTGTCCGGTGATGCGCCCATGCGCGTATAGTAGGCCTGTCTTCCCGACATGTTGCGGTCGGAGCTCATCATCGTCCAGGTTTTTCCTTTGTTGTCGGAGCGCCACAGTTCGCCTGTTTCTGCCTTGTCACCCAGTTTTTCGAGGCCGTCACCGGTTTCGATCAATGCATACACCCGGTCGGGTGCAGCGGGTGTCATGGCAAGTGCGATTTTTCCAACCGGCTGTTCTGGAAGTCCATTGCCTTTTAATTTTGTCCAGGTGTCGCCACCGTCTTTGGAAACGTGGAGGCCGCTGCCGGGGCCGCCGCTCGTGCGGTTCCAGTTCTTGAGAGAAATCTGCCACATGCCTGCGAACATAAGCCGGGGGTTGGTGGGATCCATGACCATGTCGGAGGCGCCGGTATTTTCATCAACGAACAGCACCTGCTTCCAGGTTTTTCCACCATCGGTAGATTTGTGAATGCCGCGTTCTTTTTGTGGTGCGTAAGCATGCCCGACTGCGGCAACGTAGACAATGTCAGGATTGGTGGGGTGTATGAGGATCCTCGAGATGCGGCCGGTGTTGTCCAGGCCGGAATGCTGCCAGGATTCGCCGCCGTCGACTGATTTCCAGACACCATTGCCAATGGTCACGTTGGAACGGATGAAACTTTCTCCGGTGCCGGCGAACATGATCTGGTGATCAGAAGGGGCTGCGGCCAGCGCGCTGACCGAGGCTACGGGCTTGTCATCGAAGACAGGCCTCCAATTGAGGCCACCGTCGGTGGTTTTCCACAGTCCGCCGGAAGCGGCCCCGGCAAAATAAGTCAGGTTGTCGCCCGGGATGCCGATGGCACAGCTGACGCGGTTGCCAATCGGACCGATGTGCCGGAATTTAAGTTGTTCGGTGTCTTCCTTCTTCAGCACCTGGGCAAGACTGACTTGCAGGGTGAGGAGGAGCAGGATGAAAATGGGTTTGATGGATCTCATATGGTCATGGTTGGATGTAAAAAGGTAAAGTACAATGAGTTTGTTGAATTGGGAAGGTAAAATCCACGGGCGGAGTTCCACGATGAGGGACGTTGACCCTTTCTTAGTTACCTGGCGGATTCATGAGGTTCAGTCGGTGCAGGCTTCTTCAGAAGACTGTCGATTGAAAACCGGTCCCACGACAGCGGCATGACCAGCAACGTCACCAGCGGTATGGCACGAAATATAACATGCGACAAGTCCCAGATAGGATCGGCCAGGCCATGACCAAAGGTTACGATTACCAGTACCGAGGCAAGGGAGTAAATGGCATAGTCCCTTTTGAATCCTAAGACCAGCAGGAAGCCGCCGATTAATTCTACATAGGAAGTGTAGTACGCCGTAGCGTAAATGACAAAATCCGGAAGGAGATTTTTGTAGGTGTCATAAAAGAAATCCATCCGATATACTTTTTCCACACCCCAGGTGAAGACCTTCCCATATCCCTGCATAAGGAAGATGAACCCAAGAATCAGGCGTACCGTGGTTGCAGCTATTGTTTTGTTCAGGCTCATGATCCTCTTAACCAAAGGGCTTGTCAATGGCCGTAGCCAGTTTGTTTCCCAGGATTTCAACTCCACCTTCCGTCACCACGAAATTATCCTCGATGCGGATACCAAATTTTCCCTCCACATAAAAGGCGCCGTCAAATGCGAAGATCATTCCCGGTTCAATTTTCTGTTTGTTGCCTTCAACCAGGTAAGGCGGCTCGTGCACATCCAGGCCGATGCCATGCCCGCAGCGGTGCGGCAGGTATTGGTAGGTGGGAGAGAAGCCTTTTTTTTCAAGGACCTTCCGGATGGCAAGGTCAACGCCTTCACAGGGCGCTCCGGGTTGCAGTGCCGCAATGCCGGCCATCTGGCATTTCTTTGCAACGTCCCAGGCTTTCTTCACTTCATCAGAGGGTCTGCCAAACGTGACGGTGCGTGAGACATCGGATGTGTATCCGTGTACGCTTGCTCCTGAATCCGCCAGGATCACAGATCCGGGCTCCAGCACGAAGCGCTGAAGCGTGCCGTGGATGTAACTCGACGCAGGCCCGAAGCTTCCGCCGCCCCAGACATTGGTAGACCCTTTGCGTTCGTGCCCTTCCTTATAAATCCAGTCGATTTCATCCTGGGTCATGCCCTCAAAAATATTGCCCAGCGCGAGGGCATGGACCTCCAGTGAAATCTCGGTAGCACGCCGGTGCATGCTGATTTCCTTGGGCGACTTGATGGCCCTCAGGGTTTGCGTGACAAGGCCGGCATCCCTGTACTTCGCTGCGGGTAATGCATGGGATAGTCTGCTGAAATACCAGTACGGCATGTCGTCGTCTACGCCAATGGTACCGGTTGAGAGTCCCAGGTCTTTTAGGATTCCGGCGCTCAGCGCAAAAGGATCTTGATATTCTTCCCACGTGCGAAAATTCTTTTCGCCGTAAGCCATGCGCTCAAGGATGTTGTCCAGTTCGAAGCGGGGGCAGATTCCCACCGGCTCTCCTTCGCGCGGGATAAACACCGCGAACAGCCGGTCATGGGCAGGGGCGTTGATGCCCGTAAAGTAGCGCAGGCTGGTGCTGCCGCTGAGAAAGAGGGCATCGATCTGGTGCTGAGCCATCAGCTTGCGTGCTTTTTCGTGCCGCTCCCGGTAGTCCTCCAGGCCGATGGGCACGATGTCGTCAATGCGGGAAGTGATGCCTTTCAGGATGGGTTCGAGGTGGTCAAATTTGGATGGCATGGGGCGGCTGTTGTTTTGCAATTTGAACAAAATATTCTGTTGATGGGATAGAGACCTGGGTCTATGATTTACTGCTACCTGATTTTCATGAACTCAACCTGGTTCAGGGGCGCAGGCGTGAAGGCGGACGGTCAAAAGGAAAATTGATGATTTGGTCATGGCAGTGCTGCCTTTTCAATTGAGTAACTCTTGATAGACACGCAATTTGACAACAAGGGTGTCAATCCTACGATCGATGGACTGAATGATAGCAGCTTTGTCGCGCTCATAATTGAGAATCAATTGCATGTTGTTTAGCAGTTCATCTGAATGAAAGTATTGTCTGATTTTGACATAGTCCGGTTTCTGAAGCGTATCACCTTTTAGCAGGATCACCCTGTGGGCGTTGAAGATACCCGCGGTGGTCATGTTATTGGATTTGAAATTGAAACGTGCCTTGTCTACGGTTTCAAAGTAGAGCCTCAGGAAGTCAAAACTTCCGTATATTTCGAATATCTCCCTCCTCAGGCTGTCAGGCAGCCCATGGTATTGGTCAGGGGCAATCGACGCACTAAAGGAGGGTGTTGCCGCATTGAAGAAATTATTATCAAAGTCATAGGAATTGAGGATATACCCGATCAGTCTTTCATTCAATATTTTGTCTTTCTGCAGGCAGGTTAGCAGGGTATCACTATTCAACATGAATTCGCGTATACCATCGGCTTCGGTCTGTATCTCATCTTTTTTGTATCTCAGGTCGCCTAGCAATGACTCAATAAACTCACTTTCCTTTTGTTGGTTGCTTTTTTCTTCACGCCATTCATCAAAAAGAAAGGAAATGGTAATCCCGATGAAAATAATCACTATTTCCGCGAAATATCGTCCGAGGTTTCTCGACAACCTTTTCATGAGTTTGTTCCCTGGATCAGCTGCATTCATAAGTTGGAATTAATCAAGGTTACTTTCAGTCCTCTCCTTAAGGTATTGTGGATCTCAGCAATCTGGTCGGTGTGTCTGATCAACGATTCAATCTCGTTGGAAGGCGCATCAGCTGCGATCTTGACACGGTACTGAAAATTGGAACCTGTCTCCCCAAATTGACGGGTGCCTTCAAATTTTAAATTTCCATTTTCCATCATCCATTTTCATTAATCCAACTTCACTTCCTCCTCGTCGAGTGCAGAAACTCCAGCTTCCATTGTCCTTCCACTTTTCTGAAGGTGGCGCTTTCTATCCAGTCGATGGTACTCTTCAGCGAGTCATTGCGATAGGCCTCCCCGTGGTTGAAGTAGTTGATACGGCCGCTTTCCTGGTCAACCCTGATGTTGTAGTTGTCCAGGGTGAAGCGAATCTCGGCATCACTTTTCCTGATGTTGTTGCCCAGGCTGTCATTGTTCCAGACCATCCCGTTCTCGAAGAGTACATAGTCATCGGTGCACAGCGCGTTCATTTTGTTCAGGTCTTTTGCCCGGATGGCAGCGAAGTAATCCGTGAGGACTTGTTTCACCTGCACTTTGTCTGCCTCATTGTTGACAGGCTGGCAGGCGAACAGCCCGGCAACGAGGGCAATCAGGAATACACCTATTTTCATATCGGGTTGATGGTTAATGATGAATTGATTGCGGGCGACGAAGATAGGAACTTGGATCAAACCTCAGCGCTCGTGGTCACTTCCAACCGGTTATTGTCCGGGTCTAGTGTTTCAAACTCGAAATAGCCGTCGCCTGTCCGGCGGGGGCCGCTCAGAATTCTGTGCCCTCCATCGCGCAGTTCAACTGCTTTTGCCTCGACTTCCTGAACGGTGTCCATGCCAAAGGCCAAATGAATGATTCCTTTGTGCTGCTTCATAATCGTATCATTGGCATTGGCCGGAATGTCGGGCATGGTCATGATCTCAAGTCGTGCACCCGAACCAAAGGTCAGGAAGTAACTGTGAAACTGGTTCTTTTCGTTCGTGTATTTTTCATTGGCAACCGCTCCAAAATACCTGACATAGTAGTCTTTCAAAACCTCCAGGTTGTCTGTCCAGATGGCAACGTGCTCAAGTGTCATGGTGTCAATATTTAGTTTGAACCCTTCAGGGGCAGGGTATGTCTACAATTGCCTATACATGATGTAGGTATCCACCAATCCCAGGGCTGCATGTCTGAATCCGTTGGGTGTCGTGCCGATGATGCGGAACCCGCACTTCTCCCAAAGCCGTACCGCGCCTGTGTTGGTGCTTACGACAATGTTGAACTGCATGGCCTTGTACCCGCTTGCCCTTGCGACCTCAAGGGAATGCAGGCAAAGTTTCTCTCCAATCCCATGGCCACGGGCACCCGGACTGACCATATAGCCGCAATTGGCGACATGGTTTCCCAGATCAATTTGGTTGGGCTTGAGGATGTAGGTTCCAACGACGACTCCGTTCTCTTCCGCGACAAAGGTCTGCATGTTGGGTGCAAACCACAGTTTCTCCAGGTCGGACTTTGGCGAACGGGGGTCAAAGACATACGTGTCGCCGGTCTGAATTACCTGTGAGAAAATATCCCACACCGGGTCATAATCGGTTTTGACGGCTTTCCTGATGGTCAACATGGATGACGGAAGGTAGGTAGTAATTCCAATAACCTGAAGTGCCGCAGCACCCGCATGGCCCGACGGGTAGTCCACCGGCCGGGCATGCCCGCTTACTACAACTCAAAATGCTGCCAATTCATTATTTTGGAAAAAGAAAGATTACGGCAGCCCTCCAACCCAAGTCGGCTTTGGCTCCGTCGGGTGCGGCCAGGTTAAAACGAGGACCGATAACAAACTGTGTCTTCAGCTTCCCTAAACTTGTGAGTCCGGCAACCGTGGGATTAAACCAAACCACCGATGTGCCGGCATTCCAATTCTGTGTCCATTCAAAATTACCGCCAAGACCCGCACCACTCTTCCAGTTATAGATGAAAAAGGGTTGGAAGAACATCTGATTCACCTTAGTTCCAGCAGTGCTTCCGGCCATGCCCCAGATCTGATTGATAAGACCACCTATAGTCCAGCCGTTAAACTGCTTGAGGGCAACCGCTGTAGGGCCTGCGCCGAATTGCTTTGCTGTATAATCATTGCTGCCAACCGGCAACAATAATACCGGGCCTGCTCCCCACGTAAAGCCATTCGCGGAGTTAGATGGACTCAAGAATCCACTGAGCACAAAATCACCTATCCCATTTTGACTTTCACCAATGCCTGTTACATTAAATTGCGTGACCACCGGAATAATCATCCGCGTGATCAGGTTGATGTTCTTGCCAAGGCGAATGGGCACCACAGGCTGAATATTCATCGTGTTTCGGCTACCTTTATTAATGCCTATTCCGTAGTCCGTATTGTTCTGAAAAGGGATGCTGACTAAACTGGCAATGGGATTCGCCAGTTTCTTAGCCAATTCAGCAGCGTCGGTTGATGGCTCAACAGGCTTTTCCTGGGCATAAGAAATCTGAGTAAAGACCATCAGCAAAAATGTGATGGCAAATTTTGATAGGAAGTCCATGAGGATAGTAGCGATTCAGAAGCAGTTCTTAGCTCCTCTTCACCAAAGCTAATTGATGAACATCATGTTTCAAAGGCAATCAGCTATTCACAGCGATCGATGCCTAATCCAGGCCGTGGAATATTTTCAAAGTTTGTTAAAGGGTTACAGTCTCACAGTCTGTGCAGCAGGTTCTCCCTGGCCGTGAGATTCAGGTCAGGCACCGGTTCCTTTGCTTCAACATTCAACGACAGTTTGTCCGCATGGCCCGGACGTATTCCACCGGCCGTATTAATCAATTCCGGGATTCGCCGTTTAATTTCAGCCCCCTGAACAAATTAAAGGTAATGCTCAGCCGGCTGCGGCTCACTTCGTTAAATTCTGTCCCGCCAACCGGAATGTTGTAACCATAATAAATGTTGTACAACCCGTTGGCGGTCAGTCCCACTTCTGGTGTAAACCTGAAGTCGTTAGCAGATCCCTTGACATAGGTAATTGCATTCAGCCTGAGTGCGAAGACAAAGAGGTTGATATCGTAGAAAGCCTTTACGCCATACATCGGGCTTTCTTTTCGCAGGCTGAACTCGCCGGCGATGCCGAAAGACATGCCGCGCTTGCGAAGATTGCCCATGTTCTTCCCGGCGATTGCGCCGACGGTGAGGAAGTTGCCCGACTGGTAGATGTAACCCAGGCTCAATCCATAATGCCAGGGATTGGCGGGGATGGTCGTGTCCTGTGCTGAGGCGAAGTGGCTTAGCGCAACGAGGACGATGAAAAGAATGCTCTTGGACATGTCATTCTTTTGGAAATGTGCAGCAACGAAGTTACAAAAACCCTGCCTCATTTCACATCACCCGCTTCTGTTCTTTGCTGCTGGCCATGGCTTTGCCCAGCCGGGCAAGCCGGGTTGCTTCACGTTTGGCCGTCACGATCCAGTGGATCATGACTTTTTGGTAGGAGGGAGCCTGTGCGGTGAAATAGGCCCAGGCCTTTTTGTCGGCCTTGAACCGTTTTTCGAGATGGGCGGGAAGTTTTTTCGCCGGGCTTTCATAGCTGGCCGTTCGCGATTTTTCTTCCTTCCTCTTTTTATAGATGTCTAGCCCGGCGGGCAGCATCAGTCCTTTTTCTGTCAGGTCTTTGATCTTTTTGATGTTGACATGACTCCAATTGCTGTTCGGCTTCCTGGGCGTAAAGCGGATCGTATAGCTGTCTTTGTCGATGGATTTGCGGATGCCATCGATCCAGCCGAAGCACAGTGCCTCATCCACGGATTGAGGCCAGGTCATATTTTGTTTCCCGCTGTCTTTCTTGTAGAAGCCTACCAGGAGTTCTGTTTTGGACTTATTGTTTCTGTCCAGCCACGCTCTGAATTTGGCCGGGCTGGGGAAGAAGGTGGGGGACATGCCTTGGCTATTTTTAGTATTGGCCCTGCGTTAACAGGCAAGACTTTTCAGTTCGGCGGGCTGCTTAGTCAACTCTATTCACCATTATTTTACTGAGTCCTTTAATGTGTCTCCGTCCCGTTCTAAAGTCAGTCGGCGTTAATATGAGGATTCTTTCGTCCATGTCTTTGATGGTCTTACCGTCTTTTGAGGTGATTAGGAATAGATTGTCACCTGTTGGAGAATTGAAAATTTCATTCCATGAATAAACAACCTTGTAGTTGTCAGCTGCAACAAATGTCAGATAAAACTCACTGAATAGTTTAGGGCTTTCTTCTTTTAGTTCCAGGTCTTTGAGCAAGTCCTTTACCAAAATTCCACTTAATTGTTTTGCTGTTCCGCGTGGTTCCCCCAGGTGGTTTTCAATGACAACGTCACCAATTTCCTTTGATCTGTGTTTTTCAATTTCGGTGAGTGTGAATCTCAGCTCCTTTTTCACTAGTCCGGTTACAATGAAATCATCAGTACCATGGGCCTTCTTTTGCCCCCAAACATTTACCGAAGCAAATAGTAGAATGAGTATTGTTAGTTTTTTCATTTTATTAATCAAAGTTGTTAGGCGTTACGTAACTATTGTCGGGTGTGCTTAATATGATAACGGAAAGGCTCAGCTTTTGGCGAGGGTATAGATTGAATAATACGTAGTAAAGATTCCTTATCGGCTAAATCAGTTTCCCGCATTTTGCCGTCTTCCGCTTCCATTTTCAACTGAGCTGGCTACTTTGGGCTTGGAGCTAGATTAACGCATTACTCTCAATCGCTTGTTCCACTAGCTATTAACGATACATCTTGTTGTAGCGCGTACCCTTCACTCAATTGTCAATGATATCTTTCTCCCAAGTCCCAGTTCAAGTAATTTAAACAAAGTCGATAATTGAATGTCGCTATGTC
>JAYTVB010000052.1:0-118981 GCA_043744235.1 Cyclobacteriaceae bacterium | reverse complement strand
TCAAAAGTTAGAGACACGTCTGCGCCCCTGACAAGGATGCGCTTCGAGGCCGTACCGTCTGATTCATTCAAAACATACCCTGTATGATCCCCAACCGGGAGCCCAGGCTTGAACCTGACATACACGGTCACAGCGCTGGATGCACTGGTCCTAATCTGCGGACCGAATTCCTGATTGTTGTTCGATATCTCAAAGGACTCCGGCGCAGTGATTATCAATTCATTTGCCAGGTTGAATCCCTCAACGGTATAGCTTTTGATTATCCCAGGTGATTTGAAGGACAACTCAGAAACGGAAGTCAGCATGAATCCTGCCGATGCATTCACGAACCTGATGGAATCCAGTGTCCAACGTGCCGCGGTCGACGAGGTTGATGTGTAGATCCAGGCCACATAGACCGCCCTCCCGGAGTAGGCAGCCAAATCCACTGTACTCAAAGCCCAGTCAGACAAATCCGTGCTCGTAGAATTTACCGGCGCCGTCGGAAAATTGCACGGCAAGGTGGTCCAGGCAGCCAATGCCGGATCACCTGACCCTGCGTAGTCGACAGAGATCTTCAGCTGAAGCGGATTCCCGGCAAATGAGAACTGTGAATAAAAAGTCAATTCGGGATTTTGGTCTAACCGAACCATCGGAGAGATCAGCCAGTCTTCATTTGCCAAAGCGTTCCCCGCGTAACCATTCATCCTGATTCCGCCCGAGGCCATGCCTGATTTTGTGCAACTCCAATTCTGCGCGCCTGCCACGCTGAAGCTTGTGAAAGAACTGACCGTTCTGCAACTGTCAAAATTCTCAGAAAATGACTTTTGGCCGGGCACTTCAGTTTTCTTTGATTCAGTTCTCAATGTGAGTTTCACTGGCCCATGCTGCAGGTTCTGGGACGAGTCTTCAGAAACAACATAAACATCATAAGTCGTTGCCGGGTTTAACATCGCAATAACCGACTGGTACTCGTGTAAAGGAATTTCCGTTGCAATATCTCCGAATGACCCGGCAGGAAGCAGGGTTCCGGAGCCGTCCGCACCACGCCTGATCTGATCTGAATTTGGAGGCTGCGATCCAACGGGCAGCACAACAAAATAAGTGTGACCTGGTTCATCGAGGCTGGTCAGCAAGACAAACCCATTGTCTGTAACATTCGTGATCTTAGGATAGGTCGGTGAAAACAGGGGAGGCACAAGGTCTATCTCCGAATAGGAAAGTTCCACATCATCGACAGCCACCGAGGGCCGGCTGCCGGCACCTGATGATGCCGTCAACGTTACGATTCGGATCCAAACAGGTTCAGAATGATTATCAAGTGCCGCGCTGAAATCAATTGTTACCCATGTACTTCCCCAGCCAGGTGATGACAGTGTTGTTGCGAGGTTAGCGGGGGAAGTGTCCACAGAAACAAAGGAGGCGGGTAAGGAACCAAATCCGTAGTCCACCCTCCAGTTGACTGTCCGGCCAGTATTTGATCCATCGAGGGATTGCAGTTTGAAATTCAACACAAAGTGAGTCAATCCTGCAGTGTTGTCAAGGTTCATGACAAATGCACCTCCGGGATCTCCGAAAGTGCCAGTCTGACGAAGGCCGAGCGCCCGGTTTGCGGAAGCTGATTGTACGGATGAAGTGGAAGCCGACGTAAGACCGTCGGCGCCCGCAAAGTTCTTGAATGCCCCAGTGGAACTGGACCAGGCAGACGCTCCACCGGAGAAGGAGGCAACTGTTCCAAGCGAGGACGATGTTGCGCCGGTCCGCACAGACCAGCCCGCCGGCAATCCTGTTCCAATCGCATTGAAGTCCTGGCGATAAGGTGAATGACCTAACGTGATCTGTCCAACGCCATCATGGCATGAAAGGAAACCGTACAGATAAGAGGCAGCAAGCGTTGCCAGTTGAAATGCTTTCATAAGAATACAACCAGGTAAATGATTCAATGAAATCGTTTACCAAAAGTAGAATCATGAAAACTCTCGCGGTATCCTGAAAACCTGACGATTTATAGAAGATCTGCCATTATATTTGTAAGAGGGGTGCTTTGCTGTTCAGGGATTGATCAGACAATTAACGCCACTCATTTGGCAACGGTTATCGAAACAGAAAAAAGGACAACAGTTTCAACAACTATGGAGCTTCAGCCTCAATTATTTGATAGCGTCATGAACCTGAACCGCAGTGACGAAGATGAAAGGATGCTCGAACAGGCACTACAGCACTACCTGGACAATCCTTTTATCAACAAGTTACAGGTATTCTCGAACCAAGCTGTAAGGATCGTAGATAATGCAAAGCTCCGCTATCTCTACGTGAGCGAAAGTATTTTTGAGTTATCCGGCTATACCAAAGAGGAAGTCATACAAGGCGGGTTGTGGTTTACCTACCATTTGATCCACCCCATGGATATGCTGAAGTTCGGCAGGTTACTCCTTAAAATTAGAAACTTATGGGGGAAACTTACATTGGCGGAGAAAATGTCAGCCCGATTCAGTTTCGATCAACGATTCCGGTGTAAAGATGGCCAGTACAAACAAGTCCTTCAGCACTGTTATACGCTGTCGGTGAGTCCGAAAGGAAAACCTTACATTCTTTTGTTTGCATCCACCGATGTTACAGCATACAAGAGAACCGAGGCCATGCACTACTCATTTGAGGTGCTGAAAGACGGTCGCTTCTCAACATTACTGGAAGGGAAGATGCACTCAGAGGATGTGCCCCTTACCCCCCGTGAACTGGAAGTGCTCCAACTCACTTCGCAAGGCCACCCTGAAAAAGTAATTGCAGACATGCTTTCGCTCAGCATCGAGACTATTAAAACCCATCGGAAGAATATGCTGCAAAAGGCCAAGGCAAAGAACAGTGTGGAACTCGTGCGGATGGGAATTGCCAACGGTTGGATATAATAAAACCCCTGATCATTCGCCTGAAGCGAAAACCAGGGGTTCCTTGTTGGTCATTAACAAGGGCTACATATTCTTAACCATCTCCTTGCCAAACTCAGAACACTTCAACAGGGTTGCGCCTTCCATCTGGCGATGGAAATCGTAGGTAACGCGCTTGGAGGCAATGGTTTTTTCAAGGCTCTTGTAAATCAAATCAGCCGCTTCCTGCCAGCCCATGTACTCAAACATCATGGCGCCAGAGAGTATGACAGAACCTGGATTCACTTTATCCTGGCCTGCATATTTTGGTGCCGTGCCGTGTGTTGCTTCAAAGATTGCAAAACCAGACTGGTAATTAATATTGCCTCCCGGGGCAATTCCGATACCGCCCACAATGGCCGCCAGTGCATCGGAGATGTAGTCACCGTTGAGATTCAAAGTGGCAACCACAGAATATTCATCAGGCCTCAACAGGATCTGCTGCAGGAATGCATCCGCAATAGAATCCTTGATGATGAGCTCATGACCATTCTTGTTGATCACCTGCCAGGGGCCGCCTTTGTAGTCTACGGCACCGTACTCGCGTTTGGCAAGCGCATAACCCCAGTCACGGAAACCACCTTCGGTATACTTCATGATATTGCCCTTGTGAACCAGGGTCAGGTTAGGCTTCTTGTTCTTGAGGGCAAAATCCAATGCCGACCGCACGAGGCGCTCAGTTCCCTCAATGGATACAGGCTTAATGCCTATGCCCGAAGTTTCCGGGAAACGGATCTTCTTGTACATCTTGGGGAATGACTCTTTGAATGACGCCATGAACTTCTTGTTGTCAGCAGAGCCCTGCTCGAATTCAATGCCGGCGTAAATATCTTCTGTGTTCTCCCTGAAAATAACCATGTCAGTTTTTTCAGGCTCTTTCACAGGCGACGGAACGCCTTTGAACCAACGTACAGGGCGCAGGCAGGCGTACAGGTCAAGGTCCTGGCGAAGGGCCACATTCAGCGAACGAATGCCGCCGCCCACGGGGGTAGTCAGGGGCCCTTTGATACCCACCAGGTATTCTTTGAAGGCTGCAAGGGTTTCATCCGGCATCCAGTTACCGGTCTTGTTGAATGCTTTTTCGCCGGCCAGCACTTCTTTCCACTGAATCTTGCGCTTTCCGTTATACGCCTTAGCCACCGCCGAATCAAATACCAATTGGGATGCAGGCCAGATATCAACTCCAGTTCCGTCGCCTTCAATAAAGGGTATGACGGGGGCATCCGGCACGGTCAGTTTTCCGTTTTGAATGCTGATTTTTTGGTCACTCATGGTTATACGTGTTGAAGTAGTTATGTTGCGATTAATTGCGGGCCGAAGATAGATAATTACGGCCATCCACTAAAGATTTTTTATATCCGTTCGTTCAATAGAAGGATCCGTCATAAATGATTAAAATCCTCATTGCAGTCACCCTTTTGGTGATCTTTCTGGCCCACCCTTATTCCGCATTCTCACAGGCGGAGAAGGTCTGCCTGTCATCCGAGGAAAAGAGGCTGTACGACCTGATCATGGCGTACCGTAAAAGCAAGAAACTGAAAACCATACCCTATTCGTCCAAGCTCACCAAAGTGGCGCAGGTGCACGTGCAAGACCTTGCAGCCAATTTTGATTACGACAGCCGGGGCGAATGCAATCCCCACAGCTGGTCGGACAAAGGGATCTGGACGCCTTGCTGTTATACCGGTGATCCGTCGCTGGCGGCATGCATGTGGAACAAGCCAAAGGAAATCACCGGCTACGAAGGAGAGGGGTATGAAATCGCTTACTTCAGTTCTGCGGGTGCCTCCGCGTTTGAAGGACTGGAGGGGTGGAAGAAAAGTTCCGGTCACAATCCGGTGTTGATCAATTCGGGTACCTGGAGCAAGATTGAATGGAAGGCCGTGGGTATTGGGATTTATGAGCAATACGCAGTCGTATGGTTTGGAGAGTTGGAGGACAAATCCAAAATAACTGTCTGCGACTGATCAATACCTTTCCTCGTCGCTGGGAAAGGTTTTGGCCTTTACATCTGTGATATAATTGCTTACAGCATCAGTCACGACGGTATCCAGATCGGCATAGCGTCTTAGAAACCTAGGGTTAAATTCCTTGGTGATACCAAGCATGTCCTGCATCACAAGCACCTGGCCGTCAACGTCAGCTCCTGCCCCGATGCCAATCACCGGGATTCTCACCGAGGAAGAAACTTTTTTCGCGAGTTCAGCAGGAATTTTTTCCAGGACCAATCCAAAACAGCCACACTCTTCGAGCAGCATGGCGTCTTCAAGCAGCTTGGTCGCTTCTCCTTCTTCACGGGCCCTGACGGTATACGTTCCGAATTTGTAAATCGACTGTGGGGTCAGCCCCAGGTGACCCATGACTGGCACGCCCGCGCTGAGGATCCGCAATACAGAATCTTTCACTTCACTTCCGCCTTCCATTTTTACGGCATGTGCCCCTGATTCCTTCATGATCCGTATAGACGAACGTAAGGCTTCTCCCGAGCTGCCCTGGTAGTGGCCGAAGGGGATGTCCACGACGACAAGGGCGCGCTTCACCGCCCGCACCACCGACGTGGCATGGTAGATCATCTGGTCAAGCGTGATCGGCAGGGTCGTTTCATTGCCAGCCATCACATTGGAGGCAGAGTCGCCGACCAGGATTACATCCACGCCTGCGCGGTCAATGATTTTGGCCATGCTGTAATCATAGGCCGTGAGCATGGCGATTTTCTCGCCACGGTGCTTCATCTCCTGAAGCTGGTGCGTGGTAATGCGCTTGATTTCCTGTTTTGGATGAACTGACACGATCAACAGAGGATTAGTGGAGATAAACAGCGGACTTCTTTCCCAACACTACCTCAACATGTTCCATCAGGGTGGTGGACAATTCATAGCCTGTGTAATTCGGCTGAACCGGGAAACGAGGGTGGCTGCGGTTGACGAGCACAGCCACTTCGATTTTTTTTACTTCGATTGACAAGAACGGTTTCATTCCGTAGGCCAACGTCCGACCGGAGTTCAGGACATCATCGATAAGCACGACCGATTTCTTTTTCAGATCATCCAGCTTGATATCGAGCGTCACCTCGCTCTTCTCATGAGCCTGTTTGTCAAGGATCACTTTGGCAATGATGACCTCCACAGGAGCTATCATCTCAATTTCTTTCCCAAGCAGCTGGGCCAATGCATATCCCTGGCCATCGATTCCCGCCAACACAATGGATTTTTCAGAGAAGTTATTCTCAAAAATCTGGTAGGCCATCCTCCTGATTTTTTGCCGCACCTGGGCATCATCCAACACCTGGCTTTTCTCTGCTGTCATAATTCCGGAATGGGTACCTTTTTGGTGTCTTTAAACGTCGAGAGAATCACCATAGACTGGAGGTTATCAACAACTTCGATGTTGGAGACCTTTTCGAGCATCAGGTTTTGATAAGACGGTATGTCCGTACAAACAATTTTCAATATAAAGTCCGCCTGTCCGGTAACGTGATGGCACTCCACGATTTCGTTGATGTGCTCGATCGCTTTCATGAACTTGGTAATGTTATCCTTGTTATGGCCCTTGAGTGAAGCCATTACAAATGTGCTCACACCCAGGCCCACGCTGGCTGCATCCACGACGGCGTGGTAGCTCTTGATGACACCAGCGGTCTCCAGCTTCTTGACGCGCTCAAGGGTTGGTGCAGGTGACAGGCCGATTTCCTGTGCCAGTTGCGCGTTGGTAATGTTTGAATTGGCCTGAAGCAACTCCAGAATTTTACGGTCGGTCAGGTCTAGCTTGATCTTCATGGTGTACTGGAATTTCCGCTAAAGTTAGCAAGAAGCCGGAATCGGCAAGTGAACCCTGCCCGATTACTGACGAAGAAAACGGGTTGTTTTCCTTGATCCCGCTGTTTCAATGGTTGCGTAGTAGAGGCCCGAGGCCAGAAAAGCAAGATCATGAATGGTCTGGTTTAGTCCTACCTCGGATGAGGTCTGCCATTCGTATGACTTTTTGCCCATGCTGTCATAAATGGTGATTCGAGCCGGGTCTCCTGCCCGTGAGGATATCCAGTCCAGATGGAGCTGACCCGATGTAGGATTAGGATAAGGGCTGATATAGTAAGGCTCCCCCGCCAGGTTGATGCAGCGCTTGTTGTTGTCGGGCTGGACATCTTTTTCAGCAAGGACTTCTGCGCAGAGGTAGGCGAAATCAAACTGGCTGGGTGACAGCGTGAACGAGAGTGTCCTGATGGCTGACCCCCCCGGGTCCAGGTTCAAGGAGACGGTTTCATTGACAACTGCCTTTTCATCCAGGAACAGTGCCACCTGCGCGGAGCTGACCGGGATGTTGCTGTTATTCCTGATGGTCACCGTAGGTTTCAGGTTGCCGGTCACGGGGTCACTCGTCAAGGAAAAATCCTGCATGATCAGGTCTATGGATGGTACCAAAACATGAATGGGCAAGGTGGCGATGCTAGAACATCCAAAGCCATTGGTGGCTGTCAACTCAGCAGAATAGTCACCGAGGGATGTGAACGTATAGACCGGTGATGCCAGGGCGCTGGTACTGATTGTCTTGTCCAGAAACCGCCAGGCATACGTTGTTGCCTGTTGGGAGGTGTTGCTGAACTGCACTACGAGAGGTTGGGCGCCCCGATCGGGTGAGGCTATAAAGCCCGCTGACGGACTGGGGTTGATCTGCACATTCCGCGACAGCGTGTACACACAGCCCGAGGCATGGGTTGTTGTCATTTTGACATTATAGTTTGCTGACGGGTTGAAATTGTACTTCGCCGGATTTCCGGTTAAAGAATTCCCCGAAAAATTCCAGTTCCAGCCAACCGCTGCATCGCCCGGTGAAACAGAAACGTCGGCGAACGTCGCATCCTGATCCGAGCAGGCATTGCTGATGGTGAAGTTGAGACTTGGGGGGATCGGCACGCTTACGGTTTTGACTTTCACGCTGCTGCAGGCATTGGGGCTGGTTACGCTTAAAGTCACCGGGAATCCCCCCGGAGCAGTAAATGTATAGGAAGGGTTGGCCGTTGTGAATGTACTGGACCCGATTTGCCATAGGCGGGATTGGACCCCACTGGAAAGGTCAGTGAATTTTGTGCTTTGATTGAGGCAAGAGGGTCCCGACGAAAAATCTGCGGAAGGCGACGGCGCGATGGTCACTGTTTTGGTCGCTGCCGCGGAGCATCCCGCATTGGATGTGGCTGTGAGTGTGACATTGAAATTCGCGGCGCTTGTAAAGGTGTAGGACGGATTCTGCTGCGATGAAATGCCTGCGGCTGCATCATTGAACTGCCAGTTCCAAGTGGTGATGTTGCTGTCGGCGAGCGGGGGTGTATTGTTCTGGAATGGCGTGATTGAGTTGGAGCAGGAGAACGGAGGCAGGCCGATAGAGAAATCAGGCACGGGCAGGGAATAAATTTTCACTCCTTTGCTTAGTACATTCTGGCAACCCTGCGAATTGCTTGCCGTGAGCGTGGCCTGGAAGGTGGCGGCGGTAGCATAGGTGTGGGATGGGCTGGTGCCATTTGAAGTAGTCGCATCCCCAAAGTTCCAGAGGTATCCTGCATCAGCGCCGGTGGTGGTATTATTGAAGGGAACTGGGGTTCCCTGACAATTGTCGCTAACTGAAAAATTCACCAAAGGGCCGGTTTTTACTGTGGCAATCGTTTGGATCTTTTCATTGGAGCAGCCGGGGATGGAGGCTTTGAGGCGGATTTCCTGAGAAACTGACGAATTGAACAAGGTCGTGAAGTTCTGTTGGGTGGAGACCAGCGTGCCGTTCAGTCTCCATTCCCAGGTTGGGCTGGAGGCGGGATCGAAGGTGGAGGTATTTGAAAACAAATAATCTTGATTGGTACAAACCGGAGAGGCAGACGGCAGTGTAAAGTCTGCCACTGGGGCATTGTAGACTGTAACGGTTTTAGTACTGAAGTTCGTGCAGGCGTTGCTTGCCGTAACCGTCAATATCGCCTGGTATGCGCCAGCAGTTGTGTACACGTTGGCTGGATTCGATGCCGCGCTGGTCTGGCTGTCTCCAAAATTCCAGGATCGTGAGGAGATGTTACCGGAAACATTCGTTTCGGTGAAATTGACTGCATTGCCCGCGCAATTGTTCTGAGGGGTGAAGTCAATATCAGGAGCGGTTGCTCCTGTAATATTTATGTTTTTAGTCAAAGTCGCCGAAATACCTGATCCGTTGGTGACGGTCAGAGCAACCTGGAACGATCCGGACTGGGTGTAGTTCATGACCGGCGATTGTGGATTTGCATTCACCACACTTACCGGGCAATTATTCGGGTACCGAATTGCGCTTACCTTGCCTGAGCCCTGATCAACGACCGCAATATTCCAAACTGAATTTTCCTTGACCACACCCAACCCATAGGAGTTCTGAAGGACGGAGCCGAAGGAACCCTCGTTAATAACCGGGGGCCCAACTGCATTCAGGTTATTACCGAATGCCACTTTGAAAAAGGCACCCGACAAAGAGGTTACCATCAAGAAATAATTCTCTCCTTCTTTTATGGCTCTCAGTCTTCCTCCGTTGATACCACCCAGGTCAACTACCTCATCAATGACAGGCTGCTGAAACAGGTTTGCCCCGAAGGCAAGTCGATACAGATCTCCATTTCCAAGGTTGGAGGCAAACCCAAACCATTGGTCGCAATGCTGAACCAGATCCACGTCACCAAGATTATTTGGATTTGGTACAGTGGCGGTTACCAGAATGTCAGATGCCGTTGGTGGGTTGAGATTATTACCTAGCCTTATTACCTGGAGCTGATTGGATGGAGTGGATATAACGCATACCCAGCCATTGATTGCATCATACGCCACGGCCAAGCCGGAATTGGTTGAGCCGATACCGCTGAATAAAATGCTTGTCGTTACAGCGTTGGATAATGAATTCCCGAAAGACAATTTCACCAGCTCTCCGGTGGCCGTATTGTGAACAAGGCCAAACCAGTTCCCAGCCTGATTGATTATCCGTACAGCACCCGGTTGGTTCAGCGCGCCTCCAAGATTTCCCAGATTCTGAATAAGGGTTGGAGCGCTGCCGATGCCACTGTCAAATTCCAGCCTGTATAAAGTATTTGAGAACGTTCCTGTTACAAAGCCATACCACTTTCCATCCCATTCAAATTCGATGGCTGGTCTGCCCACCGCCGCGGGAAGGGTGTACTGATTTTGAGCTGCTGGGGTATTGTTGAGATCACCGGAGCAAAAATCCCAATGATAGGTGCCCGCACCGGAGGTATTCTGAATCCCGATGTTTCCTGATAAACAGGATGTGGCTGGCAAGGTAAAAGAGACGGAGGGGCACTGGCTTTGTGCAATTTGCCAGCAACCAAGAAACACCATCAGCAAACCCCTCACCTTCATGATTGGTTTATTTTAGGAAAATCCTATTGGAGTTCAGGACATTCAGGAGGCCAGCTTCAAGGCTGATGAGGTCCTTGTGAAGGATGGTTTTCATTTTTGCGCAATCCGGCTGGCGGCGCGTCATGTCACCTTCTTTAAGGGGCGGAAGAAATCTGATTTCAGAAGCAGAATGCGTCAGTCGGATGATTAATTCTGCCACTTCAAGAATAGTAACATTATAGTCGTTGCCAATGTTGATGACCTCATTGATCATCAGGTTATCTTCCAGCATTTTGACGATGCAGTCGGTATTGTCATCGATATAGCAAAAAGTCCTTGTCTGATTGCCCCTCCCATAGATGGTCAGCGGCTTACCCTCCAATGCCGCCCCAATGAATTTTGAGATCACAAAGTCGGTGCTCTGCTTCGGGCCATAGGTATTGAAAAAGCGGAAAATGGTAAAATCCAATCCATACTCCTGTTGAAAGGATCTGCAAAATGATTCACCCACATTTTTCACCACGGCGTAGGGTAGCCGTGAATTCAGCGGCGTTGTCTCCTCATTTTGCGGAAGTTCAACCGGCTCTCCATATACCTCTGAGGAACTTGAGAAGAACACACGCTTAACACCGGTGTTTTTGCAAAGGGTGAGGATATTCTTGATCCCTTCCAAGTCATTGAGCACCATGAGGGGGTTTTCCAGCGTGCGCTTAACTCCTACAACCGCCGCATAATGGAAAACATAATCAAACGTGTAGCTGGTCATGATGGCCGCGATGTCGTCATAATGGTTGACATCGCACTTGATAAATGTACAGCGAGGGTGATCGGGTACTTTGCGGATATCACCCGTCAGGAGATTGTCAACCAACACAACATGATATTGCTCAGAAAGCAGGAACCGATCTGCCAAAGAACTGCCAATGAAGCCGGCACCGCCGGTAATCAGAACTTTTGTCATAATGATTATAAGGAGGCAAATCTACTCAAAACCACCGCCATATACCTTTTGGTACACATCCTCAGCTATCTGAAAAGAGCGGTATTGAACTGCCAGACGATTGATTCTGGAAAACAGCAATAGGTGATCCTCCTTTAACAAAGAATCAATTTTCTGAACAGCCTTCAGGTACTGCTCCATATCAAGGCTGTACAGAACCGCCCCGGCATTATTTCTTTCAATAATTTCAGAATCATCTGAGATGTTCGCCGGGATTACTACTGGGAGGCCCAAGGCCCAATACTCGCCGTCCTTGATTGGGGTACAGAATCTCTTGGTGGGCACGGGCTTGACCGGAGTGAGGGCGAAGTCGCCCAATCCCATATACTCTGGCACCTTGTTGTGAGGGACAAACATAGTCCTGATGATGGAGGGCTCCACACCAGAAGCCTGGCAAAAACCTATCATTTCCGCTGGGATATGGGATGACAACAATATGATGCGAAACCGGTCGCCCCAGAAATCCTGTGCTACCCTAAAAAACTCGAACACCTCCTTTTGAAGGTAAATGCCACCTAACTTTCCTGCATAAACGCAAACAATCTTACCAGTCAAGTCAAGTTCGCTCAGTAATAGCGGATTCTTGATCTTACTGGGAGAGAACAGGCTAAGATCAACACACGCAGGCTTGACCCAAAACTTTTGCAGACGCGCACCATACTTTTCCTTTGCATAAGACCGCATACCTTCAGTAGCAGAAATCAGTGCCCGGGCCCTTTGTGATTGTTTTCTCTCGAGCCAAAAAAGAAGCCTGAATGCAAGACTTCCCCTTTTCCATGTTCCATTCTCCACCATGGATTCAGCATGAGGTTCATAACTATCTATGATCAGTGATTTACCTGAAAGAACTGAAAGAAGGTATCCCATTGCACCCGCTGGAGTCGCCCAGCAATGAATCGTGGATATCCTGTGGGTCATTATCAGTTTAAGAAGTCTTGCAAGAATACCAAGCCACATCAAGAAAGCCCCGACACCAAACGACCTGTACTTAAAAGGAATCCAAAAAATACCCTCCTGTAATAGTCTGGCCTCAATTTTACTTCTCTCATCGTGATTCAATGATGCCGACTTCTTTTCCAAAGTAAGGAGCCATGTCGTACTTCCTGTTGGCAATTGTTTTCGAATCATCCTGATATACGGCAATGTATAGGCTTGAATCAAAGCATCTGAGAAACTCCAATATGTAATGACTAAAACATTATTCATACGCACCGGTCAAATGCTTACCAATTTTTGAATAATGACGAGGGTGCGTTTCTTTAACAATTCGCCAGGATATTCTTTAAGGCCCCTCATAAAAAAAATGGCGGCCTCTCTTCTGCTGCCACGCGCCATCAGGATATGAAGTGCGGCATAGGTATATGCACTGGCCACTACCTTTCCAAGCCCCCTGCCAATCGCAACACCATTCACCTTGTCCTCCAATACATATTTTACCAGACGCTCAACCTTTGTTCTGATGGCATCCGGATTTGCGGCCATGACACTTCGCTCATCATGCTGTATAACCGTGGATGTAATGGTGTTGCTGTTCAGAAAATTGAATCGGGCACTAAGTCGGATCCACAATTCCCAATCTTCCAGGGAGGACAAGGCGCGGTCCTCATTGAAAGGGTTTTGTTCGATAACTGTCTTCTTTAGGAACACGCCATTACAACTTAATAAATTGCCGGAGAGAATCTGCCGGTTAACTGAATATATTCCCTCCTCCTTCCGGATCAGATTACCATTGTCATCTTTGAGGTCATATCCCAAATGGAAAATATCAGGGGTTCGCGACATGATGAACTCATGTGCTACAGAAAGGTGAGTGTCATACAACCAGTCGTCCGAGTCTAGAAAGTTGATATAGAGACCAACAGCCCTTTTCGCTCCAAAATTCCTGGCTGCGGCGCGCTCTCCGTTGTCATTCTTGTAGTAATGAATCCGACTATCCGGAATTCCTCTTACCAAGGCCTCTGTATTGTCAGTGCTACCATCATCAACCACAATGATCTCAAAATCATGGAATCTCTGCAGCCGCACTGACTCTATGGCCTTTCCGATAAAGGAAGCCCTGTTATAGGTGGGTATCACAATAGAAAAGAACGGACTATGAGTCATACAGCTTTTTGAGGAGAGTCACCATGTTGTTAATCCCAAAACGCGAAGTTACATCCCGCTTTCCATTTCGAGCCAGGCGAAGCCCCAATTCCTTATTTTCTGCCAACTCACACAACGCGGTGTGAATTGCACCACTGTTTCGAAAAGGCACTACCAAGGCATTTTCATGGTCCTTGACAAATTCAGCGGCTATTCCAGACAACGTGAATACGGATGGAACGCCAGCGGCCAATGCTTCCACGTAAGTTTGGCCAAAAGCCTCACACCACGGGTCGACCGGAGTGTGGACATAGTAGTCAAAGACACGGTACAATGCATTTACATTTTCTTCAAATGGAATGAGGATGACACGATCAGACTCAAGTTCCTTAAGCATTCCCAAAATATATTCGTGATAGGGGCCTGAGGCATTGGCCAATACAATTACGGTCCCAGGATACTCTTTCAGAAATGCCTTAAAAGCAGGAATAATATATTGAATTCCTTTCCATTCAATGTGTCTTGCAATCACGCCAATCACTGGCCTCCCTTCAGGGATACCCCATTTCCTTCTGACCAATTGTACAGTGGCATTTGAAACGTCTTGAAATTCCTTCCAGTCAAATCCATGAGGTATTTTCACCACTTTTGATGGCGAAACAAACTCTGACTCCAGTAAAACCCGGTCGGTTGCCTGGCTGATAGACACGACCTTCGTGGCGAGCCAATTGCTCAAGCGGTCATATTTTATCCCCGATGGACGGTAGACATGGTGGTAATTGCTGGTGTGTCGTGTGTAAATTCTTTTATCTATTCTGCACAACCAGGCGCTGGTCAACCCGATTAACTGTGCGTCAAACAAATGAGCATGTATGATCTGGGGGCGGCGGATCAGTAAATGGAATAATACCCTTATGAATGCAGCCAGGAAGCTATTTTTGCCACGGTAGAATATTCTGGTTACTGGTATACGTTCCCGGACGAGGAATTCTTCCAGCAAGGATGATGAAGGATTCAGGAGAATAAAACTGAGGTCATAATCCTCCCTGATCGCGCTTGCCGTCCATTCAAAAGCCAGTGACTTGTTTATTTGTGAGACAATATAAATGAGTCTTTTCTTAGGCATACATTATTCAGCAATGATATCAAAGTGACAATGACCAAAATCATGGTCAATCGAGATCGGTTCATCGGTCTCAGCATTGTAAATTCTATGATAGCCCTTCAACTCAAGAAAAGCGATTAATGCCTTAGCAGAATTCCCCTGGTCATTCAAGTTGTCATCGTCCACTTCAATAAAGAGAGTGGGCTTGTACCTTGACAACAAGGACGTTGCGCCCTCCAGAACATGCAATTCATAGCCCTCGACATCAATTTTTATCAAATCCAGTCCGTGCCAGGCTTTGATATCCGTCACATCATCAAGCCGCTCAATGATTACCTTCACCGAGCCCTTGCCAGTGCCTGGCGCAATCCTGTTGCCGCCACGATTGGAGGGTGTGCGCACTTCCATCATTGCTGTTGACTTTTGTGTGCCCAATGCCTTCTGTAGAATTGTTACATTATCCAGTTTGTTCAACTCAATATTCCCATGGCACGCCGCAAAATTGTCCGGATCAGGTTCAAATCCCAGCACTTTTCCAGTTTGGCTGATTTTGGCAAAGTTCAGGAGTGTCCATCCGATGTTGGTGCCCACATCAATTACATGGCTGCCCGGCCTGCAAAGGGAGAATAATTTATCGATCGATTTTTCTCTGAATCCGAAGTAGAGGAAGTGTCCTATATAGTCACTTATGTCGGCGCGCAACGTGAGCCCATGGCGATGAATCAGGCGCATGGACCCAGGCGGATACTGGTATGAATTTGGAACGAGCTTGCAAAAGAAATGGTCCGTGCTTCTGCCCGAGGTAAGGGCTGCGAGCCTCTCTTCTATAAAAGGCAACTTAAGAACGTTGCGAAAAAGGTTAAGGAACCTGACTTTGTGGCTGATGATCATTAGGACTTGCGATAGCCTTCAAAAATACAAATTGCCTGAAGGGTTAGCACAAATCGAAAATAAATAAAGTCGAAGGCCTTGGCGTTGGGAATCTTTTCAGTCCAGGCAATCAGAGCGGTCTTCATCATGGACAATCCATGCAATATCATCTTCTTGAGCGGACCGTAGTGTATTGACAATTCACCATATCCGATTTCCACACCAATCCGCCGGGTATGCCCTCCCCGTATCTGTCGCTGAAGCCAGGACTTCAAATCCTGCCGATCAGCCTCATTATGATATACAGAATTTTGGGTGTTGATAAGTAACTTCATCCCCATTTTCCTGAGTCTTACCGGAAAATCATAGTCTTCAAATCCGGCATGCGGGAAGATCTCGTCATATCCGCCGGACTCCAGGAAGTCCGACCTGCTGATGGACAAATGAAAACTGGCTACCATGGGTGATTCAAAGATGGCATGGTCCTTCCAACGATCATGGGCATACCAGCCTTTGAAACTTACCAGATTGTAACGGATAAGAAATCTCCCAAATGAACGTTCGGCCAGCATGCTGTGAAGTTCTTGAGGATAAACCCAATCCGGATTAAAACAGGCCCGAGTATAAACAGCATGCTGGGCAAGTGTTTGATCGATGGAATCGCGGCTAATCCAGATATCGTCATCGAGAAAAAGAAGCCAATCACCTTTGGCCTTGCTGGCGCCAAAATTCCTGGCAGAAGCCACACCAGATTTTAGATTGTTAATGACCTGCAGTCCATAAGCCGCAAATTTTGAGGTGTCGGGCTGAGAGGTTTTAGAATCATTGACCACAATGATCTCAGCCTGCAGGTGACCGATAGCCTGAATGGCCCGATCTATCGTCTTTTCAAGAATGGCTGGCCTGTCCTTGGTGGGGATGATGATACTGAGTTGCATTAGTTCTTCATTCCCAGTAGTGCATAGCGCCCGTATTGATCGCGAGTAAACTCGCTGATATCATATATTGAAACAGACAAAGCACGGCACTGCTTTAAAACTTCGAACAAATACTCGGGCTTGTGGACGTCGTCAAACAGGATGAGGCCTCCGGCCCCACATCTCTCGACCGCCAATTGAATAAAATTCTTCCGAACTTCAACAAAGTTCAAATCCAACAATATGGCATCAAAGCCGTTTTCCCCTGAGCGAACAAAATCATCAAGCAAAAGGCATTGGGTATCCAACTCCTGGTTCTGATGGAGATAATCCTTGGTTCTTTGGAGCCAGGCAGCATCATCATCAACACTCCAGCAGGAGGCTTGGACCTCCCTTCCGTAGCGTCGCGACACGAGCGAGCTGAATCCTGATCCCAAATCCAGAATCTTCATGCAATTCCGCTCTTCAAAAATGGCAGATGAGAAGGCAGCAAGCTGCAATGAGACGGCCATCTCGGGCCTTGAGACTGTTCTTATATAGCGGGTGTAGGCATCCTTCAGCCCGACCAGCTGTAGGTTATACCGATCTTTGATGGACTCGAGGCTTACGATTTCATTCAACGCTTGTGACGGCGCCACCTGAATCTTGAGGTACTCAAAATAAAGTTTTCGAATCAACCGCTGTATCATGACTCAGCCTCCTTAAGGTTCCAGGCCACATCCTTCAAAAATATTCTATTGTAATACCGGTCGGGCCACTCGCCCGCCTCACTAAACTTCATGGCCTCCACGCTCAACTGAAAGCATTCCCGAAGTACTTGTAGGTCTCGGAAAGCGTTGCCGAGGTGAACATCAACAATGAATGTGCCCTCAAAAAAAGGAAGACTCTTGATTGTCATTGAAATACTGCCTGACCGCAAGGGTGTCGTCGCCAGGTTGCCAAGGTAGTGCTTGTTATTAACCGCAACCAGTGGCGAGTTTTGCGAATCTTTGAAGACTAGTCCGAGTACAGGATAATCCAGGGCAGTAGAAGAATCAAAGAAGACCTTAACTTCCAGTTCGCAGCCCATGTGGGCAACCGATGAGAGCCGCCCGTCGCAGTATAGTTCAATTTTCCTGATGATTCCATTTGCCTGTTTTGGCAGGATGGTGCCAGTGTTACTTCCGGCGGTCTCAGCTAAAATACGCTGATACTCATCAATCACCTCTTGGGTCTCCCCTGTAGCGGCTACCCCGCCCTGATTCAGCAGCAAGGCCTTGCGGCAAAGACTAGCAACTGCGGACATATTGTGACTTACGAACAAGATCGTCCGGCCGCTCTTACTCACCTCTTCCATCTTTCCCAGGCATTTCTTTTGAAATTCCGCATCTCCGACGGCGAGAACCTCATCGATTATCAATATCTCAGGCTCCAGAAATGCGGCTACAGAAAACGCCAGCCTCAACTGCATGCCACTGCTATAATGCTTAAGGGGTGTGTCAAGAAAATTTTTCGTGCCAGCGAAATCAACAATGGCATCAAAATGCCGAACGATCTCATGCCTTTTCATGCCAAGGATAGAGCCATTCAGAAAAATATTCTCGCGCCCGGTCAATTCAGGATGAAAGCCCGTGCCAACCTCCAACAAACTGGCAACTCTTCCCCGACAAACAATTTTTCCAGCCGAGGGAGGCGTGATTCTCGAGAGGATCTTTAAGAGCGTGGATTTACCGGCTCCATTCCGTCCAATAATTCCAACCGCATCGCCAGAGAACACATCGTAGGTTACATCACGGAGAGCCCAAAAATCCTCGCCCTGGGGTGCCTGCCATGGGCGAACCAGTCTATCACGCAAGCTCAAGTAAGGTTCCTGGTGCCGAATCCTGAATTTTTTTGAAAGATTCCTGATTTCAAGAATAGGCTTCATGCAAGATCAGCAAAATAGATTTCTGTTCTCTTGAAATACGCCAGGCCGATGATGCAAAGTACAGCGCTCGACACCACACTCACCATGATTAAGGAAGCGTCTGAAAACTGTCCTGACATGGGAGCCCTGAAAATCTCAATGGCGGCAAACATCGGATTGGCCGCCAGCAGGAGTTGAATCCATCTTTCAGACGCGATGGTTACCGGGTAAATGACCGGAGTAAGAAACAATAGCACTTGTACAAGAAAAGGAATGACATAGCGAAAATCGCGATATTTTACGTTGAGGGCCGCTAACCAGCAACCGGGTCCCAGTGTGCCGGCAGCGGCCAGCAAAACTCCGGACGGCCAGCACCACACCGCCATAACAGCGTTCACACGTTGAGCAAAAAATAAGAGGAGACACAGAAACACGATCATTGCAAAACAAAAATCTATCAGCGAGGTGAGAATTGCACTCACCGGTATAATCAATCGGGGAAAATAGATCTTCTTGATAATATTAGCATTGGAGACCATGCTGTTGCCTGCATTGGTAATGCCAGTCGAGAATACATTCCACAAGACGAGGCCGGAAAAAACGAACAACGGATAGGGAATTCCCTGGGTTTCAATGTTTAATGTTCGGCTGAAGAAAAAAGTAAACACCATCATCATGAACAAAGGCTGAAGGATGGCCCAAAAAATACCCAATACTGTTTGTTTGTATTTGACCTTTACATCACGCCAAGTGAAAAAATAGAATAACTCGCGATAAGTCCAAAGTTCCCTAAGGTTAAGAGATAGTTTTTGCGGCGGGGCAATTGTAAACTCCCCCTCACTCAGGTTGACCATGGCCGGTAAATTTAGATAAAAGCCTTCAAAAGCCTAGCCGGGCGACCAACCACTGCTCAGGTTCGGGCAATATGCAGGTTGTGATATGAAAATGGCAACGGTGAGTCAGCAAAGGAACGTAACAACTGGCCGCATGAATATCACGGGTTGAATTTTCAAGCGCTTTGCCATGAAAGACTATTTATCACCGATATTTAGGCCTACTAACATGACAGAATGCTTCCCTACACCTCACCACCCACGGCCTACGTTAAAAGTGAAGACGTTGACATCGCCTCTTTCTTGAAGCCTGAGGAGGTCAATATAGACTGGGAAACCGTTGCTTCGTTTGGAGACGAATGGAATAAATTCAATTCCTTCTCAACCCCAGAAATTGAGAATATCGGCGCTGACTATTTTGATATCGTAACGGACAACTTACTAAACCAGGACACTGTTGTATTGGATGTGGGCTGCGGAAGTGGCCGGTGGATAAAATTTGTTGCCCCAAAAGTCAAATACGTAGAAGGCATTGATCCAAGCCATGCCGTTGTAACTGCCGCCACGTTTTTAAGCTCTCATCGCAATGTTCGAATTACACAAGCGAGCGTCGAGAATATTCCCTTTGCTGATCAGGCTTTCGATTTTGTTTATAGCCTTGGTGTTCTACATCATGTGCCCGAACCACAGTCTGCCATTCAGCGCTGTCATGAAAAACTAAAACCCCGCGGCTGGTTTTTGCTTTACCTGTATTATGATCTGGAGAACCGGTCTGCCGTTTACAAATCCATCTTTAAGGTCAGTAGCTGGTTCCGCGCCCGGATTTGTCGGCTACCCAGACAACCCAAACGCCTGGTGTGCGAGGGCATTGCCGTATTCATCTATTGGCCCTTATCAATGTTGAGTCTATTTATTTCAATTTTTTCGAAGGAACTTGCAGACCAAGTACCTCTGGGCTACTACCGAAAGACAAGTTTCCTTGTGATGCGAAATGATGCGTTGGATCGGTTTGGAACCTCACTTGAAAAGAGGTTTTCAAAATCAGAAATATTGAAAATGCTTGAATCTGCAGGCTTTAGTTCCATTCAGTTTTCAAATCAAGCTCCTTATTGGCATGTCCTCGCCCAAAAAAACTAAGAACATATTTTTTCTTGTCCCCTACCCTGCTGGTACGGCACCGGGGCAGCGCTTCAGGTTTGAACAATACCTATCCCTTCTAACGGACAAGGGTCATTCTATCATGGTGCTTCCCTTTCTTTCATCCAAGGTAAATCAGATTCTGTATACTAAGGGAAACTATACCAGAAAGGTTGTTGGGGTTCTGGTCGGATTTTTCACAAGGCTGATTCATCTTCCGCGAATTCTCAATGGCGATTATATTTTTGTTTTCCGCGAGGCGGCGCCTCTTGGCCCACCGATTTTTGAATGGGTAATCACAAAACTTTTTCGAAAGAGGTTAATTTATGATTTTGATGACGCCATTTGGTTACCGAATACAACAAGTGAAAATAGGGCAGCATCCTGGCTCAAGTGCCATGGGAAGGTAAAATCCATTTGCCAGTGGAGCTACAAGGTTAGTTGCGGCAATGCCTATTTGGCAGAATTTGCCAGACGTTTCAATACATCTACAATGGTTAATCCAACCACCATTGATACTGAATTCCTCCATAATCCAAAACGATTCCCGTTCCTGCAAAAGAAGAATGACAAAGCATTCGTAATTGGCTGGACGGGAACACATTCGACACTGCCTTACCTGCAGCCCTTGTTGCCCATCATTGAATCACTCTGGAAGAAGTACCCCATGATAGCCTTATTGGTAATTGCTGATAAAAACCCGGCATGGGCATATCCTTTTCTGAGATTTGTAAATTGGAGTAAAGACACTGAGATCACGGAGCTCATGAAAATAGATGTTGGCATTATGCCATTACCCGATGAGCCATGGGCATACGGGAAATGCGGTTTCAAAGCCTTGCAGTATTTAAGTCTGGAAAAACCGGCATTGGTCTCCCCCATCGGTGTTAATACAAAAATTGTTCAACATGGCGAAACCGGGTACCACTGTCAATCGCCTGAGGAGTGGTCCCAATACATCGAATACCTGATCGACAACCCCCATAACCTCGCTATCATGGGTAAAAAGGGAAGGCAATATGTGCAGGATCATTATTCGGTGGATTCCAATACATCCAATTTCCTGTCTTTGTTTGAATAGTCATGCAATACAATTAATAACAACAGGTAGAAGGGCAGCAAAGGGATTTTGTATCGGGTAAGTGTGCCAAAATTGAAAGTAGAGATACCCACGGCAAAAGCAAAACTGATCGAAAAGACAAAACAAAATAATACGTTGTTATTGGCAAGCGCGGAAAAAACAGCGTAAGGATTTTTGATAAGAATATATAGAGTGAATAGCAAAAGGAATAAACTCTCAATTGCTGAAATCATCATTAGTGGGTTCTTAGCCTCCCACAAATAAGGCCGGAAAAGTGACACATTTACCGCTGCCGGCGCTGCCTGAAGCAAGCCCTTGGTGGTCCAGTCGGATATGTCAAGCGTGTAGCCGGATCCAGCTTCCCGCCCTGTCCAAAACCGAATGTCATAAGAAGTTATTCGGGCTGTACTGGCCAGCTTGGCGATAGAGTATTTTTCATCATCCTGGCCAATCCTGACAATCGAATAAAAACTAAATGAAATAACCAACACGAGTACAAGGGGTACAAGCAGCATCTTTAACATCAATGATTTTATCCGGCCAAAATTTCCGGCGATGATCCACACAATTACAGCAGGCAAAAAAGCCTGGAGGATGAATATTTTTACACTGAAAATAATGTACAAAACAAGGATCAGGACCATCAATGAAATTGATGAATAGCGTCGCTCAATGAGCAGTCGGTGAAAGTGATAGGTGGCTACACCTAGGCAACTGATGATCACAGTGTCCTTAAGTATACCGCTGCCCCAAAAAAAGACCGAAGGAACAAACAATGTGGCCAGGGCAATACCCCTGTGCAAATGAGGATACTCTTTGTAAAAGGTCAGAAATAGCATCCACATTCCCCCGAAACTGCAAGCCGCGAAAATGGCGGCCGTGCCTGAATAGGAAGAAAAGGTCAAAAGATCAACGACTGCAGCTATTCTAATCACAAGATATGAACTGTGGTCCCGGAAGAAATATATCCTGGAAGCGTACTCATAGACATCATTCGTATTTGATCCATCAGAAAGGAGAAGCTTCAGGCCTGCCAGAGGCGAATCGGCAAACGCCTCCCAAATCACCCTGCTCCCATGGGTGTGGTAGTTAAAGGTGTCTCCTCCACTGTAATAAAACTGATAAATTAACCCAAGCGCCAGTGCACCAATAATCCTTACGGTAAGGCCGGGCAAGAAGTACCTGCGACTATTCTGATCTGTTACATACGGCCTTACCAGATAAGCCCCGGCGTACACCAGAAAAATAACAATGGGCGTAACAACAAAATCCCGCAGTTCCAATTCAGCTTCTTAATTGTATGGCAGTCTTAACTTCAGCATAAACCATTCCCAACCCATCCTCCAGCTGGACGTTGTATTTCCACCCCAGTGCATTAATCTTCCCCACATCCATCAACTTCCTCGGCGTCCCATCCGGCTTGCCCGCATCAAACTCTATCCGCCCGGTGAATCCAACCACCCTTCCAATCATCCCGGCAAGCTCTTTGATCGTCAAATCCATCCCTGTGCCCACGTTGACAAATCCCGGCTCATCAAATTTTTCCATCAGGAAGACGCTGGCTTCGCCAAGGTCATCCACGTGCATGAACTCACGCAACGGCTTTCCGGTGCCCCACACGGTCACCGAAGGGGCCTTCGCCATCTTTGCCTCGTGAAATTTCCGCAGCAAGGCCGGTATCACGTGCGAAGTCTGAAGGTCGTAGTTGTCGTTGGGTCCATACAAATTGGTTGGCATGGCCGAGATAAAGTTGCAGCCATACTGGCTTCGATACGCATCGCACATCTTGATGCCGGATATCTTGGCAATGGCATACGGTTCATTGCTGGGCTCCAGCAGGCCGGTCAGGAGCGACTCCTCCTTCAGCGGCTGCGGCGCCAGCCTGGGATAAATGCACGAACTTCCCAAAAAGAGAAGTTTTTTCACGCCGTTCACCCAGGACTGGTGTATGACATTGCTCTGAATCATGAGGTTGTCATACAGGAATTCTGCACGGAAGGTGTCATTGGCGATAATCCCGCCCACTTTTGCGGCCGCCAGGAAAACATATTCAGGTTTTTCAGCCGTGAAAAATTCCGCTACCGCCGCCTGGTTACGGAGATCCAGTTCGGCTGAAGTGCGAAGTACAAAATGCTCAAAGCCCTTGCGCTGCAAGGCCCGCACGATGGCTGAACCCACCATGCCCTTGTGACCCGCTACAAAAATTCTGGATTGACTGATCATGATTCGCTTCCCCGAACGACGGTGAAGCCGCCTTCCTTCAACAAGACTTCCTTCCTGAATATTTCAAGATCGCCGGCCACCATTTCATTTATCATCTCCGTCAGCGTGTACCGGGGCTGCCACCCCAGCTTTGCTTTTGCCCTGGATGCGTCTCCGATCAGGAGATCCACCTCGGTTGGCCTGTAGTAACGGGGGTCCACCTCGATCACCTTCTGGCCCGGCTTGCATTTCACTTCAGCGTTGCTGATCGATTCAACAATACCAACCTCCTGATCGCCCTCTCCCTTGAAAGAGATTATGATCCCTGCCGCCTTGAATGCCATCTTGCAGAAATCCCTGACGGAAGTTGTCACCCCGGTGGCGACGACATAATCATCGGGCTTTGGCTGCTGCAGCATGCGCCACATGGCCTCTACGAAATCCTTGGCATGACCCCAGTCGCGTTGGGCATTGATGTTGCCCATGAATATTTTATCGTCCAGGCCCAGGGCTATCCTGGCCACACCCCTCGTGATCTTTCTTGTGACGAATGTCTCGCCGCGCAAGGGGCTCTCGTGATTGAACAGGATGCCATTGACAGCAAACATGTTGTAAGCCTCCCTGTAGTTTACCGTGATCCAGTAGGCATACAGTTTTGCAACCCCATATGGAGAGCGCGGATAAAACGGTGTCTTTTCACTTTGAGGCACCTCCTGCACCAAACCATACAATTCCGAGCTGCTCGCCTGGTAAAACCTGACTTTTTCCGTCATGCCGAGCAGGCGAATGGACTCCAGGATCCTGAGGGTACCCAGCCCGTCTGCATCCGCCGTATATTCCGGCTCTTCAAATGAAACTTTCACGTGGCTCATGGCACCGAGGTTGTAGATCTCGTCGGGCTGCACCTCCTGAATGATGCGTGTGATGTTCAACGCATCGGTTAAATCGCCATAGTGAAGGTGGAAGTTCGCACCCATTTCATGCGGGTCCTGGTATAAATGATCAATGCGGCCTGTGTTGATCAGTGAGGACCGGCGCTTTATCCCATGTACTTCATAGCCTTTGGAGAGGAGCAGTTGACTCAGGTAGGCTCCATCTTGCCCTGTCACTCCTGTTATTAGTCCGCGTTTTGCCATTGTCATCTCCTGTTTTAATCCCTTTTTTCCAGTTCCTTGAGCCTCCGCTTGGCATCCTTGAATGCCTCCTCCTTGCGCCCGGCCTTCTTTTTAACATCCTTGAAATACCTGCTGGCCGCGGCCTTGTCACCTTGTTTCTCCGCAATCTCACCCAGGGCAATGAGCGAGTAAAGATAATAGCCTGATTCCGTTGCTCCGCTCTGCTCGGCAAATTGAACAGCCTTCTCGTAGTATTTCTTCGCGTCAGGCAGCTGGCGCCGGCTCTCGCCCAACTGACCCAGGAAGAATGCCGCATACCGGCCGCTGGTGGCTTCATAACCGAGCTTCCCGCTGTCAATCATAGCCAGAACAGCTTTTGACTCCCGCTCCATGTCGGCGTACTGACCCGTGGCATAAAGCATGCGGGCATAGTACCGGTGAAAGTATGAGTTATCCGGGTAGGTCACGTGCAGGTATTCCGCGAGCTGAAGAGCCTGCTCGTTTTTATTTTCATAGCTGTTCCAGATCCGCATCAGCCACACCATCGCCTCAGTACGGGTGTAAAAGGCATTGTATGAAACTTCCTTGAGCTGCTGCAAGCCAAGCTGCTTGTCCCCCTTGGGGAAAAACCAGAGGATCGGTTTTAAGGCCGGGTAATTTTCCGGCACCCACACGGAGAAGTAATTGTAAAGGGCATCGCCGAAGAGCAACTCCGGACTCAGGTTGTTCTTCTCTTTGCATTCTTCCAGGTACTTCAGGGCCTTCTTCCCCGCAAAGGCGGCCTTACGCCACTCCTTCCGCTCTTCATCTGCGTACAACCTTCCCTTGAAGCCGTGTGCAGCTGCGAGGAAGAATGCCGCCTCCGTCCGGTATTCCGGGTAGTCTTCATGCAAGTGCTCGGCCACAAGAATCGTACTGTCCATGTAGGCCAAAAACCGCTCATCGTGAGCGGTATTATTGGTGGCCGGCATGATTTTCCACCATTCACTCAGCCCGAGGAGAAAATACGGCAACGGATGCCACGCATACTTCTGTTTGAACCAGCGGAACTGTTGCTCAGCTTTTGCAAACTTAAAATTGTACAGATCGTTTAATGCCTCGGTTGCCTCGATCTGAACAGCAATGTTCGAAATCAATATGATGGTTGTGTCTTTTCTCGCCTGCGCGCCGGCTGACCAGGAAATACACGCTGCCAGAAGCGCGATCAAGATTTTAGTCCTATATTTCACAATCCCAAAAGTAATACGCAGAGGTCAGTAATTGTTATGGAAATTTCGTCAGATCACAAGTCGGTTTTCGACCTCCCCAAGCGCCAGTCTTTGGTCCTGCTCTGCCTCGCCACCCTAACCTTGCTCTACGTCAAGAAATCGATGATTGAGAACGAAACGGCGGCCTTTGAGTTTATGGCCGACCAGCCCGAGGGCTCCATCCTCTACATCCGCAGTGCCCTGCAGTATTTCTCCATTCCTTTCATTTACCTGTGGAAATTCACGGTGCTAGGCTTTGTCATCTGGATGGGGTGCTTCATGTTCGGCTACCGGGTCACCTTCTCGCAGTGCTGGGGCATTGTGCTGACTTCCGAGTTTGTCTTTCTTATCCCCGAACTGATTAAGATAGTCTGGTTTCTGGGCATTCATCAGGATCCCAACTTCTATGACATACAGGCCTTTTATCCCTTCTCCTGCATGAACCTGGTGGACTATCAGGAAATTCCTAAAAAGTTTGCCTACCCCTTAAAAGCGCTCAACCTGTTTGAGGTCCTTTACTGCTACGTGGTGGCACGGGGCATCATGCATTTTGCCAGAAAAGGCATGAAGCCGGCCTGGACGATTGTGCTGGGATTCTACTTGCCCATATTTCTTTTTTGGCTCCTGTTTTATGTGCTCGTGCACGAATAAGGATAGAACTTCCCTGGTTGCAGGAACCATTTTTAGGGAACTCTTTCGTTAACTTGAATAGAAAATCGTGACCATGAAATTCAATATTCTGATTCTCCTTCTATTCGCCGGCTGTCTGGTGCAGGCCCAGGACGAAAAGCAAAAACAAGTGATCGAAGACAGCAAGCAGGCCAGGATGGCTTTTCTGTCCAGGGACAAGGACATGGGAAAGTTTTTCAGCAAGTCTTACGGCTATGTCATATTTCCGAATGTTGGCAAGGGAGGGATCGGAATCGGCGGAGCTACAGGAAATGGAACGGTTTACGAAAAGGGAAAGATTATTGGCATGGCCAAAATGTCGCAAGTAAGCATCGGTCTGCAACTGGGCGGGCAATCCTACAGCGAAGTGGTTTTTTTTGAGACCGTGAAAGAGATAAAACGGTTCAAGGAAAACAACATTGAGTTTTCCGCCCAGGTTTCAGCAGTAGCAGCTGCTTCAGGGGCCTCAGCCAATGCCAAATACCAGGAAGGGGTGCTGGTCTTCACGGCGCAAAAAGGCGGGTTGATGTATGAGGCCTCGGTGGGCGGTCAGAAGTTCAAGTTTACCCCGCTCAAATAACGTGTCAGATACCCCTGGTTCCGGTCCGCTGCCCCATATTACCCATTTCAACGTCTGAACCGGCTTCAACCTACAAAAAGCCAGTTCCGTTGACCGGAACAATGGACTATTCCTTATTTTCGCCCCTTCAAGTTTTTCTAAACCTTCATGAATTTCCAAAAGTCAAACAACATCGCCGGCTGGTTCACCTTTACCATAGCCCTGATCACCTACTGGCTCACTTTTGAAGAGACAGCCAGCTACTGGGATTGCGGGGAGTTTATTGCCGTTGCCTACAAGCTTGAGGTCTCCCATCCACCCGGGGCGCCATTATTCATGCTGCTGGGCAGGATGTTTTCATTCCTGGCCTTTGGCGATGTGACCAAAGTCTCCTATTGGATCAACTTCCTCAGTGTATTGGCCAGCGCTTTCACGATCCTGTTTCTGTTTTGGTCCATCACCCTGTTCGGCAGAAAGCTGATGGCCGTGAAGAAAGATGCTGATTTGACTGAAGGCCAGATCTGGACCCTCATGGGCGCCGGGCTCGTGGGCGCCTTCGCGTATACCTTCTCCGACTCATTTTGGTTCTCGGCCGTCGAAGCCGAAGTCTATGCCATGTCGGCTTTCTTTACGGCTTTCGTTGTTTGGGGCATCCTCAAATGGGATGTAATTGAAGATGACGGCGCAGCAAACCGGTGGCTGGTATTTATTGCTTACATCGTCGGACTTTCCATTGGCGTGCACATGCTGAACCTGGTGACTATCCCCGCTCTCGGATTGATCTACTATTTCAAAAAATACAAACCATCACAGTGGGGCGTAATTGCCGCGCTCGGCGTCAGCGGGGGCCTGGTTCTGTTTATCAACGACATCATTGTGCCCGGTCTGCCTTCCCTGGCCGGCAATTTCGAATTGTTCTTCGTCAATAACCTGGGATTGCCTTTCGGCTCCGGCGTCATCGTCTTCATCCTGCTGCTCTTCGGCGGCATCACGTACGGCATCTGGCATTCCCAACTCAGGAACAAACCAGTCCTTAATACTTTCCTCTTGTCGACTGCATTCATTCTGATTGGTTACGGATCCTATACCACCATTGTCATTCGTTCCAACTTCGATACGCCCATCAACGAGAACGCACCGAAAGATGTAATGTCATTCGTGCGCTACCTGAAACGCGAACAGTACGGAAGCCGGCCCCTGCTTTTTGGTCCTTACTTTACAGCAAGGGTTATCGACTTCAAGGATGGCGCAGCCGTCTATACCAAAGGCAAAGACAAGTACGAAATCACGGATCATAAAATGGAATACATTTATGAGCCGGACCAGCAGACCATCCTGCCACGGGCATGGAACCCGGAATACAAGCAAAGCTACCGCGACATCATCGGTCTGAAGGAGGATGAGAAGCCGACCTTTGTACAAAATATTGTCTATATGTTCCGCCAGCAAATCGGCCACATGTACATGCGCTACTTCATGTGGAACTTTGCCGGACGCGAAAGTGACATACAGGGTGCAGACTGGCTGGGGCCGAACGGCTGGTTTGAAAAGCTTCCGCCCGCCCTGGCCGACAACAAGGCCCGGAACAACTTCTTCATGATTCCCTTTGTCCTTGGCCTCATTGGAATGTTCTACCAATTTCTCAAGGACACCAGGAATTTTGCCGTGGTGGGCCTCCTCTTTGTCATGACCGGCGTCGCCATCGTGGTTTACCTGAATTCACCCCCGGAAGAACCACGCGAACGGGATTACATCTATTCAGGCTCTACCTATGCCTTCACTTTCTGGATCGGTCTTGCGGTGATCGGCATAGCTGAATTCCTGCAGAAGTACCTCAAGAACCTCAAAACAAGTGCCCTCGCGGCTACGCTTCTCTGCCTTCCGGCGCCCTTCCTGATGGCGGCCCAGGGTTGGGATGACCATAACCGGTCCAACCGGTACTTCTCCGTTGATTCCGGGAAAAATTACCTCTCATCCTGCGATCCCAACAGCATCCTTTTCACCGGCGGTGACAATGACACATTCATGTTGTGGTATGCCCAGGAAGTAGAAGGTCATCGCACGGATGTTCGGGTCATCGTTTTCAGCTATTACAACACAGACTGGTATATCGAGCAGACCATGAAAAAGGTCAACGAGTCCGAGCCATTCAAATACACACTGAGCCTGGAGCAATACCGACAAGGGGGATTCAACGATGTCCTCTATTACCAGGACAGGAAAATTGCCAGCATTGACCTTAAGCAGTTTTTGGAATTACTCAAAATGAACAGCCCGTTGTTGCGCTACGACCGGAACAACCTGGTGCCAAGCAAGGTATTTACCCTGAACATCAACCGCGAAGAGTTGCTGGCCAAAGGCATCATTCCAAGAGAGCTGGACAGCCTTGTGGTGGATCAAATGAAAATCAAGCTGCGGGGAAATGTCCTTGAAAAGAAAGACCTGGCATTCCTGGATGTGCTGGCCACCAATAACTGGGAACGCCCCATCTACCTGAACAACACTTCCCTTTCACAGCTCAACCTTGATTTGAGAGATTATGCTGTCCAGGAGGGGAATGCCTACCGCATCCTTCCGGTAAAAAATAACCGTAAAGACCGGGACAACCTGGTTAACACTGAATCTTCCTATGAGAAAATGATCAACCAGTTTGGCTACCGTGGATTGGACAACTCAGCCCTTTACTACAATGAAGACTACAAGGGCTTTGTGCAGAACCACCGCAGCTCACTGAATGCCCTCGCTGAGGCTTTGGTGGATAGGGGTGAAACAGAGCGCGCAAAGGGTGTATTGAACTTTGGATTGGACAAGATTCCTGATAAGGGAGTGCCCTACGATATTACTACAGTTTCTACGGTGGAGTTGCTTTATAAAGTCGGTGAAAAAAAGAAGGGGCTTGATATTGCCACAGTCATTGGCGCACGAGCTGAGGAAATGATCCAGTACGAGATGATTAAGTTCAGGGGAATCTCCATGGAGATCAGACGAAACCTGTACGTCCTGGGCGAGCTGCAACGCATTCTTTATGAGAATGGTGAAGTTGAACTGGCCAAGAAATACGAGGATGCCTATCAGAACATACTGGAGAATCTTCAGATACGGGAAGGGAACAGCAGGGGTAACTTCTAGCGATTACTTTCTCGCCACCAGGAACAAGTCAAGGGACTGGGTTGCTTCGTCGGTGATGAGGTAGTCTTCGAGTGAGATGCCGGTAACTAGTTCATCGGATGCTGTCTGGAGTTTCTTGCGGTTCATCCGGTTGAGAAAATCATAGGGAACACGCAGGAACGCCGCCGGAAGCCGGTGCTGCAAATCAAAAATATCCCACCGCATGATCCGCTGAACAGATCGCCTGTTTTGTTCATGATAGGCCATCACCCGGTCATTTCCCGCAATGCCCTTCATCTCAACCTCTTTAAAAACAGTCTTAGCGAGATTCGCCAGTTCATCGCCGGTATACTCCCTCACATGCCACGGGTTTCTTGAAAGAGAAAGCGGCCGGTTGGGAGTGGTGATCAGTGCCACGCCGCCCGGCCGAAGAACACGATGAATTTCCTTCAGAAACAGCCGGTCATCCTGGATGTGCTCGATCACCTGGAAACTAACAATACTGTCAAAGGACTGGTCCGGATAGGGCAATGGCGGCAGGTGCCCACTGACAAACTTTCCGGCTGGGTACTTCTGCCTGAGGCTGGCAACAGCCGGTTCAATCTTGTCAATGGCTGCATAGCTGGATACCAATGGCAGCAGCTGTTCAATGCCCCGCCCTTCACCGCATCCCACCTCCAGCAGATCGCCTTTCACCCACTGGCCGGCCACCGTATAGGGCTTCAAAAGCCTTTGGTGAAGCGGGTTGTCAGAGGCAAGGGTATCTGAGGTAATCTCGGTGGTGTATATGGTTGCCATAATGGCAAAAATACTGTTTTTGGATGGCATCCTGGACCAGGTCGGCCCTTCAACCGGGTTCGGTTGTATAGTTTCTATTGGTTTCTTCGTTATTTTACAAAATGATGCCTGCCCTGTATGTCAGGATGGAGCCTGTGACAGTTGATTGAGACTAACGATGATAATTTGACATGAGGTTTGCCCTTATCTTCCTGCTGGTTGCCGCCGGCAATGTCATGGCCCAATCGGTGAGCAGCATCAATTTTAATTACTGGTACAACCTGCAGGGTGAAGTGACCATGGACCTTCACCCGGTTTGGCAGGGGGACAGCATCACGCTATTTTATACCCTGAAGTCAAATAATCCCGAACAATCCTCATTTGCCCTTCACTGGGAAAAGAAGGATTCTTACAACCAGCGGCAGGGAGCGATCTTCATCCCGAACGACACCCTTAAACTGATTGATGGACAGGCCGAGGGACAATTCAGGTTTAACAAACCGGCTAAACCCTGGCTGCTGATGGTGAAAGTCACCAATACGACCACGGCCAAGGCGTCCTATTTCTACAAACAAATCGAAGCGCACTATCCCGTTAACGGCTTCCTGGAAAAAGACGGCCGGAAGCAGTGGCTCAACTATGTTTCCTCCGCGGGTTCATACAAGGTTCGAGGCAGCGGCTCCGGAAAATCCATCCATTTTTCATTTTACAAAGACAACTTTCCGACGCCCTCTCCTCCCTTTGCAGACCAGGAACTGAAAATGGACAGGTTCCTGTTTCCGGATTCAACTTTTACGATTGAGCCGGGCGCGTTGATCGGACCGTTCAGGCGGGAAGGTCTGTACCTTGCCCAGGAAGACACAACGTCTGAACAGGGATTCTCCTTTATGGTGAAAAACGATCCGTATCCCAAGTACAACAAACTGGCCGATCTGAAGGGGCCCTTGCTGTTTGTAACCACGCGTGAAGAGAATGAAAAAGTCGGGGAAGCAGGCGAGGACAAGACAAAATTTGACAAAATAATTCTTGGCATTACCAATGACAAGGAGCGGGCCAAAACGTTCATGAGGAACTATTTTAAACGTGTTGAAATCGTTAACCGGTTCTTTACCTCCTTCAAGGAGGGCTGGAAGACAGACAAGGGCATGATCTTTATTGTTTTTGGGGCTCCCGACGAAGTAATGGTAAACGGCACGCAGGAAATCTGGAGTTACAAGAATCCGAGACTTCAATTCGAGTTCACCAAGGCCGGCAGCGTGTACAGCCCGGATCATTATGTCCTGGTGCGGGACAAACAATATGCTGAATATTGGTACCAAACCATCGATCTTTGGAGAAAGAGCCGGCTTTGATGCCGGGTTAAAGTCACAAGAAAAAAGCGAATGGATAAAGCAGAGCTTATTTATGGTACACGCTCCGTGATGGAGGCTGTACGGGCGGGAAGGCCAATTGAAAAAATATACCTGCAAACCGGCCTTACCAACGACCTGATGAAGGAACTGGTCAACGTATTGAAGGAGCATGGCGTACCCTACAGCTGGGTTCCTGCTGAAAAGATCAGCCGGCTTACCACCAGGAATCACCAGGGCGTGGTGGGTTTTCTTTCTGCTGTCCTTTATGTTCCCTTGCAGGTGCTGATTGACAAAGCGTATGCTGAAGGGAGAACGCCTTTTTTTCTGTTGTTGGACCGCATCACCGATGTGCGGAACTTCGGCGCCGTGGCGCGAACGTGCGAGTGTGCCGGTCTCGACGGCGTGGTGATTGAAGAGAAGGGCAATGCCCCCGTCACCAGCGACGCGGTAAAAACATCTGCGGGTGCTTTGCACTACCTGCCCGTCTGCCGAGTGAAGTCGATGAAGCAGGCGATGAAGGATTTAAAGGACAACGGAATCCAGGTGGTCGCCTGCACCGAGAAAGCATCCAAAAATCTTTATGAGGTTGATCTTTCAACACCCACGGCGCTGCTGCTGGGCTCGGAGGAAGATGGTATCGATCCGGTGCTTTTGAAAGAGGCGGATGCTGCTGCCAGGATACCGATGAAGGGGAAGATTGAGTCACTGAATATCTCCGTAGCGGCAGGGATCGCCATTTACGAAGTCACCCGCCAGCAGCACTACAAATAATCAGTACCGTCCTGCTTTGCCTTGAGATCGTTCACGTAGCGGCGGAAGAGTTCCTCCTTGTCCTTTTCACAGACGATCACCACGTTGCCGAAGATCCCCACCAAAAATCCGTTCAGTCCCTGAACTACCAGGAGTTTGTCGTCTGGACCCATGATGACTGAGTTGCGGGTATCATAGACCAACGCATTTCCGCCCACCACGTTGTTGTGTTCATCCTTGTCAGAAGCTTCATGCAGGGATGCCCATGATCCAAGGTCCGACCAGCTGAAGTTACCCAGGGAGACGTAGACATTGTCCGCCTTCTCCATCACGCCATAATCTATGGAAACGTTTTTCATCTGTCCATAGACATTTGTCACGGCAGTCTTCTCATCGGCGGTGTTGAGCTGTGGACGGATTTCATCAAAGGCCTCCGACAATTCCGGGAGGTAACGTTGGAATGCCTGGAGAATGGCTTTGACGCCCCAGACAAATACTCCCGAGTTCCAGACAAAGTCGCCGCTCTCCAGGAATGTCTTGGCCAGTGCGATGGCTGGTTTTTCTGTAAACGTCTTCACCTTTTTCAGTGGTGCTTTGCTCTCCAGGAACTGGATGTAACCATAACCGGTCTCAGGACGCGTGGGTTTGATTCCCAGGGTAATCAGCTTGTCCTGCGATTTAGCCTGATCAACTGCCTTTTGAACGGTATTGAGAAATTCTTTTTCACTGAGGATGAGATGATCGGAGGGGCTCACGACCATGATGGCGTTCGGGTTCTTGAGGGAAATCCTGTTGGCGGCATAAGCGATGCAGGGCGCAGTGTTTTTGCGCATCGGCTCACCGAGGATTTGCTCCGGGTTGATGTCGGGAAGTTGTTCCCTGACTACGCCCACATGTTCCTCGTGCGTTACCACCCAGACATTGGCGGGCGGGCAAAGGGGAAGATACCGCTCGTAGGTGGCCTGCAGGAGTGTCTTGCCAACACCCAGCACATCGAGAAATTGCTTTGGCCTGGCATTCCTGCTGTAAGGCCAAAAACGAGTCCCAACCCCTCCTGCCATCAGCACGACGTAGAGATTCTTATCCATTTACGAAGCCCACGATAACAATTTGCTGTTCCTTCCGTTCACCATATACACCCTCGCAATTCACGAAATAGTTGACACTATTTCCGCTTTTTTTTAGTATATTCAATGTTCCTTCGATCTATAACGATTGCGGAAGGTAAATGTAAGGATTAAATCTACTCAGTGAAAATGATAGTGGCCGAAGAAAGAGACAGTTTAAGAGCACAGCTGAAAGAATATTTTGGGTATACGTCCTTTCGCGGAAATCAGGAAACGGTCATAAAAAATATCCTGTCAGGCCGCAACACGTTTGTGATCATGCCTACAGGCGCCGGCAAATCACTCTGCTACCAGCTTCCGGCCATGGTTAAAGATGGACTCGCCATTGTCATCTCTCCGCTCATTGCATTAATGAAGAACCAGGTGGACCAGTTGAACGCCTATGGCATCCACGCGCGGTTCATGAATTCCACCCTTAGCAAAGGCGAGATCACCCGTCTGAAGAAAGATTGTATCAGCGGAAGCGTGAAGCTTCTTTATGTAGCGCCTGAATCGCTCAACAAGGAAGAGAATATTGCCTTCCTGCAGAAGGTAAACGTGTCCTTTGTTGCCATCGATGAGGCACATTGTATCTCAGAATGGGGACATGATTTCCGGCCGGAGTACCGCAGGATCAAAAGTATGATTGCCCAGCTCGGCGAGATGCCCGTCATTGCCCTTACAGCCACCGCTACCCCGAAAGTACAGCTGGACATCCAGAAGAACCTGCAAATGGAAGAGGCCGATGTGTTTATTTCCTCTTTCAACAGGAGGAACCTCTACTACGAGGTACGGCCCAAGAAAGAAACCAAGAAGCAGCTCATCCGCTTTCTGAAAGATCACAAAGGAAAATCAGGCATCATCTATTGTCTCAGCCGCAAGAAGGTGGAGGAAATTGCCCAGCTCCTGAGCGTAAACGGGTTCAAGGCTGCCCCCTATCACGCGGGGTTGGATCCGGACGTCAGGGTCAAGAACCAGGATGACTTCCTCAACGAAGAAACTGACATCATTGTAGCCACCATCGCTTTCGGCATGGGCATCGACAAGCCGGATGTCAGGTTCGTGGTTCACTACGATGTGCCCAAGTCACTGGAAGGGTACTACCAGGAAACCGGTCGTTCAGGCCGCGACGGCCTGGAAGGGATCTGCCTGATGTTCTACAGTCACAACGACCTGAACAAACTCGAAAAATTCAACAAGGACAAAACGGTTCAGGAAAGGGAAAATGCCCGGGTACTTCTGCAGGAAATGGAGTTCTATGCCGAATCACCCGTATGCCGCAGAAGACAACTGCTTCATTATTTCGGTGAAGAGTTCATGGAAGACAACTGCGGCTCCTGCGACAATTGTGTGCATCCGCGCGAGCGCTTCGACGGCACGGCATCGGTTAAGACCGTATTGGAAGCAGTCAAGCAAACCAATGAACGCTTCACACTCAACCACCTGGTCAACGTAATCCGGGGCGTAGAGGATGAGTACGTGAAGAGCTACGGTCATTTCGACCTGACTATTTACGGTTCTGGCAGCAACGAGGAAGCCGACTTCTGGAAGTCCGTCGTGCGGCAAACCCTCATATTTCAATACCTGGAAAAGGACATTGATAATATTGGAGTGCTTCGCCTGACCGAGAAGGGAAAGAAATTCCTGGTCAAGCCGCATCCTATCGAATTGGCGCGCGATCATGACTTCACAACAGCAATCGAAGATGAGGAAGTGTCATCAGAAAGGGCACCGGCTAATTCAAAAGCGTACGATGAAAAGCTTTTTGAGATCCTGAAGAACCTGCGCAAGCAGGTCGCCAAACACAAGAACCTGCCGCCCTATGTTATCTTCCAGGATCCGTCACTGGAAGAGATGGCCACCACCTACCCCACCAACAAGGAAGACCTTGCCAGCGTGAATGGCGTGGGCATGGGCAAGGTCAACAAGTTTGGACAGGAATTCCTGGAGGTCATTCAGAAGTACGTGGATGAGAATGACATCGAAACTGCCACGGATGTGGTGGTCAAGTCTTCGGTGAACAAATCCAAAATCAAGATCTTCATCATTCAGCAGGTAGACCGAAAGATCGACCTGGAAGAAATCGCCCAGTCAAAGAACATTCCGTTCGAAGAGATGCTGACCGAGATTGAAAACATCTGCTACTCCGGGACCAAACTGAATCTTGATTATTATATTGATGAAGTACTGGACCCTCACAAACAGGATCAAATCCTCGATTACTTTCTGAATTCAGAAACTGACAGCCTGGAGGCAGCCATGGATGACGCAAGCCTCTCCGACTTCTCCGAAGAAGAGGTGCGGCTGATGCGCATTAAATTCCTGAGCGAATACGCCAACTGACCGCTTTCCCAGGTCTACCACCAGAATATTCCTTTCTTATCTTTGTGTTTTGCAGCACATGAACATTTTACTCATAGGGAGCGGCGGCCGTGAACACGCGCTCGCCTGGAAACTCAATCAAAGCAAACTTACCGGAAAGCTCTACATCGCGCCCGGCAATGCCGGAACTGCTGCATTGGGTGAAAACATGCCCTGCAAACCGGAAGACTTTGACGGCCTGACCAGGATTTGTCTGGAGAAAAATATCGGGCTTGTTGTCGTTGGTCCGGAGGCCCCGCTGGTGTTGGGCCTTCGCGACCATTTTGAAAGTCATCCTGCCCTTCAAAAGGTCCTGATCATCGGACCCGGAAAGAAAGGCGCCCAGCTGGAAGGCAGTAAAGACTTTTCCAAGCAGTTCATGAACCGGCACGGCATACCTACTGCCGGGGCCAAAACATTTTCCACTGACCAACTGAAGGAAGGCCTTCAATACGTTTCCTCCTGCTCGTTGCCGATCGTACTGAAAGCCGATGGCCTGGCAGCCGGCAAAGGTGTCATTATCTGCCAGACGCATGAAGAGGCTAAACTTTCCCTGAATAACATGCTCGGCAACCGCCAATTCGGTGAAGCCAGCGCCCACGTCCTCGTGGAAGAATTCCTGGAAGGCATTGAACTTTCGGTATTCGTTCTCACCGACGGCGAACACTATGTATTGCTGCCGGAGGCAAAAGACTACAAACGCATTGGCGACGGCGACCAGGGTCCCAACACCGGCGGCATGGGGGCCGTTTCTCCCGTACCGTTCGCCGGACCTGGGTTTATGAAGAAAGTGGAAGATCGGGTTATCAAACCAACGATTGACGGGTTGAAAAAGGAGAATATTCCCTATTGCGGATTTATCTTCTTTGGTCTGATGAATGTCAAGGGCGAACCATATGTCATTGAGTACAACGCAAGGATGGGTGATCCGGAGACAGAAGCAGTCATTCCCCGCATTCAGACCGACCTGGTGGAATTGTTTATTGCCTGCGCACAGCATAAGCTCAGCGGTAAACACATTTCCATCTCGCCCGAAACAGCCGTATGCGTGGTCATGGTCTCCGGGGGATACCCGGAGCAATATGAGAAAGGGAACGCCATTAGCGGCCTTGGGTTACCCACTGCAGCGCTTGTCTTTCAGGCGGGAACCAGGCAGTCCCCAACAGGAATTGTCACTGACGGCGGACGCGTATTAGCCGTTACCGGCAAGGGCTCAGGTATTGATGAAGCAAAAAGAAATGCCTACGAGTCCATTTCCGCCATTTCATGGCAAGACGTATATTTCAGAAAGGATATTGGAGTAGATTTGCTGGGATTATAGTCATCAAAGTACGCCTCGGGGGAGAATATCTGGGACAGGCGCAGGCGAGACTAAAAAATTTGAAATTATGGGATGCGCGTGCGGAACAGCAAAGGATGGAACCGTTTCAGGCTGCCAGAACAACGGCGCCTGCGGAACCGGGGGTTGCAATAAAATGAATGTGTTCGATTGGCTTTCCAACATGGAAATGCCAATGGCGGAACGTTTTGATATCGTTGAAGTCCGGTTCAAGAATGGCCGCAAGGAGTTTTTCAGGAATTCCGAAAAGATCGATCTCAGCGCCGGCGATTCGATCATCGTGGAGGTCCCGAACGGACATCACCTGGGGCATGTATCACTGCAAGGCGAACTCGTCAGGCTCCAGATGAAGAAGAAGAATGTTGCCAACGACGGAGAAATCAAAAAAATATACCGACTCGCCCATCCGAAAGACCTCGAGAAATATGAAGATGTGCTGAAGCGCGAGCTCCCGACACTTCACCGGAGCCGCGAAATCATCCGTCAGATGAACCTGAACATGAAACTCTCGGATGTAGAGTACCAGGCGGACAACATGAAGGTCAGTTTCTTCTATTCAGCCGATGAGCGCGTAGACTTCCGTGAACTGATTCGTGTGCTGGCCGGGGAATTCAAAGTGCGGGTGGAAATGCGGCAGATCAGCCTCCGGCAGGAAGCAGGTCGCCTGGGGGGTATCGGCGTCTGTGGCCGCGAGCTTTGCTGCTCCACCTGGCTCACCGACTTCAAGAACGTAGCCACCAGCGCAGCCCGCTACCAGAATCTCTCATTGAACCCCAGCAAGCTTTCAGGCCAGTGCGGCCGATTGAAGTGCTGCCTCAACTACGAATTGGAGACCTACATGGACGCACTCAAGTCCATCCCGGATGTGAGCCGCCCCCTACTGACGGACAAGGGAGAAGCCACGCTGCACAAAACCGATATCTTTAGAAAACTCATGTGGTTTGGTTACAAGGATGAAAGCGCCTGGTATCCGCTGACAGTGGACCGTGTGAATGAAATCCTTGAGCTCAACAAGGAAGGCCGCAAACCCGCTACCCTTGACCTTGACATGTTGGTGGAGCGCGAACCGGTGTCCGTACTTAACAGCGACCTCATGAAGCTGGACAAGAAGTTCAGCAACCGCGGAGGTGGCGGCAGGAACAAGAAGAAATCCCGTAACCGCGGGCGCGATGGAGGCGGCATCAGACCAGTCGGAGGCGGTAATAGAGAAGGGGGCGGCAACAGACCGGGCGGAGGCAACAGGGGTGGTCGGCCCGGTAACCCACAAACTCCACGATGATTCTGTTTATGAAGCGGTTCAACGCCTGGCCAACACGCTTGGCTATGTTTCTTATTCTTTCATCGGCCCTTGTCTCCTGCGACAAGACCCGGCTTTTTGAAGACAATCGTGAATTTACCAACCGCGCGTGGATGGTCACGGACGAGCCCAGATTCGAGTTCACCGTGAACGACACCAGCCGGCGATACAACCTGTACTATAATGTCCGCAATTCGCTGAGCTACCCGTATGCCAGGATATTCGTCACCATTCACTTGTATGATTCCACCGGCAAGGAGCTCTTCAAAAAACTCGTGAACAATGACCTGTTTGATGAGAAGACTGGCCGACCACTGGGTGACAGCGGATTGGGTGATTTATTTGACCACCAGTTTGTGTTAATGAAGAATCACCAGTTTGACTTTTCTGGAAAATACTCCATCAAGCTGGATCAGCTCATGAGGCAGGATACCCTGAAAGGCGTGATTGCGGTGGGGATCAGGGTTGAAGAAGCCCAGGACCGGCAATAGGTTCCCATCCGGTATCATTCCCTGTCGAATCCGTACAAACCCGTTTCCGGAATATCCACTAAAAAGGCTCGTGCCTCGTCTTCATGGATTGAATCCAGGACGGGCAACCTTCGTGCCTGCACAAGACTGTCAATCGTACTGATTCCCATTGGCGGGAAAGGATGAGAAAAGACAAACCAGGTCTCTCCCTTCAGCGCCGCCAATTGCTTTTCAAATTCCCCGGCTTTATCCAATGTCTGCCCACGAATAATCCTGTCATTCGGAATATCTTCCAGGACAGAAGGCTGATAATAGGAAAACGCCGGGTAGGCCGAGGCATACACATAAATTCGTTGGCCGGCCCGGGCGTTGATCGCCTCAAGAACCGGCCGCAGGTTTTCATTGCTGCGGGGATGAACAGCATTGAGCGCTTCTTGTAACAGCGATGTCGAAGTGAGGATGACAAAGACAGCAACAATCAGCAACTTCGACTGATACCGTTTTCCAACCGCAACCATCCCGATCCCGATGAACAGCAGTGAAAAAGGGAATGAATACAACAACATCCGGCTGTCCCAGGGATAGATATGCAGCAAGGCCAGCAGGTAGTGAACAAGGAGAGGAAGCAGTAAGAGGACCTTGCCGTGGTCCTTCTCTTTCCATTGGGACATGAAACCAACCATCAACAGGGGAACGGCGACAAAAAGGTTGACGACCCCAAACGCCAGTGAGTTTTGAAAATAACTCTTTGCCCGGCTGGCCGTCCAGTAGGCCCACTCACCCACTGAGGAGACCGGAACAAAATAACTACTCCAGTACTCTTCCATAGGAGACTGTCCGGGATGACCATGAATGAACCTGGTGTAGTAATAACCAAAGCTGATCAAGGCTGGCGTGGCCCATAGCATTCCCGGTAAGATCAAGCGCTTCCGTGACTGCTCACGACTGGAGATGAGCCACACGATGGCCAGTGTGAAGATAACAATCACCGATACGTTTGAAAACCAAATGGCAGCCCCGCAGGACAGTCCCATGAAGAAGAATTGGCGATTAGTCCCTGAGTCGACGACCCAGTATGCAAACAACAGCAGCAGGGTTACAGCACAAAACACGTCACTGCTGTACTGCTTCAGCTCGTTGGAATAAAAAATCAGGTTATAGGAAAAAGCCATCAGACCCAGGGAAGTAAGCGCAATGGCATTATCAAAGAGTTTCCTGACGGCCAAATAGCATATCGGCAAGGCAAACACCCCACAGAGGAAAGGAAGGGCCCTGAGTGATAATTCTCCAGGCCCTGTTAACAGAAACAGGGCTTTCTCCAACCACAGGAACCCAATGGGTGCCACTTGCCCATCATCCAATGGCTGCATCAATCCGCTAAAATCCCTCAACCTGATGTTATTGGCCAACAGCGCTTCATCCAGCCAGAAGGAACGGTGGAACAGGTAGTCGCGGAGACGAAAGAAGCCGCCGGCAACAAAGAAGAGCCAAAACACCCTTGCAGGGTTTACGGAACTTATCCATTCATCCAGCCTTGGCATGCTGCCGCCACGTGTTAAGGATTGTTCCTTCATACCATGAAGATAGGATGATTTCGCCGTCACAAATCGAAGACAAAAAAAATCCTGCCCCTTTTCAGAAGGCAGGATATTTTTGTGGCCCTGGCGAACTTAAGCTTTCACCGGCTCCAATTGTTTTTTATCCAAATCAATCACCAACGGCGATGCGATAAAGATGGAAGAGTACGTTCCGATAACGACACCCACGATGAGTGCGAAAGAAAACCCTCGCAGCACTTCACCGCCAAAGATGAACAGCACGACAACCACCAACAAGACCGTGCCTGATGTGATCAGGGTGCGGCTCAACGTGCTGTTAATGGCACTGTTGAATATCTTATTGCGCTCGTGGCTGGTGCCCATGCCCAGGTATTCACGAATCCGGTCAAAGATAATCACCGTATCGTTGATGGAGTACCCCACGATGGTCAGCAGGGCGGCCACGAATACCTGGTCAATCTCCAGGCTGAACCCAAGCAGGTCAGCAAAAGCAAACGCGGCAATCGTGAAGAGCACGTCGTGGATAAGGGCCACGATAGCGCCCGTACTGTACTGCCATTTGCGGAAACGAACGAGGATATAAAGGAAGATGGAAAGCAGGGCCAGTCCGCCGGCGGTAAATGCTGAGCCCTTGATGTCATCGGCAATTGTTGCCCCCACTTTGGTGGAAGACGAAATCAAAAAGTGTGCGTTGTCCAATTGGGCTTCGTGCTCGGTGTACTGCTTGCCGGTCACTTTCTGCAGGCCCTGAACCAGCGCACTTTTCACCTTGTCATCAGCCGCATCGGAATCATCGTCGATGAGCCACGAGGTAGTCACTTTCATAACTTCATTACCACCATAGTTCTTCACTTCCGTTCCCGCGTTTTCGAACGTCGATGCCAGGTCTGACCGCATTTTAGTGGCCTCAACTGGTTCTGTGAAGGTCACAATGTAGGAGCGGCCTCCTTTGAAATCCACGCCGAGGTTTAAGCCATTGATGGCAACCAGGGTCATTCCCATAACAATGAATATTGAAGAGAAAATATAGGCTTTCTTGCGGTTGGCAATGAAATCATAATTTGCATTTCTCCCCACCGACCAGGAGGGGAAAGTTTCAAAGCTTACCTTGACATCATCACCCTTCCTGACCATCCACTCGATGATCACGCGTGAGATGTAAACTGCTGAGAAGAATGAAGTGGCGATACCAATCATCAACACAATCGCGAAGCCCTTCAATGGTCCCTGGCCGAAAATGTAGAGGAACATACCGGTAAAGAATGTGGTCAGGTTGGAGTCAAAGATGGCGGCAAACGCCCGCTCATAGCCCTTCTTGATCGCTTCACGCAACCTCCTGCCCTGTCGCAGTTCCTCGCGGATACGCTCATAGATCAGTACGTTTGCATCCACGGCCATACCCATGGTAAGCACGATCCCCGCAATACCGGGCAAGGTCAGGGCAGCATTCAACTGCGCCAGAATCCCGAGGATAAAGAAGACGTTGAATAACAGGGCCAGGTCAGCAACCCAGCCGCCTTTGGCGTAGTAGGCGACCATAAAAATAACAACGAGTGCCAAACCGAATGCCATTGAAATGAAGCCCTGGTTCTGTGCCACCTTACCCAGCGAAGGACCGATGATGGCTTCCTCGACAATGCGTGTAGGTGCCGGCAGGGATCCTGCCTTCAATACAAGGGCCAGGTCCTTTGCTTCCTCCAGCTCAAAGCTCCCGGTGATCTGGGAGTTACCGTTGGGAATTTCTCCCTGTACCGTCGGGGCGGTGTAAACATAGTTGTCCAGAACAATGGCAATCCTTCCCTGCGGAGTCTTGCTGGATGCGGTCGCCGTTACCTTGGCCCACAGACGTGAGCCGGTAGCATTCATGGTCATACTGACTGCCGGCCTTGCAAACTGGTCGTAGTCGAGGCGCGCATCGTTAATCACTTCACCCGAAAGCAGGGGCTTTCCGTTGCGGCCGAGGTTCACAAAGTTGAGCCTCAGGTCATCCACACCTGGGGTCAGGTCGGGCTCGGGCTTGACATCCCAGAACCATCCAATAGTACGGGGTATGAAGGTGCGCACATCTTCGCGCTTCAGGAGGCGATTGATGGTGGCTGTATCTTTTACGTTATAGAGGAAAGGAATACCCTGGTTGCTGAGGGCAAACAAAGGCGACATGTTAAGCTTCGACAGGGAGTCGAGCGTATTGCCTGTGGAGTCCGTCGCGGCCTTGGCCAGCTGTGCCTCGAGTGCGGACTTGGTTGTATCAGCCTTTGCCTGTTCAACCATTTTCTTCAGGTCCTTTTCAACCGGTTTGACCTGGGACAGGAATGCAGTTTGCTCCTTCACCAGCATCTGGTTCACACCGACCAGCGCCTGGTTAAGTTGAGGATCATTGTATTCCACCACTTCCCAGAATTCAAGACGAGCCACGCCCTGCAGGAGTTTGCGAACACGCTGGGGGTTGTCGGCGCCGGGGATTTCAATCTGTATCAGCCCCTTGCCCTGAAGCCTCTGGATGTTGGGCTGTGAAGTTCCGAACTGGTCAATACGGGTCTTGAGGATGGTGAATGACCGGTCAATGGCGCTTTCAATTTCCTCTTTCAGGAATTTCAGTACGGCGTCATCAGAATCCGACACACTCACGCGGCCACGGTTGGCAGCGGAAGCGAAAAGTGACGCCAGGCTTCGGCCCGGGTTGGCTTCCTTAAATTCCGCATAGAAGAGATCAGCAAAATTCTGATCGTTGCCTTTTTGCTTCACGCGGGCCTTTTGGAGGGCTGTGGCAAACACAGGGTCCTGGTTGTTCCCGCTCAAGCCGCGAATGATGTCGGCTGGAGAAACCTCGAGGACTACATGCATGCCGCCTTGCAGGTCAAGGCCCAGGCTGAGTTCATTTTCCTTGACTTCCTTGTACGTGTACTCTGTCCCCAGCAGGTTATAGACCGGCAGGTTCCAAAGTGAATCCATGTATGATTGTTTCAGGGCCAGGCTCAGCGAACCGTTCTTTCCGGTCGCATACTCGGTGGCGTCCTGGTTCACCCTTCGTGACACGAAAGTGAATGACAGGTAGTACAGACACAACAGTGTGATAATGATGCTCAATACCACAACTACTCCTTTGTTACGCATAAACTCTAATTGTTAAAAAGATAGACAGATAAGAATACTAAAATGACTGGACAAAGCCTGCAGAGGCTTCGCGGTACTCGTTCGAAGTAAAGGTTAATTAAGGCGCCTGGGGCGAAATGAAGACGCGAAAGAGCGTCTTGAGAAAATCCGAGACCACACCGTTGTCGAGAACAGGCTGTTGGTTGTCCTGTTCGTCACCGACTACGATTTCACGGATGAAAGAGGGATCCGCATCGCCCACTTCAACGGCCTGGCCGGAAGTAACGGCGTCGGACGGTGTCGAGGCAATAACCGTCTTTTCAGCTTCGGCTGACTGCTCCGTCTTGTCAACCTTGATTTTGGAAAGCAGGATGCGGGTTTCCTTTTGGAACGCCTGGGAGCAAAGAATGACCATAGCGGCCAGAATACCGGCTGCCAGCATCAAATTCTTTGGAATCTCCCTTTTAGCCATACTTTCTTTTGAGGACACAAAGGTAAAAATTGACGGATAATTACCAACAGCCCCCGGATGGGCCCCTAAAGCAGGGTCTTCAGGTAGCCTGCCAGCACGTCAAGGGCCCTGTTAAAGTGGCGGTTGTTGGGTATCACGAGATCGCTGTGGTATTTCAGGGGGTCGATCAATGATTCGTACACAGGCATGACGTGATGCTGATAGCGATAGAGCACATCATCCAGATCGTACCCTCTTTCGATCTGGTCCCTCTTAATCCTTCGGCCCATTTTCACGTGGTCTTTGGCCTCCACAAAAACGCGGAGATCAAGCTCCCGGTCAATCTCCTCAAAGTACTGAACGAAGAGTCCTTCTACGACGATGATGGGGGCCGTCTTCAGGAAGAGCATTCTTTGCTCCGCTGCAGGATTGTTGAAAGTGTATTCCTTCTTCACCACATCCTCACCTGCCTTCAGTTTCCTGAGGTCATCCAGGAATGCTTCGCGATCGATCGCGCCCGGCAAGTCAAAATTTCTGACGCCATTTTCATCCTCGTGCTGCTGGTCACGCGGTTTGTAATAATTGTCCTGTGAAATCAGGCACAACTGACCTTCCTGAAGCCGGCTGGCCAGTCCCTGGAGAAAGAATGTTTTCCCGGAGCCGCTTCCCCCTGTGATACCGATCGTGAATGGTTTTTTCAAAGTCGTGAATGATGGGTCTAAAGTCGCAAAAAATCAAAGACGTTTTACAAGCCCCTCAGAAATTCTGCGAGCTTACCCACTGCAATGGCCCGGTGGCTCATCATGTTCTTTTCCTGAAGGGACATTTCGGCGAGGGTACGGGAGGAACCATCGGGCAGGAAGATGGGATCGTATCCAAATCCGCCTGAGCCCCGTGGTGTTTCAAGAATGATCCCATTGACCACCCCCTCAAAAGTCAGCTCACCCAGGGGCAACATCAGGGAAATAACCGTTCGGAACCGGGCTTTCCTGTTTTCGCTTTTCGCAAGGTTTTTCAGCAGCAGCGCCATGTTGTCCTGAGCGCTCCGTTGGTTGCCGGCATACATGGCAGCATGAACCCCTGGTGCCCCGCCGAGGGCATCTACTTCAAGGCCGGTATCGTCTGCAAAGCAGGGTATCCGATAGCGGGTCCAGACATATTCAGATTTTTGCCTGGCATTGCCTTCAAGGGTATCCTGCGTTTCAGGCAGTTCCTCCTCGCAGCCAATGTCCTTCAGCGTCAGCAACTGAAATGCGTTACCAAGAACACCCGTCACTTCTTCCAGTTTGTGACGGTTGTTGGTGGCAAAACACAACTCCATGTTACTTGAAATCGATTAACTCAACATCAAAAATAAGATTTGAATTGGGTGGTATGGCCGGGCTGGGGCTGGCTGTTCCGTAGGCCAGGCCAGACGGAATATAGAGTGTTGCCTTGGTTCCCTTACCAAGGATCGCAAAGGCGATTTGCCAACCCTGGATAAGACCAGACAATGGTGTATTGAAAAACACCGGGGTACTGGCAGACTGATCAAAGATGGTCTGAGTGCTGAGAAGCCTGCCCGTGTACTTCACCTTGAGCAAGCTGGAAGAAATGGGTGGAGTACCAGCGCCTACCGTTGTCACAACATAACGCAGGCCACTGGGATCCTGGACGGCTGTGATGTTGTTTGCTAACAGATACTTGTCAATGGCCGCGATATCCTTCGCCAGCTGCTGGGAAGGAGAAACAGGAATGTTCTGGCTGCAGCCCAGAAGCATTCCGACCATGCATAAACCCGCGAAAACCCTCTTCATATTGTTAATCTGTTTAATTTGAAAAATCAATCAGTTCCACCTCAAAGACGAGATTTGCATTACCCGGGATGACGGGTGGATAGCCACCAGCTCCGTAGGCCAAACTGGATGGTATGTACAAGGTGGCTTTCGTTCCCTTGCTCAGCAGGGGAAAAGCGATTTGCCATCCCTGGATCATCCGGGTCAGCGGATATTCGACAGGGCTTTGGGATTTGTCAAATTCCGTTCCCTCTGTCATCAGGGTGCCCCTGTAGTTCACCTTAATGGTGCTGGCTAAAGTGGGTTTTCCGCCCGTTCCATTACGGATTACCACATAACGAATTCCGCTGGCATCCTTCTGTGCAATAATTTTCTTTTCTGCCAGGTAGTTGTCAATAGCGACGGTATCAAGGGCCATTTGCCCTTCCTGCAGCTGGCGGCTCTTCTCATACTCCTGGGCCTGAACCTTCTCCTGCAACTGTCTTATTCCTTCCTGGTCGATGATGTCCTTCACGCCGAGGTAGAAAGTAATCATGTTATCAGCCTTTACAGCAGGTGGAAGCTGCTGCTTCCAGGTATCCTGGATCAGGGAGGCCGCACTAACCTTGATGGTTACGCTGTCTCCCTTTTTCAAGGCGCGGAAGGTGCTTTCAATTCCCTTCTCTGTTTTGATCGTGGAGGTGTCGCCCACCGGGATGACCATCGGAAAATCCCTTTTACGGGAATCATCCCAGACGGAATCCTTGCTGTCTTTGTAGAGCATATTGACTACCAGGAATTCTCCGGGCTTCGCAAATTCTCCTGCGCCCTCGCGCACGACACTGATCTCTAATCCGTTTGGCGCTTTACGCGTTTTGGCACAGGCAGCGAACAATAGGACCGCCGCGATGAGTACATAAGAAAGTTTCATGGTAATGGTTATTTGAAGTGGATGGTTATGATTCAAGTTTTGACTGATATTCCGGCAAGATGTTCAAAAATTTCTGAAGGGTTTCATCAAGACTGGTCCTGGAGCTTCCGCCGGAAGCATTCCGGTGACCTCCTCCCTCAAAATGTTTCCTGGCCATTTCATTGACCGAAAAATCTCCCAGCGATCTGAGTGAAAGTTTTATTTCGTCCTTCCGCTCATACATCAGGACGGAAAGCTTAATCCCTTTAATTGACAAGCCATAATTCACGAGCCCTTCCGTATCTCCGGTTTGAGAACCAAACTGCTTCAGTTCCTTTGCTGTGATGGTCATGTAGGCGGTATGGAAAGAAGGCAGTACCTGCAATTTCTGACTGAGAACAAATCCGGTCAGTTTCAGCCGTTCAATGGAATTGGTATCGTAAACCAGCCTGGCTACCTCGCTGGGGTTGGCCCCATAGGCCGTGAGCTCAGAAGCGATGAGAAACTCAACCTGCGTGGTGTTGTTATGGCGAAATCCTCCAGTGTCGGTCATCAGGCCGGCGTAAAGGCAATTGGCGATGTCACTGTCGATAAGGTGCTTTTCGCCCATTTGTTCAATCAGCTGGAAAATAAGTCCAGCCGTTGACGCTGACCGGGTGTTCCATTGTTCGAAATCAGCAAACTTTTCGGGTTCCAGGTGATGGTCTATCATCACCTTGATACCGCGGGCGCTGGCTACACTGTGTTGCAGCTTTTCGATTCTTTTCAGGTTTGAAAAATCCAGGCAAAAAATTAAATCCGCCTTTTCGATCAGCAATTTGGCCTTCTTTTCAGGTTCAGCAGACTCGTTGGACAAGGCAATGACTGCCTCGTTTCCAGGCATCCAGGTCAGGAATGAAGGGTAATCGCTTGGGGTTACTACATCAACCCGGTGGCCTTTTCTTCGCAAAAAGCCCGCGAGTCCAAGCGATGACCCGAGTGCATCCGCATCTGGCTTGAAGTGCGTGATAACAACCGCGTTCCTGGGAGACTGAAGAAGTGCCTGAAAGGCCTCGATATTTTCCATTGAAGGGGGCAAAAATGAAAATAAATGAGGGCTCTTGCAATGAAGGGCCTAATCTTGAAGCCCAAACAAGGGATTCTTGAGTTCTTTTGATAGTTTTGCGCCCGAAAATTCACACTTTAAAATCTACAAAAATGGCTGGAAACAGGACTTTTACCATGATTAAGCCCGACGCGGTTGCCGCAGGAAATACCGGGGCCATCACCAGGATAATTGAAGAAGCAGGCTTCAAAATAATTGCCATGAAGAAGACCCGGCTCACCCAGGCGCTTGCAGGCAAGTTTTATGAAATCCACAAAGAGAGGCCTTTTTACGGCGAGCTCTGTAACTACATGTCCTCCGGCGCCATCGTTCCGATGATTCTGGAAAAAGAAAATGCCGTTGAAGACTTCCGGAAGATTATCGGCGCAACAGACCCCAAGAAAGCGGCTCCGGGCACGATTCGGGCGCTGTTTGCAAAATCCATTGATGCCAACGCCATTCACGGTTCAGACTCCGACGCCAATGCAGACATAGAAGGCAACTTCTTTTTCTCCCAGTTCGATCGTTTTTAAAATGTTTTCAGGGTCTTGCCCTGAACATCGCGGGGTGTACCCTTGTTTTGAACTTGTTACTATCCATTATTCCTTCTCTCTATGAACATCGATCCTCATTACTCTGAAAAATTTGAGTCACGCCACATCGGCCCGCATCACCGCCAGGTGGAAGAAATGCTGAAGGTGGTCAAGGCCTCATCCGTCGATGAACTGATCAACCAGACCATCCCCGCTGGAATCCGCCTGAAGAAGCCGTTGAATTTGCCTGCGGCGAAATCGGAGTTTGAGTTTTTGAATGAGTTCAAGAAGACAGCAGCGAAGAACCGGATTTTGAAATCCTATATCGGCACCGGTTACTACGACAACATAACGCCGGGTGTGATCCTCCGAAATATCCTGGAGAATCCAGGATGGTATACCGCCTATACTCCTTACCAGGCAGAAATAGCACAAGGACGACTGGAAGCGCTCATCAACTTCCAGACCATGGTTATCGACCTAACCGGCTTGCAGATCGCCAACGCCTCTCTCCTGGATGAGGCCACGGCCGCCGCGGAAGCCATGCATTTGCTTTTCGCCTCACGGAAAGGAAACAAGAAATCGGCCGCACGCTTCTTCGTCGACAAGAATGTTTTTCCACAGACGCTCGACCTGCTCAAGACACGCTCTGCACCGGTGGGCATTGAATTGGTTGTCGGCGATGTTGCCAAACTGGACATCACCGACCCGGCGTTATTTGCCGTGTATGTCCAGAATCCAGACAATGAAGGAGGAATAAAAGATTACACCGCTTTTGTCGAATCGGCCCATGAAAAGGAAATCTTTGTTGTCATGGGTACTGACCTCATGAGCCTGGTGCTGATGAAATCGCCTGGCGAAATGGGCGTTGACATTGCTGTAGGCTCATCGCAGCGCTTTGGTATCCCGATGGGCTTTGGCGGCCCGCACGCTGCCTTCTTCGCCACGCGCGACGAATTCAAGCGTGTCATGCCCGGCCGGATCATCGGTGCTTCCATAGACGCAAAAGGCAATCCCGGTTACCGAATGTCCTTGCAGACACGCGAACAACACATCAGGAGAGAAAAAGCAACGTCCAATATTTGCACGGCACAAGTCTTGTTGTCCGTCATGGCCGGCATGTATGCCGTTTACAATGGTCCGGAAGGCCTTAAAAAAATTGCTGGAAGAATCCATGGCCTCACGAAGATGCTGGCACAGGGACTCAAAGACCTTGGCCTCCAACAGAAAAACGAAAACTATTTTGATACGCTGAAGGTAGCCGTTACAGACAAGAAGTTGATTGAGGCAGAGGCCATCAGGCAGGAAGTAAATTTCAGGTATTTCGCAGACCAGCACATCGGCATTGCACTCGATGAAACGACATCAATGGCAGATGTCAACAGGGTACTTGCCATCATCGCATCTGCTGAAAAGAAAACAGCCCCGGTGGTCAAGGCAAATTCCAGCGTAACCTGGCCCGCCGCCCTGGTGAGGAAATCATCCTTCCTTACCCATCCGGTCTTCAATTCCCACCACAGCGAACATGAAATGCTGCGGTACATCAAGAAGTTGGAGAACAAGGATCTCTCCATGGTACATTCCATGATTTCACTGGGGTCTTGCACAATGAAGCTTAACGCAACAGCCGAGATGATCCCGGTCACCTGGCCAACACTTGGGCAAGTCCATCCGTTTGCTCCCGCAGATCAGACCAGGGGCTATGCCGAAATGATCGGCCAACTGGAGATCTGGCTGAAAGAAATTACCGGTTTTACCGGGATATCCCTCCAGCCCAACAGCGGCGCACAGGGAGAATATGCTGGACTCATGGTGATCAGGGCTTACCATCAAAAGCGGAATGACGGTCACAGGAATATTGCACTTATCCCGGCCTCTGCCCATGGTACCAATCCAGCGAGCGCCGTTATGGCGGGTATGGAGGTAGTCGTTGTTAAATCGGACAGCGAAGGAAAGATTGATGTCGCCGACCTGAAAGCAAAAGCCGGGCAGTACAAAGGAACGCTGGCGGCACTGATGGTGACCTACCCATCAACGCACGGTGTGTTTGAGGAGTCGATCACGGAAATCTGCGAGGTGATCCATCAATGCGGTGGTCTTGTTTACATGGATGGAGCCAACATGAATGCCCAGGTGGGACTGACTTCACCGGCCAATATTGGTGCTGATGTTTGTCACCTCAACCTACACAAGACCTTTTGCATTCCGCATGGGGGCGGCGGACCTGGTATGGGCCCGATTTGCTGCAACGACAAACTTAAGCCGTTTCTTCCGGGACATCCCGTGGTGAAGACCGGCGGCAGCGATGCGATCACGGCCGTATCCGCGGCTCCCTGGGGCAGCGCCAGCATCCTCGCGATATCCTACGCGTACATTGCCATGATGGGCAGTGAAGGGCTGACGGAAGCGACGAAGTATGCCATTTTCAATGCCAACTACATCAAGGAGAGATTGAGCGGCCACTACAAGATTTTGTACACAGGAACGCAAGGACGCTGCGCTCACGAAATGATCGTTGACTGCCGTGATTTCAAGAAATCGGGTGTGGAGGTAGAGGACATTGCGAAACGTCTCATGGACTATGGTTTTCATGCGCCGACGGTCTCCTTCCCCGTTGCCGGTACGCTCATGATCGAACCTACCGAGAGTGAACCGAAGCAGGAACTTGACCGGTTTTGTGATGCCCTGATTGAAATCCGAAATGAAATACGGGAAGTGGAAGAAGGCAAGGCCGATGCTGAAAACAATGTGCTGAAAAATGCTCCCCATACGGCTGCCGTTATTACGGCCAACGAATGGAGCCTTCCTTACAGCCGGCAGAAAGCAGCCTATCCATTGACCTTTGTCAAGGAAGCAAAGTTCTGGCCCTCAGTAAGCCGAATCGACAATGCCTACGGCGACAGGAACCTGGTGTGCAGCTGCCTGCCGATGGAAGACTACGTCAGTACTGCTTCCTGAAAAACTAGTATTTGATATACTTGACTGAACGGGATTTGGTTCCCTGCCACACATTGAGCAGGTACATTCCCGGAGGATGTTCAGCAACGCTGATTTCGGTGACTTCACCGCCACCAACAAATATCATCAGAAAACTCCTGCCCGTCATGTCCGTGACTTTCAGACTGACCGGAGTTGTCGCAAACTCATGCAGGTCAACCCACAGTTTTTCTTTGGCGGGATTCGGGTAGACTGTTACAGCAAGTACCGGATCCGGAAGGTCGCCAGTGATGAGAATTGCAAGGTCCTGGTTAACGGGTGCAGCCGCGTTGAATGATGCGTTGCCTGCCTGGCTTGCAGTAATAACAGTGGCTCCCAGCCCAATAATCGTAACCTGGTTGCCGGATACCGTTGCCACGGCCGGGTTGCTGCTGGCGTAACTGACCGTCAATCCGGAACTGGTGGAAGCGGTCAGGTTAAATGGCGGATCTCCCAATTTCTTGGCAGGAAGCGCCGAAAAGGTGATGACCTGATCTCCTTTGTTTACGATAAGATCCTGGTTAACGGTTGGTGCCGGGTTATAGGTCCCGTCCCCAGACTGGCTGGCCGTTATGGTGGTCGTTCCAGGTCCAACAATAAACACCAGGTTACCCGTAACGGTAGCCACACTGGTATTGCTGCTCACAAAACTCACCGGTAATCCTGAAGAGGCGGTAGCGGTGATGGCAAAAGGGTTATCTCCAAACTTCTTGATTGGAAGCGGACCAAAGGTTATTGTCTGGGAAAGTTTTGTTGTTACACTCAGCACCTGATTTACGGGCGTCGCGGCATTGTAGTCACTGTTACCCAGTTGACTTGCCGTAATGGTTGTATTGCCGACTATTCTCTGGATACTCACTGTGCTGCCGCTCACCGTTGCAACGGAAGGATTGCTGCTCACATAGGTAATCGAAAGACCGGATGAGGCGGTAGCCGTCAGGTTGAATGGAAGGTCAGTGGTTGATTTGCCCGGAATAGGACCGAAGGTAATTGTCTGGTTGCCTTTGTTGATTGTCAGGGCCTGTAGAACGCTGGTGGCTGCCAGAAAATTAACATTGCCCGGCTGCTGAGCGGAGATGTTGATCGATCCCGCCTTGAGTATAGTAACTGTACTGCCGCTGATGCTGGCGATGGACGGATCACTGGAGACGTAGGTCAATGCAAGACCTGAACTGGCTGTACCGGTCAGGTTAAAGGGTGGATCACCCACTGCTTTGGCAGGTAGGATGCCGAAAGTAATCGTCTGGGTTGCCTGGGTTACGAAGACGACCTTTTGATCCGTTGGCGCTGCATTGTAATTGCCGTCTCCTGGCTGTGAAGCTGTGATGGTTGCAGTGCCTGCTTTGAGGATGGTTGCCGTACTTGCCGAAACACTGACAATGGTGGGATCACTGGAAACAAAACTCACCGAAAGTCCGGAGGTGGCCGTGGCAACCAGGGTGAAGGGGAGGTCGCCAAATATCTTTGCGGCTGGCGGCACAAAACTGATTGTTTGGTTCTTTTTGTTAATGACAAGGGATTGGGGAACATTCGGTGCTGGATCATAACTCGCATCGCCTGCCTGCGACGCCGTAATCGTAACAGTTCCTGCCTTCAGGATGGTTACGGTGGTACCAGAAACACTTGCAATGGTTGGATCGCTGGAAACAAAGGTCACTGTAAGCCCTGAACTTGCCGTAGCAGAAAGCGCGAAGGGCGCGTCTCCAAAAACCTTGGCCGGAAGGGCGCCAAAAGTAATGGTCTGGCTGGCCCTTGAAATGACAAGTGCCTGATTAACATTCTGCGCAAAGGAGAAATTTGCATTTCCTGCCTGCGAGGCGGTGATGGTAACGGTACCGAAATTATGGATTGTTACCATGTTGCCTGCTATGCTGGCGATGGCCGGGTCACTCGATGTGTAGGTTACGGCGAGGCCCGAGCTGGCCGTTGCCGTTAGCGCAAAAGGAACATCATTGAATGACTTACCTGGAAGTGCTCCAAACGAAATGGATTGGCTTTGCTTGCCCGGCACCAGGACCAACGCCTCAAACAACGGGTTGGCCCCGCTTGATCCTCCAAAGTCCTTCCGGCTTGTAACCGACCCGCCTGCCAGGTCATATTGAAACAAGACGCCGCTGCTTTGCGATCCTCCCATTGCGCTCATACCAAACAGTGCTCCGGGTGCAACTTCCGTCAAAGTACCCTGGGGGTTGGATCCGGTGGAGGCGGAGAGGAAGTTATGCTTCACTGTTACCGTGTTGAGATCCGGATCATATTCAAAAATAACGCCTGAAGAATTGGCGCCGCCGCTTGAAGCCATGCCGAGCAACTTCCCATTGGATGCCTGGGTCAAATCGCCGTAGGGATAAGAGCCATTCAAACCCGTAAAATCAATTTTCTTGGTATACGTGTTTCCGGTCACGTCATATTCGAAAATAACACCGTAGCCGAAAGAGCCTCCCTGGTTGGTCATTCCATAATACTTCCCATTGGCAGCGCGCATCAGGCTGCCTTTTGGATTAGCTCCGGCAACGAGGTTGCTGAAGGCATATTTGTTTGTCAATGTGCCCGAAGCAGGGTCAAATTCAAACAAAGTGCCATTGCCGCCAGACCCCCCCTGGCTTGTCATTCCGTACATTTTGTTGTTAGCAGCCAGCAGCAGGCTGCCCTGCGGGCGGCTGCCGTTGATGGCATTTGTGAAATTGAATTTATTCGTCACAACGAAGGTGCCAGGGTCATATTCAAACAGCACACCGTCGCCCTGTGATCCGCCAAAGGGAGTCAGGCCATACATCTTACCATTGGCTGCCACCACGAGAGCACCGGTAGGGTAAGCACCGGTTGGCACTAAGTCAAAATCAAATTTCTTCTGGTAACTGGCCCCGACAGGATCATACTCGAATAAAATACCCGAACTGTTGTCGCCGCCGTTAGAAGCAAGCCCATAGAGCAAGCCATTGGGGCCAAGCGTCAAACCGCCCTGCGGATTTGAACCACTTGATGAGTTAGAAAAATCCAGCCTCTTGGTAACGGTTATCCCACCCGGGACATATTCGAAAAGCGCCCCAAAACCAACGGGACCTCCATAGGGTGTCATGCCATACAGTTTACCGCCAGGTCCGTTGATCAGGTTGCTCAGGGGATTGCCGCCGGTTACCGCATAGCTAAACTGGAATTTCAGGGTGAGGGTATTTAATGACGGATTAAACTCAAATACCGTTCCTTCGTTGGCCGTTCCTCCATTAAACCCAAGGCCGTAGAGGTTGCCATTAGCCGCCTGGACAAGCGCACCCTGCGGGTTGGCGGCGATCGACGTGGACAAATCGAAAAGTTTATTGACAACCGTTGAGCCGGCGATGTACTCGAACAGAGTTCCTGCACTGGAACTTCCTCCATTGGAGGTCATACCATATAGTTTGCCGTTGCCGGCCACCACCAGGCTGCCATTTGGATTGGAACCGGTGGAAGCAGAACTGAAATCAACTTTGTTTACAATGGAACTGCCCCCGGGAATATATTCGAACAATACACCAACACTGTTGGCACCGCCACCGCTGGTCAGACCGTACAATTTGTTGTTGGATGCCTCTACCAAGTCTCCCCTCGGTGTGGTCCCCAATCCAGCCGCAAAATCAACTTTCTTTGTAAAAACAAAAGTGGCGGGGTCGTATTCAAACAGCACACCGGCTCCATTGGTCCCACCACTCGGCGTCATACCATATAACTTCCCATTGGATGCTTCCATTATGTTGCCTTGCGGGAATGATCCGGTAGCTGCCGTAAAATCGTATCGCTTGGTAAAAACATTGCCGACCGGGTCATACTCAAAGAGTACACCCAGATCAGAAGTGCCGCCATTGGTTGTCATGCCAAAGAGGTGACCGTTTGATGCGAGCATCAGGCCACCTTGCGGAAAGGTTCCGTTGGCCGGTGAAAAATCAAATTTCTTCGTGTAGGTGTTGCCGACAGGATCGAACTCAAATATCAAGCCCTGATCGTTGGCGCCGCCGCCGCTGGTCAGACCGTACAATTTCCCGTTGGCGAGGGCAAGGGTGTTCTGGGGCGTTGTGCCGGGAAAGTCCGTCACGAAGTTGTATTGTACGGCATAACCGGTACCATCTGTATTCGTATTGAAAATGACCCCTTTGTTGTCGGCAACGCCGGCCGAGGTCACACCCCACAACTTACTCTGTGCCTGGGTAAAGCAAACGCCCAGAAAAACCAACAGGGCCGGCAGGTATAACCTTAGTCTCATGCTTGAATGGTCAGTCCTTGTGAATATGGGTGGTACAGCATTGGTAAGTCAATCCAGCCCAGAGGGCTTGGGTAACCAAAAATACTGCTTTTTCCGCCGCAGAAACACTATAACTGACCAAGTCCCGGTAGAATCGTGGAATGGCCTTGCCCATTCGCTACTTCAATCCGTACTTATCAATCAGATACACCAGTGCCGCCATGGATGCGGAACCCAGCTCAAGTTCGCGCTTGTCAACCTTGTCGATGGTGTCCTCACGGGTGTGGTGATAGTTAAAATACCGCTGAGAATCAGGAAGGAAACCAATCAAGGCTACCCCTGGCTGTACGGACAGGGGGCCAATGTCAGCACCGCCGCCTTCCTGGCCAAAATCGGACAGGCCATAGGGCTCCAGCAAGGGTTTCCATCGCTGGATTCTCTTGCGGGTAGCCGTATCAGCGCTGATGGTAAATCCGCGAGGCGTAAATCCACCCCGGTCGGACTCGATGGCGGCAATGTGCTTCTCCTTATTCCTGGTCGCCAGTTCAGCATACTTTGTGCCTCCCCTGAGTCCATTCTCTTCATTCATGAACATGACTGCGCGAATCGTCCGCTTGGGTTTGTATCCCATCGACTTGAATATTCTCAACACCTCGATAGACTGGACGCATCCGGCACCATCGTCATGAGCACCTTGTCCAAGATCCCAAGAGTCCAGATGGCCTCCCACGATGATCATCTCATCCTTGTATTCTGCGCCATTGATCTGGCCGACCACATTGAATGAGGGAGCGTCTTCCAGCAACTCGCAATGAGATTCAACATATACCTGCAGTCCCTTGTCATCTTTCAACAGGTTGCTGAGCAGGTCAGCGTCCTTGGTGCTGACCGCCAGCGCAGGAATCTTTGGTATTTTATCGGCGTACCGCATTCCGCCCGTATGGGGATAGTCCTCGGTGTTAAGACCCATCGACCGAACGAGCACCGCGGCAGCGCCAAACCTGGCTGCCTCCGAGGCACCGCTTCCCCGCTGGTTCACCGCGCCTCCATATGCGGCAAAAGCCTGGATTTGATTGGGGTCCATTGGACGATTGAAGAAAATAATTTTGCCCTGTACGCTCTTTATCCCCAACAGTGCAAGCTCTTCAAACGACTTTACCTCAATGACATATGCCGCGATCCCGCCTGGTCCGGTTCCTACCGATCCGCCCAGTGAGCATACGCTTAAATCGATCGAGCCCATTTTTCTGGAGTTGATGACCCTTCCAATTTCTTTTTGCCCACGCACCCAATGGGGCACCATGACAGGCTGCAGCCACACCGAGTCAAACCCCAGGTCTTCCATCTGGTGGCGGCTCCATTCAACGGCCGCGGCCGCTCCGGGCGAGCCGCTCAACCTGGAGCCAACCTTGGTGCTGAGGTACTCAAGCATGGCGTAAGACTTTCCTTCGGATAGGGCCTTGTTATAAATCTGCCGGATGGCTGACTCATCGGTAGGTTGCGCGATCCCGTGTAAACACAAGGCAAGGAAGAAAACAGTGGTGATTGGTTTCATAATTTCCGCATGGGTGATCGTTGCGAATATAGAACTTTCCCTCAATGGAAATTGTAGTACATTGACAAACGGTTAACTTTCGTAAATAAACAATCCCATGGCCTTCTTATTCAGTTCATTTGAGGAATGGAAACGCTATAGCGAAGAGAATAAACTTTCGCTCATAGAAGTGGTGCTGCAGTATGAGCAGGACCAGAAAGGCAGAACCGAAGAACAGATTTGGAGCGGCCTGTCGACGGCGTGGGCCGTCATGAAGGATGCCGTTCGCACGGGCCTTGAAGAAGACATGACATCCCGTTCCGGCATGATCAACAATGGAGCAAAGAAAGTCTACCGGTATCCTACCGCCGTACTTTCCAAAGAATTTCAGCAGCTCATTGCACGGGCCCTGGCCGCCAAGGAAGTCAATTCATGCATGGGCCGCATCGTTGCTGCACCGACCGCTGGCGCCAGCGGGATCATGCCTGGCGTGTTGTACACCTTGCAGGAGATTCATGAGGTACCCGATAAGAAAATTCTCGAAGCCATGTTGCTGGCGGCGGGCATCGCGCTGATCATGGAGCAAAAAGCTTCCATCGCCGGTGCGGTAGGAGGCTGCCAGGCTGAAACTGGCACAGCCGCAGCCATGGGGTCCGGGGCCATCGTTTATTGCCTCGGCGGAAACACAGACCAGATTTTCAATGCCGTCGCCATCACGGTGCAATGCATGCTTGGACTGGTGTGCGATCCGGTGGCCGGATTGGTAGAGGTGCCTTGCGTTGTGCGCAACGCCAGCGCAGCCGCGATAGCAAACAGTTCAGCACAGATTGCCCTGGCCCATGTCAGCAGTGTGATTCCGGTGGATGAGGTGATTGGCGCCATGGGTGAAATCGGCGCAAGCATGGAGTCGCGTTACAAAGAAACGGCCATGGGCGGGCTGGCCGCCACGCCTACCGCCCAGCGCATTGCCAAGAAAGTCCTTATCCGGGATATTGAGATGCTTCCTGATGAGGAAACCCAATAGGCCTCCCCTACTTCAGGTAAAAGACGCCTTTCAGCCTTGCTTCTTCCCAGGGCCTTTGGTTTCCTTTTGACAATTCCTCCACCTTATTGCGGGTATTCATGAAGATGTCTTCAATGCGTTGCGGAATTTTCATCTGCTCAACCAGTACACCGGTATACAATCCGTTGGTGCCCGTTCCATCCGACGCTACCGAACCCGGGTCGGTGGCATAGGCAATGAGTGTACCGCTGGGTGCGTTAACCCTCGCCAACCCCGAGCCTCCGCGCTTGCCAGTGGGGAAAGGGTTGTTGCGGCACGCATCCAGTATGATCATGTTGAGCCCTTCCTCATTAGTGAATTCCATCGTTCTTAATATGCCAGGCAAGGGCACAGATTTCTGTTTGACGTCAAGGGCCGATTGAATATCGGCATCCACCGGGATGAGGTAGTTGGTGCCCTCCACTTCCAGGCCGTGCCCGGCATAATAGAAGAGGGAGATATCCACATCATTGATTTGATCGCCAAAGGCAAATACGGCATTCTTCATTTTTTCATAGTCGCCATCCAGTATCGTAATCACCTGGAAGCCCAGTTCCTTAAGGGTAGCTTCCATGGCCTTGGCATCGCTGAGTGTGTTAATGAGTTTGTTGGAGTGCTGATAATTGGCGTTGCCGATCACCAGCGCTACCCTGCGACCACCCTTGCTGGCCTGTCCAGATTTCTTAGGTGCGTTTTTGGCCGGCTCGTAGGTAACATAAAAATCCTTCACAATTTGCTTTTGCTCCGAGTTCTCAGCCAGTATGCGAATCTTGTTTTTCCCAGGCTCCAGGGGAACATCGGCTGAAAATCCGCCATTGAAATCATACTCGGCAGGGGCACCATTGATCATCACCTTGTTGATTCGCTCTGTTCCTTCAATCATACCCTTGACCTTAAGGATCTCCTGCGAACTGGTCTGGGAAGCATAGCTCCTGTCCAGTCCCGGGGACTGAATTTTGATTTCAGCAGGTGTGTTCCTCTCAACATAATAGAGGTCTACTTCCCCCTTTACATTGCCGACGGCAAATAGTTCATTGTTCTCCGAGAAGGCTATCCGGTTGGGGAGTTCAGGTGTTTTGATGCTGCTCATGATTTCGCCCCGCTCATAATTCATCAGCCAAATGCTCTTCGAATCGGTGGAATAATAAGCCAGGTTGGAAGCTCCGGGTCCCTGCGCCATTTCATCAGGACGGTACCGCACCGAAATCCGTTTCACTTCCTGACCTGAATTCCAGTCGTAGTAAACGAGCATGTTCCTGCGCTCTGGCTGGTTCCTTCCCTGGAACCCACCTTTTGGAATAAATACTTCCTGCATACCTACGACAAAACGGTCTCCACCAAAATTGTTTGAAGCTTCGTGTATGACAGACCTTGATCCGGCATACTCGCCGCTTTGCAGTTTCAATTCGCGCACGAGGCGCTGGTTGAGCGGATTCCATGTCAGCACCTGGCCGGTTTCTGTGATGACAGAGAGTTGCTGGCCAAACCGGTCGAATCCCATGAAGACCGGGTTCTTGACAGGTGTTGCGAAAGGGATTTTGGTTTGCATCATGGAAGCTTTCATGTCAAAGATTTCGATTCCATCCTTGCCCAGGGCCAGCAGGTTTTGACCGGTGGGGTCAATGGACACCAGCTGGGGTGCTGCGTTAAATTTTGAGGAATTCTTTTCTGCGTAAGCGCCTGACGAAAATGTTTTGATATCTCCTGAGGCGGAGACTGTTATGAGATCGCCGGCAGAGGAGAATTTCAGGAACAGGGTCTTTCCCGCGCTCCACTGTTTTACAAGGGTATTAGTTCCCACATCCCAAACGGCGGCTTTTCCATCCTGGTCTACAGCAGCCGCAAACTTGTTATCAGGCGAAAAAGCCAGTTGTGAAATCTTCTCCCCTGAGAATTTGCTGAGTTTTTGATAGGGCGTGAGGTAGGAATTCTGTGACTGCACAGGTGTCATCCCCAGGATAAAAAGCATTCCCAAGACACAGGCAATGAGTATCCTTTTCATAAATCATTACTTAGTTGTTAGTACTTCCATTTTCAAACTCCGGATAATTACTTTAATAGATATCTTTTCCATTGGGGGACTGGAGATTTGATATTTCATCAATTGAATTCACTGACAAAGATATGATGGATTCAACCATATTCTTTTAATCACACTTTCAATAAACAAATTTTTTTACGTTTGTTTTCATAAAAAAAGGAACCCATTTGGATTCCTCTTTTTTGATGCCAGTTGATTTTGGCTGAGTGGTGCTTTTACTTGTTTCCGCTGATAATGAAGCCCAAACCAGCGTTGAAATAAAACAGTGTGGTGCCGCCCACAAAGCTGATGCTGGGGCCTATATCCACGTTCACTTTCTCCGTGATGAAATACCGAAGGCCGCCTTTGAAACCAAATCCTGTTTCCGAACCTAAATCAGAGCCCAGGTTGTAGAGCATCAATTGAGCACCGGCGTAGGGCACCATCTTGGCATTCTCCAACATAAAGTTATAGTTACCAAACACTGACAAGTTGACGGTGGTTTGGGTACTGATGCTGATGATCGGTGAAGCACCCACTTCAATATTTTGTGTGACGAATTTGGAAGCGTTAAGAAATATGTAGCCTCCGTCAAAACCGCTAATACTGTAGTATGATCCCTGTGCCTGCAGTTGAAAATCACCCTTTTCCTGCTGCGCCAGCACCGGTGCCGAAAACATCAGGGCAAAGGCCAAAATGAACAATAATTGCTTTTTCATAAAGTTGGGGTTTAGTAATTTATATTAAGCTCTTATTAAGTTCTTGCATCGCGTGGGCGTTGCACCCAAAGCTAATATTTGAAATAGAAATCTCCTATGATATTGGAGCTGTCCCAGGTGTACTGCCTGTCTCCGGACTGCTTCAGGACATTTCTTCTCACTTCCTTAAAAACCTGCTCAATGGTTGTGTTGGGCTTGCGCATGGCTTTCAGTAATTCCTGGGTGTAGAGCCCGTTGCGACCTTCACCATCTGATGCCGTGTAGCCAGGTGCTGTAGCATAAGCGATGAAAGAGCCCCTGGCGCGCTTGATTTCTGCCAGGCCCGCTTCTGCAGACCGGGAGGTTGAAGGAAAAGGATTGTTGCGGCAAGCATCCAGAATGACAATGTTCATGCGCGAATTTGACCGCTCCATGTTCGCCATAATGATTCGTTGCACCGGCATACATGTACGGGGGATGTCGTCATCGTATTGGATATTAGCCTCCACGGGCACCAAATAGTTTTCACCTTCACTTTGAATACCGTGACCTGCATAATAAAATAAACCGACCGTCTGGTCCTTGGGCCCGGTGGAAAGCAGGGTGTGAAACTTCTTAAACGCATCCCGCATCTGGTTATAATCGCCGTTGATTACTTTGATTACTTCAAAACTGGACCTTTCAAGTTCAGCAGCGAAATCATTGGCATCATTCTCAGCATTTTTGAGTGGTGAAACATTCCTGTATTTAGCGTTCCCAATCACCAGGGAATAGCGTTTTTCATTCTTGTATTGATCGGCGAGGGAGGGTTCTGCATTTTGAGCTACAATCACTGAAGTTGCTGCGGGTAAAACGACGACCGGTGGGGCCTTTTCCTTCTTCGTTGTTCCCCGGTTGTCGGGAGCCTGCTTTTTTGTTTCAGCTACGACAGGCCCATTGTCAGCCGGCTGAAGACCGTTCATGGCTCTCTTCACATCGGCATTTAAAGGATCCGTCAAAGAGGCTTGCTGAAGGTCATCGACGGCCCCCTGGTGATTCCCGGATTTTTCCTGTAGCAGCGCGCGCTCATAGAGGAGCTTGGCATGGTTTGTTTTATCTGTGATGATTTCCAGTGCCTTTGTGTATTCGTCGAATCCGTCACTCAAGGCTTTCAGTTCTACAAAAGATTTGGCCATGAACCAATGAATGTTACCTGTGTTCTTGTGGCCCAGCTGCAGGGCCTGGTCGAATTCCCGTACGGCACTGGTATACGACTCTGTTTTGTAGTAGGATAAAGCGAGGTAATAATGTACATCGACGTCCAGGTCCTTGTCGCGCAAGGAACTGTCAATGTAGTCGTTGAGTAAGGATATAGTCTTGGGGTAGTCCTTGGACTGGTAGGCGTCCAACCCCTGTTCATAAAGCTTGAATTGCGCCTGCACTTGAACTGCTGTCAGGAGCGCAAAGCCAACCAACCATCCGCGAAACATAATTAATCCAGGTTAAACGAAATGCCTGCCGCAAAGTTAATGGATGTAAAGCCAAGGCTCTTGGTTGGGAAATTGGGGTCAGCCAGGTCAATATTGTAGTCATTGCCGTAGGAGCGGGTGCTGACCATATCAATTGGGAACGTATAGCCGAACGATGCCTGAGCAAAGAAAGAAATGGACTTGGCAGGATAAAATTCAACACCTGGTCCGAGATAAATCCCCCCGGAAATGGATGACTTGGCAGGATAAGTGGCAGATGCATTGAACGTTGCATCAGGGTTACCATTCGTATCATAATATTCCGCCAAACCCGAAATTTCGCTCAAAGACGCGCTGGCAATGAATGGCTTTGCAAAAGCATATACTGAAACTACTGAATTGTCCTTCACCGGCACAAAGTTAAACTTGAAATTCGCAGCCACGGAAATGATACTCACATCACCACCAGCCAAGGTCAGGTAATACCCATCGTTTGTAGCCGAAGACTGGGTGTCATAGTACCAGTCGGGGCTGGTTACGCCGTTTTTCAATATCGTCTGATCGTATTTGAAACTCAGGTAAGAAATGGATCCTCCCACGGATACCACCCGGTTTAGCCTAACCATGTAGCCTCCTTCAAAATTGATACCGCTGGAATAATCACCTAGGTTCGATCCACCGGCAATGGAAACACCCCCATTCAGGAATATTCCTTTGTCTAGTTGAATCCTCTCCTTCTTAACTACCGTACCCTCATCCTGCGCCAGGGAAACAAGGAATGCCGTTGAAAAGAACAGCGTCAAAACGATCTTAGTCATATTGGATAAATACTTTAGAAGTCAGATTTTGATGGCAATTTAGGGCATTTCCCTTGTATTCGCCAATTCCACAATTCCAGGTTGTGCTGAGGCTATTTTTTTGCTTTTTCAATACCCTTCTTCAGGGCATTCATAACATTTCTTGCGGTCTCAGCTTCTGGCATGGCAAACTCAACTTTATAAACATAGGGCTGAATTTTACCATCCTTGTAATAGTTGATGATCTTGTTTTTAAAATTGGACTCAAAGCCAACCAACAATACTTTTCCTTCTAGTCCATACGTCACCGAGGAGGGGCTGATATCGGCAAAATTGAACTCATAAATCTCCTCCACTCCCTTATTGGCTTTTACCGTCAGTTTGGTAAACTTGATTTTGCTGCCATCCTCCAGTGCCTCAAAAACCTGTTTGATATCAATGCCTTCTGCATGTACTTCGCCAGTGGTCTTCTGCAGGTAGGTAATAATGCTCTTTGCATCAGGTTGGAACGGTTCACGGTAACTTTTTTGGCAGAACTCAACCGTCTTGTCCATGGCGGCCTTCATCCTGCGGGCCATCTCCATATTTTCGGAATAAAACCTCGCCTCAGACTCATAGCCATCCACCTTGTCATTCTTGGTTTTCAAAATAAGCTTCTTCTTCTCAATCGTCACTAGGTCAATGAACATTTTTTCCCCACTTACCTCAATCCGGTAGGCGCTGGGGTTCAAGTCCATCCAGTTGAACAGGAAGGTATTCTTCTCCGATGAACTCGGGTCCTGGGCTACCTGAGAAAAATTAGTGAGGCATTTCGGCTCCATGGACTGCGAGATTAACTTTGTGCCATACCTGACATCCTTTAGGTTGCCGATGATAACTTTTAAACCATCGGCCTCTGAATTGATGGGCAAAAGATCTGCCGCTACTTTCGTTATTGCCAGCGGGACTGCAAGCGACAACACAGTCTTCATATCACGTGCCTCATCAACGCTATTTGTCTCAATATCCACTTCACTCATGAAGGGCTTCACTTCGCCATCCTTCTTATAGTAAACAGTTTTAAGTCGCTGTGTCATTTCAAAATTCAAGGCAAATTGGTTGCCCCTGATTTTAAAGGCTATCGAGTTTACATTGATATCGGCAAGGTTGAACTCAAAATCCTCCTGATGTGAAGTTTTACCATCTGTCGTAATGCTTACCAATTTCAAGCCGCCAACAAAATCCGTCTTGACCATTTTTTGATTAATGGACTTGCTCCCTAAGGCCACGTCTTTCACATTCGTGCACAGCCACGCCACCATTTCATTGTAGTCAGCAAGCTTAAGACGGCTCGTCACAATTTTCTCGGCCAGGGGAATAGCCTTCTTTACGATCTCCACCATTTCGCGTGCATTGTCTATATTCTTTGCATGGATCTTTACGGTTTCATCGTAGGCCTGAACCTCACCGTTCTTGTACACCTTTGCCAATTTCTGTTTGTTTCTCACCGAAAGCACCACCAGGATAACGTCCTTCTGTGTTTCAGACCGGACAGCATATGGGTCAATATCCGAGAGGTTGAACTCGTAGGCAAACGCTGTCTTTCCTCCCTTTGAATCCACCTCATTGAAATTGTAACGGATAGAAGCCGGCATCGGAGAAAGTATCTCCTGTTCGATGGTCTTGGAACCGGTGACTACCTGGGATACAGAACCCTGCCAGGTTTTAACAAGGGAATTCAATTCCTCCGTTTGCGCCCAGGCATGTTGCGCAATAGCAATAAGTGCAATCAAAAAGATTTTTCGCATGGAATCCGCTTTTTTGGATAACCTGATAAGTTGTTACTAAGTTACCTCCGTGGTGTCACAATCCTATGAAAAAAAATCCAATTTATTTCTGATCCAACCTTCTTTGGCAAAGCGGTTTAGATTCAGCATCACCAGCAAATAAAAAACCCCAGGCTTGTTGCCCAGGGTCATTCATAATTGTTAGAAGTAACCTATTTACTACCACCGAACTTAATGCCAGCCGTCAGCACAAGTCCGGACAAAGGCGAGTTAAATTTCACTTCAACAAAAGGAAGTGTGCTTGACTCACCAAAGGTAGTGCCAGCGCCAAGGTTCACACCAATCGTGGATGCAGTTGCAGATGTAGAAAAGCCCGCTACGGCAACACCAGCTGTATAGCTAAGGTAACTTAACCCGCCGATCCCATAGATTTTCATTGAACCTGACTCAGTAAAGTAGTAATGAGCATCACCATTGATAAGCCAACTGGAATTTGAAACACCGCTTCCAGCAACAATTTCCTTTGCCAAATAGTAATCGAAAGCAGGTTGAATGCTCAGTTTGTCGCTAATAAAGAACTCTGCATGGCCGCCAAAGCCAAGGCCAGCAATGCTGGACGTGGAATAGTTGACCTGGGCTCCAAATCTAGTCTGTGCCTGAAGTTGGGAGAAGCCAGCAAACATCAATGCAATTACAAGTAGTTTTTTCATAAGTGTTGTTTTTGGTTTTTAGTGTTCAGATAAAATGTGACCTGAAAGTAGGCAAAATTTAGATAAAATCAAGGGTTTTTGAAAAGATCTGAACCTTTTACGGTATTCAGAACGATTCGTAATTAGGACCAGGTCCTCCCTGGACACAATCAGTTCGTACAATTGCAAGCCCCTGAAATTGTGCCGGTATCTGCGGCAGTATTCAACAATGTCCCGCTGTAGTTCCAGGTCTTCCCCGATACATTCACAGTTGGCGCGGCACCGGAAGAATAGTAAAATGTGTTGGGGTCATTGGTATTCAAATGAAAATTAATGGATGCCGGTGTAATGACCCCGGTTGCACTTCCCTGCGTCAGTATAAGTTCCTGTGATGTAGCGGTAGATGAGTTAACCGACTGCAATGCAGGCACTCCGGCAACGGTCAGGCACGTGGCCACAGAAAAGGAGTAGCTCACGCCCTTAAAAGTAAACTGGCAACCCACCAACGGGGTCGATTCTTTGCTGCAGCCCAGGGCCACCAGCAACAGAAGGACGGAAAGGAGTCTGGCTTTCAATGAAGTATTGTTTATATGCTAAGCTATCACAGATATTCAGTTGGTGCAAATGCAGCCCTACTCTACTTGCAGGTACAGGTACCTGATATTTCTCCTTTATCGCCGATGGTATTTTCAACAGTGCCGCTGAAAGTCCATGTCTTGCCGGAAATTGTAATCGTGGGCGTGCTGGCATTCTTGATCGTTGAATAATAGGTGTCCAGATCGCTGACCGAACCAATGAATTCGATCTGGTCAATGGCCGCGTTGGTGCTCTTGATGATGGTAAGGGTCTGGCTTGGATTCGGATTGGCATCCGCTCCATTCATATACTGCTCCGTTGCGTCAGTCTCGCAGGTTGCCAGCGAAAGTCCATAGTTCTTTCCTTTGAAAGTAATCTTACAGGCTACTGGAGCGGGGTCAGAACTCTTGCAGGCCGCCAAAATGAGGCAGAACAGCAGCATCTTGGAAACCAAAAGTCTTTTCCGATTCATGATCAGGTTGTGTGAAGCCGCAAATCTACAAGCAAATACTGAAATCAGGAATACCCAGATGCCGGCCCCCCATTCATTTGGGACCAAAACTCAAATCGCCGGCGTCGCCCAGGCCCGGGACAATATAGAATTTCGAATTAAGTTTCTCGTCAATGGAGAATGTCCAGAGTGACGACGGAAGTTTCACACTTTCCTGAAGGTGCCTGACACCCTCGGGAGCCGCAATGACCGAAGCCAAATGAAGGTGTTGGGGCTTCCCCCTCCGCATGAGCGTATCAATCGCATCGATCACGGAGCGTCCTGTGGCCAGCATGGTGTCAACCAAAATTACCGTGTTGCCCTCCAGGGAAGGTGCAGCCAGGTAATCGGTGCTGATGTGTATGTCTCCCTCCCCTTCAACACGGTAGGAACCAATGAAACCGGTTTCAGCCTGGTCAAACACACGCTGAAATCCCTCCAGAAAAGGCAACCCGGCCCGCAATATCGTAACCAGCACAACCTTCGAGGACGGCAGTTGAATCGTCTTTTTGCCCAGCGGCGTTTCGACTACTTGTGAATGGTAAGGCAATTCCTTCGAAATTTCGTAGGCCATCATTTCACCCAGCCGCGACAGGTTGAACCTGAATCGGTGCCGGTCATTTTGCTGATGGATGTTTCTCAACTCAGACAGGAACAGGCTCGCGATTGATTTCTTGTCCTCCAGGTTATGAACGGTCATAGGGTTGTTGTCGAAGAAAATAATAAAATGACGGAGTTAATGGGTCAGAAAAGCCTGTTCATAGGCTTGCCGGTAATGCTTGATCAGGTTCTTCCAGTCAAAAGCCGAAGAATAGTTCTCCACATTGTTGCGCTGCATGATGCGCTCACGGCGCGATTGTGTCAGAAAACTATACAACGCACCAGCCAGCCTCTTGGAACTCCAGTCGAAAGTTCGCTTGCCCCGCTCAACGACAAACATGCCGTTCTTTTCATAGTCGGGAAAATTGCGGGTAAGGTAATCTCCAAAACCAGACAAATCGCTTGTCACTGAAGGCACGCCGCTCGCCATGCACTCCAGCGGTGTATATCCCCATGGCTCATAGTAACTGGGAAACACACCCAGGTGGCAGCCTCTCACAAACTGGCTGTAGTCCAACCCGAACAAGGGGCTCGTGGATGTAATGAAATCCGGGTGATAAACGATTTTGACTTTATCCTCCGGCCGGTTCAACATGTTTCTGCGGGTCAGGAATTGAAGAATCTCATCTGCCTCCTCGTTAACCAGTTTGTGGGTGACAACCAGTGGAAGCTTGTTGCTCTTCCAACTTTGGATGGTCCGCCGGTAGCGCAATTTCCAGTAATCCTCAACAAAGTCATTCAGGTTTGGCAGCCGGTGATCCTGACGTGTCGTGGAGGCGAAGAATAAACCCTTGCCCACCTCCTTCTCGATTGCTTCACACGTCTGACGAATCTCCTCCATGACCGCCCGTGACTGAAGCACCTCAGGCTTGATGCTGTAGTAGTCGCGCTTCGTGACAAAGAACATCACCACGGTCAGGTCGGCCTTTTCAGCCTTGAGTTTTTCATTGAGGTACCACAAGGCCTCCAGGGTAAGGTCAAATCCTTTGTTTCTGTATTCATAGCGGCCCGAGGTGAACAGATAGATCGTCTTGTCCAGGTCAAATGTATAGGAGTGGAAAAAATGACCCATGACAAACTCGTGGATCTCCTTTTTATAATACGCATGAAGATTTTGAAACTCATGCAGCGCTTCAAACCGCTCAATGTTCAACCCGTTCGGCAAGATCACCTCCGGCTTTCTTTTCAGCAGGTGCTTGCATTCACGGGCTGTCACATCACTCACCGTTGTAAAAACGTCACAACTTTGCGCGCAACCATACTCAATGGCCTCTTCTGTCACCACGCCAAATTTTTTGGCCTCAATCTGGTGATCGAAGAACGGCAGGTGCGCATAAAACAGGGGCGAGTTGATCGCGAGGTGACGGCCCAGCTGGGTCGCGTGGGTTGTAAATACTGTTTTGACGGGCATCTTATCCCGCTTCATGTCCAGGATCGGCAACCCGGCCATCCATTCATGAAAGTGAGCGATAATCGCCTGGTCCTTCCCAACCAGCTTCACCAACTCATCGAAAAACAGTTTAGTCAGGTATCCAAAGGCAACGACCTGGTCGATCAGGGGATTGTTACTGGGTGTTCCGACACCGTGATTTTTCCAAAGCAGGTACTTAATCACGCCAAGGGCCTTGTCTTCTATCACGTTGGGATTCAGCAGCACAACCCTGGGTTTGCCTGTGATCAGCCACTCAGCGTAATGAACATCGTAACCACGCTTGCGCAAATTGGCTGCTGCCTGCCCAAAGACATCTTCAGCATCATTGAGGGGCTCGAGTTCTGCCTGAATATTTTTTCCAAGGTATGGACCAATCATGCAAAACGGTCCGTTGGCATTCTCCGCCATGGCCGGTGCTTTCGACCGGATCACCGTGTATATGCCACCGACCTGGTTGCATACTTCCCATGCCACCTCAATGACCATGGACTTTGGAAACTGAAGAGAGGGTTTTGTGCGTTGAGCCATATTGAATTCCAGGAGCTACATCACGTGATTGAATATCTGAAAGGTTCGGTCAACCCGAAACTGCAATCACGCGATCCATTTAAAATATAAGTCAATTTGGCATAAATCGATGGAATTACAGTCAAAATACGGTCAAAATTTCCTGAAAATCCTGTGGATTTTAGTTGGTCAATCATTTGAGCAAGGCTTTCCGGAGGATTGAAACCATGAACTTCGAAAAATTCACGATAAAGTCACAGGAGGCGCTACAAAAATCAGCAGAGCTAGCCACGGCCAGACAGCAACAAGCCATTGAGCCAGGTCACTTACTCAAGGCCATTTTGGAAACGGATGAAAATGTTGTTGACTACCTGATCAAGAAGCTGAATGTCAACCGTCTCATCCTGGAAAAAAAACTTGAAGACACGACCGAATCCTATCCAAAAGTATCCGGATCGCAACCCTACTTGTCAACCGCCACCAACCAGGTTCTGCAGAATGCTGAGAAAGAACTGAAGGAATTCAAGGACGAGTATATTTCAGTTGAACACCTTCTCCTGGGCCTGCTGGCTACCAAAGACAAGGTTGCATCCATCATGAAAGATGCGGGCTTCAGCCGGCTGGAGCTGATCAAGGCGGTGAAAGAGCTGCGCGGCGGCTCCTCCGTTACCGACCAGAATGCCGAATCAAAATACAAATCACTTGACCGCTACTCGAAGAACCTGAACGAGCTGGCCAGGAAAGGAAAAATAGATCCTGTAATTGGTCGCGACGAAGAAATCAGACGGGTACTCCAAATCCTGGCACGCCGGACAAAAAACAATCCCATCCTGCTGGGAGAGCCAGGCGTAGGCAAGACGGCCATTGTAGAAGGATTGGCCCAACGCATCGTCAATGGCGACGTGCCGGAAAACCTCAAAGGAAAAATCCTGGTATCACTCGACATGGGTCTTCTGGTGGCCGGCGCCAAATATAAAGGGGAATTCGAAGAGCGCCTCAAGGCGGTCATTAAGGAAGTCACTGACTCAGCCGGACAGATCGTCCTCTTTATTGATGAGATCCACACCCTGATCGGCGCAGGCGGCGGAGAAGGAGCCATGGATGCCGCCAATTTGTTGAAGCCTGCCCTTGCCCGTGGCGAGCTTCACGCGATTGGCGCCACCACCCTGAAAGAATACCAGAAGTACATTGAAAAGGACAAGGCGCTGGAACGCCGGTTCCAGGCGGTGATGGTGGATGAACCTTCAGTAGAAGATTCCATTTCCATCCTGCGCGGGATCAAAGACAAATATGAGCTTCACCACGGCGTTCGGATCAAGGATGATGCCGTCATTGCCGCAGTTGAGTTATCGCACCGCTACATCTCCGACCGGTTTTTGCCCGACAAGGCAATCGACCTTATGGATGAGGCCGCTTCCAAGCTCCGCATTGAGATGGATTCCCTGCCGGGAGAACTGGATGAGCTCAACCGGAAGATCATGCAGCTTGAAATCGAACGTGAAGCCATTCGCCGGGAGAAAGACCGGGACAAGGAAACGAGCCTCAATAAGGAGATATCTGATTTTTCAGAAAAGCGGAACATCCTTAAGGCGAAATGGGAAAGTGAGAAACAGGTCGTTCAGGGAATCCGTGCTGAAAAAGAATCTCTTGACAAACTGAAATTCGAAGGTGACCAGGCTGAAAAAGCAGGCGACTATGGCCGCGTGGCCGAGATACGCTATGGAAAAATTGTTGAAGCCGAGAAGCGGCTCAATGCGCTCCAGCAGCAATTGAAATCCATGCAGGACAATGGCACCTTGCTGAACGAGGAAGTGAGCAGCGAAGACATTGCGGAGGTAGTGGCCAAGTGGACCGGCATACCGGTGACTAAAATGCTGCAAAGTGAACGCGAAAAACTCCTGCACCTCGAAAACGAGCTGGGCAAGCGCGTGGCAGGACAGGAAGAGGCCATCCGCGTTTTGTCCGATGCCGTGCGCCGCAGCCGCGCCGGTCTTCAGGATCCAAAGAGGCCAATCGGCTCATTTATCTTCATGGGTACCACAGGCGTGGGTAAGACCGAGCTTTCCAAAGCGCTGGCCGAATATCTCTTTGATGACGAGAACTCCATGGTGCGCATCGACATGAGTGAATACCAGGAGCGTCACAGCGTAAGCCGGCTGATTGGAGCCCCTCCGGGTTATGTGGGTTATGATGAAGGCGGTCAGTTAACCGAAGCTGTCAGGAGGAAGCCCTATTCCGTGGTCCTGCTGGACGAAATTGAGAAAGCGCACGCTGATGTTTTCAACATCCTGCTACAGGTGCTTGATGAAGGCCGTTTGACCGACAATAAAGGCAGGACCGCCAATTTCAAGAATACCATCATCATCATGACCACCAACATTGGTGCGGCCCTGATCCAGGAGAACTTCGAGAAAATAACTGACGCCAACTATTTCGAGGTTATAGAAGAAACGAAAGAACAGGTGCTGGGCCTTCTGAAAAATAATGTGCGGCCTGAATTCATTAACCGCATAGACGAAATCGTCATGTTCCGTCCACTCGCGAGAAAGGATGTCAGGAAAATCGTCGCCCTTCAGGTTGAACTGATCAAAAAGCGGCTGGCGGAATCGGGTATGAAACTGGAGGTCTCAACGCAGGCCCTTGACCGGCTTGCGAAGCTCGGCTACGACCCGCAGTTTGGCGCCCGTCCGCTGAAGCGTGTCCTGCAGCGTGAGTTGTTGAACGAACTGTCAAAGCAAATCCTGGCAGGAACCATCAGCAAGGACGACGTCATACACGTGGAGCTGAAGAATGATGTTGAATTTGAGTTTGTGAATGCTCCGGCCGTGACTGCCTGAGCGAAGAGAAATGGGAGTGTCAACCCGCCCATGGGTTGACTGCCTATTGCTCGTCCACGTAATAATTAGAGGCCATCCTTGACAAGGCTTCATAGGGTACCTCGGTCTTTTCTTTCGGAGGAACAACCCTGAACCGTGCGACCGGCAATTTCTTGACCTCCAGCATGTATTGAAGAACGGCTTGCGCTCGCTGCTCATAGATACTCCTGAGTTTGCGGGCCAGCCTCTCTTCACCCACCACCTTTTTGGATTTATCAACCACCGAAATAAGTTGACCCTGGGAGTTCAGTTGCTCATTAAGATAAACGTTGTACAGGGAGTCTTTGGGATGCACCTGGTCCGCGATTTTTTCCTCTTCTGTGGTTGGGGTCTCGTCGGAAGATATCTTCTTATGGAAGAAAAGAAATTTCTTCTTGCCTTCCTTGAGGCCAAGTTCATCCATTTCACGGGGGGTATTGTACACTTCGACCAGCTCAAGGTTCAGTTCAGGGGTAGACTCAAGGGCCTTTGCAAGGGCATCCAGCGAATTCATCTGTTCGGGTGCGAGCGCAGTCTGCAGCGGAAGCCAGTCAAATCCTGAAAGAAGTTTTTCATCCGTTCCGGATTTTGATGCAAGCAACTTCCCAGGCGACGCAACGGCCTTGCCAATCAGGTTTTTGAATACCTGCCAGACGATTTTTCCAATCTTGTATTTGGGGTCGCTGAGATCGCCCTCGATTGGCAGTTCAAGGTTGACGTTTCCATTCTTATCGCGCAGCAGCGCGACAGCAAGCCGCAGGGGCAGATTATAGGCTGTGCTGTTTTTTTCCTTCTTGCCCACTTTGATCGTTCTGATCTCCAGTTTATGGGTGCTTTTCAGGTACTGATTCTTAACTGAGGTCTGGCTGGTGTAGTAGCAGACGCCATCCAGAAAGGGATGGGCGACGTAATAGTTTGAGTAAGGATTAAAGTCTGAAACTTTCAATCCGGTGATGGAATATACAATGTCCATGTTGCGGAATCCATTGGGATCCAGTGCAATCTCACCCTTCAGCCTGCCGGAGGTATTGAGAATGGAAGATGCCACAACCTTGATCGCCCTGTCTGAGGAACTGAACCCGTCAGCCTTGACCATTAAGTCTTCCAGTTTATAATTAAACTTGCTTTGGAGTGTGTAGTCATTGAAGATCAGCGTTCCTTTCCTCAGGACCACGCTGTCTGCCTTGTAGTTGCCAATGGCATATTGTTGGGAAAGCTCCTGGACATAGGCCGCCATCAATCCAAAAATATTGCCATACGCCGCTGACCTGGATAACGTGTCGGAAGAAAGTGTATTGGAGGTTGCCGGTTCCTCCCTCAGAAGTTCCGAAAAATTGTTGCCCTGTTCATGCAGCTCAAACTTCACATAAGGCTTCAGGACGCTTACGTAGTTAAAATTGTAAAGGTCTTTGCCCACATTGATGCTGTCAACTACTACCTGGAAGATTTCCGCAGACAGCAGGCTGTTTTTTAGTGAATCTGCCATGGAAAACTGGCGTACAGCGAGGTCACCGGTTGTGGCAACGGCCCCGGGAGTATTGAAGTTCCCATAAATTTTCTGGTGGCTCTCAAACAATCCGGAGAACCCGCCTACTTTCACGTACTCCTTTACATAAGGCAAAAATATGCCAAGGTTCAGGGAGTCGAGGCGATAGTCCAGCTTGTAGTCAAATGACCCCAGGTCCAGGTCAAACATGCCGCGGGTCGTTCCTCCCTGGTCAAACAGGAAATTGAAATTGTACCTGGACTTTGGCTCTGCAGAGGAGATCTTTGGGCATGAGGCACTGATGGAAATCAACTTGATTTCACTGGAAAGTCCTGCGTCTTCATACCGGATGACACCATCCGTGATAGAAACATTTTCAACGAGGTAGCTGGCGGGCTCTGATTTCTCTGTTGGCGCCTGCGTGGAGTCATCGGACACAAACCGATCCATCAGGTCATCAAAATTGAATTGGGTGCCGTTCTGAACAACCTGAATATAAGGTTTGTCTACGGCAAACTCCTCGATTTCATACGAGCCAAAGATCAACTTGAGGAAATATGGGTTTACATAAACCTTTTCGACAGAAAAGAAGGGGGTCGCTTTATCTTTTTCCAGGACAGCCAGTTTTTCGACCGATAAGGCTCCTGTCAATATGTTGATGCTGATCTTGTCCAGGCTGATCCGGCGGCCCGTCCATTCTTCACTATGTTTCTGGATGTACCATATTGCCGTAGGGGGCAATAAGACATAAAAAAATATCAGGATCGAAGCGACCGCAATGATGGCAAACCTGACGGGCCTCTTTGACAAAAGCTCTTTCACACGCCTTCCTCAATGTTGAACACCCGCTTCAGGCGGTCCTGGCCTTTTCGGTCCATGAGCATCAGGAGGTAGTCGTTGTCCAGTATGGTCATTCCCCCCTCCGGGTTCTTGAACAGGGTCCTTTTCTTTTCATTCAACCTCACCAATCCAATCAGAATCACATTGCTTTGCTTCTTCAGGTCAAAGAAGGCTTTTTCATAAGGCATCCCGATAAATGGATTGTTGCCCGTGATCAGGAATTCTTTCATATCATATTCATGATCTTCATGGGCATACGCAATGATCTCCTCGCTGAAGATGGCCACATCCGGCTCGTAGATGTAACTGGCCAGGAGTTTTGATGAGATTTCGTTCTTGGAAATGGCATAGGTCACACCCGCATTGACAAAGGTGCTTTTCAGGTTGCCATTATCGAGCGTGACAACATAATTCAAATCCCGAAAATACTTCTTGATGTTAATGATGTATACGAGTTTTTCCGTGTCGTCGTTGAGGTTGATGAAAACCACGGAGGCTGCCTTCAAATTCGCTTTTTCCAGCAGGTCAAAATTGTTGTAGTCGGAAAAGAGGGTGTACACATTATCGGTTGAATAGAATTCTCTGATAATTTCAATACTCCCACGGTCTTTCGTAACGACTGCTACCTGGCGACCCGCCGCCACCAGGTGACTGATGACCGATTGCCCGAATTCATTCCAACCGATCATGACCACGTGGTTGGTGAACTGCGTGCCGTTGAGGCCGAGGTCTCTCTGTTCTTTTAGTGTGCTCATAAAATTTGCGATCTGTCCAATAATAAAACCATATACACCCAAACTGGAGAGAAGAAATACAAACCCGATCATCCGTCCCCAATACGTGACCGGGTAAATGTCCCCATATCCCACCGTCGTAAGGGTCGCCACCAGGTACCATAAGGCGTCCTGCGTAGAATTGACCTTGCCACCGGGGGCACCTTCCTCCAGCACCAGCAGCAGTTTTACAAGGAGGCCATAGACAATCACCATGATGACAACGGTGAGTATGGTCTGTCTGTAATTGGGTCGTTTCATGATGAATAACTCGAAGAAAAAGAAAAGCCGGGAGCATTACAACACAGCCAGTTAGTCGTTAAGACAGGGTTGCAAGGATTGGTTAACCTGTCTTACTTCAATCAAGCCCTTCTCATGCCCCCACGAATTATAAATGTAAGTGGTTATTTCGGCTATTTCCAATTCTGTCAGTGATGGAACACCCGGCATGGCCTGCACATACACTTCGCCATTGACGATCAAGGCCCCTCGCCTACCCTTCTTGATCAGGCAGGCCACCTCATCAAAATGATCATCCATGAAATCAGAATTTAACAAAGGCGGATAAACCCTGCCCAACCCTGTGCCGTCTTTTTGATGGCAGTTGGCGCAGTTTTTCAGGTACAACTGCTCTCCTTCCACAAAATATTGCTGGAATTTGGGATCCTTAGGGGCGCAGGAATTGAAGCTGAGTCCCACAATAAACAAAACCAAAAATTGAAAATTGAAAATTGAAAATTGAGCCCGGTATGCTGAATCGCTACTCATTTTCCCTCCTCAGTTTTTTGATATCGGTAATGAGCTTATTGACCTCTTCCTCCTTCGTGCCGTCGTACTTACCGCGAATCCGTCCTCTTCTGTCGATGAGCAGGAAAGCGCCGCTGTGAATAAATCCATCCGGTTCAGTCCGGTCTTCCATCGCCGTAGCGAAATAGCTGGTTTGTGCGATCTTGTAAATTGAATCCTTCACCCCTGTAACAAAATGCCATCGGTTGCTTGTCACGCCCAGTCGTTCAGCAAAATCGTGAAGCAGTGCTACCGTATCATATTCCGGATCTATGCTGTGTGAGAGCAGGAGCACATCATCCATGCCGACGGTGGCCTTGTACACCCGCAGCATCTGGGTCTTCATGATGGGACAAATCGTGCGGCAGGAAGTGAAGAAAAAGTCTGCCACGTATATTCTGTTCTTGAAAACATCATTGGTAACCACCATGCTGTCCTGGTCCACAAAGCGGAAAGGGGCAATGGCGTGGTAGATGGTATCCGAACCCTCGACCCTGCGTTCACCGAATATGGGGAGGCGGTCGTTCGAGGTGCAGGCTGAAAGCCACACGCCAAACGTCAAAAGTTTGAAACTTAGAGCCAAAAACCGAAAATTGAATCCGCGATCCTTTCCGGAATTAATCCAAAATGATTCTATCTCCTTCATGTATTTCCAAGTGGTCAATTGCCAAAACATTTTGTCCAAAATATACTCCTTCGTCCTTTTTCCTGTAGCCTGCCAGGGTAGTGAGCGGCTCCACCCCCTTCACACCTGTGTCCTGGTTGACGGTTGTCATGACGCATCGGCTGCAGGGTTTGACGCCGGCAAACCGGTTGCGCCCCACAGTAAAGTTACGCCATTGATCTTCTTCATAGGGTACGCCTCCGGTGAAAACCAGGTTAGGCCGAAAGCGATTCATGGGAACGGGATCCTTGAGACGCGTGTTCAGATCATCCAGTGAAGCCTGTCCAATGATCAAGAGTGGATAACCATCGGCGAGACTAACCTGCTCATGGTTGATGGCAAATTCAGGGTTAACCGGGCGCTGATTTTTTTCCGGGAACACCACCATCCTGCAGGTCACTCCCATCCGGTCTGAAAACCAATCGCTAAACGACTGTCCCACCTCCAGGGTTGACACCGGATTCTCCCAAACCTCGGTCTGCACAACCAAAGACAAGGGCTCAACATTCAACGAAAGTTCAATGGAATCACCTCCATGATGTACAACGAAACCGGAATCCCTTCTTTCTACCTTGAACAATGCCATCTTCGGGAAGACCCGCTGGGTCATAAAGATGTTGTTCTCATCCACCAGCATCCAACGCCGGTCATACCGGAGTCCTTTCTCCATCACAGCGGATGAATCCAGGCGAATACCCCCCAGCGATTTAACAGGGTAAATCCATATTTCTGTAAGAATTCGACTCATCGTGAACTAATTCGCTGGAATTTTCTTTACACCAAAGATCAGAATTAACTTTAGAACGGGAAATTTTGTTCGCATGGGAAAGGAATCGGCACTTTGGTATTTTGAAAGCGTGGACCTCTACGACGTGCTTTGTCCGCACAAGGTGAAGGTAATGGGTGACAACCATACGTTTCACACATTCAAGAAAGATGAATTCATCTTCTTTCCCGATGAGGCAGCCACCCACATTTACATGATTGCTGACGGGCGGGTCCGCATTGGCCGTTACCTTGACGACGGCAAGGAAGTGATCAGCGCCATCCTCAGCACCGGTGAAATCTTCGGTGAACTGGCACTGGCCGGTGAGGAAAAACGCCGCGACTTTGCCCAGGTGATGGATGACAATACTTCCATCTGCCCGCTCAGCATCGAAGACCTTAAGGCCCTGATGAAGAATAACCATGAGCTTAGTTTCAAGATGCTTAAGCTGGTCGGTTTGCGGCTGATCAAACTGGAGCGCAAACTGGAACTGATGGTGTTCAGGGACGCCCGCACGCGTATTGTTGAGTTCCTGAAAGACACGGCTTCCTGGAAAGGAAAGAAAGTTGGATTCGAAACGCTGATACCCACCAAACTCACCCACCAGGATATTGCCTCACTTACCGGAACGTCCCGCCAGACGGTCACCACCATCCTGAACGAAATGAAGGAAGCGAACCTGATCAATTTCGACCGGCGGAGAATCCTGATCCGCGATTTAGAAAAGCTGAAGTGAGTGACGGATGGAATCCGGCAAGTCCTTTTCCTCATCCACGTCAGTCAGTTTCATTAACTCGAAATACGTAAGACCCAACCTGTCACAGTCGCAGCGTGTGGATGACGCAACCGCATTCGAGCTCCATGGCTTGTTTTGAAATAACTCAGGGTGAAGGCGCTTCATACCCAGCAGGTAATAGCCTCCATCCTTCGCCGGGCCGATCACAACGTCGCTGCTTTCAAGCGCTTCAAAAGCCTGTTCTACAATTGCCGCCGTGAGCTCAAAACAGTCCATGCCGATGATACAAATGGATTTGTACTTTGCTTCAAAGCCCTCTTCAAAGGCATGCATCATCTTTTCCCCCAACCCGTTGCCATGCTGCAGCGATTTCCGGAAAACAGACGAAGGCCAGTTATCCTCTGTGTCAATGAAGTCAGTATAATACAAAACCTTGTCGCAGGTCAAAGAAACTGTGATTTCCCTGGAGTGATGGCTTAGCACATAATATACCGCGAGTGCTTTTTCGTCGCCAAGGGTTGCGGCAAGGCGGGTCTTCACTTTTCCCAGTTCGGGGTTTCGGCTAAATAAAATCAGCAGTCGGTCAGTCATGCCGGTTCCAGTCTACGATCACAAACAATTCAATCCCAAGATACAGGGCTACGGCCGCATATTCGAAAACCATGATTGAAAGGTTCTCCGTAAACCCATCCGGTGAGTAGCCGGCATAGGTGAGAAAAACGAGTGCCGCCCAAAACAGCACAAACCGAAAACGGGTAATCACCGAGAATGCGATCAGGGGTGTGATGTACCAGGGATGAACCGTGGTGGTGAACAGGAGATAAATGAGCAGGATAAAAATGAATGCGTTAAAGATTTCCCGGTCCAGTTTGAAGGGAAGGATTGAATCCGTCGTGCCGTCAGTAATGTGCTGCTGCCTGCGGATTCCCCAGAACAGTGAATAGGCCAGGATCAGCAGCCCGCTCACCACTGCCAGTTTCCACCCGGTAGATTGGATCGTATTGTAACCCACCTTCCAAAAACCATATTCACGCACGATGTAATACAGGCTGGCATTGAACTCAAACTTTTGAAAATAAAGGTTGAGGCTCTGGGAAAAGCCATACAGCACCTGCTCATCATACATGGGGATGAATAGAATTAGCAGACACAACCCGGTAACAGCATAAAAGACAAGGGCCTTTCTCCATCCCAGAACCGCCAGCATGGCGGGCAGAAAAATCAGCGGGATCAATTTTGCCGCCACGGCCAGTGAGAAACTGACAGCCGCAGGCACCACCCTGTCGGATGTCAGCAGCCAAACGCTCAGCAAAAGGAAGAAGATGACAAACGCCTCAAAATGAAGGTTGCCGGTAAGCTCGAGGATAATAAGCGGATTGAGTGCATACAAAAGCACATTTTTGGGCGGCTGCCCAAGACGCCTGATCAGCTTGACGAGAAGGGCAATGTTTCCGATTTCAGCCAGGAGGATCAATCCCCGCATAACGATAGCACTGCCTTTGACGGAATCCGGGGAAATCTTTACCGACAACCAGAAAACAAATTCCGCCAAGGGCGGATAGCAGGTGAAATGATCCTTGCTGTTCAGCTTTTCAAACAGCGCCGCATCTGCCCCTGGAATATGCTGCGTTAACAGATCACTGGGCAGCGCAATGAACGGATGTATCCCCGCAGCCCACAAGCGGCCATCCCAAACAAATCGATACAGGTCATCAGACAAACTGGGCCACGTCGTCAATAGACTGAGACGGATAATTACTGCCGCTATCAGCCAAAAAGTGATGTTCGTTTCCTTTTTGTAAACCCACACATACAGGACAAACAGAATACCATAGCACACCATGAGTTCCATGGTCTGGCTCCTTGCCAGTGCGTAAACCAGGTAATACGTGAAGGCCAGGAAGAGAAAGAAAACCGCGAAAGAAGAAACCCTCAGGTTACGCATGGACAGCAGGCTTTATGGAGAAATAGAACACTGAACCAAAACCCAGGGCCAGCATCAGGTGAAACAACATCAGCCCGCCGTCGTGGAGTATAAACCCGGCTGCGATTCCAAAAACAAAATAGAGGCACAAGACGCCTTCCATCAGCGTGATCCAGTTAATTCCCATTTTCACGTAACTGTTGCCACGCCAGGATTCTTTCAGGTTCGTGACGTTGAATTTTGGCGTGCGGACGAAAGCTGTCTTCCTGCCCATCAGTCCTTCTAAGACAGCCAGCCCATTGTGCAGGGACAATCCCATGGATACAATCAGAAAGCCGGGAAAGAGCGTGATGAACTTTCCAAAGGCAGGTTTGTAGAATCGTTTGGTCGCGGTCCAGTAGAAAAGAGCGATCGACAGAAATCCAGCAAGGAAGACAATGCCCAGGTTAAACAGCCATCGCACCTCGGGATGATTGGACTTGATGTAAAGCATGGGCACACTCAGCAAAGCGGCAATCAACACGCAAACGAACACCGAACTGTTGAACAGGTGGAAGAATGCATGCACCTTGTTCTTCAGGGAAAAGTCCGAACGAAGCACCGATCCAAAAACCTTTCTGGCAGTCTCTGCCCCTCCTTTATTCCAGCGGTATTGCTGAGATTTGATGGCGGGCATGATGACAGGCAGTTCGCCCGGTGTGGACACATCCTCCAGGTAGCGAAACTTCCAACCTTTCAGCTGCGCACGGTAGCTGAGGTCAAGATCCTCTGTCAGTGTATCAAATTTCCATCCGCCCGCGTCGACAATACACTGTTTGCGCCAGATGCCGCAGGTGCCATTGAAGTTAATAAAGCTGCCGGATGCATTGCGGGCGCTTTGTTCTATAGAGAAATGCGCATCGAGTCCAAATGCCTGGAGCTGGGTGAGCAAGGAATAATCCCGGTTCAGGTGACCCCAGCGTGTCTGCACAACGCCGATGGCAGCATCACTGAAATAAGGCAATGTCTTTTGCAGAAAATCCGGCTGGGGAATGAAATCCGCATCGAAGATCACGATGAATTCTCCCTTGGCTGAATGGAGACCGTGGTCGAGTGCGCCGGCCTTGAACCCAACCCGATTTTCGCGGTGGATCAATTTGATGTCCAACCCCAACGGCCGCAGCGACTCAATTTTTCTCAGGATGATGTTGGTCGTTTCATCGGTGGAATCATCCAGCAGTTGAATCTCCAGTTTCGCTTTGGGGTAGCTGAGGTGACTGGTCGCTTCCAGCAACCGCTCCACCACGTATTTTTCATTGTATACGGGGAGTTGTACGGTGACCATTGGTTCGAAGCTTCCTTGTGGAACTTCCGGACCCAATTCTCTTCCTTTCCTGTAAACCCAGGTGAGGTGGAGTTGACCCAAACTAAACAGGAAGATGTACAGCAGGCTGAGCGAGTAGAGGATGGTAATGAACAGCTCCATGTGTGGCTTTACATTTGGCTCCTAAGTGCCCTTGGTGATGGCCTTTGGCGCTTGGCTATTGGCGAGGAGCTCCCAGCTAAAGGCTAACGGCAACTAACAACCAAAAGCTTTATGGTTGCAATCTAAAGGCTACCGGCCATGGGCCAAAGGCTCAGAGCCAAAAGCACTCATCTATATTTCAGCAACGTCCCAATAATCTTCCATCCGGCCATTACCGTACCCTTCACCGTTCCTGAAATCTTGGAAAACCCAATCCGCCTCCGGTAGCGCACCGGAACTTCCAAACAACGTAAACCCCGCCTGGCGGCCTTCAGCTGCATCTCCACGGTCCAGCCATAGGTCTTGTCCTGCATGTCGAGGGCGAGGAGGGCGTCGAAACGGACAGCGCGGAATGGACCCAGGTCGGTGAAACGGACGCCGTAGAGCAATTTCATCAAACGTGTCGCCAGCCAGTTTCCAAAGATCTGCTGGGGTGTCATGGAGCCGGATTCTCTTATGCCTAGTGACCGTGAGCCGATGACCAGGTCAACTTGATTTTGACGGATAGGCTCAACGAGCGACATCATCTCTTCAGGGTAATCGGAGTGGTCAGCATCCAGGAATACCACAATGGTTGGAGGTGTGGCAGAATTCTTCAGATACTCAATTCCTTTCAGGCAGGCACGGCCATACCCTGGAACCGGTTCGCGCAAAACGGTAGCCCCCTGGGCAGCAGCAATTTTTTCGGTATTGTCAGTGGACGCATTGTTGACGACTATGATTTCATCCACCAGTCCTTTCGGAATCTCCCGGATCACCTCGCCGATGCCATTTTCTTCATTGAAGGCCGGGATGATAATGGAGATGTGGGGCATGGATGCAATAACAGAAAATCAGCGGAGAGCCGCAAAGAGGTGTATTCTTACCGGCTTAATAACGCTTCAGGTCTTTCCCTGGTTTGGGAAAGCTTACAAAACCAGTTTTCTGTATTCAATAGTAACTCCTCAGCACTGAGTCTGATGTTGTCACCGACCGCTGGACAGGAACTCTTCAGTTTGTCATTGGTGTTTTTCATCAGCCGACTTAGTCACCTTGCAGGTGGATAGTCCTTCTGATTGGCAATAATTATTGTAGAGCCACGCGACATCGAATCTAATTGTTACTTTTTTGTCTTGGACACAAAAAAGTAACCAAAAAAAGTCAAGGCGGAAAAAAGCTTCCGCGCACAAGGCCACCTCGCTCCCCCGCTTTTCCGCCGGGCCATCGCTCGCCTCCTGTCGAATCAACACGGATAAGGTTTAGTTGATAAGTTAGTGGTCTTCGCGCACAGCCGTCATTGGTGCCAGCAAAGAGTAAAGGGAAAGCGTAATATACTCAGCCTTCGCGCAGGCATTTGCTTGCAGTCGATTTGTCACCTACCGCTTGATTCAGGTCTGCAGATGGGTCCGGTGACAACACCGACCTAAGGCAAAAAAAATAAAACATTAACCTATGCCTGCATTCAAACCTACGAGGCCTTAACACCGTTGTTCCCAATCAACACCGCCTGCCCAAACCTTCCGCTTTCCTCCTTCACCTCCAGGTTCAGTACGCCCCGCGGGCAAACCGATGAGCATATTCCACAACCGACGCAGGAGGACCGTACGATGTTCTGTCCGCGCTGTGCATACCACCGCACATCAATACCCATTTCACAGTAGGTCGAACAATTGCCGCACGAGATGCACTGCCCCCCGTTGGTGGTGATCCTGAAACGCGATTTGAAACGCTGCACGATCCCGAGGTAAGCCGCCAGCGGACAGCCAAAGCGGCACCAGGTGCGGTTACCCATCAACGGATAAAAGCCGGTACCCACCACGCCAGCGAAACCAGCACCGATGAAAGCGCCGTACACTTCCCGCAGTTTGTAGCTGTTAAAGAACAACACCCACGAAGCACCGGTAAAGTAGGTGTACAATACACCGATGGTCATTACCACAGCAAACACCAGTACGCCGTGAATCATCCACCGTTCGATCTTCCAGGCTTTTACGGATTTGTTCGAGAGCTGCCGGTAGGGATCACCGAGCGTTTCCGCAAGTCCGCCGCAGCCGCACACCCACGAACAGTACCAACGCTTGCCAAAGAAGCACACGAGCACTGGTACACCGACAAGGATCAGCGCGACTCCCCACACGAGCATGAAAATGCCCAGGCCCCCATGAGCAACAAGCTCATCCAGCCGGCTGTTGAAGAAGAAGGAGTAATCGAGCGGCCAGATGTTCTTAAAATCAAAATAGGGCTGGTTGAGCCGGGTCATGATCTCAGGAATCAGAAAGGCGAAAGCCGTCTGGAAAAACATGACCGAGCACGTGCGCAAAATCTGGTACCGGCTGTGGCGGTAGTGAATAATCATGCGGACGCCCATCACGAGGATGCAGAGCGTGTAGAGAAATCCGTAAAGAAAGAACCGCCCGGCCTCATGTCCGTTCAGCATTTCACTCACCGGGTCCACCATGATGACCCAGTTGGTCATATACTCCGGGTAGAAATAGAGCGCGACATAGAACGCGATGAGCCAGGAGCCGGTCATGATCCCCAGCCACTGCACATTCTTCATCACGTTAAAAAAGATGCCATTGTTCTTAATGCCGGGAGGTTGCCGCAACTTGGGCAGGATATACAGCAAGGCTCCGATGACACAAAGACCAACGGTAAGGAGCAGAAAGAGCGAGGGTTTCCCTTTCACGGGGCTTAGGGCCGATGCTTTGGTCAGGGAGAATTTAAGGTCCTTAATGGCATAGCGGTCAAACCCGAATTGACTGATGATGCCGTACTGTCGGATGTTTCCGGCCACACTTTGAAGCTGTTCCTGAGAAACCTGTCTTCCTTCCAGCCAGTTGCCATAGTCCCGGAACGCCCTGCGTTTAAATTGATTCCGTTCGTCGTCGCCCCTGAACACTGAATCAACGGTGGTGAACGAGAAATTCTTCTGATTCAACAAAGCCAGCGTCCTGAGCTCTTCTTCCGAAATGCCATACGCGTTGAGCTTCTCTTCGTTAACCTGATTGAACGCGGCCGACAGTTCATCAACAAACGCGAAACTGGATGCCGCCGCTGATCCCGTCATTGAACCAGCCTCTTTTAAAAATGATTCCGCTTTACCCTTATCGGCGATCTTGCTTCTGACAATCTCAGCAGTTAGTCTGTGCTCCGACCAAAAGAAGGAAATATTGAATAGCAGGAAGCCAGCAATGAAGAGGGTTAGGCCGATGGGCTTCAGGTATGTCATGGTTTGATCAGTAATCAGCGCTTATTAATCGGGGTGGGGTGTTCAGTTCTGTATTGCAGGGCTATCGCTGACTCGTGACGGTCAAAAAATTCCGGATCAAAGTTCGCTTCGGCCAAATGTTCCATCACATAATCAATGCTCCTCTCCTCCCTCAGCCATCGGTCGAAACACTCATGGCGCATGCGGATGCCGAAAGCATTCAGGCCCAGGAACCGGTTCGTATGCCTGTCCCATACTGCATGAACTGCCTTAGCTCCGCCGGGGTGCTCCCAATAGAAGTCGGCTTCTCCACGAGTCAATTCACAACCCACGGTGCCGTAGGTCTGGTATTCAATGTCAAAAAACTTCGCTGAATTGAACCATGGACCCGGCTCGTACTTCGTTTTCTCACCGCAAATGGTTTGGGCCACCACTTCTCCCATCATCCGGCCGGTGTACCATACCTGTTCGATGTTCCGACGGCCGGGTAACTCATACTTTCTTTCCACACAATCACCCAGCGCGAATACACCGGGAACATTGGTTTCCAGGTATTCATTGACCAGCACGCCGCGGTTGATTTCAATGCCCGAGCCCCTTAAAAAATCGATGTTCGGAGAAACGCCAACCGTCAGGCCCACAAACTGGCATTCGATTTTTTCTCCGGATTTTGTCATGACTGATTGCACCCGGCCGTTTTGGTCCCCCTGGATTTCTGTCAATTCTGTATTGAGCTTCAGGTCCACCCCATGCGACCGGATGTGCCGGCTGAGGAGTCTGGCTTCCTGCCTGGGCAGCACGATACTCCAGAATTCCGGCTCGCGCACAAGGAAGGTCACCGGTATGCGGCGGGAATGTAGCATCTCCGCCATTTCAATGCCGATCAATCCGCCACCCACAACAACGGCGTGCGCAATCCCCCTCGTATTCTCCTCCATCAGTTGCAAATCGGGGTAACCATACAATGTCTGTACGCCCCCCAGGTCCTGGCCGGGCCATCCGAGTCTGTTTGACCTGGAACCGGAGGCAATGATGAGGGTATCGTATTGAATCTTTCTTCCGGATTTCAGTTCCAGGGTCCTGGTGCCTGCATCAACCTTTGTAACATGATCTTCCATGAGATCAATCCGGTTCTTCTTCCAAAAACTGTCTTCGTAGGGCTTGGTGTGTTCAAACTTCATGTGGCCCATGTAGATGTACATTAGGGCTGTCCGGGAGAAGAAGTATTTGGTTTCTGACGAGATGATCGTGATGCTGGCGTCGGAACGCTTTCGGATCTGACGGGCAGCCGTGACCCCGCTGATTCCATTTCCTATGATTGCGATCCTCTCCATGACAATCAAAGATAGGATTTGGACTCCGGGTTTCAGGATTTATGCACTAAAGAAACAGTGCAAACACGGCCAAAAGAGTGATTAGTACATCTTAGTATAATACTCATCCGCCATCCGGTTAGAGTCGAATGGGGACAGCACATCCATCCATCCCTGGCGCATGATGGAATACCACTGCTCAGGCCTTTGGTAGTAGGTCGGGATCAGGTCGTTTTCAAGGATCTCATAAAAGCGTTCTGCCTCCACCTTGTTTTGCTCAGCCTCCTTCAGGCTCCTGTCGGCAGGCTCAATGGAAAAGCAGTTCTTGTGGTGCTGCGCAAATTCCGGAACCCAGCCGTCCGGAATGGACAGGTTAATGCTCCCGTTCATGGCGGCAGTCATGCCCGAGGTGCCGGAGGCTTCCCTCAGCAGCTTGGGATTGTTCAGCCACACATCAGAACCCCGCTTCAGCAAGGCTGAAAGTTTCAGTTCATACCCGGTGAGAATTGCACAATGCTGAATGGGTTTGGTCTTGAAGAAGATATCATTAAAGATCTGGATGGAGGCCCCGTCGCCAGGATAAGGCTTACCGGCCCAAATGACCTGCACCGGGCATTTAGCATCATTCACAATCTTCAAAAACCTTTCAAAGTCATACAGGAGCAGGTTTGCGCGTTTGTAGCCGGCGAAACGCCGGGCCCATACAATGGTCAGAATATTTTCGTCGAATTTCTTCCCGGTCTGATCAGCGACCACTTCAAACAACTGTCTCTTCAATTCCCTTTTTCTGCTCAATACAGAATCCATGGAGTTATTAAGGAATCCATTATCCAATACTTCATCTTTCCAGTAGGTATGGTTCTGGGCGTTGGTGACGGATTTGATCTCGCAGATCCGTTCAAATCCCTTCCACATATCGCGTGAAACCTGGGCATGGAGTGCGGATACGCCATTGGCTACTTTGGCCATGCGCAGGGCGGCCAATGTATAGTTAAGTGCCTCGCCGCCATTCTCCAGGAGTTCCCGGTACTGGTCTTTGCTGACACCGTCAAAGAAACTCATCACCTCAAGCGTGGCCACCTCACGCTCCTCATTGCCGGCCACCTCCGGCGTGTGGGTGGTGAAAACGACGCGCTTCTTTACTTCATGGATGTCCTTGTATTTGTCCCAGAGATAGAAACACAGGGGCAAGGCGTGCCCTTCGTTCATGTGGTAGATTTCCGTTTCACGGCGGAGCAGGTCCAGCAGTTTTGCGCCGCCATATCCCAGCAGGCTGGACTGCGCAATGCGTGCACTTTCATGCGGATCGTACAGCCGGTCGCAGATGGTCTGAGCCAGGTGATCGTTTTCCGGGATATTGGTCGTCAAAAGGAACAGCGGAGCCGTATTGAAAACTTCCGGCCGGAGGAGCATTACTTTAACCTTCACCTCATGCTTGTGGATGGTGATGTAAAACCTGATGCCGGTATCGGTCAGGTAAGAATAGTCTTTTTCAATGAAGCTAACTTTCATGGTGCCGTCCATGTTTCGCTCCTGGTCGTAATAACCATACTTCCACAGGATGCCAATGCCAATGAAGTTTTGTTTTAGCTCATAGGCGCTGCGCATGTGTGACCCGGCCAGAAAACCAAGGCCGCCGCTGTAAATTTTCAGGGATTGGTCGATGGCAAACTCCATGGAGAAGTAGGCCACAGGCCTGGAATACTTCGCGTCGAATGCATAGGGGAACAGATCGGTGGTGTCGAACATCCTGGTGATAAGTGAAAAACCGGGGCGAAAGAATCAAAAATTATAAAACCGCGCAAACCTTACATATAAAATCCGGAGCATGGAACACTATAGGATAGAAAATACCAGTTCGCCGTGCCGATTGACCATGATGTGGATAATATTCTCAGAAGAAGAGAGGCTCTTTGAAGCCGCCGAATCAAACGTGGCTTCGTGACCCAGCAAATTGATGGACGTGTCATTGACCTTGATCACGTGAGAGACATATACCGATTTCTCCGTAGCCAGTGGATTGACCCTGACGACTTCACCTTTTTCATTCAGCTTGATCAGGTAAGGGCTGCATTCGCCTCCCGTCACTTTCGTCCTGTGCTCCTTGCCGTTCAGGTCGCGGATAATCGCATAATTGCCAAGGATCATGAAACCGTCCTGCACATGAACGAGGTCCGTAAAAGTACCCGTGACATCAAAATTCCTGTGCCACATCATATCGCCCAGCGCATTAATGGCCACCATCGTGACCGGCTCGGAAATGGTGAAATCCTGCTTTTCAGTCAGGCCTTTCAGAACAATCACAAATGAATTGGTCCGCTCCACATAGGTAGCTGTATGCGGGAAGTTCTTCTCCTTCAGCTTTATTCTGAATTTCTCTTCCCCCTTCTCATTGAGGTATACCGCATGGTTCGTGGTGTTGGCTGCGTTAATAATCTGTGTGGAGCGAACGATCAAAAGGCAACCCTCCTGTGTCAGCACCATTGGGCCAGGATGATTGTTGGCATCGGAAATTTTGCTTAGGCTGTCTGAATGAAAATCAAAATTCCTGACCCAGGCAGGCTTCCCATCCGGAGTGACATGCAGAACAAACGTCACGAGGTTGTTTACTTTCTTGTCGACTGTGTACACACCCACAAGGTAGGTGCTTCCATCATTGTTTTTCCTAGCTTCCAGGGTAATGGGTTCGCCGGTCAGAAGCCGCTGGGGTGTAATGACTCCCGGATTGAAGGAGAACGTTAGCTTTCCCATTTTCACCACCTGGGCATTTCCCGTTTCATGATTGACCGTGGCAAGCGGTATCACGGATGACTTGAGTCCGGCAGCATAGTCCGCGAGGGTCGTTTCAATGAACTTTTTTTCATCGCCGGCATATTTTTTTACACCTTCTGTTGTACCGTAGAATTTCTCGAAGAACTGCTGGTGCTTCCTGATCTTGTCATCAACAAGTCTTCCGCTCACATGCCCAACCAGCGTGTCGGCTGATCGATTGGCATAAATCAGGCTGCTGTACATCTCCGCATTTCTCATGCTATTAACCGTGTCAACCGTCATGGCGTTAGACTTCAGCAGCCACTCCTGCTTGAAAGACTTGTATTCCAGCAAGGCCAGCACCAGTGATTGCTTGTCGTAATTGTTCAGGTTAAAAATCAACTGCTTGTCAAGCTTGTAAGGCACAGGCGGCTTACCAGGGAAGCCCGTCAGGGTCGCGATGGACTGATCGAGCTTCTCTTCATTGACAATCAGTTTCGACCGCAGGGCAGCGATTTCAGTGTTGACACTTTTTTTCACCTGGCCTACCCAGTTTGCATAATCCCAAAGCTCGACGTCGTTGGTCAGGAAATTCATCCGGGTGATCAGTCCATCCAGCCGGTAGGTCGTGATGGGTTTAATGTGGTACTTCTGGTGGTGATAGGCGATCGGAAAGGCTTTGGTCAGCGTCATGTACTTGTCAAAAAAGAATCTGGCTGAGTCAAAATCCGCTTTCAGCTGTGTCAACTGCTTCTCAACATTTGCGTCATAATACAGGTAAAGGTCATCCAGGCTCTGAAAATTATCGTTGACGTTTGCAAATTCCTTCACCGCCTTGTCATAGTAATTCACGCTGCGGGTAAAACTCTGGTAAATGGGAGGCACCCGTTGCACGAGCAGTACCGCCGAGTCATAGGAAACGCTCAATTTCCTGGCAACAACTGAAGGCTCAACAAACGGCTTACCCTTGCTGTCCACCGTTTTGAAGAGCGGTGCGTAGTATTCGTTGTTTCGCAAAATTTCTTTTTCATCCAGCAGCTGGATGGATTTGAGGAAACGCAATTTGGCCTGGTCAGCGTTGGCCATCACGTATTCAATTTCTGTCAGCGGATCTGCAGCCTTGTAATTCCCTTCGTACAAAAGGGCCAGCCTGAAATTGGCATTCGGGTGGTCGGGGTCCGCAGCAATATATTCCGTCAGCGCATTTCTTCTTTCCGCCGGGCTCATCGCGTCCAGGGTGGGAAAAAGGTCCTTGTATTTGATGCGCTGCGCATGCGTAGAAGACACCGCGCAAAAGCCGATCAGCAGCAATATCAACAAGGGCCTCTTCATATGCTCAGTATTTTAAGCTCAACCCTTCTGTTGACAGCCCGGTTGGCATCGGTATCATTGGGGACTTTCACCTGTGATTCCCCGTACCCTTTTGCTTCATAACGATCGGGGCTTATCTTCTTTTGAAGCAGGAAATCAACCACGCTCTTGGCGCGTTTCTGTGACAACGTCAGGTTGTAGTTTTCTGAACCCACATTGTCGGTATGGGCTGCTACCTCCACCTTTAAAGTAGGATTTTCATTCATCAGTTGGACTACGCGCTCCAGTTCCCTGAATGAATCCTCCGACAGCTTATCGTTGTTCGATTCAAAATTAATATCTCGAAGGGTGAGTTTCGCGTCCTTTTCAAGCTTCAGCAGTTTGACGATCACCGGCGCAGCGACCCCAGACGTCAGATCAATTACGGACGAATTGAAAGCATAACCCTGGTCGCTGGTCACCTCCATTTCGTAACGGTCGCCTGCACGGAGGGAAACGGTTTGGTTGCCGGACACCTCAATGACCTCATCCCGGTTCTTGTTCTTCAATACCACTTTTGATTTCACCTTGGTGTTATTCATCAAGTCAGCCACATTCAGTTCCACGTCGACTTTCTCAGGCTCCAGTTCCACGAATTTTTCAAAGTCCCTGTAAATGACAAGCCCGGCCACATTGAAGTCAAGGATAACACTCTTGAAATGATCTGCACTGATGATGATTTCGTATTCCTTACCCACCGGTAGGTCAACATGAGCCTGCCCATCCTTCTTGTTGTTTTTGACGTCTTTGATGAACGAACTCTGGCCTTTCTCCTTGATCTGCACCGAAGCATGGATAGGCTCAAAAATCTCCTTATCGCTGATGTTCAGCGTGAGCTTCACTGACTTGAAAAGCTGAACGGGCAGCTGAATCTCCTGGTACTTCTTCACAGCCCTTAAATCAAAAGCATGGGTATAAGAAGAATAGTCCTCCTTCTTGAACTCAATGTTGAAGCTTCTTCCTACGGGAAGTACAATGGTGAAACGGCCGTCAACCGGGTTATTTTCCACCCGCATGACGATCTGTGAGGTGAGGGCATCGGTGACCATGATGTCCGCCGCAACGCCCACCCTGGTATCACTGTCGGTTACGAATCCCTGCACGATGTTGTTCCTGAACTGCCGGAGGTTGGGTGGAATGACAACCGAGTAAATGTCTTCGTTGTTGTACGTGTAATACATCAGGTCGCCTTCAGCTGAAATGCAGGGCAGCTGGTCATCTTTTTCGGTATTGACATAGGTAAGCGGGACTGGCATGGACCATTCGCCCAGGGCATTGAGTTTCGCCTGGTACATGTCAAAGCCTCCTTTGCCACCCACGCGATTTGACGAAAAGATCAGCGTCTTTCCATCCGCCATGATCCTTGGCGCTTTTTCACATTCCTGGTTGATCGGCCAGGGCAACTTCTCGGGTTTACCCCAATTTCCATCCTTGTCTTTTACTGATTTGTAAATGCTCAGGCAAAAGGAAGCTTCTTTTCGCAGATTCTTGTCTGCAGGGCCGGTCAGATTCTGTCTGACGAAATACAACGTGGTGCCGTCGGCACTGACGGAAGGAAATGCTTCATACGCTGAGGTATTAATGGGAGGTCCGATCGGCACAGGGTCTGACCATCCCGTTTTCTGCCGCTGCGATGTAAATATTTCATGATTGCCCTCTTTCCCCACGGTGCGAAAGAAGAAAAGCGTGTTACCGTCAAAGCTGAGGCTCGGCCCGCCGAACAAATCCAGGGAGTCGGCGATTGGCGTAATCTTGTCCATGTAGACCGGCTTGCTCCAGGCGCCATTTTCCATTTTGGATTCATAAAGTCCGTATTTACCTCCAGCCTTGCCACGCTGGAAGATGATGGTCTTCCCATCGGCCTGAATGGTGGGCGCATACTCTGTTACAACGGGCTCGCTGATGGCCGGCTTCTTTGTGTTGTTGTAGTACTGCATCGAGTCAAAAGGCGCTGGTGTTGTAACTGCCACCTGGCCCTGGGCGAACATGATCCCGCCACCTGCAGTCAAAAAAAACAACAATAAATACTTCATTGGGTTCCTGTACCTTACTCTTTACAATCCGATTAAAACAAACGCGCCCCAAAAATAAGGAACATTATACTTCTCCTTCATTACCAACTGCGCCTTTCGGAAGGCCTGGCTCCTGTCGAGACCATCCAGCCAAAACGTATAAAAGGTATTCATCAACTCCTGTGTGGCCACATCATCGACCTGCCAAAGGCTCATCAGTACTGAATTGGCCCCAGCCACCAGGAATGAACGCTGCAGTCCATATACCCCCTCACCGTTCCTGATTTCACCCAGGCCTGTTTCGCAGGCCGAAAGTACAACAAGATCAGTCTTTTCAAGGTTAAGGTTCATGGCCTCATAAGAGGTTAGCACACCATCCTCCTGGTTTTGGCGCATACTGCGCTCCACGCCGGCCCCGGACAGCAACACACCCGATCGGAACAGCGGGTTGCTCAACAGTTCGCTCCCTTCATCCTCGTCCATATCAACATCGCTCAGAAAAAATCCGTGCGTGGCGATATGAATCACTTCCGCGTTGTCCGCTTTCTTGATGTTTTCTTCCGAAGCCTCAACCTTTTTAAAGACCCGCGAAGCCCAGTTCTTGCCGAGGAGTATTTTTTGCACCCCGTCCACTTCCTTTTCAGTTGCCGGAAGTACAGGAATCTGTTCGCCATCAAAACCAAACGTGCGGGCCAGCGTCAGTTTTGAGTTGCCCCCCGTGGGGGTTGTCAGACCCAGGTTAAAATCAGCATAACCGAAAATCGAAGCGCTTTTGGTCATGGAGGTATTTCTCCTTTCCTCGGCCAGTTCACGCGTATTGCTCACCAGCCTGATGGTGAAATCGTCTATCACCCAGTGTTTTGTTTTTGGGTTGAATAGGGAATTGAAATTGACTTTATTGAAAACACCGTCACAACTCAGGTATACCGTACTGGCTCCGGACAAATGCGCTGCGAGTGGCTGCCAGAAATACCCGTACGACAGGGTATCGACCACATGAAACTTGATTGTATTCCTGTGGAATTTAAACAATCTCGACTCCAGCTTGCTGCCTTTGGGCCAAATGAGGAGTTCCGGGCTGGCCTCAGAGGGCCGAACCACCAGGCCGACGTAGTAGATGGAATCCCTGGTATACTTCTTCCTGATCCTCAGGATTTCTACGGCCGCCTCTCCCTGATGCAGGCTTTTCTGCACGTCCTTCCACCTGGTTTCTCCTTTGTCAAACTGGGACCTGAAGCCGGCCGATTTCTGTGACAGCAGTTTTTCAAGATCGTTGCTGCGGTTTTCCAGGCCAGGCAAATCCATCGCGGCCCTTTTTCTTTCCTCCTCAGTAAAGTTGTAGTACCGCACCATTTGTTCCTTCAGCGACAACCACTCATTGAACGTGGCTTGCAGTTGTTGGTCACCACTGGCCAAAATGCTGGCGCGCACCTTGTTGGTGGAATTCAATAGGATGGCCTTCGTGGAAAGCTGAAGGTCGTACAGTGTAGATGACATCTCTGCCCTGCTTGCGGGATAGGCTGTCAGGTACTGTATACAGAAGTCCTGATAGGCATCAAAGACCGGTTTAATTTTTGCGTAAAAAGCCCCCTTCTCCTTTTCACTCAACGAAGGGAAGAAATCCCTGACTTGCTTTTGATAGTCGGCCACCACCGGTTCATAGTATTGCTTCGCTTTGTTCCACTGCCCTTGCGCATGATAAACACCCGCCAGGCCAAACAAAGAGCGCGCGTAATCGGGATGTCCAGCACCGAGGATCTTCTTTCTCAGCTCAACGCTTTCACGCCAGGTTGATTCGGCATTTGCGAAGTCGCCCTTGTCCTGGTACAGCGCAGCCAGGTTGCTGAGGGTGGTGACATACGATGGATGCAACGGCCCCAGGGTGGCCCTGGTCAGGGTCATTGCACGATTCAGTGTCTCTTCCGCTTCCTGCCTGCGGCCAAGTTTCTGGTAGAGCGTTGCCAGGTTTTGCAGTGAAATGGCGTAATGCGGATTGTTTTCTCCGAGCACTTTGCGGTCAATGTCCAGGGCTTCCTTCAATAAGGGCTCGGCTGCCTCAAGCTGGCCTTCCAGCTGGTACAGCGCGCCGAGGTTCTGTATGGTGGTGGCGTACTCAGCATTTGATTTTCCGTACAACTTTTCAAAGATGACCCTGGCTTCCTGAAGCAGCACACCAGCATCCCGGTAATTACCCAATGTTTGATACAGCAGCGCCAGGCTGTTCAGGGAGTTGGCGTAAGGTGCGCTCTGCGGGCCGTCGGTGGTTTTTATGATGTCGCGGGCCTTCTTGAAGTAAGGCTCCGCCTTTGTGTAATCCCCCGTAATTTCATAGTACCGCCCCACACTCAACATTCCTTTGGCATAAGCCGCGGAAGCCTCACCCCCGGTAGCTTTGTAGATCGCAAGGGCAGAGTCAAGTGCCGGCAACACGGTGCCCATCTCTCCCAACCGCATGCGCACCAGGGCAAGGTTTTCGATGGCCAGCGCATACGCGATGCTGGATTTTCCATTCGTTGCTTTGGCAGAGGCGGCAACCTTTTGTAGAATTTCTTTGGCCTGAATCAGGTGTCCCTGGCTTTGCATAAAGGCAGCCCAATTGTTGTGGATGAGCAAATAATATGAATCGCCCTGGTTTTGGTCTGGATAATAGGTTGAGATTAGTGACCTAAAGACTGAATCAGCTTTGTTGAATGCGCCATTTCTGATCGCCAGTTCCGCCACCCCCAAAGACGCCGAGATGACTTCGCGGGTAGGTTTGATTGCCAGTTTTTCGTTGATCCTGAAAAGCTGTTTGTATGCTGCACTGGCTTCGGTTGTCCGGCCCAACCTGGTAAGAACCAATCCAAGCTTGTTCAGAACCATCATGTATTCTTTGTTGTCTGTTCCGTACAACTTCTCCGTCAGCCCCTTCGCTTCCAATAACTTCGCCAATGCTGACTCCTGGTCTCCTTTGTCGGAATACATCATCCCCAGGTTCTCAAGAATGCTGATTCTTAATGACGTGGCTTTGTCGTCATCCCTGATGCTGAACAGGGCATCGAGGTAGCGCTTTTCAGCTTTATCATAATCGCCCCTGGTCTGGTAATACGTTGCGCTGTTGTTGATGGACAAGGCATAGGCCGCTTTCCCCTTAGGATGATCCCTGATTTGCTTCAGCAGTTCCTCAGCGTCTTGTTGCTTTCCCGCTTTCTGAAGGCTGGCGGCGCGTGCGGCGATGATGCCGAAATAGTCATCACCATTTTTTCCGGCCGCATTTTCGTAAACAGATTGCGCTGAACCAAATACCTCATCCGCTTTGGCATATTGCCCCGACTGGCTGTACACCTGGCCGAAGCCCAGCAGGACGAGTGCATAGTCGCTGCTCTTCTGGAGGTCCGCTGATTCATACAGCTCTTTTGTCTTCTGGAAAGCGGCGATGGCAGCCTCTGTCATGCCATTATCACTGTTGAGTAAGGCATAGTAATAATTGGCTTCCAGTATTTTCTCCGCATCCATGGATGATTTTTCAATCTGGGGAAGTGTTCTGGAGAAATAATCAAACGCGTGAACGGCATCATCGGCCAGGTAGTAGCCGATGGCCAGGTCAACATCACATTCCTGGACAGGCCCCTCGTTCTCTTTAAAATATTGAGCAAACACCGCCCTGGCCAGCTTTAATGATTCAATGGCCTGGTCAAAATTGCCCAACTGGCGATAGAATTGGGACTCATTTGAAAGGGCGGTGGCATAGGTAGTGTCTTTCTTTCTTTCCAGGATGCTGATCTCCTTTTGCATGTAGGTCAAGCCATCCGCATACCGCTCCTGTGCATAGCAGACAGAAGACAACAACCGCAGGATGGCAGCGTAGTTCTCATTGGCCGCTCCACTGGCTTCAGAGTACTTGACCAGAGCGCCTTCCGCCAGGCTTTGGGCCTGCTTCAGGTCTCCATTGTTATAAGCGGTTGCCGCGGCGGCATAATCGTCACGCCAATTCTGCGATGAAGCAGAAAAGGAAAGTAATAACAACGAAAGCAATAAAATGACCCGGCCCTGCATGTAACTTTTTATGATCACCCCCAAAAAACCCATTAATTTGAAGCCCCTGACTACAGAAGCCCCCGACAGGTATATCATCTTTAACTGACTAAATACTCACTTCCTTCCCTGAGAAGCAAATTTCAAGCCTGCGATTGCCTTCCTGGGGGCAAACCCGAAATCAGAATTCAACTAGAAATATTTCATGATGACAACAATCCCACCCGAAACGGGGCAGGAAAACTTCGCCTTATGAAAGGCAGGCGGCCCAAATGTGCCCATCGCATCATTTGAAAATCCAAACCCCTCCTTTGGAATGCCAATAAAATTCATGTCCAGGACCGAGTTTTCATTGGCGTCGTGAAAAATGGAGATGGCATAATCACCAGGATTAACATCATGGAAAACGATCTTCATCGTTCCGGCCATGGCCTTCGGACTTTCCGCTTTCAAAGGATGTTTCGTGAAGTTTCTTTCAGAATCGAATAGCCCAATGACAAGGACACCCTTGTTGTTCCTGATATTTTTTACCGTCACGACGAGGTCTTGCCCGAACACCGCCTGACATGCGCCCAGTATCAATAGGAGGTTAATGACCCATTTCACAGCATCAAATTTAACTTGTAAACACTGAATGCCTTTCTGCAGGCATTCTGCGGGGTGGTGCAGCAAATAATTAGCCGGTTTTTTCCTGTTCGATTTGCTATGTTTATATAACAAATTCTACCCTATGGCCTCCTTCACACTAAAAATCAACAACAAAAGCTACCCGGTCGACGCTGATCCCAAAATGCCGTTACTCTGGGTTATCCGCGATATCGTCGGTCTCACGGGCACCAAGTATGGATGCGGCATTTCCCAATGCGGGGCCTGCACGGTTCATATCGATGGTGTGCCTTTCAATTCCTGTTCCTATCCAGCATCGGCAGCAGCCGGCAAGAATATTACCACGGTGGAGGGCCTGTCTGCGGACAACAGCCATGTGGTGCAGCAAGCCTGGATCGAGGAGCAAGTGCCACAGTGCGGATACTGCCAGAGCGGCCAGATTATGGCTGCCGCTTCTTTGCTCAAGCGCATACCAAGCCCCACGGACAAAGACATTGACGCTGCCATGCAGGGCCACATTTGCCGCTGCGGCACCTATCCCCGCATCCGCAAGGCCATCAAAACGGCTTCCCTGCTGATCTCTCAAAAAAATCCCACCAAATAACCGCCGGTCAATATGAAAATCATCAATAAAAATATCTCGAGGAGAAATTTCATTCGGGTGAGCGGATTGTCCGGGGCAGCGCTGACGTTGGGAATATACATGCCGGCCCTTGGCAAGGAATCTGCAGGTGAGGTTATTACGCCTGAACAGGCTGGCAATCTTGGGGTCGAGCTCAACGCCTGGATCAGCATTGACCCTTCGGGAAAGGTGACCATAACCAATCACCGGGCGGAAATGGGACAGGGGTCCTTTCAATCTGTGCCCCAGATTATTGCCGAAGAATTGGAAGTGAACATGGACACCATCAGCATCATTTTCGCCGAGGGCAATGGAGCGAAATACGGAGACCAGGCAACCGGCGGCAGCTCCACCGTCCGCGGCAGCTACAAAAAACTTTTGAAGCTCGGGGCTACTGCCCGTGAAATGCTGGTTGAAGCGGCTGCTAAAAAATGGGGAGCGACAAAATCAGAATGTTATGCCCAAAACGGCTTTGTCATTCATAAGGGCAGCGGCAAGAAATTCGGTTATGGCGAACTTGTTTCCGATGCATCCAAACTGGAGCCACCGAAAGAAGTCGCGCTAAAAAACCCAAAAGACTATACCATCATCCGCAAGCCCTTGCGCCGGCAGGATACGCCCATGAAAACAAACGGGGCCGCCATCTTCGGCCTGGACAAAAAATTGCCGGGCATGCTTTATGCCGTGGTGGAGAGAAGTCCCCGATTTGTTGGCAAAGTGAAAAGCTTTGATGATGCAGCGACCAGGAAGGTGCCGGGCGTCAGGCATGTGGTGAAAGTCAGCCGCGATGTTTTTGGAAACATGCTGGAGGGCGTCGCGGTCGTGGCCGATAACACCTGGGCTGCCATGGAGGGAAGAAAAGTTCTGAGGATTGAATGGGATGATACCGGCTTTCCTTACCACAGCACCGAGCAGTTGTACAACAAGATGAAAGAGCAATTGAAGGGGGACGTGTCTTCCTTCAGGACCCAGGGAAATTTCAATGCTGCCTATGCCAAGGCTGATAAGAAACTGGAGGCCCTGTATGAAACACCCTATGAGTCTCACAGCAACATGGAGCCTCTTAACTGCATCGCCAATGTAACCGATGACCGTTGCGAAATCTGGGGGCCCATCCAGGCGCCTGACTGGATCCAGGGCAGCCTGGCCGGTCATCTGGGACTTCCCATGGACAAGGTTACCATCAACATGACTTTCCTCGGTGGCGGCCTGGGGCGAAAAGCATTTACCGACTATCCATATGAAGCAGCGATGCTCTCGAAGGCCATCAAAGCGCCTGTTCAGGTGGTGTGGACACGCGAAGATGACATGACCGCTGGGCCCTTTCGTCCCGGTATGGTTTATCAACTCAAGGGCGGGCTAAGCAAGAACGGGAAGATCACCGCGATGGAAACCAAAGCGGCCGGTCAGGACATGGGCACACAGGAGCCTGGCGCTGACAAGTCCAATTATATGGGAGACGTCGTGGAGGGTCTGCTCGAGGACTACATGAAGTCAATCCCGCACAATGCATTTGGTAGTGCACCCCTCGACTCACCGATACCGGTGATGTGGTGGCGGTCCGTTTATGCTTCTACCAACGGATTTGCCTATGAAAGTTTCATGGATGAAATGGCCCTGGCGGCCGGAAAGGATCCGATGGATTTCCGAAGGGAGCATTTGTATAATTCACGCTACCACAGCCTGATCAGTAAACTGGAAGAAGTCAGCGGCTGGAAAAAGCGAGGCAAGAATGAGGGCTATGGCGTTGCCATCACTGAATGCTTTGCCAGTACCGTGGGCGAGGTCGTCAAGGTTTCAAAGAAGCCAGACGGAAAACTCAGGATCGATAAGGTTTGGGCTGTCATGGACTGCGGCTGGTACGTGAACCCGGATATCATCCGGCAACAAGTTGAAGGCAGCATCATCCAGGCGCTCGGAGCCGCTACCAAGCATGCCACGCATTTTACAGATGGGAAGGCTGTGGAGAAGAATTTCAATACCTACCTTATGTCGCGCATAGCCGAAACGCCGGAAATCGAAGTGCACGTGATGGACAATGAAGAGAAAGCCGGCGGCGTGGGGGAACCTGGGCTGCCTCCCTTTACCCCTGCCCTGACCAATGCCATTTTTGATTTGACAGGGAAAAGAATTCGGGTTCTTCCTTTTAACCTGGAGACTGTCTAATATTATTCCCGAGTGCTCCTGTCAACCCAGGAGCACTCAATTTTTTTTGCAACCTTATCTGACAAAACCTATGAAAATAATGCTGATCGCCCTTTGCGCTTTGTTACTCGTCTCCTCCTTCCAGGGAAAGCCGTCCTTTGACTTAAAGAGCAGCATGGCGCGTGGAAAAGAATCCTACACCACCTACTGCATCTCCTGCCATATGGAAAAGGGAGAAGGCATCGAAAACGTGTACCCGCCACTCGCCAAGTCTGACTACCTTATGGCCGACAAGAAGAGATCGATCCAACAGGTGATTTACGGTGTCAACGAACAAATGACCATCAATGGAAAAAAGTATGAACTTGAAATGACCGGATTTGACCTCAGTGACCAGGAAGTGAGCGATGTGCTCAATTACGTGCGCAATTCTTTTGGCAATAAAGGCGATGCGGTTACGCCGGGACATGTGCGTGCGGCAAGGAAGTAATTTGTTTTTTCACAAGGCGGTGAGTTAAATGACCATGAACATTGGACTCATCCTTCTCGCCGCAGGCTCCTCCTCCCGCATGGGCCAACCCAAACAACTGCTCAAGATAAACAGAGAGACACTCCTTCATCACGCCGCAACAGTCGCCATGGAAAGTGCCATCGGTCCCGTGGTGGTTGTCCTTGGCGCCAACGAAGCACCACACCGCAAAGTTCTGGAAGGCCTGGATGTGGAGGTTGTCCCGAATCCTGGTTGGGAAACAGGGATGGGAAGTTCGCTGAAAGCCGGCTTGAGACATTCGCTGAAGCATCGCCCGGACACCGGGGCTGTGCTGGTCATGGTGTGCGATCAACCACTCGTTACCGCCATCCACTTGAAACAGCTGGTCAAGTCCTTTGCAAATTCGCACCAAGAGATTGCTGCATCGTTCTACTCAGGGACGAGTGGCGTACCGGCTATTTTTCACAAAGAACTCTTTGCTGAAATCCTGCTGATGCCTGATGCAACAGGCGCTAAAAAAATAATTTCAGATCATCCGGAATTGACCCATACCATTGCCCTCCCGGAGGGTGCTTTCGATGTTGATACTCCCGAGGACTATAGCCGGCTGCTTTAGACATTGAAACAAGGTTAACCGGGTTGCTATCAAAGTGACCCATTGGCTTCTCACAGGTCATGGGCATTTCATCCAGCCTGATCTTTGCACAGATAGTCCTTATGGCTACCTTTGGGCCGTCATGATCATAAACTGATCAACGTAAACATTCGAATGATCCGGAGGCTGGGAAACAATGCAGTTATCAACAAGCGGGTTGCCCTGGCCCTGCTGATTTATACCTGCCTCTTTGTTTTTGATGATACGCCCTTTACCTCCGTGTGGGACAACCTCCCTCAGGCTGAAGTTGGTCGACTGATTTGTGGCGAAGAGCAGGAAGAAAGCCTTGCCATGGTTACGTTGATCAAAACCAGGCTTCGCACCACCCTGTCCGCCAGGCCGTCCTTCTCAGCGGAATTCCATCAATCCATGATCACCAGCCTGACCAGGGCCAATTCCTCCCTGCTCCTCCGATCCCAGCTGGCCGTTTTGTCTCTTCAGCGAAAGCGCTCGATAGACTATTGCATTTTTCAAATCTGATTGCCGGCTGACCAAACGGTACCCCCGTCATGTGAAGCGGGTTTTCGTTAACTTGTATCAGGCTGTCCGTCCGATTCCAAATTTGTGAAGTAGTTATTCATGATTGACCGCATTATTAAATTCAGTATTACCAACAAGCTCTTCATGAGCTCCCTGTTCCTGCTTGTCATCTCGTGGGGAATATATTCACTGGACTCCCTTCCGATCGACGCGGTGCCCGATGTTACCAGCAACCAGGTTGACGTGATCACCAACAGCACCAGCCTGGCTGCCCTCGAAATCGAAAAATTCATCACGGCTCCCCTTGAAATGGCCATGTCCAACATCCCGGGACTGATCGAGGTGCGGTCTACCTCAAAATTCGGGCTGTCCGTTGTCAAACTGGTCTTTGGTGACGACACCGATGTCTACTGGGCCAGGGCCCAGGTATTTGAAAGGCTGGAGCAGGTGAAAAGCGACATACCGGAAGAACTTGGCAAGCCATACATGGGGCCGGTATCGACCGGTCTTGGTGAGGTGTTTCAGTATGTTATCCGGCCAAAAAATCCTGACGACAAGTCATTCTCCCTGATGGAGATCAGGACCCTGCAGGACTGGTCCATACGCAAGCAACTCCTGGGCATACCCGGTGTTGCGGAAGTGAGCGGGTTCGGCGGATACAAGAAGGAATACCAGGCGGTTATCAAGCCGGACCGCATGAAAGCGCTCAACATCACCATTGATGATCTGTTTGAAGCACTGAAGACCGGCAACAGCAATACCGGTGGTGCCTACATCGAAAAGAACAACAAGGCATTTACCATCCGCGGCATTGGGCTGGCCACCTCTTTCGAAGACATCGGCAATACCGTTATCAAAGTCAATAACAATGTGCCGGTGCTCGTGAAAGACGTCACCGATGTCATCCTGGGGCACAGCATCCGCTACGGTTCCATCACGGTCGACGGGCAGGATGAAGCCGTCGGCGGGATCATCATGATGGTCAAAGGGGAAAACGGCAGCAAGGTCATCAAGCGCGTCAAGCAGAGAATGAAAATTATCCAGGCCCGATTACCCGAAGGACTGATCATCGAACCGTTCATCGACCGCGAGAAAATTGTCTCCAAGGCCATCAACACGGTGGCCACCAACCTGATGGAAGGCGCCATCATTGTCGTCCTCGTTATTCTTCTATTCCTGGGTGACTGGCGCGCCAGTTTGCTTGCCGCCACAGTCATTCCCATGTCCATGCTTATTACGTTTGGGCTGATGATCCAGTTTGGCGTTGTGGGGAACCTGATGAGCCTGGGCGCCATTGACTTTGGTTTACTGGTCGACCCTGCCATCATCATCGTAGAATCCATCATCTTCTATCTCGCTACCGCGCGGATGAGCATGGGGCCCAACGAAACTGTCAGCCAGCTGGAAAAGGAAGGTATTGTATTTCGCGCTGCGCAGGAAGGGAAAAAGCCGGTGATCTTTGGAGGGCTTATCATCCTCATCGTTTACTTTCCAATCATGACCCTCACCGGCATCGAGGGGAAAATGTTCGTGCCCATGGCCAAGACCATCAGTTTCGCCATTCTGGCTGCCCTTCTGCTGGCCATCACCTATGTTCCCATGATGGGTTCCATTATCCTCGAGCCGCCAAAATCTCATGATACGCCATCGGAACGGGTCGTTGGCTACCTGTTCAAACTATACGAACCCCTCATCCGGTTTGGCCTTCGAAAGAAAATGATTGTTTTATTTGTCGTGATCGCCATTCTAACGGGCGGATTTTTTGCCTTCAGGCAAATTGGAGGAGAGTTTATTCCCAAACTCGCGGAAGGCGATTTGGTGATTGAAACCAATCTGCCCGTGGGTACATCGATGACCGAAACGATTGCCCTCAGCAAGAAGATCCAATCCATGCTGCTGAGCGGCTACCCCGATGAGGTTGAGCGGGTCGTGTCCAAGATCGGAACGTCTGAAGTGCCCGTCGACCCCATGCCGATGGAAGCCCAGGAGATTGTGGTGGTCCTGAAGGACAAGGAAGAATGGAAAAAGGCGAAGGAACAGGAGGAACTCGTTGCATTGATCGCAGAAGACCTGAAGGCGTTCCCCGGGATTGTGAATTCCATCCAACAGCCCATTGAGAACCGCGTGAATGAGCTCATGAGCGGCGCGCGGACTGATGTCGTCGTAAAACTCTTTGGCACCAACCTGGACACCCTGGCCCACAAGGGAAACCAGATCATCAAGGTCATCAAGACGATCAAGGGTGCCGCCGATGTGCAGGAAAACAAAATCTTTGGTTTGCCCCAGATCAACATCCGGTACGACCGGCGGGCACTGGCAGTATACGGCGTGACGGTCTCCCAAATTAACCGGGCCGTACAGATGGCTTTCGCCGGATCCGTCGCAGGCATCATTTATGAGAACGATAAACGATTTGACCTGACCCTCCGCCTTTCGGGTGACGAGCGTGCCCGCGCCGAGAGCATTGACAACCTGACGGTGAGCGACAAGGATGGACAACCCATCCCGCTGAAACAGCTGGCAGAAATTTATGAAGAGATCGGCCCCTCCGAGATCGGTCATGAAAACCTGGAGCGCAAAGTCAACATAGGGTTCAATGTCCGGGGACGTGACCTGGAGTCCGTAGTGAAGGATGCGATGAAAGGCATCAATGCCGCGGTTACGATCCCGGCCGGGTATGGCATCGAGTATGGCGGTGAATTTGAAAATTTCAGCCGTGCGAAAAAACGCCTGGCCATTGTAGTCCCGATTGCTTTGATCATGATATTCGGTTTGCTCTTCGCTTCTTTCGGCAACATCCGCGACAGCCTGCTGATCTATACCGTTGTCCCGTTGTCCGCTGTGGGCGGAGTGGTCTCATTGATTATACGCGGTATGAATTTCAGCATCTCGGCGGGTGTAGGCTTCATTGCGTTGTTCGGTATTGCTGTACTCAATGGTATTTTGATCGTGGGGCACTTCAACACGCTGGAGAAAAGAGGCATGACAGACATTACAGAACGCGTCATCACGGGCTTGCGTGAACGCTTCCGGCCGGTGCTGATGACTTCAGCGGTGGCCGCACTGGGTTTCCTGCCCATGGCCATGTCAACGAGCGTTGGCGCTGAGGTACAGCGGCCACTGGCAACAGTAGTGATCGGCGGCTTGTTTACTTCCACGATTTTAACCTTACTCGTTCTCCCGGTTCTTTACACCCTGTTCCTTCGGTTCATGATTTCGCCATCCAAAGTCACTGCCCCCCTGGTGGTTCTTGGCTTTTTCTTATTGGGCCAACAACCCGCTGACGCACAAGTACCCATAACGGCAGATTCCGCCGTGAGCATGTCACTGAGGAGAAATCCCGAGATGAAACTGGCCGGCCAGAGAATCGAACAGCAGGAGAAGCTTCTGCCGGGTACCTTCAGCCTGAAGACGCCCGACCTGATTTTCGAAGCGCCAACGGGACATGAACTCCGTCCGGGAATACTGCAGGTTATCGATTACCCCGGCACGTTCGCCTACCAGCGCAAGGCACAGGTCAAGCGGGTGCAGCTGACCGAGATCGAAGAGCGGATTACCCGCAACAACCTGATCTACCGCGTTCATTCCGCCTACAATAACCTTGGCTACCTGATCGCAAAGACCCGCCTGCTGGTGCGGCAGGATTCAGTCTATGATGATATTATCAGGATGAATGACGTGCGGTACCGCGTGGGCCAGATATCCAACCTTGAAAAAATTAATGGCGAATCCCAATACCAGAAGATACGCAACAACCTCAAACTTGCACGGGCCGACCTGCGCAATGCCAAGTACCAGCTCAACCTGCTGATGGGGTATCCCAATGATACTACCTACGTGCCGGCGGAGAGCTTCAATAAGATATTGAAGGCTATCACCGAAACCCCCATTGACACCATCTACCTGAAACAAAATCCGCTCCTGGATTACAGCGACAAGCAGGAAGCACTCAGCAGGAGCATCCTCCGGACGGAACGAAGCAAACGGGTTCCCGGCGTAATCATTGGTGCCTTGAACCAGGGGACAACCTCGACACCATTCGAGTCAAGGCTGAGGGTAGGTATCACCCTGCCTGTCTGGCAATGGACCTACCAAAGCAACATCAACTCGGCCAAGAGTGGAATAGACATCGCGCGGACACAGCGGCAGCTCACGGCTTACGAACTAAATACCGAATACGCAAAGGCCTTGTCGGAATTCAAACAATTTACCGAAAGCCTCAACTACTTTGAAAATGTCGGCCTCCGTGAAGCGAATGAAATCCTGAGAAGTTCAAAAGAGAGCTTCCGCCTCGGCAGCGTCAACTATTACATCTACCTCCAGAACCTTGAACTGGTCTTTACCATCCGACAGAATTACTTCGAGACTTTAAAAAATTACAACCAGTCAGTTTTGAGACTCCTTTACCTGAAAGGTGATCTCCTGACTCCATAAAGAGATTAAACATGAAAAGATCATCCATTCATATTCTGATACTCCTGGCCGGCTTATGGTCCTGCGCCAAGAAGCAACCTTCCACACAATTGGTTTCCACCGATCCGAATGCAGTCTACATCACAGACCATTCGCTGGACCTGATGGGTGTTAAGCTTGGCAAGGCTGAGACCAAAATCATTTTCTCCAAAGTCTACCTGAATGGAAAGGTTGTGGCACTCCCCAACTACAAAGCCTCTGTGAGTACTGACATCGAAGGTAAGATCGAGAAGATATTCGTCCGGGACGGCAGCAGGGTACAGAAAGGCCAGCCGCTGTTCATCCTTAGAAGTATGGCTTTGGTGGAACTCCAAAGCCAGTACATCGAGGCCGAAAGCGAAAATGATTTTTTAGCCATCGAGTACAAGCGGCAGGAGGAACTGATTAAGAACAATGTTGGGGCCCTGGTCAACTTCCAGACCACGGAAGCAAAATACAAGGCCGCACAAAGCAAGATGAACGCTTTGAAAGCCAAGCTCGAGCTGTTGGGCATCCAGGTGGAGAAGGCCCACGATCCCGGCCACACGGAAATTACCTCACACGTGATCATCAAGGCGCCCATTGATGGCTACATTTTCCAGCTTTCCGTCCAGGTGGGCCAGCTGGCTACCACGGATATCGTATTGACTGAATTAATCAATACTGAACTACTGATGGCCGATGTTTATGTGTACGACAATGACCTCGACGACATCGAAGAAGGCCAGTCCGTTGAAATCAATTTCATTAACCACCGCTACCCTGCGGTGAAGGGAAAAGTGGAACACATTGCCCATGCTTTTGATGCCGAAACGCGGGCAGTGAAAGCCCACATCTCCTTCCATGCCCCCGAGGGTGAAATCATTCTGCCCGACATGAGTGTGCGCTGCGCCCTGATCAAAGAGGAAAGCAAGTCTCCGCAGCTGACGGTGCCCATTGCTTCGATATTGGAAGAAGAGGATTACCATTTCGTGTACCTGGCCTTTCCAAAAGAAAAGCAGGGCGACGCCAACCTGCTTCATAAATACCGGGTTGGCCTTGGCAACGGCAATGAGAGCGAAGTGCAGATTCAATTCGCCAACGTGCCGCAGGACGAATTTCTGGTGGTGGTGAACAACTCACAGATTGTTGAAAACGAAAGAAAGAAGCTAAGCGGACTGCCGGTGAAATAACCGGTCAATCCTGCCGCTTCATCTGACTGGCATGGTTGTAGACAGCGCGCAGCACACCGTAACCATATTTGCCGTTTAGCGCCACATAGAGATCTTTTGAGCTTGAGCCTTCCGGCAAGCTGCGGCTCGCCCGGAGAATCTCCTCCACGGCTTCTTCTGCAACAAATTTGAAAATACTCAACCGGCCAACTCCCACTGCTTTGGCCAGGTGGCTTTCAATGGTGCCGGCAACCAGTCCCCGTTCAGCGGCAATCTGTTCTACGGTCATGCCCTTCTCCATCAGCTCGAGCGTAATGTCGTAGGTACTACGGCCGTCATTGGTTTTGGGCTTCTTGCTGCGGGGCTTCCGCTTGATCGCAACAGGAGCGGCTTCTTTCCCGATTTCAGCCAGCAGGCTGGTGCGTTCCCCGGAGCGCTTCCTTTCAAGATCAGAAAAGTCAGGTTTTTCAACACCATTCAAGATTGATTCGGTGAGATAGGATACCTTGTCGATCTCCCACAATTTCTTGCTCAGGGACTGCTCAAGATCCGTGAGCTGGGTCAAATAAGTCTTCACCCGCTTCATCTGCCTTATTGCTTCAATGTGAAGCAACAGCATTTTGATGTTGCTTAGCACGAGGGTGTGGTAGTAGCCGCTTCCTTTCCTCATTCGCTCCAGCAGTACCGCGGGGTCGCCTGAACCACTCAATCCCGTCAGCTGCATCCTGAACCTTTCCGTGTTGACCTGTTCAGCCTCAAGATTCTCAGCCAACTGGACGAGGACCGGCTTCATCGAGGACTCATCAAAACCCTCTTCAGCATGACTTTTCTGAATGTGCCTGATGTCCTTGACAATCGAGTTCAACTCAAACGTTCTTTCAATCAGTTGCCGGATGTATTGCTGCTGCTGAGCCCTCATCACATCATCCAGTTGGCCGGGCCGATGGTTATTCTGGGCATAGGCCACCACCTGCTGGTCCGTACTGATGACCGAAGGGCTGATGCGCGTGCGAAGTACGAGTCCTTCCAGTGCGCGGAGCCTGGACAGCGCCACGTATACTTGTCCATCGGCAAAGGCCTGGCCCACATCAATAATGGCTTTGTCGAAAGTGAGGCCCTGGCTCTTATGAATGGTGATGGCCCAGGCAAGCCGCACCGGGTATTGTTCGAATGTGCCGATCACGTCTTCATGAAGATCATGCGTGCCTTCGGACACCGTATACTTCTTATTCTCCCACTTCTCGCGCTTGAGCGGGTAGCGCAGGTGAGATTCGGCCATCTCTACCCAGACATCATCCTCCGAAATTTCGATTACCGTGGCCAGCTTGCCATTGAAATACATCTTCCCCTCGTTGTCATTTCGCACAAACATGATTTGCGCCCCGACTTTCAATTCCAGTCCGGGCAGCACGGGGTACATGCTTTCAGGGAACTCACCCTCTATGAGCGCTTCAAAGAAGCTGGAAGGAGCACCCAGGCTCCTCAGCTCCTTCTGGTTAATTTCTTCGGCTTTGTAATTGTGTGTGGTCAGCGTAATGACTTCACGCAGGCTGTGAATCTCTTCCGGCGTCTTGTAATGCTCGTTCAGGGCCTCCAGGGCCTCGGCCGTATTGACATTGTTGCGCAGGTTGTTGAGGATATCTATAAAACCCTGGTCATGCTGACGGAATATCTTGTCCAATTCAATATAAACGGGCGGGTTTCCGCGAAGCGCCGCCGCTTCATAGAACCACATAGCCGGGTAATAGCGTCGCAGCGTATCCCAATCCTCGTTCTTCACCACGGGCGGCAATTGATACAAATCTCCGATGAATAATACTTGCACGCCACCGAAGCTCTCCCTGAAATTGCCGCGTGCAGCTTTCATCCGGTAGTCGATCGCATCAAGCAGGTCGGCGCGCAACATGCTTACCTCGTCAATCACCAGCAGGTCGATGGAGCGCAGGACTTTCCTGCGGGCACTGTTCAGCGGGTGCTTCCGGGCCAGGATATTCTGGTTGATGAACCTGCCCGTCGGATCGAAGTTTTCAGGCAATGACCGGTCGGGAAGAAAAGCCATCGGAGGCATCAGGAATTGGGAGTGGATGGTGACGCCTCCCGCATTGAGGGCAGCAATGCCGGTCGGGGCAACCACAATGAATGATTTATGGGTCAGGGCTCCCAGGTTTTTCAGGAACGTGGTCTTGCCCGTCCCGGCCTTCCCGGTCAGGAAAATGTGACTGGACGTGGTATTGATAAACCGGGCTGCCGCTGCTGAAAAATCCTGCATAGTTTAATTGAGGGTACTATTTAGTGCGGTCCTGGTTAATCAGGGGCATCCAGTCCCTACAATTTTCCTGATTTTCTTGCCTGCTAGAAGAAATGTTTATCGGGGATGCCCATTTAGCCGATCCCGAATCCGCTTGCGGTTATTACAAGCAGTATTCCAACCCAAATTCACTTATTCGCTTCGTCCAATATGCGGTTGCATGACCCGGCCCGCTCGTGCGTCGAAGCGTTCATCAATTCCGTCTGGAGCGGCATCTACAGCTCAACCGTTACCCACACACTGAACACCATGCCACTGTCCCCTCAGGCCCCGTTCACCACCGCTTAGAAGCAGACGATTACCAATTGGATCAATGCAGGGCATGGGTTTGCGAACTAATTAGAAGCATCTTGCTGCGAAGTCCATTTTTCCTTGAATGGATGCAACATGGACAGCCTAAATGGCGTCTTACCACTTATGACTGCAGCGCCCGCAAAGCATTCGTGGCCACTCCTGTTGGCCATGTTCATTTTCATCCATTGCACGGAAAACACCGCCCCGGTTATTTCGAAAGGGACCATTGCTTTTGTCAATCGGGATAATGGCATAAACCACCTCTACCTGATGGAGGTGGATCAGGCTTTCAAGGGATATAATGCCAGGCGGCTGACCACTCATGTTGAAAGTGAGGATTATCCAAGCTGGTCTCCCGATGGAAAATTACTTCTGTTTCAAAGGGGCTTGGACGGATCCGGCATCTACCTGATTCACGCAGACGGCTCAGGAGAGAGACGCTTATCGCCGGTGCCGGGCTTTGACGTAACCCCCAGCTGGTCTCCTGATGGAACGAAGATAATCTACGTTCGGCTCAATGGCCCGGTCGTCCCGGGGGTAATGCCCAAGACTGAAATACGAATCGCAAACATCGATGGCACCGGTGATCACGCGATACTCCCTGCCACCGACTTCAGTGTAGAACCCCGCTGGTCTATCAATAACAAAATAGTGTTTATGGGTTACCGAAACGGCAGCATGCACATTCTGACCATGGATACAGCGGGCATGAATATGCAGCAGTTAACCATGGAGGGTAATAATGGCGACCCTGCCTGGTCGCCCGACGGCGGGAGGATTTCATTTGGATCCGACAGGGAGGGTGGCGATAAGCTGAACATCTACACGATGGATGCCAACGGAAGCAACGTCTCTCAGCTTACCCACTTCACCGTTCCTTACGAATCAGGAGATACCGGTTGGTCGCCGGACGGGAAAACGATCGTATTTGAATACGAAATTGGAGGAAAGAAGCAATCTGATCCAAATGCCTACGCCGAAATCTGGATGGTTGGTTCAGATGGTTCAAATCCTGTCAGTACAAGACAGCCTTGCAGTGGCGTTGGTTGTGCTCCCAGGTGGAAGCCAGTTCCCTGAGAACTTGCAGCGGGCACCTTTGATCATTAAAGCCCGGCTTGCCCTGATCACAGCAGGCCTTTTTATAGTTGCCCTGATTGATTATTTTTGCGCCTTGTCCCTAAAATCGGGGTGTAGCACAGCCCGGCTAGTGCGCTACGTTCGGGACGTAGAGGTCGGAGGTTCGAATCCTCTCACCCCGACAGCATGGGTTCATCCGAATCCATCGGCCTTTAAATCTAATGGTTTAAAGGCTTTTTTATTTCTAAGCCTTCAATCAGTTACAAAGAATTTCAGGAATTCTGTGCCCTATTCGTGCCCTCAGCATCTCGCAGTAACTTGGGGTACAGAATGGTGAAGACAAAGTTTGTAACTTGATAATGTGATGAATCGGGCCACGCTAAAGAATTACTATCCAACACAATTCATACCTATCAGGTTTGTTCGGGCTTCCAATGAAAAATAATGAAATTGCATTATTACACAATCACAATGATGTTGCAGCGTTCAATAGGGTTTTGAACTTAACCAAAGAGGATAAACAAACCTAATTTACGCAATAGCTATCGCCGATTTCAAATCAGCAATAGATGCAGGTATAATGCAATATTCGAGCAACTGAGGGGAACCCACTATAAAACATATGGACTCTGCGTCAGATAATACCGAAAAAGGTGAATTGGGCGAGCGTTTTGTAAACGAAATTGCCTTCAATTCATTTCTCAAATACTGGTGTTACCCTGGACCCCTAGATATCGCTAAGGACAACAAAGAAATATGTGATTTGCTCGTTGTCTTTAAATCGGCGTGTTTGATTATTTCAGTTAAGAATTACTCATTTAAGGGTAACTATGAAAGGTACTTTAGAAGCACAACTGACCGAGCAATAAGGCAGATTCATGGCGCAGAAAAGACACTATTTCGGGACCAACCTGTTTTGCTCAAACACCCAGATAGGGCGCCAGAAGGATTTAGAAGGCAAGATATCAGAAACGTTTACCGAATTGTTATCAATCTTAACACCGGAGTAAAAGTCTATCAGACAGCCTTGTTTGATAGAGGCAAAGAGATAATTGTGATGGATGCGGAAGCTTGGCAATCAGCCATCAAAGAACTTGACACACTTCCAGATTTTCTAAACTATATCAACAAGAGAGCTTTGCTTACTAAAAAAGGGCCTGCGATCATTTTACCGAGGGAAGAGTTCAATTTTTCTCAATCAGATGGCGAATTTCTTGCAAAGCTAATGTTCAGTATGCCTAAGGAAGGAAATTTCACTTTAATTTCCGGAACCGAGCTTGATTTAATCGCCACCTACTATAAAAATGGTATGGCTTTTCCTAAGGCCCTCCAAAGTCCAAAGTTTAATGCCCGCTCATTAAAAATCGATGGAGAATGGAATAACTTTTTCAATTCCGCGATATTTAACACCAAGCGAGAACTTGAGACGCCAGGATACTTTGTCGATGAGATCGTTAAGGAAATGATAATCGATCAAAATAGCGGAGATAAGCTCGCAAAAATGCTTTTCTCCTTAAACAGAATGAGGAGATCGTACTTTGCCGGGCACTTTTCTGAATTCCACGCTCAGCAATCTCGTACAAGCTATGACCATCGACCATACTACTACGCCAAGTATAATCCGAAAATGGTGTTCCTATATTTCAAAGAGGATTTGCCGGATGAAAGGCTAAGAGATTGCGTAAATCTATATCTCTTGCATATGAATTACATCTTCGACTATAAATTAGAAGAGATCGGACTAATTGGAAAAGCAAAGGATTCGTCCAGATACGCTTTTGGCTACACGTCCAACAGCCTAAAACCAACTCTTGATGAGATCAAAAAACTGGAGAGTAGGTTTAGCGCACTCAATCTGAAGCTGAGGTCCGATTATTCACCTATCGAACTAGAAGACATTGAGTTACCACACACACCTCTCTTTGAATCTCCTTTCTAATTCGACCTCATTGATCAGGTTGTCGCTCCTTCAATGACAAAACGTATGCAGCATATTATTCACTTCACTCACAAATTTTCGACCCTTCAGCAGATCTTAGCGATGTCGCTTTTAAGACTCAACTATTGTGAGGAGGAATTCCTACAAGGGACCCAGAAGATCTCCAGCGCCACGCATCCAATGGTTTCGTTTAGTGAATTGACTCTTAGGCAGATTGATGAGGGCCAATTTACCTATGGCCACTATGGCGTCGGTTTCGCCAACTCTTGGGCCTTAAAAAAAGGCCTTCATAGAGTGTTATACTTTGATCCGAATTCCTTAGTAGCCGAATCTCTGAGTAAGTTACTTCGCGCAAGACAAAACCAAGAATCCTCCAAGCTTCCGAATCATCTTAGGCTACCTATAATGGTGCTAAAGTATTTCACCAAGAATAGTGCTATGACAGTTGCGGACGCTCAACTCGCCGTGCGCTGGTATCCATAAAAATGGACCTTAATGCTTTCCACATTCTTTATCCAATCGGGAAGATTTTCACCGAGGTGGTTTGCCGTGACGATGTAGGTAGAGTAGAGGCTTCGCAAGGCATAGGCACTTAGGTTCATGTTGTCGGTCAGGTTGTTTTCAACGACGGTGCCAACGCCAACCACAACCTTCCCTGCACTGCTATATTCTTTGTCGATCGAAATGGTGGATGCCTCCCGTGAAAACGTGAGATATTGATTCTTTGAATTTCGGAAACGTTCCTGCCCCAGGTGCTTGATGGAAATGGAGGTGGTACAATTCTTCAGGTTGCCACCTGCAAATATGACGTCGATTCCACTCGCCAACACACCCACGTGATTCAATGTTCCCACTCTTGGCCCCTCACTGTCGCGCACAAATTCCGGAAAGTCTAAAGAGATAACCATGTGACCATCCATCTTAAATGAGGCCAGAAGCTTGCTGTTTTCGTTTGCATTGATATTAAACGAAAAACTCCTCGTGAACTTCACAAAAAATGCTGTCGCATCATTCCTAATCTTGAGCTCACGGTTGGTGATCTGCAGAAATGATGCATGCAGGGCGGCGTGGTTAAAAGCAGTGAGAAGCTCAATACCGGCTTGGTCGAGGTAATAGTACTCTAGGGCACGGATGGCCTCGTTCATCCTCAGGATGATGCTCAGCTTACTGCCAAAGTAGATGCTTCTCAGCGAGGCAACTAACACTTGCTGAGTGTGGCTGTTTTCTCGGGCAGCTAAAGAATAAAGCCTCAAAATCTCGGCTTTTTTGTAGTCGATTTCTGCAAGACACTGGTCTAGCTTTATGTAGGCGCCCTGCAGGTTCAACAGTTTCTGGTTGCGGCTTGTGCACAGCGAAGCAAATTTCCTGAAAGTATCACGCAGTAACTTTGACTCAGGCATGTCAAGATAGGGCTTCAACTCCTCTTCAAAATGTTCCTGCGAAGTGGCAATCAGGGCGTTTGTTTCGGTTACGCTTTTTACAAATGACCTTACTTCGTTGAAGGCAGCAGCAAGATTCTTCGATTCAAATTTCACGGTGGTGAGGTACGGCTTCAATGCGTTGAGCTTGTCCTCTACGTTGCTGTTGAGCGTATCTATTGATGACCCTATGTTTTTTACGATTGCACCTGCAGCAGTCGGTAATACAAACACAGCAGAAATCGCTGCGATGAGGTTTTCTAAGGTGCATCCATTGCTTTTTGCGACGAAAGCTCTTTCGAAAGCCTCTCTGTTCAGGATAATCTCGTTCGATGCGATCTGGATATCTCTATTCAGATCATTGTGCAGGCGGCTATTCGTTTCTATTTCATTTTTCAGCTCGCCAATGGCAGATCCTGCTTCCCTTATCTGTCCTTCCATCGATTCAATGGACTTGAGAATTGCAGCTTTGGCTTTCTCCGCGTTTTCTTGCGATTGCTCAAACTCGCGCAGGTTCTCTTCAACGACCTTCAAACCAGCAAGCTGAGCTTCTATGTGTAATTTATAGGTACTGAAGGAGGTGAGCGGTACGTAGTTTTGCGGACGTCCATCCAGATCGAGTCCGAGCTCGAGTTTTCTTAAGGCGATTTCGCATTGCTTATTGATGAGGTCAAATTCAGACCGCGAGGAAGGCGAATCGATTAACGGAAACAATTCAGTCACGATTGGATGGTCGATAATCGGTGTGCCCGTTATGGCCATTAGCCATTCCAACTTGTCAATGGCTCTCTCCCAATTTCGGGACCAGTAATCGGACTGGATTTGGTAGAGCAGCGTGTTCAGGTAGGAAATACTCACCATCTCCGATGGCAATGCGAGGAGCTCAATTATTTCGTAAGTTCCATCTTTTCCGGTACTGCCATTTGAAGGTTCGCGCGCCGCGGCTGGGCCGGCTGGACCTCGCCCGCCATTAGCGGAATTTCGACCTCGATATCCACAATCAGTATCAGCGCCACCCGCCTTTCCTCCTCCGCCACTCCTGTGGCGGTACGCGTTCTGCCCCCCAAGCCCCGGTTCACCGCCTTGGCCGGGACTTCCATTGCCAATAGGAACTCCGAACTCTCCACCGGCGACGTCAAAACGTAAGTCGGAATTGAATTCCTTTAACGTGGAAATCAGGATTCTTCCTCCATTTCCCCCATTTCCTCCATTTCCTCCAATTCCTGCAGGTCCTCCCTGTCCTCCTGCCCCGCCTGGTGCACCAGAGGAATTTGTGCAGTACTCACCATCTTGCCCATTAGCACCCTGTGATCCGGTATATCCGCTTCCACCCCGCTGGCCAGTCCCTCCCTTTCCGCCAACGCTCTTCAGTTTGAACTCGCCCTCCAGGGATCGGCACCAAACAAGAACACTGTTTCCGGTTTGACCATCTCCGCCGTGATTTCCATTGGTTCCGTTGCCCGACGGAGGGTACCCGCTGTCGTAGGTTTTGGGAGCATCAACTCCGGACGCCACCAACTCACCATTTTTTGAAGTTATCTTGTTGGCCAGAAGAACAATGTTGTTTCCATTATTGAGCACCTGCCCTTCGATGGTTAGGTGGTTGGCAATAACCACCAGGTTCTCGTCCCCCCAAAGGCGGCTTTGCGCATTGAGGATGTAGTCTCCAGCATAAATGTAGAATGTGCGTTTGTCAGGATTACTAAACGTGTATTCTTGTTCGATATCGTTGTCTTGATTTGGACTAAGAGACCGCATGATTCTATTCGAATCAGCCGCCACTCGATTTATGGTGAGTACATTCTTACCGTTATCAGTAGCCGTATCCGCCCCATAAGTTGGAAGGATGGGCAGTATGACTGCAGAAGATGACACCGTGGCAAGGAATTTACGTCTGCTTAGGTTTTTCATAGTAATGAGTACAAATTTGATGTTACAGACGAACTAAGATGACTTCTCATTTAATTTAGAAAAAAGTAGGTGGTATTACTGATGGCAAAAGATTTTTTTACCACGGAGTCACTTTATGCCTATAATCACACTATAATGTGATTTTACTTGTTCAATTCCTCTACAGAGGATATATTTACAGTAAAATCACATCATAATGTTAGATAACCGTGTTGGCAATGCAATCCGGGACCGTAGAAAGGAACTTGGAATCACCCAGCCGCACTTAGCTGAAGTGGCAGGCGTAAGCACGAATACGCTATACAAGCTTGAAAAAGGACAGGGTAATCCGACCCTCGATGTACTGACTAAACTGGCTGACGTGCTGGGCATGGAATTGACATTGGAAGTGAAGAAACTTAAATGAGAAAAGTAGAAGTATATCGCAATGGAATTCTCGCCGGCATCCTCGCTGAGGTGAACCGCAACAGCTATTCATTCCGGTATGACGACACCTATTTCAATGACAGCAACAAATACGCGATCAGCCTCACACTCCCCAAGACTCAACAGGAATACCGTAGCGAATATATGTTTGCTTTCTTCAGCAATATGGTTGCCGAAGGAACTAATCTGGCAATACAAAGTCGTTACCTGAAGATCGATGAGCAGGATGTTCTGAGTCTGCTGGCTGCCACAGCATCAAGGGACACCATCGGAGCAGTCACCGTAAAGCTAATCGATCAATCATGAATTCCATTGACTTGAAATATTGTCCCTGTACCCTGGCCGAAGGATTCAATACATACAGTCCCTCGGCTTTGCGTAATATGTTTTTTGGAAAGAAGGTAAGTCATGTTCTTGATTTTGACCCCCCTGATGCCAGCGAAGAAGTAGCAGAAAAATTCAGACAGAACAGCAAGACTATTTCGATCAGCGGAGCACAGTTCAAGCAATCACTGATACTGGAGAAAAACAAACTGCGTCTCACCCAACCAGGAGAAAGTGGTCAATAATTCTAAAACCTGTGCCCATTCGACCTCCTTTCGGAAAGGCCGAAGAACTGCCGGCAAACGAACATCTGACCATGCAAATCGCAAAGCAGGTCTACGGCATAAATACGGCTGAATGCGGTCTCATTTTTTTTAAGAATGGAGAACCAGCATACATCACTAAACGATTTGACTTCAATGGTGACGGAATGAAAATAGCGCAGGAAGATTTTGCTTCACTGTCGGGGCTTGCAAAAGGAAAAGACGGAGAGGAATACAAAAATCAAGGCAGCTACGAGGATATCGCTCGTGTAATGAAAAGATATGTTGGTGCCTATGCAGTGGAGGCAGAAAAATATTATGAGCGCGTTGTGTTCAATTATCTGTTCAGCAACGGCGATGCACACTTAAAGAACTTCTCCCTTTCACAAACACCAAGCGGTGATTACGTGCTGAGCCCGGCCTACGACATGATAAATACCCAGATACACATTCCTTCTGATTTATTTTTCGCATTGTCAGAAGGCTTGTTTTCGGGCGGCTATGATACTGAGAGTTTTAAGGTGCTTGGGTTCTATGCGTATGATGACTTCTATGAGTTTGCGGTAAAAATCGGGATGATGGAGAGCCGGGTTCGGAAGATCCTGGATAAATATAGGACTGAAAGCAAAGTCATACGAGATTTGATTAGTCGCTCATTCTTAGCGGAGAGTGTTAAGGAACTGTATCAATCTCATTATACAGATCGACTGAAAATGCTCAATAATTCACATACCAAAAAAATATGAAATGGCTTCAGGCTTCTATGACAAGAATTGTTTGCACGGAATCTGACTTCTTATTACCTGTCGGCATGAGATGGACCCCATTATTTAGGGTTTATCGTGTATCAAAGGTTAATGGCCAGAAGCACCTAACTATCCACCAATCTCACACACAGATCGATCTCCAGCTTATGCTGGACGACCGTGAGTTAAATATCTTTATGCGGGGGAGTAACAAGCCGGGCCAAGGGAGTTTCGATTGGTATTTGATTCCATGTCCATCGACACCCTTGACAAGCTCTCCGCAAGTATGCAATGGGCGGCTTGACCGTTTGGATCACTCCCCACATTCAGAGACACACAAAGATGCATGTAACATGGTCGACGTTATGCATTGTCTTCGATCGGAGCCGTTGGAGCGTCGCGTTTTAAAGCATCAATGCCGTTTTCCCTGGCAGAGCGTGCCGTATAGGTCTCACCCCTTCCGATAATCTCGCCATTGGCGGCCTTGAGATTGAAACCATAACTTGTATACCCGTCCTTGCGATCATACCGGCTGTCGTAAGGGGAGTTCTGTTTTACAGAAGCTATCCCAGCCTGGCAACTTTGCTTTGTCTTGTAACCTTCGCCGCTAAGAACAATTTCTACATTCTTGGCTTTCAGTCTGTAATAATACTCGGCGTTAACCGAGCTTTTGAAGATTTGAAATTTAGGATTTTCCATTGGTTCGCGTGTTTTTATTGATGAACATGGTGCAAACTTGGTATTGATGTGTGACATCTTGTGTCATGGAGTTGCCACTCATCAGTGACGCAAGACGTCACAGTCCACTCGTACCTATGCATAGTCGATACACTAAAAACTAGTTGGCTATGAAAAACAATCTCAAAATCACCTGCCCAGAATGTGGGCATCAATTTTCTCCCGAAGCTGCTGTGGAGGGTCACGTTCGTATTCATCTTGAAAAGGAGTACGCTGAAAAATTAGCAGTCACTGCAAAATCAATTGAAGAAAAGCTTAAGGCGACAGCATATGCAGACTATCAGGC
>JAYTVB010000051.1:0-218626 GCA_043744235.1 Cyclobacteriaceae bacterium | reverse complement strand
GCTCCTCTAACCACAAACCTCACGGCTCAAAGCTAAAATCCTCAGTATCGTTGAGTCCCCCTGCTGGAAACTCCCTCTACTCTAATCCCCAAAACCCCCCCTAAAGCCAGTTTTGACCATTTCTTACAAAACGGACTGCAAAGATAACAGGCAGAAATTGATACACAAAGCCTGTTTTGGAAGATTTCCGGTGAACCCGGGACCTTACCTGAAGCGATGGATAGTCTCTGTCCGATCTGGACCGGTGGAAATCAGGGAGATAGGCACCTCCAGCTTCTGTTCAAGGAATTCAATATAATTCTGTAATTCCCTTGGCAACTCTTTCTCCACAAGGCCTTTCAGGCTGCAGTTCCAGCCTTTCATCTCAACGTAAATGGGCGTTATCGCTTCATTAATCTGCTCATAAGGCACCTGCTCGGTCACTGTGCCGTCAACCAGTTTATACTGCGTACAAATTTTTATTTGAGGAAAAATACTAAGTACGTCAGCCTTCATCATGAGCAACTGTGTGACGCCGTTGATCATGATTGAATACTTCAATGAAGGCAAATCAATCCACCCGCAACGTCTCGGCCGTCCCGTCGTAGACCCAAATTCATTTCCCTGCTTGCGCATCGCCTCGCCATCCTCATTGATCAGTTCCGTGGGAAAAGGGCCGCTGCCAACACGGGTGCTGTACGCCTTGAAAATACCAAAGACCTCACCGATATGCTTCGGGGCCACGCCCAATCCGGTGCATGCTCCTGCCGTGACGGTGCTGGAACTGGTCACAAATGGATAACTTCCAAAATCGATGTCCAGGAGAGACCCTTGTGCTCCTTCTGCCAAAACGGAACTGCCGGACTTCAATTCATTGTTGAGGAAATACTCGCTGTCGATCAGTTTGAATCCCTTCAGGAACTCCACCGCATCAAAAAACTGCTCTTCCAGTTCGCTCCAGTTGAAAAGGATATCATGCGCCTTCAGTATGGCCAGGTGAACGTCCGCCAGTTTTTTAAACTTCTTCCTGAAATCGGGTGACAATATATCACCCACCCGGAGGCCCTGCCTGCCAATCTTGTCCTGGTAGGAAGGACCGATACCCTTCAATGTAGATCCGATCTTGCTTTCGCCTTTTGCTTTTTCCTGTGCCTGGTCCAGGAGCCGGTGGGTGGGGATGATCAATGTCGCTTTCTTCGAAATGAAGAGGTTGGTCCTCACATCCAGGTTGTATTTCTGAAGTTTCTCTATCTCAGCCCTGAAAACAACGGGATCCAGAACAACGCCGTTTCCAATCACATTCCTGATCTTTTGGCGGAATATGCCCGAAGGAATCTGGTGAAGGACATGCTTGATGCCGTCAAATTCCAACGTGTGCCCTGCATTGGGGCCTCCCTGAAACCGCGCAACGACATCATACTTTGGTGCCAGCACGTCCACGATCTTACCCTTCCCTTCATCACCCCACTGGAGGCCCAGCAGTACGTCCACTTTCATCTTTGTCACTTTGATTGTTGTTTACAAAGTCATCAATTAAAACTATTTTCCGGAAGACTGAATAATCTCTGCTTCCGACTGGATCACCTGAAATATCGCATTCAGCTTGGTGATAACCAGCAACTTCTTCACATTTTCAGAAGGCTTCATCAGGTAAACCTCGCCTCCCTTGTTTCTGAACTTCGTCAGTATGGTAATCAACACCCCAATGCCGCTGCTGTTGATGTACCGGACACCCGAAATATCAATGATACAGGTCAGAACCTGGTGCCCGACAACTTCATTAACGGCCTCCACCAAACGGGTGCCGTTGTCCTCACCGATGAGGTCTCCTGAAATCCGAAGGATCAGGGTATTCGACTTAATTTCCTGCTCAAAATTCATGATTTACGGTTTTCGCAATTGGGTTTTCGGCAACTGGCGTACAAAATTAATGAGTGGTGGACAACATCAAACTGCAATAATTCTTCCACCGTGTTCTGGATGGTCTGAATCCGGGGATCACAAAACTCAATCACCTTGTGACAATCCGTGCAAATCAGGTGATCATGCTGCCGGGAGCCATAGGATTTCTCATACTGGGCCTGGTTTTGACCAAACTGATGCCTGGTGACCAGGTCACACTGCACCAGCAGATCAAGGGTGTTATACACTGTGGCGCGGCTGACACCATAGGCCTTGTTCTTCATGTTCAGGTAAAGGGACTCGACATCAAAATGCCCCTCCAGGGAATAGATTTCCTCCAGGATGGCATAGCGTTCGGGCGTCTTGCGCAAGGACTGGTTTTCCAGGTAGGCAATGAAAATCTTCCTGACTTCGTCGTACAGTTTTGGATTCAAAGCCATATGCGGTCGTAAATATAGTTCATGGGGCCATAATCCCTCCATGGCTGAAGAACCCAGCCTTTTGTCTCAAAATGCGGATCATGGACGGTAGAATTGATCGTTATTGCCTGTGAATCGTGGCCGAGTCAAACCTGGATACCTTCACCACCCCCTCCACCTTTTCCAATTTACTCAGCAGGAGGTCCAGGTGGCGTGTGTCATTGACATAAAGCATGATCTCGCCTTCAAATATGCCCTGCTCGGTCCGGAAAGAAATCGAACTCATATTTACCTTAAGCTCTTCGGAAATGATTTTCGAAACATCATTGATCAGGCCAACCCTATCGGTTCCCACGACTTTCAATCCCGTCAAGAATGCCACCTCATGCTGGGACGTCCACTTGGCTTTTATAACCCGGTTATTATGGTTTGAGAGAAGTTCCGGGGCGTTAGAACAATTAGTTCGGTGTATCTTGATGCCTTCGCTTACCGTGACAAATCCAAACACTTCATCGCCGGGGATCGGGGTGCAGCATTTCGCAAGTTTATATTCAACCACATCCATGTCTTCCCCAATGAGAAGGATGTCATCATACTGACCCTTGGTTGAGGGGGGTCTTTCCTGTTCCTGAACACGATCCGGCCCTTCTCCCGGCTTATGGCGGGGTGTCGTATCCGGCTTCCACTCCTTGAATCGTTTAAGTTCATTCAGTCCGATCTTCCCTGTGCCGACATCATAATGGAGTTCAAACTGGGAACCCGCATTGAAGAATGCCCGCATGTTGTCAAACACTTGTTGGGTAGTCTCCAGTTTCAGCTGTTTCATCTTTCTTCCCAGCACTTCTTTTCCGTCCTCCGCAATGTGGCGCTTGTCCTCCCGAAGCAGGTCTTTGATCTTCGACTTGGCCTTTTGCGTCACTGCAAACCGAAGCCAATCCTCGTTCGCTTTTTGCTTGGATGAGGTCAGGATCTCAATCTGATCTCCATTCTTGAGAACATGGTTGATCGGCACAAGGCGCTGGTTCACCTTTGCACCAATGCATTTAGCCCCGATATCAGTGTGAATCTCAAAAGCAAAATCGAGCGCGGTAGCACCGACAGGCAAAGTCTTCAACTCGCCTTTAGGCGTAAAGACAAACACTTCCTCATTGAAAAGGTTGCCCCTGAAATCATCTACGAACTCAAGTGCGGTGAGGTCCTGCTGCTTGAGCAAGTCCCCAACCCTGACAAGCCACTTTTCCAGGTTTGACTCATGGGAAACGGAGTTGTCCTTGTATTTCCAGTGTGCCGCATAACCCTTCTCCGCGATTTCATCCATGCGCTTGGTGCGAATCTGCACCTCCACCCATTGACCGTTCTTTGCCATGACCGTGGTGTGAAGTGATTCATAGCCATTGGCTTTCGGAGTGCTGATCCAGTCCCTCAGTCGGTCCGGATTGGGTGTGTAGTAATCCGTGACAATGGAATACACCTGCCAGCAATAGGATTTCTCCTGCTCAATGGGCGTGTCGATGATGATACGAACAGCAAACAAATCATACACCTCTTCAAAGGGTATGTTCTGTTTCCGCATTTTATTATAGATTGAAAAGACGGATTTTGGCCGGCTCTTTATCTCATATTCAATTTTTAACTTGTCAAGTTCTTCCCTGACCGGCGTGACAAACTGCTTGATGAATTTGTTCCTGGAAGCCCGTGTTTCATCAATCTTGTTAGAGATCTCATTGTAGACGGCCTGGTCGGTGAACCTGAGGTAGAGGTCTTCCAGTTCGGTCTTGATGGTGTTCAGCCCAAGGCGGTGTGCCAGCGGGGCATACAGGTAGATTGTTTCGGAGGCCACCTTGAGCTGCTTGTTGCGGGGCATGCTTTCCAGGGTCCTCATGTTGTGGAGCCGGTCAGCCAGTTTGATCAGGATCACCCGGACATCCTCAGACAAGGTGAAGAGCATTTTCCTAAAATTCTCCGCCTGTGCCGAGGTGCCGTATTCAAAGACACCCTTGATCTTGGTCAGGCCATCTACGATCTTGGCGATCTTTTTTCCAAAAATCCTTTCAATGTCGGAATGCTCAATGTCGGTATCCTCCACCACATCGTGGATCAGGGCGGCAATAATGGAGGTGGTGCCCAGGCCGATCTCCTCAACACATATCTCTGCAACGCTCAGCGGGTGGAAAATGTACAATTCGCCCGACTTCCTGCGCATATCCTTATGGGCCTCCAGGGCCAGGGTGAAGGCGCGCTTGATCCTTTTGGCATCATCGGACTTCAAAACGGGTTTTGCCTTCCTTAAGAGTCTGCGATAACGACTGATTATCTCCCTTTTCTCCTCTACAGAATCTATGACACCCGCGGTTACCAAGCAGAATTGTTTTTTAGACTTCTATGCTAACGAATAATCTCTAAATTTGCACTCCGATTGCGGAAAAAATTGTTTTTCAGCGAAGGGACAGCACATTCCAAGAAACCGCGACGGCCAGTCAGTATCCACCAAGTCTGGGTCTGGGGGTCACCAAGGGCTATCAAGGTGCGTGGCTGACAGGCGGATGTGGCGTAATTGGCATCCCGACGTGTCGGGACAGACTTAGGATCTGCTAAAGCCATTACCAACCACCTCCTTATTGAGAGTATTGCGGATGTGGCGTAATTGGCAGCCGCGCCAGACTTAGGATCTGGTGCCGAAAGGCGTGGGGGTTCGAGTCCCTTCATCCGCACGATAACAATAATGGCGGGTTTCTGGTTTCCGTGAGGGGAATCAGGTACCTGGAAAATACTGAGGAAATTAATTAAACACTTAATACAACCACGGTGAATATTACATTGGACCAACCTTCGGCAACAGACGGACTGATCAAGATTACGCTCAGCCAGGGCGACTACCTGCCTAAAGTGGAAGAAAAAGTCAGGGAGTATTCCCGGAAGATGAATATCAAGGGTTTCCGGCAAGGCAAAGTCCCATCCGGTGTAGTTCAGAAAATGTATGGCAAATCGATCCTCGTGGAGGAAGTCAATCACCTTCTCTTGCATTCCGTTTCGGAATACATCAAAGAGAAAAAACTCAACATCCTGGGTGATCCGCTTCCCAACCATGAGAAGGCACGCCTGATTGACTGGGATACACAGAAGGATTTTGAATTCGAATTCCAGGTCGGCCTGGTCGAGGACTTCAAGGTCGATGTTTCAGCCGGGGTCAAGATGAAGGCCTATGTGATTGACGTCGATCAGAAAGTGATCGATGAAGCACTGGAAGATGTGAAACGGCGCTTTGGAAATATCACTTATCCGGAAATAAGCGGAGAAAATGACAACCTCTTCGGTGAAATCACAGACGCGGAAGGAAACAAGAAGTCACTGTACCTGCCGATCAGCAAAGTAAACAAGGGCGAGCAGAAGAAATTCATCGGCCTCAAGAAGGATGACGAAGTCACATTCGATATTCAAAAACTATCCAGCGATCCCAAGACGGTGTCGCAGGCCATCAACGTAACAGAAGAAGAAGCCAAAGAAGCCAAGGGAACTTACACCGCTAAAATCACCAACATCAGCAATGTAGCTGAAGCCGAAATGAACCAGGATCTCTTTGACAAGACATTCGGCAAGGATGTCGTGAAGAGTGAGGAGGAGTTCGTTGCCAAGATCAGGGAAACGATCGCGGAGAACTATCAGCGCGAAACCGATCACCTGCTGGAGCATGAAATTCAGCACCACCTGGTGGATCATACCAAGGTCAATATGCCGGAGGCCTTTTTGAAGACCTGGCTGAAAGCATCCGGAGAGGGGAAGATTACAGATGAAATCATTGGCAAGGAATTCGATGATTACAAGAATGGCCTCAAGTGGGACCTGATCAAGAACAAGATTGCAGAAGAGAACAAGATCAGCGTGGAGGGAGATGAAGTGAGGACAAAGGCCAAGCAGCTCATCGCTCAGCAATTCGGCGGCGGGGCGATCGCCGAACAACTGGGTGACAAGTTTGACGCCATTGCCGACAACTACCTTTCCGGCCAGGATGGAAAAGGTGAAAACTTCATGCGCCTGTACAACCAGATCAGGCATGAAAAGATCATGAAGGCCGTCAGGGAGAAGATCACCGTACAGGACAAGAAAGTAGACCTGGAAGAATTCAAGAAACTGGTGGCGGAGCACAATCACTAACAATCCGCCTCAGGCTGAACCTTCCGCCTGCCCTGAACGTTAAAATTAAAGCCCTAATAAACAGGGCTTTTTATTTTGAGAATTCCTGGTAACATTTACCACGGATTATGGGGATCTGGCGGAAGGTTCTCAAAATAAAAGGTCAGGACCTTCGTCTATATTGATTTAAAGCACAAACCGTAACTATATATGAACAACAACAACGAATTCAGGAAGTATGCCGTCCATCATATGGGCATGAGTGGCAACACCATCGACAGCTATGCCGGCAAGATTGAAAACATGACACAGTACGTGATTGAAGAACGTCCCGGTAACTTTCGTGCCATCGACGTTTTTACACGCCTTATTTCTGACCGCATCATCTTCCTGGGCATGGGCATCGACGACCAGGTGGCCAACCTCATCACGGCCCAGTTGCTGTTCCTCGAGTCTGCCGATCCCAAGAAGGACATCATCATGTACATCAATAGCCCGGGTGGCTCGGTGTACGCTGGTCTTGGCATCTATGATACCATGCAGTATGTGAACCCCGACGTAGCTACCATTTGTACCGGTCTGGCCGCGTCCATGGGTGCTGTGCTGCTGGCCGCAGGTTCAGCCAAAAAACGCTCCAGCCTGCCCCACTCCAGGATCATGATCCACCAGCCATCATCGGGCATGCAAGGACAGAGCTCCGATATGGAAATCGCCCTGCGCCAAACCCTTGAGGTGAAGAAAGACCTCTACAATATCCTGGCCAAGCACTGCAACCAGAAGTACGACAAGATCGAAAAGGATTCTGACCGTGACTTCTGGATGAGGGCGGCAGAAGCGAAAGAGTACGGGCTCATTGACGAAGTGCTGGAAAAGAAGAAATAATTTGAAAATGATCCAATTTGACGATTTGAAAATGTACTGTTAGCAGACTAGCAGTACTCAAGGGGGTGGCATTGCTCCAATTTAATGCACATCTCCGTTATTCTGTGGTTCATTTTCAAATTTTCAAATTGACCAATTGCGCCATTAATTTGGTACTTTTACTAATTCCCTGGCAGATTACCCCCGATTGATAACTAGCATATGGCCGAAGTCACCTGCTCCTTTTGCGGTAGAAACAAGAAAGACGTCGATCTGATGATCTCGGGTATCCATGCCCACATTTGCGACAAGTGTGTGACACAGGCTACTCAGATTCTTCAGGAGGAAAAAAAGAACAAGGTTGAACTGACCAATCTGCCCAATTTCAAACTAATCAAGCCCAAGGAAATCAAGAAGTTCCTTGACGAATATGTCATCGGGCAGGACCAGGCCAAAAAGGTACTTTCTGTTGCTGTCTACAACCACTACAAGCGCCTCATGCAGCGCAAGTCGGAGGTCAGTGATGTGCAGATAGAGAAGTCAAACATTATTATGGCTGGCGAAACAGGTACAGGCAAGACTTATCTTGCCAGGACGCTTGCCAAAATATTGCAGGTACCTTTCTGTATTGCCGACGCTACCGTGCTGACGGAAGCCGGATATGTGGGTGAAGATGTAGAGAGTATCCTGACCAGGCTGCTCCAGTCTGCTGACTACAACACAGAAGCTGCCGAACGGGGCATCGTATACATCGACGAGATAGACAAGATCGCACGGAAATCGGATAATCCTTCCATCACCCGCGACGTGAGCGGAGAAGGCGTGCAGCAGGCTTTGCTGAAACTGCTGGAAGGCACTGCGGTGAATGTCCCTCCCCAGGGAGGACGCAAGCACCCAGATCAGAAGATGATTACGGTAAATACCGAAAACATCCTGTTCATTTGCGGAGGGGCTTTCGAGGGTATTTCACGTTTGATTTCAAGAAGGCTTAATACCCGGCCGTTGGGTTTTGCCACCACCGACGCCCTTCACCCCACTGATATTGACAACGAGAACCTGCTGCAGTTTGTATCCGCACAGGACCTGAAAAGCTTTGGATTGATCCCGGAACTCATTGGCCGTCTCCCCGTGGTTTCCTACCTGAATCCCCTGGACGCCATCGCCATGAAGAAAATCCTGGTTGAACCCAAGAATGCCCTGGTAAAGCAATACAAGAAACTTTTTGAAATGGAAGGGATTGAACTTGAGTTTAAGGAAGGCGCACTCGATTTCATTGTTGAGAAGGCGATGGAATTCAAGCTGGGCGCCCGCGGACTCCGATCCATCTGTGAAGCCGTTGTGATCGACGCTATGTTTGAACTGCCCTCTGAAAAAACAACAGAAAAGCTGGTCATCTCGCGGGCATACGCTGAAGACAAGTTCAGCAAGTCCCGTTACTCGAAACTGAAGGTTGCGTAACTTGCCTATTCAATTCCTGAGGTAGTCTATCATTAACCTGGCGGTATTTTCCGATGCTGATCCTGTATCCAGGATTTTATAAATCCTGTCATAGGCCGTCAGCATTGCGTCGCGGTAAGGAACATCACGAAGAAGCTTTTCCAGTTCATTGGCAATTGACATCTCTGTCGCGGCTTCCTGGATCAGTTCGCGAATGACGGGCTCATCGGCAATCAGGTTGATCAGCGAAATGAAAGGGACCTTGACCAGCGCCCTGGCAATCCCGAATTCAACCCATCCCGCTTTGTAGACGCAGACCTGGGGCACACGGAACAAACCGGTTTCGAGGGTGGCCGTTCCTGAAGTAACAATGGCAGCCCTCGCAATGCGGAGCAGGTTGTAAGTGTCCTGTTCAATGAATTTCACGCCGGACAAGCTGCGCAACGGTTCATACAATGCAGCATCCAACCCATCGACAGCAGCCACACCAAATTGAATATCCGGGTACCTTTTCACAATCTCAGCCATCATCGGAACCATCCTCTTCAGCTCCATCTTCCGACTGCCTGGAAGGAGTGCTACAACCGGACTGCTGTCAGAGAATCCATGTCGTTTAAAAAAGTCAGGATCAGGCACAAAGGACTTGACCGAATCAAGCACCGGGTTGCCTACATAGTCAACTTCCCAATCATATTTCTTGTAAAAGGCCTTTTCAAAAGGGAGTATCACAAAAAGTCTGTCGACAGTTGCTTTGATTTCTTTTGCCCTGCTCTGGTACCAGGCCCAGATTTTAGGAGGGATGTAATAGAAGGTCCTGAGGCCCCGGAGTTTGGCGAATTTGGCGATCCTGCGGTTGAAGCCGCCGTAGTCAATCAGGATGACGACGTCGGGTTTGAAAGAGATAACATCCTCCTTGCAGAACTTCAGCATTCGCCAGATCGTACCGAGGTTGGCAATCAGGGTAACAAAACCCATAAACGCCATCTCATCATAATGCACGGCCAGGTCAACGCCCGCCTCCTTCATGTAATCGCCGCCGAATCCCCGAAAGACCGCGTTGCTATCACGCTTCCTAAGTGCCTTGACGAGGTTGCCCCCGTGCAGGTCTCCCGAACGTTCACCGGCAATGATGTAGTAGCGCATCTGGGAATTATCAATTACGAATTAGCATCGCCGAAGTATTCGACATAGTTGCGCGGTGTTTCAAAGAGGCGAACGGAGTGAAGGGATGCAAAAACAAACTGGTTTTTGATTTTTGGCTCGAGAATCTTCCAGAATTCAATCGCGAGATTTTCGGTGCTTGCCATCTTGCCGTGCATAAAATCCACGTCCAGGTTAAGGTTCTTGTGATCGACTTTTTCGATTACTTCACTGCGGATCAGCGAACTGAGTTTCTTGAGGTCTGCGACAAACCCGGTCTGTGGATCCGGATTCCCCTTCACGGTGACAATCAGGTCGAAATTGTGTCCATGCCAGTTCTCGTTGGCGCAGGGGCCAAAAACCTCCACGTTCTTCTCCTTGCTCCAGTCAGGATTGGAGAGCTTGTGAGCTGCGTTGAAATGCTCCTTTCGGCTAACGTAAATCATAAAAACTTCCTGCAAATATACGTTAACTTGCGGCAAAGCGAATGAATATGATCGTTGTCACGGGCGCCGCCGGATTCATCGGCAGCTATTTAATCCATAAACTAAACCGGGAAAACTTCAATGCCATCATCGCGGTGGATAAGTTCAACGACCCGGCCAAAAGCAAGAACCTGGAGGGCCTCAAGATCCAGGAGCAGGTGGACCTGGACACCTTTTTTCCCTGGCTTGACAAGAACGAGGAACTGGTGGAGTTCATTTTCCACATTGGGGCCATTACCGACACCTCCGAGTTCGATAAGCAACTCCTGAACCGGCTAAATACCCAGTACACGAAAGACATCTGGACCAGGTGTGTCCAGTACCAAATACCGCTCGTCTACGCTTCATCCGCCGCCACCTATGGACTTGGCGAAAACGGCTATGACGACGATGAGTCGCAGATCCCCTCCCTGAAGCCACTGAACCCATACGGGCAGTCAAAACAGGACTTTGATGAATGGGCGCTGAAACAGAAAGAGAAGCCGCTGTTCTGGGCCGGTTTGAAATTCTTCAACGTCTACGGGCCTCATGAAAATCACAAAGGCCGCATGGCCTCCGTGATCTGGCACGCGTTTCACCAGATTCAACAGACGGGCAAGATGAAACTATTCCGGTCGCACAACCCGGCATACAAAGACGGCGGCCAGATGCGGGATTTTGTTTACGTCAAGGATGTAGTGGACGTTTGCTATTACCTGATGCACCAACGCAAGAACTCAGGCATCTACAACCTCGGCTCCGGAAAGGCGCGCACCTTCCTCGATCTGACACGGGCTGTTTTCAAAGCGCTGGGCAAGCCAGAAAACATTGAATACATCGATACACCCATCGACATCCGTGACAAGTACCAGTATTTTACTGAGGCGAGAATGAAGAAGCTGACCAAGACCGGTTACGCAAAGGCGTTTCACACCCTGGAGGAAGGGACCGCGGATTATGTTCAGAATTATCTGAAGAACATATAGGGTAGTCTGCGAGGCCATCCATAAGTGCCTAGCAAATTCCAATCCGAGTTTTACTTATCAGACCGGTATTTTTTAAACAGAGGACACAGAGTAGAATCACAGAGGATGCGGAGGCCCTTGCTCTGTTACCTCTGCGGCTCATTTACTTTGTGTCCTCTGTGTTTTCTGCATTTAAACTTTCCCGGAAACCCGTTTATCAGTACTCGCAAATCCTAATCCCAAAAGGGTGTTATCGAAGTGAAATCTGTCGATGCCATTGCAGACATCCACCTTGCGCAGACACTCACCTATCGGCGACTCTTATAAGAACAGATTCGGCCTATTGTTAAATTTTAATGTCGTCAGGATGAAGGAAGGAATCAAAAGGGTTGTCAATGGCTATTGATTAAGGGCTATTTTCTGACAATCACCTTCTGCACATCCACCTTTTCGCGTGTGATGGTCTTCAGGATGTACAGCCCTGACGGAACGGATGACAGGCTTATGCGGTAAAGGCCCTGGTGAATGGATTCCGGTTCAAGTTTCAACTCCCTGCCTGCCATATCGAGAATCGACATGCCTGTCACTTCGATACCGCTTTCCACCTGCAGGACATCTGCCGTGGGATTGGGGAAGATTTTTACAGCGTGTGATACCGCCTGCTCCACCACCGCTGTAATCAGCGGATCGGAGCGTTTGTTACACGTTGTATTGAAAATCAGCACAGAAAACTCCGCATTCGTACCCCCGAAGTTATAAGAACGGGATATTTCGTTGGGTACGATTTGTCCATCTTTCAGCCACTGGTATCCGGATGCCAGCACGGTGCTGATCAGGTTTCCGCTGTTAAATTGAATCGTATTGTCGGCCAGGTCATTGGGTGACAGGGTGATGGTTTTTGAAAAAGATGCCGTCCCATTGAGAGTCAGGGTTACCGTAAAAGGACCCGCTGTCGCGTAGTAATGAAGCGGACTGGTCAGTGTAGAACTATTCTTTCCACCAGAGGCAGGATCACCGAAGTTCCAGGACCGTGAAGTAATCGGACCGGAACTCTTGTCAGTAAAATAGGTGGACGACTTCACGCAGGTGTACGCGATGGAGAAATCCGGGAAGAGGATGGAGGAGCAGTTCACCTTAAGCCATTGCGCCGAATTGGTCAGCGTACTGCCAGCCCCGGCATTGACAACCGAATTACCTGCAACATTCACATCCGTTACATCAATGTTGTCAAAGCAAAGTTTATAATAACTGCTGAGTGCAAAGATAGCCGGGCTCCCAGGCGTGGAGGACCTGATGATGACCCTGCTTGTGGGAGAGGTAGTAAACACCATCTTTTCCGTGAATGTCTGTGTTGTTCCTGACGCCAAGACAAGCTGGGAGCCTCCAGAAAGGGTGAGGTTGGAAACAAGCAAGCTTCCGCCCAGCCGCACGATCCCATTGCCCTGGATACTTCGAAGCTGGCCGGTTCCTGTTATCGATCCATCACCTGACTCCATTTTCACAAGCCCCTGGAAATTTCCGGAAGAGAAGTTGATGGAATTTGCGACACCCAAAGAAATGATGAATGACGAAAGGATATCCGATTGTACCGTTATTCCCGAAAGGTCAACGGAGAGACCAAGCAACGCCTGGAAGGACGTGTTCGTCAATGAAATGGCTTTTGCCGCTCCCCCCGATCCCGAAAGCTGGTTGATGCGCAATGCTGCACCATTGAAAGCAATTATTCCCTGCGTCGCAATGACTTTGTCAATGGAGGCTGAACCGGTCACCGACCAGGTAGCCGTCCCGTCAAAATTCAGCGAAAGCTTGTCCAGAACATTGGCATTCAGGTCAACCGCGATGGGTATAGTTGCCGAGCTGGTAAAACGGAAGGTGCCCGCGGTGGAGGTCGTCACCTTGTTTGTGAGCATGGTCACCCCCTCACCAATGGTTAGTGTATTTCCATTCATGGCCAGATTCACGTCAAACTGATTACCAAACCATCGAAGGGAGTAACAAGCCTGGTTGGCTCCCAGTGAAACAGTCGATGCCGCAGTGAACGACTGTTCATCAAAGACGACCCGGTCATTGGGTCCTGGAACCACATTCGCTGCAGGTCCACCGGATGTCAGCGACCAGTGCGATCCATCATTCCATGAGCCACTGTTGCCAATCCAGTAATAAGATACCAATGGATCAACCACTGAGGAATAGGTAAGGATCAATGAGAAAGCCTGAGGGCCGCCGACCAGAGTCCCCTTATTCGTCACGCGGATTTTATAGTTGCGGGGCTGAGGCGTGTCGAATTCAATTTTCTCAACATTGTCCCGGTTGTTGTCGGCCGTTCTAATGGCACCGGCCGAAGGCGATGCCGGGTTCAGCGTCCAGGGAAACTGGGTAACTGCCGGCACGGCATCATCCACCAGGCGCAGATCAAGGTCGTTCACCAGCATTCTCGTAGACGGGTTCAGGGCGGGCGCCACCGGCGTTCCTGCCGGATCCGTCCAAACCAGCGTGGCAGTGATTTTGGTGTTGGCCTTCGGGCTCAGGTTAATTTCAAAGGCCTGCCCTGAGGTAAGCACACCCTCCTGCATGTAAATATTCTGATTGTCCTTGTTGATAATCACTTTCGCAGCGGCCTCTGCGTCCAACAACCCCCAGCCATATGCGTAGTCAGGTCCAGGATTGGCGCCGGCCTCCCTGGCAGTGTGCAGCACCAGCGCCTTCAATGTCGCGCTCTTCATGAAGCTGCCCGAATTGAGGCTCTTATGCAGCTGCTGAAGAAGTGCCAGGGTGCCGGTCACTGCAGGGGTTGCCATGGAGGTGCCGCTGATTGAGCTGTAAGCCGTGGTTGATGAAGCAAACGATGAAAAAACGTTAACACCCGGAGCAACAATATCGGGCTTTATGCGGCCGTCATCCGTAGGTCCCCAGCTGCTGAATGAAGACATCACGACGGAAGTCGGACTTGTGTATCCCCCGATGAGCTTATTAACCGCTCCAACGGTGAGGATATTCTTGGCGACACCAAAAGTTGAGATGCAATCAAAGCCATTTGGCGCTCCGTCAGCTGGCTTTGAGCCGTCACCGGCGTCACCACGGTCATTGCCGGATGCTTTCACGATCAGGTAATAGGGAGCATTCACCGCAATGGCGTCCCATGATGCCGATTGTGAATCATAGAATCCAAACTTGTAATCAATGGTGGTACTGATGGCGGGATCACCGCGCCAGCTCCAACTTGTGCCATCAAACTCCCATCCCGCCACAAAGCCATAGGAGTGATTGGATAACAGCAGCGAGGTTTGGTCAGGCCTGGCCTGCGACGTCATTTCGCTGACGTCATTGCTGAAGTCAAAGGCGGACAGCGTAGCCTCGGGTGCCATTCCTTTTGCATTGGCATTTACGCCTGAAGCGATCATGGTGCCTGACGTATGGGTGGCGTGGTCATCGAGCGTTGAGGCGGCATCCATTTGCGTCACCCTTCCAACCAGCTCAAGGTGATCGCCCCTCACTTTGCCCGATTCCCAGGTTCCCAGCCGGATGCCGGTACCCAGCAAATTAATTCCGAGGGAGCCGCCAGTGCGGAGCTGGGGCACATTGAGTGAGGATGCCACTTGTGCATTATCGGATTTCATGAACAAAGGAATGCCGTTTTCATTGACATCGACCAGCAGGTAGACGGTATGATTTTTTGAAAAGGTGATTCGTGTCTCCGGGTTTTTCTTCAGGTATTGCTGAATGCGGGCATCAGCGTCTTTCCGGTAGCGTTGATAGGATTCATCAATCTCACGCAGGTTTGACTGCCGGGGCTGCGAATACAACAGGGCAGGCATGATACCGGCAACAAACACCAGTACCCATTTCAGGTTCTTGAAAAAATAAGGCGCAGCACTACTCATCTAACACTAGATACGTGAAAGGGCGAAACGGTAATCATTTGGGTACGATAAGATGCGTTCCGGTCGAAAGGAAGGTTGGGTCCGTGGTATCATAAACAGAATAATTTATGGATATCACCTTGCTTACTTCGTCATAGTTGCCTGAAGCTTCATACTCATAGTTTGAGAACAAGGGAAAGCGCACCACCGAAGCGGTACCGGTCTGTGGGTTGAGGGTGCTTTGCCTGAGGATGATCGTCATGGTTGATTCCGGCAGGCTGCTGCCAAAAAACTGGCCGGTTACCACCATGGAGCCGCCGCAGATACCCCCTGCTCCTCCCTCGGCTGTGCCTGCCTGGGTAGTGGAGGATCCTCCCTGGATATTGACCGCGCCGACCCAAAGAGAAACCTTCGGAACGTTAGGCGGGCAATCATCATCTAGCAGGTTGATTTCGATTTCCTTCACCACCTGGATGGTCAGGGATGGGTTGTCGGTACTCTTGATCCGGACCGTAATGGTTCGCTTTTCCGGCTGAACAATGCTGTTATTCACTGGCAGGATGGAAATGGTCGCACTGTACTTGGTGCGGGTGATTTCCACCGGGCTTGCGGTTTGCACTTTGTAATCCGACCCGGCCAATACGTTGTTGCCAATTACCTCAAAAGACACATTGGTATTTTCGCTTTGCGCCAGGCTGACCTTGACTGAAATGACCAGCGGGGTCTTTTGATTTTCATATAGCGAAAGCTGCGGCTTCGAGTCAAGGAAGACAAAGTCGGGCCCGGTGTACAAGATTCTCTCCGGCTCCTGGCTGCACGTGGCAAAGATCATAAGGGAAGCAAGTGTCAATATGTTGCTTATCGGTCGGATCATTGTATTTATCAATAGCCGGTATTTTGTTGCCCTGCCATGTTAGGGTTTGCCTTTATTTCGTCCTGGGGTATTGGCCATACAACCCTGAAGCTGTTGGCCGCCAGCGAACATGCCGTTGCCGGTGCCTTGCAGTCGCTGCCCCTGTTGATACCCTGGCCGGCCATCCGCAAGTCAAACCAACGGTGTCCTTCCAGAAAAAGTTCTTTTCTGCGCTCCTGCATGATGGCAGACATCAGCAATGTTGGATTACTCAGGTCTTCGTTATCAACCACCGAATTCCGGCTGTCTCGCAGCGCTTTGAGATCAGCCCGCGCTGTTACATTCTGTCCTGTGCGGGCGTTGGACTCCGCACGGATGAGGTACATCTCTCCCACCCTAAAGGCTTTCCAGTTTACGAGGCCATCGGTAGCGCCGTTGCGTCCGAGGTACTTTGAAACGATCAATTCACCGGGCCTGATGGAAGTGGTACTTGAAAAGTAACTGGTATATCTGACATCGGTGAGTGTGTTATAAATCGATAGGAGGTTTTGCGAAGGCTTGAAAGAAACACGATTGTTGATAGCAAACACTACGTCGCCGCCAACATAACCGTCGCCTGGAATGAAGGCAACACTCCAAATTACTTCACCGGGAATAGCATCTTCACTCCAGATGGTTGGGAAATCCGCCCTGGATGCAAGACCCAGACCACTGTTGATCGCTGACGTCGCGTTTGCAATGGCCGTTGGATAATCCTTGGCATAGTAGGCCACACGCGCCATGATGGCGTTGACCCCAATAAGATCTATGCGGCTTCTGCTCGTAGAGGTGTTGATGCTCTGGTCCATGCTGGCCATCAGAGATTTTGCTTCCGCCAGGTCGGCGTAGACCTGGTCGTAGACTTCTTTCACCGTATTCCGCTTTGGCTTGTCAAGGTTCGAGGCTGTTTTCACAGGGACGCCAAGGTCTGTGGAATTGCGGTCATAACTCTGCCCAAAGTACCTCAGCAAATCAAAATGTGCGAGTGCCCGGATGGCAAGCGCCTGGCCTTTCAGGCGGTTACGCTGCCCTGTCCTTGTTTCCTTGAACTTGTCAACATTGCTCAACAAAATATTGCAGTCATTGATGATACTGTAAGGCGTGGCCCAAATTCCTGAAATGGTTCCATCATTGGCCACATACAGCCAGTCTGCCGTTGACCGGTAATTTCCGAGCGACTCCACATTTTCCGCCAGGTTGTCCGACATCATATCCGGCAGGACGCCGTACGCCAGTGCAAAATATCCGCTGCTTTGAAACCCGGAATAGATTCCATTGAGATGAAGCTCAAGATCGCTCATGGTCTTGAACGCGTTGTTGGGTGTCAGTGCATGGTCGGGCTGAATGTCCGTGAAGTCGCTGCACGACATGATGAGCGCGACGATCAATCCAACGATGTATTTACTTGCCTTCATCTTAGAATCCAATGTTAATGCCACCCATCACCGTTCTCAATGCCGGGTATTGCGCACCCGTCAGGAATCCCGCAGCCAGTTCAGGGTCCCATCCCTGGAACTTGAACAACGTCCAGAGGTTCTGGCCTTGCACATATACGCGCACACTTCTCAACTTCGATTTTGCTATGATTTTGGGCGGCAGGTTATACGACAGTGTCACGTTCCTGAGCCTAAGAAATGATCCATCCTCTACAAACCGTGTTGTCTGTCCCTGGAAAGGATCGGTGGTGAGCCCGCCAGTGGTCTGAACACGCGGCACATCCGTGATGTCGCCTGGCTGTTTCCACGCATTGAGCATGGACCTGGCCAGGTTGTCGGCATAGTAAGTGGGGTTCTCCACATTGGTGCGGTCGTTGTTGTACACCTTATTCCCGGACACCCATGAGAAAAAGATCGACAGATCAATCCCCTTGTAGCTGAAGGTATTCGTAAAGCCGCCAAACCAGGGAGCGAAGCGTGTTCCGGCAGGAACGAGATCGTTGGTTGAAAACTGGTTGGTCAGAGAGCCATCCTTCTTGCGGTAAAGTCCATCCCCGTTCGCAGGGTTTACGCCGGCATAAGGGACAACATAATTGGTAAAGGCCGGGTATCCCACCTTGGTGATGGTCAGGTTACCATTCACAATCTCGTCGCCGTCGACCAGTTGCAGAATTTCATTTTTGTTGTAGGTGACATTGGCATTGACGTTCCAGGTGAATCCCTGCATCCTCAATACTGTTGCGGAGATGTCTACTTCAATTCCGCGGTTCTGCATGCGGCCCACATTTTGCGTAATGGAGGGAAATCCGCTGGTGCGTGAAAGCTGTGCTGGCAGGAGCATGTCACGGGTGGTGTTGACATAGTATTCCACTGTACCGGAAATGCGGTTCTTCCATACAGAATATTCAATACCCGCGTTAAAGGACTGTACGGTCTCCCACCCCAGGTTTGGGTTGGCCGGTTGAGTCTGTACGATTCCAGTGCTTCCGTCATAGCTGGCGCCCTGGTTAAATAAGGCCAGCGAACCAAAATCACCGATGCCGGTTTGATTGCCGGACGTACCGATGTTGGCGTAAAATTTCAGGAATCCGACCTTGGAGGTGAAGTTCTGAAAGAACGCTTCATCACTGACCTTCCAGTTGAAACCGATGCTATAAAAATTGGCATTGCGGTTGTCCACGCCAAATCTTGAAGACGCATCCCTCCTGAACCCCGCCTTGGCAAAATACTTCTTCTTGAATCCGTAATTGGCTTCTGCAAAAATCGACTGAAGGGCTGATTCCGTATTCGATCCGCTTAATGCCGGCAGGTAGGTGCTGCTCACGGTAATGCCGCCGTCATTTTTGAGATTGCCGTTTATGCCATAGCCCGTATATCCAAAGCCTTTTGACTGACTGTAGACTATTTCGTGATACAATGATGCGCTCAATTCATGATCATCCTTGAAGGAGGTGCGGTAATTGACGGAAGTTGTGCCGACAAAGTTGACATTGTAGTTGCTGCTCCGGCTCTGGCTGCCGCTTTGACCCGGCGTTTGCTGGCCCGTATAAGTGGACTTATCAAAATACACGTCCGACTCCCGCTGCGTGTAGTCTGTTCCCCAGGAAGTTTTGATACTCAGTCCTTGCACAGAAGGCACAAAGTACTCGGCGTAGATGTTCACAATTCCTTTCACATCATTGAATATGCGGTGGTTCTCAAGAAGTTCCTGAAGGGCATTGGGCTGACCGGATCTGATTTTGGTGTAGTCACCATTGTCATCGTATGGCTTCTCGTATGGGTTGGTCCAGCGCACGGCATTGAGCGGCGATCCGATGTAGGAGTTGCCTTCCAAAGTTGTCAGGTTTTTAGAATAACCCAGGGTGGTGTTCATGCCCATGCGGAAGTGATTAGCTTCGTGCTGGATGTTGAATTTTGCCGTGTAGCGCTTGAGGCCGGTGTTCGTCACGGTGCCCTCCTGATCGGTGTAGTTCCCCGAAATAAAGAAGGTCGTATTTTCATTTCCTCCCTGGATGCTCAGGTCATGCTGAACGGTATGCGCCGTTCTGAACAGAACATCCTGCCAGTTGGTGTTGATGGCACGGAGTCTTGTCAATTCCTCATTGGTGTAGGTGCTGAGGATACTGCCACCGGTAGCCAGTTCGAAATCAATTTTTTCATCCGAGTTCATGACTTCCAAACGATTTTGCGGGGCATAAGAAACGCCGTATTGAAAATTGTAATTGACCGTGGTCTCCCCAGCCTTTCCCCTTTTTGTCGTGATGACCACCACCCCGTTCGCTCCGCGGGAACCGTAGAGTGCGGCGGCTGAAGCGTCCTTCAGCACCGTAATACTTTCAAAGTCGTTTGGGTTGAGGGTGTTGAACACGCCGGGCGCGATCGGCACACCATCAAGCACATACAATGGACCATTGGATCCGCTGAGTGACTTGATGCCTCGGATAATCACGGTGGCGGCAGTGCCAGGCTGACCCGATCCGCCGGAAACCAGCATCCCGGGAACGCGGCCCTGCAAGACCTGGTCAAATGAAGCGATGGGGACGTTCTGGATCTTGTCCGACTTCACCACGGCCACAGAACCAGGAAGGGATCTCCTGCTTTCTTCGCGGTAACCCGTAACGACCACTTCTTCCAGTTGTCGCTGATCCGGGAGCATCATGACATCGATGGTCGAGCGCTGCCCAACCTTGACTTCCTGGGTTTCATAACCCACAAATGAAAAGATGAGCACCACATCTCCGGAAGGGATTGAAACAGTATACACACCGGAAACGTTGGTAACAGTGCCTGTGGTCGTACCCTTGACCACTATGTTGATGCCGGGCATGGCTTGCCCGTCTTCCTGTGAAACCACCTTGCCGGAAACCGTTACCTGCGCCCAGGCACTGAAGACATTCACCAGACAAAAAAATAAAACAGCGCTTAGGCCAAGCTTCATACGCGTCAATTCAACCGGGCGGTAGAGAATGTTAAAGTTCAAAATCTTTTAAAAGTAACAAAATATCGCAACCAAAAGTCCTGCCCAGGGTGTGAATACCCAAATATGGGTGGCCGTTACATTAAGGTATTTTACCGGATAATCCGGAACTCAATCCGCCGGTTGGTCTGGCGGTTTTCCTCGGTGTCGTTTGGTTTCAGGGGACGTTCAGCTCCATACCCCTTTTGAATCAGTCTCTTTGGATCAATGCCGTGGCTGAACAGGTGGTTGGCCACGGATTGGGAGCGCTTTTGGGAGAGGGTGAGGTTGTAGGCGGGTGAACCGGCATTATCGGTATGTCCGCTGATTTCCACGCGGACTTTCGGGTTTTCATTCAGGAACCGAATCACTTTGTCCAGTTCGGTGATGGACTTCTCCTGGAGCTCATATTTATTGAGGTCAAAGAACAGGTTGTTGAGAACGACGGACGCGCCCGTCTCCACCGGTTCCAGTAAAACATCCAGTGTGACCGGAACCAGGTTGTTCTCCACCTCATAATTGAAGTTGAGGCTTTGAAAAAGGTAGCCCTGCCGGTTAACAAACAAGCCATAATCAGCACCCTGTGTCAACACAATCAGGTATTCACCGGTTATGGAATCTGATGTGACGTAGGACTCTAATTCATTTTTGTTGATGTTCATCAACTCTACCTTCGCCTTGAGGGGCTTATTCGATTTCTTGTCCCTCACAAAACCCTTTACATAATTGCTCTTGTACCGGAGTTGAAGCTCCTCGGGCACATTAATCTCAAAAATCTTGGATGAATTGATCTTGTGATTGTCTTCGTGTGAGTAGAACCCATGCTCTCCATCGGCGGTGATGAACAGGGAAAACTGATCTTCGTGGTTGTTGACCGGGAACCCGAAGTTGACCGGTGTAGTCCACTGACCGGTTTCCCGCTCGCTTCGGTAGATATCATAACCCCCGAAGCCCGGCTTTCCATTGGAAGCAAAAAACAAAGTCCTGCCGTTGACGTGAATGAAGGGCGAAATCTCCTCGTAAGGCGTATTGATTTTTTCGCCGAGGTTCTCCGCTTTGGTCCACCGGTCGTCTGATAGTTTATAGGACATGTAGATATCCTTGTTGCCGATTCCTCCGCGCCGGTCGGATACAAAAAACAACATGCGGCCATCGGCCGAAAGTGAAGGCTGTGATTCCCACGCTGCCGAATTTATTTCAGGACCGAGGTTAACAGGCTTTGTCCATTCCCCACCGATCTTCCTGCTTTCAAAGAGATCGCAGCTGCCATATCCGCGCCTTCCGATGCAGGAGGTGAAAATCAACTGACGGCCATCCGCTGATATGGTGCATGTTCCTTCATTGAGGCTCGTGTTGATATTCGTGGAAATTGGTTCGGGCCTGGACCATTTCCCCTGAGAATCCTTCTTGCAGACAACCAGGTCTTCGTCGTCATCCTGCCCGCCACCGGTACGTCGTGTGAAAATAAGCTCCTCTTCGTCAGCCGTGAGCACAGGAAAATACTGCATGGCGAATGCGTTGACCGTATCACTCAGTTCCCGCGGCCTGAACTGCGAAGCGATCCTGATGTTCTTCTGGGCATACTGGGCATTGCGCTTCCATAAATTAGCCTGCTCAATCTTCTGTTTATTGAGTATTTCCGCGTCAAGGTACCGGTCGAGAAACTGCTGTGCTTTTTCGTATTCACCCTGTAACAGGTAATTTTCCCCGAGCTCAAAAAAGTAAGCCTTTTGCCTTTTCTCCTCGGCCGTGAGTTGCAGTCCCTTCATGTAAAGATCCGTGGATTTCGGATAGTCGCGCAGCGTCTTGTAGATCAGGGCCTGTCGGAAGTAGGCTTCCGAAAAATTCTTGTCTTTGTCGATGGCCTGTTGCAAAAGGCTCAGTGCTTCACGGTATTGTCCCCTGACGCGGAAGTTGTCCGCCTCCGTGTAAAGCTCAATGGCCTTTTTGTTTCGCGTGCTTAGTACCGGCTGTGAGAGAGCCGGAAAGCAAACCAGGAGAAACACAAAGAATAAACCTACTCTCATTCCGTCAAAGTTAGCATGGTTTCGGCCCGGTCATTTACGGGATGTTCATGTATTTGTGCACCTGCAGGGAAACGCTCCAGCGGGGATTACTTTTAACATATTCAATGATGGACGGCAGCATTGCTTTTTCCTTTGACCACTCGGGTTGCAGGAAGAGGAAGCATGATGGCAATACTTTAGCTGCCTCCTGATCTGCCCATTGAAAATCACTTCTGTTGCAGATGATGATCTTCAATTCATGGGCCAGTTTGTAAACCGACGCGTGCGGCGTCTTGAATTTCTTCGGAGAGAGGCACACCCAGTCCCATTCGCCGGTAAGCGGGTAGGCACCCGAAGTTTCAATATGGGTTCGCAGGCCTGCCTTCTTCAATTCCAGTGTCAACGCTGAAAGATCATACATTGCCGGCTCTCCTCCGGTGATCACGGCAATCGGTGCTCCGGATTTCTTTGCGCGTGTTACCATGTCCGCCACGGGCACGACAGGATGCGCTCCGGCCGGCCACGATTCCTTCACATCACACCACGTGCAGCCGACATCACATCCCGCGAGGCGAATGAAATAGGCCGCACTTCCCTGGAAGTACCCCTCTCCCTGGATGGTGTAAAAGTCTTCCATCAGGGGTAACGTATTGTTATGCGGAGGTGTTGAAGTGTTGATGTTGAGGGGGTTCAAAGTTCAGGGTTCAAGGCTCAAAGTTCAAGGTTCAAGGAAAATTGAACATTGAACTGCTAAGGATGCCTGAGTTCTGTGGCTCGCAGCGTATTGAGTAGCAAGGAAGCAATGGTCATGGGTCCGACACCACCAGGAACCGGGGTGATAAAGGAACACTTGGGTGCTACGTTCTTGAAGTCAACATCGCCCCTGATGGCAAAGCCGTTGGGTTTCGAAGGGTCTTCCACTTTTGTGGTTCCGATGTCAATAACCACCGCACCTTCCTTGACCATGTCGGCGGTAACAAGCCCTGGCTTGCCAACTGCCACAAACAGGATATCGGCGCTGCGGGTGTATTGCGCCAGGTCTTGCGTGTATTTATGGCAAATGGTGACGGTGGCATGACCGAGTTCCACCAGCATCATGCTGAGCGGGGCTCCGGCAATTCGGCTGGCTCCTATCACCACACAATTCTTTCCTTCGGTCTTGATGTCATAGCGGCGCAGCAGTTCCATCACACCATAGGGTGTTGCGGGCATCAGCAGAGGTACTTTTGAAATGATGCTTCCGAAATTCCGGTTGGTGAAGCCGTCCACATCTTTGTCCGGTCTAATCTTGTCCGTTATCCGTTCAACGGAAATGTGAGCAGGAAGCGGGAGCTGAACAATGAACCCGTCCACATCGTCGTCATTGTTGACGTGGGTGATGTGCTTGCTGAGTTTCTCCTCGGAGATGGTGTCAGCAAAGCGCATCATCGTGTAGTGGTACCCGGCGTCCTTGCAGGCTTTCACTTTATGATCTACATACGTTTGACTGGCGCCATCATCGCCCACCAGGATAAAAGCCAGGTGGGGGATCTTCTTGCCGGCCTGCTTTCGCCCGGCTACTTGGGCTGCAATCTCCAGCTTGATTTCATTGGCCACCTTGCGGCCGTCGATGAGGGTGTATGTTTTGGTATCAGTCATGTACCTGTAATTGACTAGTCAAGCTTCAATACGGCCATGAAGGCCTCCTGGGGAATTTCCACGGAACCAACCTGGCGCATGCGTTTCTTTCCCTTTTTCTGTTTCTCCAGCAGTTTGCGCTTCCGGGAAATGTCACCACCATAGCATTTGGCCAACACGTTCTTGCGCATGGCACTCACGGTTTCACGGGCAATGATCTTTTGGCCGATCGTTGCCTGGATAGCCACTTCAAACATGTGGCGGGGGATCAACTCCTTCAGTTTCTCACACAGTTTTTTACCCCACACGTACGCCTTATCCCGGTGTACGATCGCAGACAAGGCATCTACTTTTTCGCCGTTCAGCTGTACATCCAGTTTTACCATGTCTGATTCACGGAAGCCGATGAGGTGATAATCCAGGGAGGCGTAGCCGCGGGATATGGTTTTCAGTTTGTCGAAAAAGTCAAACACGATTTCCGCCAGCGGCATTTCAAAACTCAATTCAACCCGGTCGGACGTCAGGTAGAGTTGGTTCTTGATGACACCCCGCTTGTCCATGCACAACCCGATGATCGCTCCAATGTATTCCGACTTGGATATAATTTGTGCCGTGATGTAGGGCTCTTCGATCACCTCCATGTGGGTAGGATCCGGCATTTCTGACGGCGCATTGATCTCGATCACTTTGCCGTTGGTCAGCAGTGCCTTGAATTTCACAGAGGGCACCGTAGTGATGACCGTCATGTTGAATTCGCGCTCGAGGCGTTCCTGGACGATCTCCATGTGGAGCATTCCCAGAAATCCGCAGCGGAATCCAAAGCCGAGGGCGGCGGAAGTCTCAGGCTCCCACACGAGGGCGGCGTCATTGAGCTGCAGTTTCTCCATCGAGGCGCGCAGTTCCTCGAACTCGTGTGTGTCAACAGGGTATATACCGGCAAACACCATTGGCTTCACGTCTTCAAAACCTTTGATGGCCTCGCCCGGATTATTGACCAGGGTGATGGTATCCCCCACTTTTACTTCTTTTGCAACTTTGATACCGGAGATCAGGTATCCCACATTGCCCGCACTCATTTCTTCACGTGGAAATTTGTCCAGTTTCAGCACACCGATCTCATCAGCGCCATATATTTTGTCAGCGTTGACAAATTTGATCCGATCGTTCTTCCGGAGCGTGCCATTGAAGACGCGAAAATATACTTCGATACCACGGAATGAATTGAATACCGAGTCAAAGATCATGGCCTGCAGCGGTGCCTTGGGATCTCCCTTGGGTGCCGGTACGCGGGACACAACAGCTTTCAGAATGTCTTCAATACCAACGCCTTCCTTGGCGCTGGCTTTCAGTACAGAATTTCGATCGCAGCCGATGAGTTCCACGATTTGGTCGGTCACTTCCTCGGGCATGGCAGCAGGCAGGTCAATCTTGTTCAGCACCGGAATGATTTCCAGGTTGTGGTCAAGTGCCAGATAAAGGTTGGAAATGGTCTGGGCCTGGATACCCTGGGCGGCATCTACGATCAGCAGCGCCCCTTCACAGGCGGCAATGGACCGTGACACTTCATAGGAGAAATCCACGTGGCCAGGCGTATCGATAAGGTTCAGGACATATTCCTTGCCATCGAGCTTATAGCTCATCTGGATGGCGTGTGACTTGATGGTAATGCCCTTTTCACGTTCCAGGTCCATGTTATCCAGCACCTGGGCATGCATTTGGCGGTCGGTGAGGGTGCCTGTAAACTCCAACAGGCGGTCAGCGAGGGTGCTTTTCCCGTGATCGATGTGCGCGATGATGCAAAAGTTGCGGATATTCTCCATGCCAGTCATTCAAAAACCCTGTTTTAGGGCGCAAAGGTAGGGATAAAATGGGGTTGCGGGAAATAAAAGAGGGGGCCAAGAAAGAGGTTTCAAGGCAGTTTCCCGATGGCGAAAAAGCGTAGACTGTTTTCCTGATCGTTTGCAAACCGTCAGGCGAAGAGCATCCTCATTGAAGCGCAAACAAGGCTGGCCTATGACCTCAACAGGTAACCCGCTGCCAGCCTCCGCAATTCGTCCACCTCGCCCTTGGCCATTTCCAGCGCATTCACTTTGAGGATCAATTCCATCAGGACATCCTTCTGGTAGCCGAGTTTGGCTGCCACCTCCGCACAATACTTCATCTCTTCCTTGTAAAGCTTGTCATCAATCTTCATCAGCTGAACCAGGTGCAGGATTATTTCAAATTTTTCGTCGCCGGACAAGTGCCCGGGCACCGTAGCCGGGAACTCGTCGCTGAATAACGGCAGGATTTCCGCGACCATCAGGTGGTTGGCCTGCCCGATGTTGAGGATGTACTGACGCTCTTTTTTTGCCACTTCGCCGTCGATGCGGGCCAGGTTGATCAGGAGGCGGAGTTGCTGGATGGGTTCCATGGACAGTAGTTGAAAATTGAAATTAATACATTTCCCGGAGATTCACGCAGGTTAAATTCACATAGAATAGCGACAATTGATGCGGTTTTTTGGTTTGGATCCCGGAGACTCAATCTGCAGGAAACAAATCAAACTTCTTACCCTAAATTACACCATGAACTTCCTGGCACATTGTTACCTCTCCGGTCAGGACCGGGACCTCATCACCGGGAATTTCATTGGAGATTTTGTTAAGGGCAGGGACCTCGCCGCCATTTATGGCCCCGGTATAGCAAGAGGTATCGACCTGCACCGGGCCATCGACGAGTTCACGGACCATCACCCTGTTGTGAAGGAGAGCAAAAACAGGCTGCGGCCCACTTACCGTCATTACTCCGGCGTTATTGTTGATATTTTCTATGATCATTTTCTCGCTGCCGCCTGGGAAGCTTATTCGGACACGCCGCTGGATGACTACGCCGCGAAGGTCTATCAGTTGATCACCGACCAGCACGCCATCCTGCCTGAACAGGTCAATCAGATGCTTCCCTTCATGGTGCGGTACAACTGGCTGAGGAACTATGCCCACCTCGAGGGAATCGAGCGTGTGCTCGGCGGCATGGCCATGCGAGCCACATTCCAATCCAACATGGAACACGCTACGGTTGAGCTCCGGGCATCATACCACGAGTTCAGGGCTGAATTTGATGCCTTCTTTCCTGATCTTCAGAAGTTCTGCAAGATTTGGCTGGAAGATGAAAACCGCAGATAATGGTTGATCAGATGTTATGCCTTTAGCATATTTTTGCACCGACATCCATGACCAACGACCCTGAACTGAGCGGCAAATACCTTGGAACGATATCCAAGGATTTCATAAAGGTCGCCGATAACTTAAAAGAAGCTTCCTACCAGATCCGGAAAGCAGGCTTTGCATTCCCCATTTTCCCCATCTCCCAGGAAGACCAGCCGATCGGACAACTGCTCATCGGCAAGGGCGAATTGCAGCTCGACTGGAGTTACTTCGCGTCCTTCCTGGATGAGTTTGTCCAACGAGACCTGGTGGCGAAAGAAAAAGAAGAGGACTTCAAAAGCACCTACAAAGACCCGGATGAGTTCTGCTGCCTGTTCGTGATTGATAAGGCGTTCACGCGGTTTGTGTTTATACCTTATCCGGTTGACTGAGATCAGTAATTACGGAATTAGAAATGCTCCCAGCCCTGGGCCTTCAGCGGCACCACATTGGCATTCTTGGTGATCAGCACATTTTGCTTAGGATCTGGATGAACGTAGCCGATGAAATGGATGTCGGCGTGGTTCTTGATCTTTTCAAAGTCAGACTGGCTGATCGTGAAAAGAAGCTCGTAATCTTCTCCGCCGTTCAGCGCGCAGGTGAAAGGGTCCAACTTGAATTCCACCGCGGTATTGTAGGCTTGCTCGTCGATCGGAATCTTGTCTTCAAATACGCGCATGCCAACGCCGGAACCCTTTGAAAGGTGCAAAAGCTCGGAGGCGAGACCATCAGAAATATCAATCATGGATGTCGGCCTGATGCCCAGGTCGGCGAGTTCATGGATGATGTCCATCCTAGCCTCGGGCTTCAACTGCCGGCTGACGCAATATTCATACTTGTCGAGCTCCGGCTGCATTTCAGGATTGGACAAGTAAACTGCCTTTTCACGTTCCAGTATCTGCAGTCCTACGTAGGCTCCGCCAAGGTCGCCGGTAACGCAAATGATGTCCTTGTCTTTCGCGCCGCTTCGGTAGACTTCGTTTCCCTTTTTCGTTCGTCCCAGAACACTGATCGAGATCACCAGTCCGGAAGGCGACGCGGTGGTGTCGCCACCCACGAGATCAACCTTGTAATTGTCGCAGGCAGCCTTGATGCCTTTGTAAAGCGCATCCACAGCCTCCACGGAAAAACGGTTGCTGATCGCCATTGAAACGATGATCTGCTGGGGCCTTCCATTCATCGCCGCGATGTCCGATACATTAACTGCCACTGCCTTGTAACCGAGGTGCTGCAACGGCATGTACGACAAATCAAAATGGATGCCTTCCAGCAGGATGTCGGTAGACAACAGGATCACTTCCTCACCGGCGTCGATGACGGCGGCGTCGTCACCGATTCCTTTCAACGAGGAGGCTTGCTGCATCGTGAAATTGCTCTTGATGCGGTCGATCAGGCCAAATTCGCCCAACTCCGAAATTTCAGTTCTTTTCTCTGCCATGGTAACGGTCGTTTACCGGTCATGCCGGCGGTTCATCCGGCAAAAGTAAAGGGATATCGTCACATTCGCGCCTTTTAGTGGCAGGCATGGTTTCCATGGTATGAATCGTATAAAACAGCCTACCATGAAAAGCGGACTTATCCTTGTCGTTGCAGCTTTGATCTTCCTCAGCGCGTGTGGTCCCAAGCCTTACTCCGAAACGGCCATCGGAAAGAAGAAATGGAAGTACTATAACAAAACGCAGTATGGGCTTCACCCGAAAGAGGCGCCCAAGTTCTAGGGCTTCTTCTCTTCGCATAGTTCCACCAGGACGTGGTTGGTGGCCTTCGGATGAAGGAACACAATCATTTTGTTGTCGGCGCCGGGCTTAGGCTTGTCCGCCAGCAGGTGAAAGCCTTCTTCCGCCAGGGCATTCATCCTGGTTTCGATTCCATCCACGGCAAAGGCCAGGTGGTGGAGACCTTCTCCCCGCTTTTCTATAAAGTTGGCAATGGGTGAATCAGCGCGTGTGGCTTCCAGAAGTTCAATCTTCAGGCCTCCAACATCAAAGAATGACGTGCGGACCCCTTCCTGGGGCACATCTTCGATTTTGTAGTGTTCCTTACCCAACAGCTTGGCAAAAAGTTTGTTGGATTTATCCAGGTTCTTGACGGCAATGCCGATGTGCTCTAATTTCTCCATAAGGAATGAATTGATGGTTCTTTGTTATTTTTGCACAAGTGAAGAAACTTTTAAGGCATTCTCAAGGTTTTTGAACCAAATGGCAAAAGTAATGATGGAAACGGCCAGTGACGCCCATGTGGAGGCAGCGCGCATTCAGCAGCAGATCAAGGACTACCTCGGCCTGCGCACGTCTGATCTCATTTTTGAGTACAGCGTCGCTGACGGCAAGGTGAAGCTTGACCTCATTACCATAAACCCGCGTCACAGCCAGTCGTTCTTGTTTCATTCAGAACAGGGCGCCGACAAGGTAGACGCCCTGCGCAAAATGATGGTTTATGTGGAGAGCTACAAGGAGAAGGAAAACTCCTACACCATGCAGTGGGTGGCCAATAGCGAGCACGAGCTTCACACCTCCTATTTCAGGGCAGGCAATATCCTGGAGGCGCTGGAAAAGTTATACTATGGAAGAGACAGGAACACGATTACCGTATTCAGCGTTGTGTTGAATCCGATCAGCTGATTGGGTAGTCGTTGGTTAAAAAGTAAACGGTAAGTGATCGATAGTAATAAGTAGCAGGGTATCCGGCAAAAGCATATGATCAGCGTAACAGACAAGGCAAAAGAGAGAATCATTGAGCTGCGCAAGCAGGAAGGGCGCGAGCCGAACAACAATATCCGTGTGTCAGTCAAGGGCGGGGGCTGCTCAGGCCTCATGTATGATCTGAATTTTGATGACCAGATCAAGCCGGTAGATCAGGTGTTTGAAGACAAGGGCATCAAGATCCTGGTTGATAAGAAGAGCCTGTTGTACCTCCTCGGCACTACACTCGATTTCTCCGACGGCCTCAATGGCAAGGGATTTCAGTTCATCAACCCCAATGCTTCGCGTACATGCGGGTGCGGGGAGAGTTTTGCGGTTTGATACCGCAATTGATCAATTCGTCATTGTTGCCACACACTTCAGCTCAATCGCAATCGGGGTTGGCAGTGCATTCACCTCCACCGTTGTGCGGCAGGGCTTGTTTTCCTTGAAATACTCAGCGTAGATCTTGTTGAATACCGGGAAGTCCTTCTTCATGTTCGTGAGGAACACGGTCACGTCGACCAGCTTCTCCCAATCCGACCCTGAATCTTCCAGTATAAACCGGACATTCTGAAATACAGCATGACACTGGGTCTCGATGTCGTAGGCCTGGATATTTCCTTTGTCATCCAGCTTCACACCGGGAATTTCCTTTGACCCCTTCTTGCGCGGTCCCACACCCGAAAGGAACAGCAGGTTCCCCACTTTCCTGGCATGAGGATAGGGGCCAACCGGTTCGGGTGCTTTTTCAGAATAAAATGATTTGCTTTGGTCGTTCATGTTCAATGTGCTTTAAAGACTCTTCCTAGTTGACACCAAAAGTCAGGCTGGCCCAAAAACTTTCATAGTCGGCTTCCTGCTTCTCAGCCTTGATCATTTTGACCGCGCTGACCATCCACGCGCCAGAGCTGCTGATCGGAAACCTGATGGTGCCGTCAGCCTCCGTGTAGATGTTTTGGAGAAATATCCGGCTTCCTGCATGGCTCCACACCTTGACCAGTGAATGCGGCGAGGGCTTGCCTTCCCAGAGCAGTCGGCATTCCAGATAATCTCCCGACTTCAACAGGGAGGGATTTGTCATTGGGAGAATCTCATACCGGAATCCAACCCTTTTTCTGTACATCTCGTCCGTCTTTGCGCCGGACTGAACCACCAGCTTGGCGAACCGCTTGTACAATTCCCGGGAGGGCTTGGCCAGTTCATTGGACCGGGTCCGCTCATCCAGCATGTATTCGAGACCGTCTTCCTTCAGGTAGTCGTTGAACTTCCCGGCCTCAAGTTCGAGGTATGCCTGGTTGCTCTCCAGTGCCACCAAATGGGTGCCCTCCACGTCGAATTTGTAGGAGAGATTCTTGTCTTTGGTATTTTTGATGTCCTTCAATAGATTCTTAACCACCGTGCCGGCATGGATCTCCAGCCGCTCCACCTTGTGCCGGTTCAGGTCCCAGGGTTCACCCGCGAAGCCTTCCCCAACAACAAAATCAATCACCATCGTCTCTCCTGTCTTGTACCTGAACTTCATCGTCTGCAGCCAGAACTCGTGGGCCTGGGTGAGCGCGGTGCTCAGGAGGATGAAACATGTAAGCAGGGCCTTCCTTTTCATAATTCCTTTCTTTAGCATCCAGAAAGCAAAAGGCAGTATGAGTATTACTAAACCAATACTTGCCTATTGCTGTTGCCTATTTTTCATTCATTAACTCCTCGATCTCCTCAGCCTCTATAGGAATATTCCGTGTCAGGTCAAAGACGCCCTTCTTGCCAATTAACACATTGTTTTCCAACCGAATGCCAAGACCCTCTTCTTTGATGTAGATACCGGGCTCCACGGTCCAAACGGAACCCACAGCCATCTTGCCGTGCATGTTACCCAGGTCATGGACATCCAACCCCAGCATGTGGCCAGTGCCGTGGTAGAAATATTTCCGGAACGCTTCCTGGCCAGGCTTCTGATTCCTGATATCTGTACTAGTAATGAGCTTTAGTTTCACCAGTTCATGCTCCATCAGTTTTTCCACCTCCCTGTGATAGTCAAAGTAAGTCATGCCAGGTCCCATCATCTTTATGGCAGCCCGCTGAATACGCAAGACCGCATTGTAAACATCCTTTTGCCGCCTGGTAAATTTTCCGTTCACCGGGATCGTGCGGGTGAGGTCGGCTGCGTAGTTGGCATACTCTGCCCCGACGTCCAGCAGCAGAAGGTCGCCGCTCTTGCAAGGACGGCTGTTCTCGATATAATGGAGGCATACATTATTTTCCCCCGATGCAATGATGGGCGTATAGGCATGGCCCCGGGATCCGTTCCTCACAAATTCATGAACGTACTCGGCTTCCACCTCGTATTCAAAGACGCCGGGTTTAACAAACTTGCACACCCGCTGAAAAGCCTTGGCCGTGATATCAACCGCTTTTTGCATCAACGCCAGTTCCTGAATCTGCTTAACAGTCCTGAGCCTGGCCATGATGGGTGCTACTCGCTCATAATGGTGCAGCGGGTATTTGGCCTGGCACCAGTCAATAAAGCGGGCATCCCTGGTTTGCACCACCACCTCCGAACGGTAGTGCTCATTGGTGTTGAGGTAAATGAACTCCACACCACCCATCGCCATCATGTGATGGAACCATTTATGAAAATCAGAAAGCCAGATGATGGTCTCCACACCGGAGAGCTCCGTAGCCTCCCGTTTGGACAACTTATGCCCCTCCCACTTTTCCAGATGCTCGTTGGGTTCACGGAGAAAAAGCACTTCCCGGAACTTCTTGTCCGGGAAATCCGGACAAACCACGAGCACTGATTCTTCCTGGTTAACCCCGGTCATATAAAACAGGTCGCTGTTCTGCCTGAATGGCATGGAGCCATCTGCGGTAGTGGGCATGATGTCGTTTGAATTGAAGACCACGAGGGACCCGGGCTTCAGTTCCTTAACCAATCTTTTACGGTTGTTGATAAAAAGCTGTCGGTCTATTTTTCCGTAACGCATAGGGAGGGATTTTTATGGATCTTACAATGGGAAAGTTACAGAAACCTTTTCTGCCGGAAAAGGAATGCCCGGGGTTCAGGGAACATTCATTAGCTTTACCCTATATGACCAGACGCAACGCCGTTATCCTTTTCCTCATTGTTCTATTTGGGTCCTGCAGCAAATCGGCAGATCCTGCACCCACAAAAGAACAGCTGCTGTCACAATCCAAGGGTTGGATTGCCACCGCCGTTTTCGTTGAGCCGGCCGTATTTGGAACCAATGATTTCTATTCGATTTTGGAAAAATGCATCCAGGACGATATTGTTTTCTTTACCTCAGCCGGACTTTACCGCAAAGAAGAGGGTGCGACCAAATGCCGCCCAACTGATCCAGTGGTCTGGGATGAGGGCACATGGACATTCAATGCGGACAAGAGCATCATCACTGAAACCTCATCAACCGACGGACCTCTTGATTACACCGTTGTCGGCTTGACGGCGAGTGAACTGAAGTTATCCCAGGAGCTAACCGTCGATTCCGTCAAATACAAATTAATTTTCACCTCGGTTGTTGCCAAATAGTAGGAATCCTGAATACTCAATCCACCATCATGAAAAAGCTGTTCATCCTCCTCGCCTTCCTGTATGCCATGAATGCTGATGGCCAGTCCAGATACCAGCCTTCACCGGAAAATCTTCAGTCTCGCGAATGGTTCCAGGACGCCCGTTTCGGCCTCTTCATTCATTGGGGTGTGTACAGCACCCTGGGCGATGGCGAATGGGTAATGAACAACCAGAATATTCCGATCAAGACCTACGAGAAGCTCCCGGGGTTTTTCAACCCGACCCAGTTTGATCCTGCGGCCTGGGTGCAGATGGCCAGGGATGCCGGCATGAAGTACATCACCATTACCAGCAAGCACCACGACGGCTTTGCAATGTTTGATTCCAGGGTCTCTGAGTATACTGTAGTCAAGAGCACGCCCTACGGGAAAGACGTCCTGAAACTGCTGGCAGACGAGTGCCGCAAGCAAGGCATCAAGCTGTTCTTCTACCATTCGCAGCTGGACTGGCATCACCCTGATTACTTCCCACGAGGCTTCACCGGGGGCAGTTGGACAGGAAGGGAAGAAAAAGGCGACATGAACAAGTACCTGGATTACATGGATGCCCAGTTGACCGAACTGCTTACCAACTACGGACCCATTGGCGGGATCTGGTTCGATGGCATGTGGGACAAGAAAGACGCAGAATGGCGACTGGACAAAACCTACAGCATGATCCACCGGCTTCAGCCTGCCGCCCTGATCGGCAGCAACCACCACCTGTTTCCCTTCGACGGCGAAGACTTCCAGATGTTTGAGAAAGATTTGCCGGGCAACAATACCACCGGATTCGCGCCGGATCAAAAGGTAGGCGACCTGCCCAAAGAAACCTGCGAGACCATCAACGGGAGCTGGGGGTTCGACCTCCGGGACAAGAACAACAAGTCTGGCAAGGACCTCATCCAGTACGTGGTGAAGTCAGCGGGTTACAACTCCAATTTTCTGCTGAATGTCGGACCGATGCCCAACGGAAAAATCCAGCCTGAGCATGTTGCCTTGCTCAAAGAAATGGGAGACTGGATGAAAATCAATGGAGAAACCATTTATGGAACCCGTGGCGGCCCGCTGTCATCACGCAACTGGGGAGTGACAACGCAAAAGGGTAACAAAATTTATGTTCACATCCTGAATTGGCAGGACGAAACCCTCACCCTTCCCAAATTGGGCAAGAAGGTAGTGTCGGCGAAAATTTTCACCGACAAGTCACCCGTCAAATTTCAGGAAAACGATTTTGGTTTAAGTCTGCTTGTTCCTTCAGCCAAAAGGAACAACATCGACACCATCGTAGAGCTGGAAGTAAAATAGGTGTCCTACACCCAAAAAGTGCAGGACACCTATTTTTGCTAATGTCAGTAACCAGAGACCAGTAATCAGCTAGTTACTTTCTCCTGCGGGATCATTCACATCATCCGTATCCACATAGTTGATCAGGATGAAGGTGACAAGCAAACCTGAGAAGACACCTTCCAGGGCAACAATGAAAGCGGCCATGTAGGGATTGAGGTAGTGACCCATGGGTTCATTTTCAACAATGGACTGCATGAGGGAGGGATCAACGTTCATATAGATGAACAGGAAAGCGGCAAAGACGACTGAAGCAATGGCCCCCGTTGCCACACCCATGATCAGGCCACGGAAATAATTCATGTGGTCCTCATGCGTGTTCTTGAATTTCTTCAATGCAAAATAGATTCCGCCCACCAGAATAAGCAGGTTGAGCATTCTCAACTCAACATGGTGACTCAATCCAATGACCTGCATCAGTATGAAGTAGCCAATCAGGCCACCGGCTGTTTTGAGTCCGTAATTTTCAGGGATTCGGTTGGGATCAGTGAATAAGCTCATGGGGATCGGGTTTATCGATGTCGAATTTTCCGATTTTTTGTCAGAAATGCAAATGGCCCATGAATTCCCTGCCGGGAAGGAAACAAAAGGCCATCCCTTTCTACAAGGGATGGCCCAATTGACTTTGAAGGGTCTATTTCTTTGGGAAATCAGGATTAGTCATCACCTCCTGCATCTGCAGGGTATGGCGTTCAGTATGCCCCGACATGAACAGGATTACCTGGTAGGCATCCATGGTTCCGAAAGGAGTTTGAGCATAGTGGTTGCGCAGGTCGTCCTGTGTCGCATTCACGTAGTTCAGGTGGCTCTTGCGCTTTGCGTTGAATTCCTTCAGGATACCATCCATCGAACCAAATTTTCCTGAAGGAACAAACGTCTCACCGGTCTTCACTTTGTGGGTCCGGTCAGTGATGGCCTTGAGGATGGCATCATCAGCCAGCTTGACCTCGGCGCGCCTGGCGGGATCTGCCGCAGGCTTCATTGCCCCTTCGAACATTCCCCAGATGTTGCCTTCCGAAATAGCGATATGCTCTGCACACTCAGCCACTGACCAGGCTTCCGGGCTGGGTTTGAAATTTAGTTGGGCCGGGCTGAGACCCTTCAAGGTCTTCAGCATGAAGTCACGGGACTTGGCAAGGCTTTCTGCAGCGGTTTTTCTTTCATCTGCGGTAAGGGACGTATCCGCCAGTTTAAAACTGAACAGGGTTAACACAGCCAGGGACAGCACTAACTTCTTCATAGGATTGGGATTGGTTTATGTGTTTTGGTAATTACATCTTCATGACTTGCCGGATCTCAACGGTGCCGCCGTTATTGTAGTCGGGGTAATCTTTGGCCAACTCCACGGCCTCATCATAATTGGCAGCGTTGATCATAAAGAACCCGCCGATTACTTCTTTGCCTTCCATGTAAGGGCCGTCGGTGACACCCTTCGGTGAACCGGTGACCTTCTTACCGCCGGGAAGAAGCGGCTCTCCCGCCAGGTACTTACCGTCCTTGCTGAGCTGGTCAATCCAGGCAATCCACTTTTGCATTTGGGCCTGCATGACTTCCGGCGATTCGCTGCTCATGCCACCGCGAAACAGGTAAATGAATTTTTCCATACAGTAACGGGTATTTAAAGTTGAACAATTTTACTCAATGACGAAGGGACGTGTCATAACCGGACATTCAAGATTCATATATTTCAAAAATATACCGCAAATAGCGCAATTCCCTGCTGGGCCTTACTCCTATTCTTTTTCCATTTCCTCATGCTCCCTGGCTGAAAGGTTCACTTCCTTCCATTTTTTGAGTTCAGCGGCCCGTTTCAGCAACTCTTCTTCGGAGGGAACATACTGGATCAGTTTTCTGAGGTTCGGCTGACCGGCGTCCACCCACGCTGTAAACCAAAGATCTCCGGTCATCTTGATACTGGCCCTGAATCGCCGCTCCACCATTCCGTCAAGCTTGTCGTGGTAGCGCCGGGAATAGTCAACAGAATAAACCCTGATGGTCTGCTTCCCCTTCGTTTCATAATTGAATTTGTCAAATGATGTCTCAGCCAGTCGTTTTTCTTCCCGCAGGACTGAGTCCACCAAGGCATGGGATTGTCGCACCACTTCCCACATCACCTGCTGCGAATTCGGTAAGTATTCCGCCTTTCCAACGAAGAAATCATATTCATTAAAAAACAATTCCGGCAGGCGCGATTCCCAGAAGGCGTGTATGCCACGCTGATCGGTGAGTTGCCCATTGTGGTTGCGCGTGGTGTGTAGCGGTACATGGGCATCCGCCACATAGTGCCCCAGCTCGGCCGACAGCCGCAATATCCTGGAAGGGTCGCCCAGCAAGAATGCCTCCTTCAACTGGTTGAACACGAAAACAACATGCCAGGGCACGATACCGTGAGCGAGCAATGTATCATGGTGAAACTCCTTCGAAGCCAAACTCCAATACCTTGGAAGCTTGATCCAGGCGCTGTCGCCGTAGTCTTCAAGGTCAATGTAATGGCGGGCGCCTTCTTCCGGCACAGCATAACGCCGCCGGTCAGGATAGGTGGAGGCTTCGGAGAGGTAGCCAATGTGCTTTTTATAGAAGCCGATCATCTCCGGAGGCAGTGTAAAAACTGCCAGCCGGTTGATCTTCTGGTGACCAAAGAAACCCCAGCCGGAACTGGTCAGCACGGACACACATAATATCACTTTCAGGGTTGGTCTCATCCCATTATCTTACGACTCACGAATTTACCCTCTCATGAGAAAACTGATTATTCTTTTCCTGCTGGTTATCCAGACAATCGTGCGGGCCTCCGACCCCTACCCCAGGAACGAATCCATTGATATCCGTCACTATCAATTCAGGCTGGTGCTCAATGATACCACTGACCGCATCGCGGGGGAGACCAGGATTGATATCCGTTTCAGGAAACCGGTCATATCCCTTGAACTCGACCTGGCCGGAGCTAATTCGGCCGGCAAAGGAATGACCGTGAGCCAGGTGGTCATGGACGGCCAGCTTTTGAAATTTACCCATGTCAACGACAGGCTTGGAATTCAATTCGCATCGCCATTGCAGGCTGGTGAAGAAAAAAAGATTATTGTGTTCTATGCAGGCATTCCCATCCAGGGCCTGATCATCCAAAAAAATAAATTCGGGGACCGCGGGTTCTTCGGAGACAACTGGCCGAACCGCGGACATCAGTGGCTTCCCGTGATCGATCATCCATACGACAAAGCGACCAGCGAATTTATGGTTACCGCACCGGAACATTATTCGGTCGTTGCCACCGGGGAAAAGCAGGAAGAAAGTTCGATTGGACAAGGGTTGAAATTTACCCACTACAAGACATCAGTGCTGCTTCCCGTCAAGGTGATGACCATGGGCGTGTCGCGTTTCGCGGTCAAATACGAAGGCAATGTAAACGGTGTTCCGTTGCAAACCTGGGTCTATCCCCAGAACCGCGCCGAAGGATTTTCAGATTATGCTATTGGCGCCAAGCCGCTCGATTATTTCAGCCGGAGCATCGGTCCTTACCCTTACGAGAAACTGGCGAACGTGCAGTCCACCACCCTCTATGGCGGACTGGAAAATGCTGGCAATATTTTCTATTACGAAAACTCAGTCACTGGCAAAGGGACCATGGAAGAACTCATGGCCCATGAAATCGCACACCAGTGGTTTGGCAATTCAGCGTCCGAGGCGGACTGGCATCATGTCTGGCTGAGTGAGGGTTTTGCCACCTACTTCACCAAACTGTATTTGGAAAATACCTATGGCAGCAAAAGGCTGATGGATGAGATGCAAGGTGACCGGGTAAATGTGATTGCCTATTTTCAAAAGGACCCGAATCCCATAGTCAATACCTCGATCACCGACCCAAACAAAGTGCTAAGCACAAATACCTACCAGAAAGCCTCGTGGGTGCTCCACATGCTGCGGCAGGAGATCGGTGAGCAGAAGTTCTGGGACGGCATCCGGCAGTATTACAAGCAGTACCAGCTCGGCAACGCCCTCACGGACGACTTCCGTACGGTCATGGAGTCTGTCTCGGGCCAGGACCTGAAGGCCTTTTTTGGTCAGTGGATCTACAAGCCGGGACACCCTCGTTTAACAGTCGGCTGGACGTTTGATTCAAGGAAGAAGGCCATCAAAATCACTGTGGAGCAAAAGCAGGATCAGGTGTTCAATTTTCCCCTGGAAATCGGGGTACTTACCTCTGCCGGCAACGCCCGGATTGAAAAATTGCAGGTCAGGGACCGGAGGCAGGAGTTCACCATCCCCAGTGAGGCAAAACCATCGAAATTGGACCTGGATCCCAATGTCAGGCTGCTTTTTGAAGGCGAGGTCAGGGAGGTCCGAACCCGGTAAACCAGAGGCACAAATGACTGGTTTCTTTGCATTTCCGGCGTTTCGTCTTACATTTGCAATCCTTTTTAAAAACAACCATGGCAAACCATAAATCAGCCGAGAAGCGCATCCGTGCAAACGAAAAGAAACGCGTAACCAACCGCTACCAGCATAAGTCTACCCGTACGGAGATCAAGAAACTGGTCAATACGACCAAAAAAGACGAGGCCCAGGCCCTGTTGAAGGAAGTTTCTTCCATGATCGACAAACTGGCCAAGAAGAACGTCATCCACTGGAAAAAGGCTGCCAACCAGAAATCGAAGCTCGCCAAGAAAGTCAACGCCCTCGCGTAGGCCTTTCTGAACAATACTTTTCCCTTCTCTGTCGGCCTGGCCGCATGGAGGAGGGTTTTTTTATTGTATCCGTTTTCCGCAGCGGCTCCAAAAATTGCCCATCATGGATATCCTGACTTGTCCAGCCAACTGAATCTTCAACAAGGTCCCAGCACCATGTCCCGATCCAAATCATCCTGTTTTCCGTAAGGCCGGCACTCGAATGAATTTGATGAGGCAATTTAGATTTGGTGTTCATGATCACCGCATCAAGACATCAACCATTGATCTACTGGAGTAAGTTATCCTAAGATGGGACACCAATCAAATCCCAGGCGAAGGATCGGATTCAAACAGAATAAACTGTGAAAATCGACGACTCCAAACCCCTCACCATCAAGAGCTGGTCGCCGGAAGACCGTCCACGGGAGAAGCTGTCCCTCAAAGGAACGGCAGCATTGTCGGATGCGGAACTGATTGCCATCCTCATCGGATCAGGCACAGCCAAACTCAGCGCCGTGGATGTTTCCAAGAAGATTCTTCAGCACGCGGGCAACAATCTTAATGCCCTTGCCCGACTTTCCGTAAAGGACCTGATGAAAGTGAATGGCATTGGCTATGCCAAAGCCTACACCATTGTCGCGGCGATGGAACTTGGCAGAAGGCGGAAGGAAGCCGAGCCCAATGAAAAGCACAAGATCAGTTCATCCAGGGATGCCTATGACCACCTCTCCGGGGACATGATGGATTTGCCGCACGAGGAATTTTGGGTGCTGCTGCTCAACCGCGCCAATCACGTGGTGAAGAAAAAGCGCATCAGCGAAGGTGGCGTGAGCGGCACGGTGGCCGATCCCAAAATCATTTACAAAATGGCCCTCGAAGAACTGGCCAGCGGAATCATAGTGGCCCACAACCATCCTTCCGGCAACATGACCGCCAGCCAGAGCGACATTGACCTTACCAGGAAATTAAAAGAAGCAGGAAAGTTTTTGGAGATACAACTCCTCGATCACCTCATTATTTGTGGGCAGAAGTATGTTAGCTTTGCGGATGAAGGTTTGCTCTGAATAATTGGAGAACAACTTTAGGGTTCTTTATTCAACATTCATTATTCGATATTGGCGTACATGGCCACGGAAAATATCGAATCATGAATATCAAATAAAGAATAGTGAAGTTTGGCCTGGCATTGAATAACTGTGCTCCGCATGAAATCTTCCAAAATACGGGTCATCATCGCAATACTGGCTACCCTGATGATTATTTACTTTTCCTTATCGCCATCCGGAACATCCGACAAGCACTACGCGTCAGCTATTCTGAAGGAACGGGTTGACAAGGATGACTACATGAAGAACTCCGATGAGTCGCCCTTTACCGACAAGAGCGCCTTCACTGGACTAAAATACTTCGAACCTGATCCAAAATACAAGGTCACTGCAAGACTCAAGCCCGTGGAGAACAAGAAAGTGGTGGTACTGGCCACGAGCACCGGTGAAGAGAGGCATTACCTGGAATATGCCTGGGCTGAATTCGAACTGGATGGCGTTGAGCACAAACTGCTTATCCTGGAAGTGATGGCCATGGGGCCCACGCGCGGGTCACTGTTCCTCGGATTTGCCGACGAGACCAGCGCAAAGGAAACGTACGGCGCAGGCCGGTACCTGGATATCAAAAAGGTGCCCGGCGCCGGCAGCATTACACTCGACTTCAACAAAGCGTATAATCCCTATTGCGCCTACACCGATAATTATTCATGTCCGTTTCCGCCCAGGGAGAATCTACTTCCCATCGCGGTCCTGGCAGGGGAAAAGAACTATCACTGATCAGATCTTAACATAGATCTTTCGTCTGTCCATCCAGTATCCCACCAGCCAGCACAGCAACATAAAACTGACCGCAAAGAGCAGAGAGCCAACATAGCCGCCTGCCCACGGTTTGAACAGGTTCAGAAAGGCCCAACGGTAGACGGTTATATCTTGAACCGAAAACGTGAAAAGGAGAATGGCCGCCAACTCAGAAAGCAGGTAAATAAAAAGTGTATTTCGCCCGAATACTTCAAAGAAGCGTGTCCAGTTTTTTTGTTGCCGCAAATCAATCAGGTAAACCAGGATAGCCAGCACCATGAAGTCAATACCGGAAGTATAGACGACAAATGAGCTTGTCCATAGTTTCTTGTTGATGGGAAACACAAGATCCCAGGAAAGGCCGGCCAATGCCAGAATGGCGCCAACCATGAGCATTTTTGAAATGGTTTCGTAGGACGCACCCTTTTCCTTCAGAAACGTTCCTGCCCAGTAGCCGGCGATTACATTGACGATGGCAGGAAGGGTACTGAGCAGACCTTCGGGATCGAACGCAAGACCATCGCCGTGATAAAGGTGCGGTTCGTCCAACAGCCAAAGGTCAAGTTTCAATACGGCATTCCCGGCAAGGGAAAGATCACCAAAGGAGATCAGCAAGATCCAATACAGAAGAAGCGCCAACCCGCTGAACAGCAATGCACCCCTGATTTTCCAGAAGTGGATAATCAGGGTACCCAGTCCATAACAAAGTGCAATGCGCTGGAGGACACCAAAAACCCTGGTATCACTCACTGGCTTCATGATCCATTCACCGGCCTGCGTTTGCGTGATAAAAGGGAACCAGTACATCAGGTAGCCCAGCAGGAAGATAAGGGCAGTGCGTTTGAACACTTTTCTCAAAACAGCACCCGTACCGATGGATTCGTAGTTACCCAGTGAAAAGCTGAGGGAAGTTCCCACGACGAAAAGAAAGGTTGGAAACACGAGGTCGGTCAGCGTAAAACCATTCCACTCGGCATGACGAAGCGGTGAAAAGGTTGTCGCATAATCACCTGCCGTATTCACAACGATCATCAGGGCCACATCCAGGCCGCGAAACACGTCCAGTGAGAGATATCGGTTACGGAGTTCCATTGGTAAACCAATATCAACCAAGAAAAGGGATTAATCAAGCGCTTACATCAGAAACGTTCTGCACATCATACACCGAAAGGGTGCGGTCATTGCGCATGGTCCGGTATCCCAGGTAGATCAATACTATTCCCAGCAACTCTGTAACGTACAACACCTCGGTAAAGCCAAACTTCGTGAAGGAACCGCCAATACCCGGGAGCAAACCGCCGACCGCGATGAAGATATTCCCCCACATGCGCGCTTTGTACTGGCTATCCTTGCTGTATATCCAGGCGGAGTAAAATGCGCCACCTACCAGGAAGGCAAACGCGTAAAGATTGATGATGGGCGTCATCAGCCTCACGTCTTTCCAAACCAGGACCTTACCGGTCAGCCGCTCCGGTTCGACCAGCGAGTAGTCGACAGGGGACAGGATCACCAGCACGGAAGCCGTAACGATGACGGCAATAACGGCCATCATCATGCGGGTGGCGGTCTTTTTGGGATAGATCAGGTAAACCGATCCCTGTGCCAGCGGGAATCCGCCCAGCAGGGCGCCGAGGATGTACCACGCCTTGAATACGGTTTCGCTCCAGCCAAAGATCCCCACGATGCTTTCTGTCAGTGTGCCAAGTCCATAGCATAATACTCCGGCAGTCCACCAAAAAAGATAGGAAGGCTTGCCCTTGTATTGCCAGTGCCTGTATAAAATGACAAAAAATATCCCCGACAACAGTGTGGTGAGGATCGGAATTTTATGGATGAAGTCCATCATCGGATTGGAGTATAGAAAACCCGGCCTCTTCAGCCGGGTTTTCTACTGGTTTATTTTAAAATAAGAGCAATGACCAAAGTTGTCCTGCGCCAAACTGATACAGTCTCGGCGGCAACGTGTCTGACGCGTTACTGAAGCTTCTTGGTTCCGTCAGGCTGATACACATACCGGAAAGTGTAGTAGCGATCAACCGTGGATGAAGTCGGGGCAATCGGCGCATCCTTATAATAGCTGATGATTTCCATCTTGGCATATTTTCCGTCTGCCGTCTGCAGGACAATCACCCGACCGGCAATGGGCGAAATGATGTTGGTGGCGGCATCATAGTTATACCAGCCATTGCCTGAACCCCTTTTGATGGCATAAGACGCTGGAACCGCAAGTTTGTTGTCCGTCAGGTAGCCTGCGTCCGGGGCGGTAGTCAGGTCGGTAAAGATACCGGAAACCACCTGGGCGGCCGTTGTCCCGGGACCGCTAGTTCCGCTGTTCACAATAATCTTTGTGCCGTTGAACCCCACATCCCATTTGGCGGAAGCGCTGTCGGCATTGGCCACGATGGCACCCATTTTGAAACTGAAGAATGTGTATTTGTTGGTGACACCAATCGGCTGACCGGTCGTTGAACTATACCCGCCCGAAGGAGGGTCTGCGGCCAGATTTGAATAGGTAGTGGCAGACAGTGCCGGGGCAGGATCACTCTTCGAACACGCTGCCAACAACACGATGAGAACTGCGAACACGGTCATGGAAAACATTGACTTTGACATATACTGGTTTGTTTTAGTTATGGTTTATTATGGTTTAGTCTTATTTCTTGAAAAGGAATAACTCACGCTGGCATACACCAGTCGGCCGGGAATGTTGGGAATGTAAATCTTGTCCGTATAATCGAACAGGTTGTCAACCCCCACCTGGAACCGCAGTCCCTGCTTCAGGGTCTTGGCTGCTGAAATATTGATCAGCGCGTAGCCTTCCACAAACGTGTCGTACACATCCAGGATGCCGTTGTTGTTTCGGTCCGATGTCGGGATGGTCTCTCCCTGGATACTTCCGCGGATATCCCCAATGCCGTACCGCCCGCGGTAAATGACCCGCACGCTGCCTTCGATGCCTCTCTCCTTGTCAGAATAGAAAAGCTTGATGTTCCCCATGTGCCTTGACCGGTTGTACAACCCGAAGTACTCACTGGGCTGCAGGCGCTTCGTGACGAGTGTGACGGGGTCGCGCCAGTAGACTTCGCCATTCGCCACCTGATCGGCCACATCCTTGTCTTTCGCGTAGAGAAGTTGGTAGCCAAGAGAAAGGCTGAGTTTGGATGAAAGCGGGTATGTGAAATTGGCCTCGAGCCCTTCCGTGTAAGCACGCTTGATGTTGCGGTAGCTGTAGATGCTCTGGTTAGAGGTCGTAATGGCTACCACCTGGGTTTCAACCAGGTTGTCAATGGAATTATAGAAGAGGTTGGCATCCAGGATGAGCCGACCGAAAGTGCCTCGTGCGCCGACATTAAGAGCCTTGGAACTCTCCGCCTGTAGTTTGCCGATCAATGCAGGATCATAGAGGTAGGTCTGAATCTGGCCTTCCGCTTCCAGTTGGGCCAACTTGGCTCCCACCACTTCTGTACCCAGCACGCTGTACCCGCCGCCAGCGGAGTTGTTGAAATTGAAATAGAGCTGCCTGAAATCCGGCGATTTGAACCCGACGCCGAAGGAGGCCTTCAGGGTGATCTTGTTGCTCAGCTCATAGCGCGTGGACAACTTCGGACTGAACTGCTCGCCATAAATGGTGTTGTTGTCATACCGGCCGCCAGCGATGACGCTAAACCGCTTCAGGGGAGACCATTCGTCCTGAAAAAAAACATACCGGGTCTGTTGCCTGCGCACGGATTCATCGCCATAGCGGGACGTCTGAACGGTTTCAAATATTTCACCGGCACCAACAGTCAGGATGTTTTTGTCGCTGAAATAGTATTCGCCATTGAGTTCCGGACGGGAAAATGTCTGTCTGAAGTCATCATGATAATAGAGGGTATCCGTCGCCTGGTTGTTGAGACTGGTTTCCGTCAGAAAGTGTGTGGAATAAAAACGTGCTGTCACTTTCATCCGGCTGCTGAAGCGGTGCGCCACCACCGGGTTCAGGTTCCAGTCCTGCGTGATTCCGCTGCCGGATGTGAGAATTTTCTCTGCATTGGCGGTGAGCACTTCATAGTTGAAATCCTGCTTCTCGTCAAAGTACCGGCCTGAAAGGGTAAGGTCAGTCTTCGTTCCTATCTTGAACGTCACCTTGGCGTTACCCGTATAGTTCCGGAAAGGCGAAACCGTTTTCCCGAAATTTTCGGGCGATAGATCGTAGCCATCGGTGCTGTAGCGGTTGCCGAACAGGTAAATCCCAAGCCGGCCGGAAGTTTTGCTGTAGTCACCCGAAAGATCAAGCGTGTTGTTTGTGCCATACCTTGTGCTGAGGCCTCCGCGTGTTCCCTGTGGCCGGTCCGTGATGATGTTGACGACTCCGGCCAGCGCATCCGAACCATACAGGCTGGATGAAGGACCCTTCACAATCTCTACTTGTTTGATGTTGCCGACGGTAATACGGCTCAGCTCGAGCGACCCGGTATATCGCCCGATCAGCGGTTCACCATCGACCAGGATCAGGGTATAGTCCGGATTGAATCCCTGCAACTGAAGGCCAGAGCCCTGCCCGTTCACCTGCGGAACAACGGCAAGACCTGTTTGCTCAGACAGAACATCGTTCAAGCGCAGCGAGCCCATGGCCCTGATCTGGGATTTTGGTACAAGCGTTACCGGCATTGGCAGGGCGCCCATGGTACGTTCATTTCTTGTGGCTGTAACGACCACTTCCTCAAGTACCTTTGATTGAAGTGAGTCTTGTGCCATTGCCTGCAGGAAAATGGCCAGGAAGAAAGTGATCAGAAGTGGAATTCGAGACACGGCTGCAAATATTAGGACAGCCTATTCCATTAAATACCCAATTCAGAACTATTAATGACGAGAGTCGCATAAATGTTATGAATGCGGTATTTTTGTGACTTATGGTGGCTAAATAGCCACCCAGTGACATTCTCTTTGGTATTTTTGCAACATGAAGCACCAAGACCTCACCGAACCAGAAGTAAAAAATACCCCAATGGGTGTTTCGAGGGATCTATTTGTTCAAAGCGATCAGTCCCTGATTATTGTCGAAAATCCAGAAGCGAGGTTCAGTACCCGGGACAGCCGGATCAAGAAATCAATTATCCATTTTTACTTTTGCATTGAGGGAAGTGCCACTTTTGAATTCGGACCGCATTACAGCCGGGAGATCCAGCGTGAGCACAATTACTTTTTTTTTGATCCTGACAAAGACCTCCCTTTTGTCTTAAGACTTTCACCGGGAGCACGCATGGTTTTCCTGACCATTTCCCTGGAAAGCCTCCACGAACTTTTTGTGCATGAGCCGTTGCCCTTCCTCAAGCCTGAAAACATCAATCAGAAGTTTTACGATGAGCGGGAAATACCAGCCTACCTATTGGTCGAATTGAATCAGCTTTTCAACATCAACCTGAGTGACAATGCCAACCGGCTGTATTACCAGGGGAAAATTCTGGAACTTCTGGCGCTGTACTTCTCCCACAAGAAAACAGATACCGAAAGCTGCCCTTTCCTGAACGACCAGGAGACCGTCAGGAAGATCAAAAACGCAAAAGATTACCTATTGAAACACCTGGATTCGGCGCCCAGTCTCAAAGAGCTGGCAAAGGCAACCGGCCTGAATGAATACCAGCTCAAAGTCGGGTTCAAGGAAATTTATGGCAACACCGTATTCGGCTATCTGCTCAACCACAAGCTCGACAATGCGCGCGTCCTGCTCGACTCAAAGAAATACCAGGTGGCGGAAGTCGCCTACCGGATCGGGTATACCAATCCCAGTCACTTCATCGCAGCATTCAAGAAAAAATTCGGGATTACACCCAAGAAGTACCTGATGGCTAAAACCTGAAGATCACCACCTTCTTCGTGAGGTCGTTCTCCGCGGAGCGGATCCAAACAGCATTCCAAACACGCCCCTCACCAATTCTCTGCCTATCTGCTTCGTTACGGGGGAAGTCATCACTTCATCAAAGGTGCTCTTCTGAACACGGCCCGAACGCGGTGCCGGCTGACTTGCCTGCTTCTGCTGGGCGGCCACGACCTGCTGCTCCTGCACGGCCTGCACCTTTTCATTCAGCATCTCAAATGCACTTTCCGGGTCAACCGTTTCCTTGTATTTCTTGTACATCTCCGAACCGTTGAGCAGTGAAGTGTATTCAGCGGGTGGCAGCGGCCCCATCACCGATGAAGGCGGCGCCAAGTGTGTCACCACCGTCTCTGTTGGAATGCCCTTCTCATTCAGGACGGTGATGAATGCCTGCCCGGTACCCAGCTGGGTAAATTGCTTCTCCATATCATAAAACTCCGACTTTGGAAAAGACCTGACCGTCAGCTTCAACGCGTTCACATCATTGGGTGTGAAGGCACGTATCACATGATGGATCCTGTTGCCCAGCTGTGACAATACAGAGGCGGGAACATCCTGGGTGACCTGCGTGCAGAAGAAAATGCCGACGCCCTTGGAACGTATCAGCCGGATGACCTGCTCAATCTGGTCCATGAACGCTTTGGGTGCATCATTAAAAAGCAAATGGGCCTCGTCGAGGAAGAAAATTAATTTAGGTTTGTCGAGGTCCCCGGCTTCGGGAAGCTTCTGGTAAATTTCGGCCAGCAGGGAGAGCATGAAGGTAGAGAAGATCATCGGCTGACTTTGAACATCCGAGACATTCAACAAACTGATGACTCCCCGGCCGTCCACTTTTTCAAACAAGTCTTCAATATCAAAGGAGGTTTCGCCGAATATCTGACCAACGCCCTGCTGCTCGATGGCAACGATCTTCCTGAGGATGGTGCTGGCCGTGGCCGGTGAGATCTTGCCGTAGTCATTCTTGATCTCCGCCGCCCCTGCTCCTTCCGAAAGATAATTCAGTACTTTCTTAAGATCGTTGAAATCAACAATCGGCAACTTCTTGTCATCGGCGTACTTGAACAATATCATCAGCACGCCAGACTGAACCTCATTCAACTCCAGGATCTTGCTCAGAAGCACAGGTCCAAATTCTGTGACAGTCGCCCGCATTTGCGCGCCCAGTTTTCCACTGAGGGAGTAAATCTCAACCGGGAAACCGGAAGGCGTATATTTTATACCCAGGGCAGATGACCTTTCATTGATCTTGTCGTTGGCCGAACCTTCCTTGGCAAACCCGGAAAGGTCGCCCTTCATGTCCGGCATGAAAACAGATACGCCGGCAGCAGAGAGCTGCTCGGCAATGAGCTGAAGGGTACGGGTCTTGCCAGAGCCGGTGGCACCTGTCACGAGGCCGTGACGGTTCATCATCCGCAAGGACAAATTAACCCTGGCATCCGCAAGGATTTCGCCATCGAGCACACCGGCACCCAGGTAGATGGAAGAACCCGGCATGGTATAAGAGCTGTTGACGGCGGCAATGAATTTTTCCTTTGACATTATCTTGACTATTTTGTGATCGAAAATATAGGTAAAGTTAACCGCTTCAAATATGAAAAACATCATCATCCTCGCCATCGCACTTGCACTTGTTACCAGCGCCCATGCACAAATTGACCTGAAGAAGGCCACTGCCACCGCCTCCGCCCTGGGCTTTGACCCTGCAACCGTCGGCAAGAGCATTATGGACATGCTTACACCCAAGCTGAAGCTGAGTTCAGCACAGACCACCAAGGTGACAAGCCTCGTCAATACCTTTTTAACCAACAAGTCCGGGTACGCGGGATTGGCCCAGAGCAAACCTGCTGAATACAAAACCAAGTTTGCCGGTGAGCAGAAGACATTATTTGATGGACTGAAAGGAGCACTGAAGCCTGAACAATTCACCCAGTTTATGGGCCTGAAGCCTGCCCAAACCGACAAAGCCAACGCTTTGGGGCAACTCTTCTATTGAGCGCACTGAGCAGGACTCGTTGTTGTTAGTTTTTTCACTGCAAAGGAGTTAAGTCGCGGAGGAATCCAGGTTCACGAAGGACACGAAAGAGGCAAAAAGTAAACTACGAATACTCCTAACTACTTGCCTGGGGCTCATTCTCCATTGCGCCCTGGTGTGCCAGCGGGCTAATTGTCCAAGCCTCCCTCCTTCTTACCTGATTTCTATCGCCCTGAAGACTGATAAATATCATTCTTTCCCCCTGGCATTGAAGGGATATTTAGCTTTCTAACAAACAGCTATATGAATCCCGCAACACAAGATACCCTGATGGAAACCTCCCCAAACATGCCAAAAACAGGCAAATTCGTTTATGCCTTTGCGAAAGGCGACGGCAAGAACAAGCAACTCCTTGGCGGCAAGGGTGCCAATCTCTGTGAAATGACTCAAATCGGGCTGAATGTGCCCCCCGGCTTTGTGGTTACCACGGAAGCCTGCCTGACCTACCTGGCCGATTCCAATAAAAAGCTTCCTGAAGGCGTCATGGACCAGGTCAGGAGCCATATGAAGGATCTCGAAAAGGCAACCGGCAAACAATTTGGTGATGCAGCCAACCCGCTGCTGGTATCCGTTCGTTCCGGATCCGCCATGTCAATGCCCGGCATGATGGACACGATCCTCAACCTCGGCCTGAATTCAAAAACAATAAAAGGACTTATCAGCCAGACCAAGAATGAAAGGTTTGGCTATGATGCCTATCGCCGTTTTATTCAATTGTTCGGCAAGGTAGCACTGGGTGTGCCCGACGAAAAATTTGACAAGCATTTTGAAGAAGTAAAGAAACGCGCGGGGGTGAAGGTGGATGTGGGCCTTAACACATCGGACTTGCAGGAAATCAGTGAACGCTTTCTTGGTGTCGTGAAAGAACATACCGGCAGGCCATTCCCTGAAGATGTTTTTGAGCAACTCGAGATTTCAATCAAAGCCGTATTTAATTCCTGGATGGGCAAGCGCGCCATCGACTACCGGAGGGAATTCAAGATTACACCGGCCATGGCCAATGGTACTGCCGTTAACGTGGTGACCATGGTGTTTGGCAACATGGGCAATGACTGCGCCACCGGCGTGGGTTTCACCCGCGACCCCGGCACAGGAGAGAACGTGATGTTTGGCGAATACCTCACCAACGCGCAAGGCGAAGACGTGGTGGCGGGCATACGCACCCCGAAACCGGTTGCTCAGCTTCAGACTGAAATGCCTGAGCTCTACAAGCAACTGGAAGCACTCAGAAACAAACTGGAAAGCCATTATCACGAAGTACAGGATTTTGAATACACCATTGAAAAAGGCGTCTTATTTTGCCTGCAGACCCGGAATGGTAAAATGAACACCATCGCGATGGTCCGGACCTCGGTGGAAATGGTGAAAGAGAAACTAATAACACCCAAACAGGCACTGCTCCGGATCAAACCGGACCAGTTGGAACAATTGTTGCACCCGCGTCTGGACACCAAGCATAAGGTCGAACCGCTTGCGCAAGGGTTGCCGGCATCGCCAGGTGCCGCTTCCGGACACGTGGTTTTCGACGCGGACCGCGCCGAACTGCTGGGCCGGGGAGGCGAAAAAGTAATCCTCGTGCGTGAAGAGACGAAACCAGAAGACATCCATGGATTTTTCGCAGCGCAGGGCATTTTGACCAGCCGTGGAGGCAAAACATCGCACGCAGCTGTCGTGGCACGAGGCATGGGAAAACCCTGCGTGGCAGGAGCCGAAGGCATCAAGGTTGATGTCAAGCTACGCCAGGCCGTGATTGGCGACAAGATTTTGCACGAAGGCGATTACATTACCATTGATGGCGGCACCGGATTTGTGTACAAAGGGTCCATCCCCACCGTTGAGCCGACATTTTCTGAAGAACTGAAGCAATTGTTGTCATGGGCAGACGAAGCCGCCGCATTGAAAGTATTTGCGAATGCCGATACGCCAGGTGCCGCCAAGAAGGCCATCGGCTTCGGCGCCATGGGCATCGGTTTGTGCCGGACGGAGCGGATGTTTAATGACGTTGACCGCCTGCCTATCGTTGTCGAAATGATCCTGGCTGCCACCAAAGAAGAGCGCGAGTCAGCCCTCGGCCGCCTGAAAGACATTCAGCGGCAGGATTTCAAAGAGATCTTTACCGTGATGGCTTCCAAGCCGGTTACGGTAAGGTTGCTGGATCCACCCATTCACGAGTTTCTTCCTACGGAGGATGTGCTGAGGGATGAACTTGAACATTTGAACCAGCTGAAGGGGACTGTAAGCGGTGTGGCTAATTTGTTCAGCAGCCTCCGCCTGCTCAATGCAGACCTGAAAATGGCCGAAAAATCTTCTGAGCCTTTCTCCATGAACGGCGTGGAGCTCGTTGAAAAAGCCATTGAGAAGAAAACACAGATGCTGAAAAAGGTACGTGAACTTCATGAAGTGAACCCCATGCTGGGCCACCGTGGCGTCAGGCTGGGACTGAGTTTCCCGGAAATATATCAAATGCAAATCACGGCTATCCTGGAAGCAACGGCCGACTGTGCGCTCGCCAAAGTTGATGCCCTGCCTGAGATCATGGTGCCGCAGGTCTGCACGGCAGAAGAACTGGAGCAGGTGAAAGCCTTCGTAGAGGAAATCAAAACCAAAATTGAGCTGGAGCGAAAAGTGAAATTGAATTTCAAATTTGGAACCATGATCGAAGTGGTGCGCGCTTGCCTGCAGGCGGAAGAACTCGCTGGCGTTGCCGACTTTTTCTCCTTCGGAACAAACGACCTTACCCAGGCCACCTTCTCCTTCTCACGGGAAGATGCAGAGAATAAGTTCCTGCCGTTCTACATTTCAAACGGACTGCTGAAAGACAATCCATTCGAAGTGCTCGACAAGAAAGCCATGGGCAAACTGATGAGGATGACGGTTCAGGACGGACGCAAAAACAAACCCAATCTGAAAGTGGGCATTTGCGGCGAGCATGGAGGACATCCGGAATCCATCATGTTCTGTCATGAAATTGGGCTGAACTACGTTTCCTGCTCTGGACCCCGCGTACCCGTTGCCCGACTGGCCGTGGCGCATGCGAAATTGATGGAGGGTTAAGGCATCAGACAGCCAGAAGCTGTCAGGCGCCTTCCAAAGTACTGGAGCCCTGCACCCCACGGTGCAGGGCTTCTTAGCCAAATTCATTTTTTCGGTATCTTTGATTAAATCAATAACTATGAAAAAAGCTCTGCCCATCGGTTGCCTGCTCCTGTTGTCTTATGCCATGAGCTTCGGACAATCAGCCGATCCAAACAATGAGATCATGGTCAATCTTGAAAACAAGCGCCTCGAGGCTGTCGCCTCCCGAAACCATGAATACCTGGTGAATCTTTATGACGACTCTTTTCACGGCATCATCGCGTCAGGGCATGAGGTTGACAAGGTGAAGATGCTTGAATTTCTTGAGTCCTATAATCCTTACGTTATTCAGACCATCGAGAATGTAAAGGCCCATGTATTCGGTGCCATTGCCGTTACAACCGGGAAATTGGTAAACAAGAGCAAATCCGGGTCGGTCATCGGGCAAACCCGGTTCCTGCATGTCTATCAGAAGAAGGCCGAGCATTGGAAAATGATCGAGAGCCAGGGTACCCTGATCATCCAGGAATAACCGCTTGTCACATCCGGGCGCGCCGGGCTGTGGTCATTTCCTATATTTCCAATATTCATTTCTTTAAACCAAACCTATGAAGAAGATCATACTGGTATGCCTTCTGGTGACTGTTCGCCTGTTCGCGCAAGACGTCATGAAGAAAGCCCCTGAAATTAAGGAGGGCGAAGGGCCATATACCCAACTCATCATTCGCGGCGTCATACTCATTGATGGTACCGGTGCACCACCCGTAGGGCCGGTGGACATCATCGTCAGGCAAAACCGCATTGTCAACATTATCAGCCTGGGCCTTCCTACACCAGGGATGGCCAGCGATGGAAACCGCACCAAACTTGAACCGGGCGGCAAGGAACTGAATTGCGAAGGCATGTACCTCATGCCGGGATTTGTTGATATGCACGGACATATCGGCGGAGGCCAGGCCCCCATTGCAGAATATGTATTCAAACTGTGGATGGCCCACGGCATTACCACCATCCGTGAGCCCGGATCGGGTAATGGTGTCGAATGGGTGCTCGACCAGAAAAACAAGAGCGCTCAAAATCTGATTACGGCTCCTCGAATCAAGGCCTATGTAACTTTTGGATCGAACCTTCCCGTTAAGGCGGTGGAGCCAGCAAAGGGAACCAAAAAATCACCTGAACCGGCCAAGGCCGAAGTGCCCAAAGCACGTGAACCAATAATTACAGCTGAGCAGGCGAAGGCCTGGGTAAATGCCAATAAGGAAGCCGGCGCTGACGGCATCAAGTTCTTTGGAGCTAAGCCTGAAATCATGGATGCAGCCTTGCGCGAGAATAAACGAATCGGCCTTCGTTCCGCCATGCATCATGCCCAACTGGGTGTGGCCCGGTGGAACGTCATACAGTCTGCTGAGGCAGGGCTCACCACCATGGAACACTGGTATGGTTTGCCTGAAGCCATGCTCACCAATTCCAGCCTCCAAAACTACCCCCTCAATTATAACTACTCCAATGAGCAGAACCGGTTTGAAGAAGCGGGCAGGCTCTGGAAGCAGGCGGCCCCTCCCTATTCCGAAAAATGGAATGAAGTCATGGACAAACTCCTGAAGCTAGACTTCACCCTGGATCCAACCTTTGACACGTACGAGGCGGCCCGTGATCTTCACAAAGCGCGTCGCCAGGAATGGCATGAAACCTATACCCTGCCAAGACTTTGGGCCTTTTACCAGCCCAACCGGGCAGCACATGGCTCATTCTGGTTTTCGTGGGGTACCGAACAAGAAGTGGCCTGGAGAGAAAATTTCCGTTTATGGATGACCTTTGTCAATGAATACAAGAACCGGGGCGGAAGGGTAACAGCCGGCTCAGACAATGCCTTTATCTTCCAATTGTATGGGTTCGGATACATCCGCGAACTTGAATTGCTTCGCGAAGCCGGTTTCCATCCGTTGGAAGTCATCCGCTCTGCCACACTGAATGGCGCACAGGCTTTGGGCATGGAAAAAGAAATCGGCTCCGTTGAGATTGGGAAATTGGCGGACTTCGCCATCGTTGATCAAAATCCCCTGGAAAATCTCCAGGTACTTTACGGCGTAGGCGCTATCAAGCTCATGGATGACAATACAGTCAAACGCGTGGGGGGAATCAAGTACACCATCAAAGACGGCATCATTTACGATTCCAGGAAACTTTTGGCGGACGTTAAGAAGATGGTCGATGACGAAAAAGTCAAAGCCGGATTCGTATTGAAACAACCCGGAATGAACTAACATCATGACAAGACTCATCATAGCCGCTTTATTTGTCCTGGGGACAATCGGGGCTCGTGCGCAGGAAGCTGAAAAAGTTGAAAAAGCTCCTGAGGTCAAAGAGGGCGACGGCCCATTTGCACAATTGATCATTCGTAGCGTCATGCTCATCGACGGTACGGGCGCGCCCGCTGTAGGGCCGGTAGACATCGTTGTCGAGCAAAACCGTATTGTCAATATTGTCAGTCTCGGTTTACCCACACCTGGCATGGCTAGTAATGGCAACCGAACTCCACTGAAGCCTGGCGGCAAGGAACTGAATGCCGAAGGCATGTACCTCATGCCCGGTTTCATCGACTGCCATGCCCACACGGGCGGCAACCAGGCACCAAAAGCAGAATATGTATACAAGTTGTGGATGAGCCACGGCGTGACCACCATCTGCGATCCTGGCTCCGGAAACGGAGTCGACTGGCAGGTGGATCAGAAGAACAAGTCCGCCAGGAACCTGATCACCGCTCCCCGCATAAAAGCTTACGCCTACTTCGGTATGGGCAGCAAGGAGCCGATCAGTTCACCGGAAATGGCACGCGCCTGGGTGCGTGAGAATAAACTGAAAGGTGCTGATGGCGTCAAGTTCTCCGGCGCCCGCCCCGACATCATGACGGCTGCTCTGGACGAAACCAAGAAGCAGGGAATGCGAAGCGAATGCCATCATGCCCAACTGGACGTAGCCCGGTGGAATGTTATGAATTCCGCCAAAGCAGGGCTCACCAGCATGGAGCACTGGTATGGGTTGCCAGAAGCTTTGTTTGACAAACAAACCATTCAGAATTATCCCCTCAATTATAATTACACCAATGAGCAACACCGGTTTGGTGAAGCTGGCAGGTTATGGAAGCAGGCAGCAGCCCCCTATTCCGCCAAATGGAATGAAGTGATGAACACCCTGATCGCGCTGGACTTCACCCTGGACCCCACACTCAATATATATGAAGCCAGCCGGGACCTCCACAAAGCAAGAAGGGCAGAATGGCATGAGACCTATACCCTACCCTCCCTGTGGAATTTCTATCAGCCCAGTTTTGTTTCACACGGATCATACTGGCATTCCTGGGGCACCGAACAAGAGGTGGCCTGGAAAGAAAATTACCAGCTTTGGATGACATTCCTCAATGAATACAAGAACCGCGGCGGCCGTGTCACAACAGGATCTGACTCCGGATTCATTTTCCAACTGTATGGATTTGCTTATATCCGTGAACTCGAATTACTGAGGGAAGCGGGCTTTCATCCGCTGGAGGTCATCCGTTCAGCCACCTTGAATGGTGCCCAGGCGCTGGGCATGGACAAAGAAATCGGGTCGGTCGAAATAGGCAAGCTTGCCGATTTTGTGCTCGTTGAAGAGAATCCACTTGAAAACCTCCAGGTGCTGTATGGTACCGGCGCCATCAAACTCACCGCCGACAACAAAGTTGTGCGGGTGGGCGGCGTGAAGTACACCATCAAGGACGGCATCATTTATGACGCCAAGAAACTTCTTGCCGACGTGAAGAAGATCGTGGATGAGGAGAAGGCCAAGACAGGCTTTGTCCTAAAGCAACCCGGAATGAATTAAGTATAGCCGGCTTCACGCCCAGTCAAAATCCTGCTTATGAAACAATTGATAGTGCTGATTTTCGTTTCCGTGATACTTGCCTCTTGCGGAAAGACTTCAGATCGAAATGACCACCCGGTGGTCATTTCCCTGTTGGGCAAGTCCTACGATGAACCGGAACGCCCGGCGAAAGTGCAAGCCATGCTGGACAGCAACCTCGCCATCGCCAAGACCAACTGGATGGATAATCCCACGGAGGACAATTACATCTGGTATGGCAGACGGCTGGGCTACCTTTCCAGGTTCCAGGAAGCGGTGGATGTGTATACCCAGGGTCTCGAGAAGTATCCGAAGTCAGCCAAACTCTACCGCCACCGCGGGCATCGGTTCATTTCACTCCGTCTTTTCGACAGGGCCATTGAAGACTTTAACAAAGCCAATTCACTGATTCCGGGATTTCCGTTCGACATTGAACCCGACGGAACACCGAACAGGATCAACCAGCCATTGTCCAGTACTCAATTTAATATCCGGTACCACCTTGGCCTCGCGTACTACCTCAAGGGCGACTTTCAGGGTGCCCTGATGGCTTACACGGAATGCCTGAAAACGTGCAACAACGATGACTTGCTGGTCGCCTGTGTGGACTGGATGTATATGACATACCGGAGGATGGGCAAAGAGGCAGAGGCGCAGTCCATCCTGGGAAATATTAAGGACACCATGGACATCGTTGAAAATGATTCCTACTACAAGCGATGCCGGATGTACCAAGGCAAGCTTTCTCCTGATTCCGTGTTGCAAGTATCAACAGGGGAAGATGATCCTGACCTGGTGCTGGCGACACAAGGCTATGGAGTCGGCAATTGGTACTTGTGCAGCGGTGATTCAGCGAAAGCCCGTGATATTTTTGAAAAGGTAGTGGCTGGAAAACATTTCGCCGCGTTTGGCTTTATCGCAGCGGAGTCTGAGCTCGCACGCTGGAAAAAGTAGCACCGCAAGAACATAATGTCAGAGACCTGACGTTTGAGTAACGTAACCTTATCCTATCATTGCAGAAAACGAAAACCATGAGCCTGTTTAAATGCACCTTAAGCCTTATTTTCTTTGCCCTCGGAATTACCGTCAACGGTCAGAAGCCAGAAGTATTTTCCACCGAACAGGGCGCCATCGGCGGCTATGACCCTGTTGCCTTTTTCAAGGAAAGCAAACCGGTGCAGGGAAAACCGGAACTTGCCTTTGCCTGGAATGGCGCAGACTGGCATTTTGCCACGCCTGAAAACCTGGATACTTTTAAGGCAAATCCCGAGCAGTACGCACCTCAGTACGGAGGATGGTGCGCCTACGGTACTGCCGCCGGGCACAAATCACCAACAGTGCCTGAAACCTGGGCCGTCATCGACAACAAACTGTACTTCAATTACAACACGGCAGTACAAAAGCTATTCAACAAGAATCAGAAAGGCCTTATCGAGCAGGCCAACAAGAACTGGCCCACGGTAAAGAAAGAATAAATGCTCGTCCAGACAGTTGGAGGTTCAGTCAACATCAGCCACCGAGCGCCATTGTAATTCCGGTGAGGACCGCACCGATCAAGGCAAGGGCCAATCCGACCAAAAGTCTTCTCAACCCGGCCTGCCCGCCAAGGAAAAGTCCGCAGGCAAAAAGCAGGCACAGAACAATGCCGTTGGAAATTCGCATGGCCAACAACAAATCGATCTTAAAAAGGAAAGGAATGACAACCGGGAAAGTTGACAAAAAAAACCAATAGAAAAACCATCAAGGCATTTCTTAGATCGGCACCAACCAGATAAGGACGGGAAGGCGGGACCGGCAGTTTGACCAGCTCGTTCCTGAGTTCTACCAGGTGGTTTTCGTGAATAACCCTGGCAATAATAGGCGGCAGGTACTCCTTGATGGCTGCCGAAGCTTCAGCGGGTTTCGCTCCCCTTGCTCTGTTTAAAGCTTCGAGTCCCTGGCTTCGCTCCATCCAGGCAGACATCAGGTACATAAGTGCATCCACTAGTCCCCAGGCCGTATTGCACCCAAGCGCCGCCCACAAGATCAACCTAATGTCTTCACGGTCAGCGTTTGCGGCACTGATGGAGCCTGTAAAAGTAAGCACCATGATGAGGCCGCAGACGATTTCCCAAATGCGGGTTCCCGCATCCAGTACGGGGAGATTGCTTTGAAGATGGTTCCGCCAAAAGTCCCGGGAAGGTATTGAAGTCATATTCCCAAGATAGGAAATTGCCCATTTACCCACACGTGACAATGATCGGTTGTCGCGGTGATTTCAACCAATGGATATATTTTCAAATACTTTGAAATTCACAATCCAGGCTTAACTTGATCCTGATTTAAATAGAACATTAACAACAATACCATGTGCAGATGGATGGGCTATTCCGGGGGGCGCATCAGACTCTCCGAACTTCTTTTTAACGCCAAGCATAACCTCATTGACCAGAGCATGAGTTCTCGATCGGCGGAAACACCAACCAATGCAGACGGTTTTGGCGTCGGGTGGTATGGCACAAATGCTCGACCAGGGCTGTTTCGCAGCATTCGTCCCGCCTGGAACGACTTCAACCTGCATGACCTGGCGGACAATATCGAATCACCCTTGTTCATGGCGCATGTCCGCGCGACGTCGATGGCCACCGTCCAGGAGACGAATTGTCATCCTTTCCGATATGGGAATTGGCTGTTCGTTCACAATGGAGAGATCTTTGAAATAGAAAAAATGCGCCGTGACCTGCTGGTGGCCGTGGGGCAGGAATATTTTAACAACATCCTGGGCACCACCGACTCAGAACTCATGTTTCACCTGGCCCTCACCTTCGGACTGGAAAAAGATCCGCCCCGGGCACTGGCCAGGATGGCTGGCTTTATCGAAAAGACAGGGCGTGAACACGGTGTTCCCGAATCACTGTGGATGACCCTTGGCGTTTCGGATGGAAAGACGCTCTATGGTGTTCGCTATGCCAGCGACAACGAAGCCCCTACCCTGTACCACAGCGCTGACATCAAGGATGTGTATGAAATTAATCCTGCCATCCAGGGAATGTTTGGTGGTTCAGCAAGAGCCATCGTTTCAGAACCGGTAGGAATATATTCAGAGGTATGGACACCTGTTCCACAAAGCACCTTGCTCATCGTTAAAGAGGGAAAACTGGACTTAAAACCCTTCCGTCCCGAGCCCCTGTGACGATGGGCTGACAACATAATTGCGATCTTTGCAGTATGACAGTCACCGGGCGTTCCTCAGCCATATTGTGGCGCATTCTAAAATACTTCGGAATTGCTGCAGCCATTATCCTGCTGCTGTTTGGCATTACCTCACTCGTCCTGTTTCAAAAAAAAGAAGCCTGGTTGCTGGGGCAGATTCAATCCTACATGGATCGCTCGCAATCAGGACAACTTGAAATCGGCTCCCTCAACCTGAAGCTCTTCAAATACTTTCCGGACGTCACCGTAGAATTTGACAGCATTTACTATTACGAACACCGGGATTCCCTGCGTACGCCACTGGAGAAGCCCATCCTTCATGCCGACAAGCTGCATGTTGCCTTTGAATTGTGGCCATTGCTCAACTCGGAATTAAAAGTGTCAGAAATCAGTCTGTCGAAGGCACAAGTCAATATCATCGAATACCAGCATGGAGCCTTCAATCTTGAACGGGCACTGTCCAAACACCCCGCAGCAGCCCGCAAGCCTGCTGTGAAGAAGGTAATCAAGAACCCACCCTCAACCGTTGCTGCGCCAAAGGCCAAAAAGAAAGAACCTGCAGACTCCGCCGAACCTCAGACTACATTATCCATTGACCTTGAACTCATCCACCTTGATGATATCGAAGTGCACTGGAATGCATACAAATCTAAACCCTCCTCATTTGTTGTCAAAACACTTGATGCCAACTTCACCGTTGAGGGGAATACGCTGCGTGCAGAAGTTACTTCAACCAGCCATATTCAATCCCTGTATATCAACCGCTCAAGACTACCCTCAGCGGAACTCACCTTCCAAACAAACCTGACCTACGATAAAACAAGTGAACGCCTAACGGTTCAGGACACCGAAATTAAATATGATGTATTTTCAGCTACCATCCAGGGCACCTATGCCCATCAGAAAAACCAGACCCTTGACATCTTGATTGACGCCTCATCCAACGATTTGGAGCTGTTGTCCAAAATGGTCAAGAAGGATATTCTGAAACGCAACCCCAATATGCTGACACGGGGAGACATCTATATCAAGGGAAGGGTGTTTGGTGAATTGAAAAACAAGGCACCCCAGTTCGATATCGCTTTCGGAGTCAAAAATCTGGGTCTGAATTTGCCTAACAAGATGGGGCAATTCGAGAACATTGGCTTTCACGGCGCATTCAAGTCAGGAAGACTCACCGACTATTCCGAGGCGGTACTTGAAATCAGAAACCTGAATGGCAAGCTTCCCGACGGGTTCATAAAAGGGCAGTTTCACATCCGCAATTTTGTCCAACCCTACCTGAAGTACAAACTCGACGCCAAATTGAAACTCGATGGCTACGACCGGATTTTTAACATTGGTTTGGTGAAGAATCTGAGCGGGGATATCTCCGTGCAGGCCAGGTACGATGGTCCACTCGACTTCATTGACTTAAGCAGACTGGACAGCACGAGGACAAGCGTGATCGGGCTGAATAATGTGTCCTTTGAAGTTGCCAGGACCAGGCAACTGGTCTCCGGGCTATCCGGAACCATAGAGACCAGGAATAATCAGTCCTCATTCAATCAGATGGCGTTCAGGTATGGCACCAGTGATCTTCAAATCAATATGAGGGTTTCCAACCTGTTGCACTTCATTGTCAGCAAAGAAGCCAACCTGTCTGCTTCCGGCAGCTTGAAATCAAATGAAATCGCCACCCGGTATTTCATACTGGACACCCTGCGCTCAGCACGCGTCCAGGACCGGATTGCAAACTTAAATCTTGACTTCTATGTATCCACAACGGGAGTTGACAACCAAACAGGCATGCCTGATATCGCCTTCGAGATCAGCAATCTATCAGCCAGGCTTGATAAGTTGCCTGACATCCATAAACTATCTGCAAAAGGCAGGCTTGGCGACGGGCCAGCGGGAATAAAGCTGGTGGTCGATGAATTCCATGCCATGATGCCCCAGGGAAAACTAGAGTTAACCGGTGATTTACTGATCCGGGAAAAACGGATGATGCAATTCAACGCCCGCGTTAAGGTAGATAAATTTCCATGGACTTATGTAAATGAGCTTGCCGCGGCTATAAGCACCGATGCGGAACCCCATGCCAAGCACCTTCCTGCCTCACAAATGGAACTGGTCACCGCAGATCTTGATCTGTCAGCAACATTAAAGTCCTATCCGTTTGATGTAGAAAAACTGGAAGTGCGAAACAGTCGTGTAAACTTAGCCCTACCGGATTCAAAAACCTTTTCGGTCGACAAACTTAACCTTTCCCTGGATGAACTGCGCTTCATACACCCTGCCAATTCCGGTGCACTCACCGGCCTGAAATCTTCATCGGGCAAAATAGACATGGTAAAATTAAAAGTACCCGAACTTGCTGCGTTTGACATTAAACTGAATGTCTCGGCGAAAGAAGACAAACTTGATATCGGATTTTCAACCAGGAGGCTCAAAGCTGGAGTTGAAAGCGGGCAGTTGTTGATGGACCTGTCCAGGCAGGAAATCGGGTACCAATTGCATTACACAGTGACCGACGCGTCCCTGGAATCCTTTGTACAAAAATACCGCAAGGGGAAACTGCTGGAAGGGAGAATTGACTATGTGCTGGATCTCAATTCAACAGGAGCAACATGGACCAAGGTGAAACAAAATATTGAAGGTGATATCGCCATTACGGGAGACTCACTTACACTCTACGGAGTGGATATCGACAGTTTTCTGAAGAAATACGAGAAGAGCCAAAAGTTCAACCTGACCGACCTTGGTGCCGTCTTAATCGCCGGACCCATCGGGATTGTGGCCACCAAGGGATCCGATTTTGTTGCCCTGGGCATGACCAATCTTGACCCTTCACAGCACTCAGCCATTCAAACGCTTTACGCCAAATGGAAACTGGATCACCGCCAACTCATCACGGAGGATGTTGCGATCGCCACTTCCATAAACCGCATCGCCTTTGATGGCAGGATAGATTTTGCCAGGGATTCTATTCCGGGGTTTACCGTGGCCGTTGTTGACAAGAATGGATGCAGCCTGATGGATCAGAAAGTGTATGGCAAGACCAACGCACTCAAGACTGGTAAGCTCAATGTCTCAAGGACACTCTTTGGATCAGTGATCAATTTTGCCAATGCCGTGGTCGGAAAGGACTGCCGGCCTGTTTACCAGGGAACGGTCAAGCACCCTACCGGGAACTAACATGATCGAATATTTCAACGGGCACCGGAAACCGCATTCCTGCTGAAGGCCATTTTTAAGGCAACTGGGGTAATCAGTACGGTGACGAGAATCACAAGAACAGTTACCGCATAGAACTGGTTGTCAATAATGCCCATTGACTTGCCGATGCTCGCAAAGATCAATACCACTTCTCCACGGGGAACCATCCCCCAGCCCACCGCGAGTTTATTGGTGCCTTTGGGGAGAAATATGCCGACACCGATTTTTCCCAGGACAGCAACCAAAGAAAGCACAGCTCCCAACAGCAGCACTTGTACATTGGCAAACAAGGCTACATCGACCTGGATGCCCATCAGTACAAAGAACACGGGCACAAATATCCCCTCGATTGGAGAGATGAGGGAGTGAATCGTGTTGCTGTGCTCGCCCGCAGACACGTTTGAGAACATCTTGTCCTGAATCATGAGGCCGGCAAAGTAGGCGCCGATAATCATGGCCAGGCCAAAGGCATTCGCCAGGTAGCAAAATAGAAGCATGAGGATGAAAGGAAACATCAGGCGGATACTTTTTGGATCCAGTTTCTCGATGTACGGAGTTATCCGCGGAAGAACCTGTAAACCAAAGACAACAACCGCAATTAGAAAAAGTGCAATCATCAGGAGGATGCCCCCGATAGCACGCGCCTCCACTTCACCCTGACCCATCACTGATGCCAATACTGCCAGCAGGATCAGCCCAAGGATATCATCGAATACCGCCGCTCCCAAAGTGACCTTGGCTTCCGGAGAGGATAGCTTGCCCATGTCTTTCAATACACGGGCCGTAATGCCTACACTGGTGGAGCAAATCGTCGCCGCCCCAAAAAAGGCCAGCCTTTGATCAACTGTCGAAGGAAGCATGAATTCCAATACAACATACCCAAGTCCCAGCGTGACTGCAATTCCAATCACCGCCATCAACACGCCTTGCGCACCCAATTTCAGCAGGTCCTGAATACTGCCTTCCAGTCCCACCATAAAGAGGAGCAAGGCGATACCAATGGTTGAGAACAGCTGGATGTACCTGGCCAAATTGGCGTAGGTAGCAAGTTGACCGGACAGTAATATTTTTCGCAAGTTTTGTTTTTCACCTTCAGGCATCGATTCTGACGCCAGCGTTTCGTCAACGGCGGCCTCGATCGAAGTTTTGCCAGCTTCCATTCTGGAAACAACGGACTGTATCACCTCCTGATTTCTGACAAGGTGCACAATGGGTCGGTCACAGCCAACCAGTATACTGCCCAGTAGAATGCCGATGAGCAGCTCACCCAAAACCACGGATTGCTTGAGTTTATTGGCGATAAAACGCCCGACCAGTGCGCTTACCAATACAATCGCAAACGCTTCAAATACACGTGCAAATGGATCCCCGTGGCTTTCACTTGCCGCAAAAGCAGAAACCGGTCCTGCCGATAAGATAAAAGGCAAAATATACTTCTTAACCATCCTGTATGAGATGACCGTTATTCCCAGCCTCCGCCCAACGATCTGTACAAAGTCACAGAAGAGGTGAGTTGTTGCGCCCGGACGGATGAGGTTGACAAGGAAGCCCCAAACAAGTTATTTTCCGCAACCAGCACTTCAAGATAGGAAGTGAAGCCATTGTCATACCGTGCCCTGGAGAGATCAAGGGCCTTCCTTGCGGCTTCCGTCTGCTGTTGCCGTGCAGTGTACTCAGTTTGAAAAGTCTGGATCGCGACGAGTGAGTTTTCCACGTCGGCCAACGCGGTCAGGTAGGTGTTCACGTACTTGTACATGGACTGCTCAGCTACCTTCTTCTGAGCCTCCACCCTTCGAACATTCTTTCCGAAATTGAAAATAGGGCCCATCAGGCGCGCAGTAATGTTATAGGTAGTCGCACCCGGATCAGTTAATTGCGACAAGTCGGAACTGAGCGCCCCCGCGTAACCGGTCAGGGACAAAGTTGGAAAGCGCATGGCCTGCGTTATGCCTACCCGCTCCACATCGGCCATATAATTGAATTCAGCCAGCCTGATGTCGGGCCGCTGCTCCAAAAGGGTGGACGGGAGTCCTGCAGGGATAACTGGTGCGAGTGGCTGGTCTGTGTTTTTCAAGCCTCTCGGAATCGACAAGGTGCGCTGACCCAATAAAACATTGAGGGCATGCTCGGTAAATGCCACCTGCCTCTCAAAAGCAGGGACAGCAGCCTGGGCATCGCGCAACTGTTGTTCAGATTGAAGCAAGTCCAGTTCGGAGATATCACCGCCTTGAAAACGGGCCTTCATCTTGCTGTAGTAATCCTGCCGTGATATGACTGTGCTTCTCGCAATTTCCAGTCGATTATCAAAATCACGGAGCTGAAAATAAAGTGAGGCCACGTCACTGACCAAGGTAGACTGCACGGCCTTCTTTCCTTCGACACTGGCAAGCATCTGGTTCATGGCCGCACGGTTGCTGTGACGGATTTTTCCCCAGATGTCCAGTTCCCAGGACACATTGCCGAAAGCCATGTAGTTCTGCTTGTTGTTGATCGCACCCAAACCAATCTCATCACTGAGGTTCTTGCTCGCTGCACCGGCTGCGTACCCGATTTTTGGAAAGAGGTCCGCTTTGGAAACGCCATACAACGCACGGCCTTCCTCAATCCGGGCCACGGCCACCTTCAAGTTCAAATTATTCTTAAGCGCAGTGTCAACAAGTCCAATCAACACGGGGTCACCGAACAGCTTGAACCATTTCAGATTAAGGATCGAGTCCTGGTCGGTAACGTATTCGCTTTTGTTGATATATGATTCAGGCTTGTCCAGTTTGGCCCGGTGATATTTCGGACCTACGAGGCAGCCGGATACAGAAATGGCAAGCAGGAGGGTAAAGAGTATCTTTTTCATATCAGTGCTCCTCTCCTTTCGCTTCGGGCAAAATCACGGCAGGCGGTTTACTGCCGCTCAGTTTTTCAATAAACACAAACAAGGCTGGCACAACAATGACCCCGATGATGGTGGCAATGAGAGTGCCCATGAAGACAGCCATTCCCATCACCTTGCGGGCTTCGGCGCCTGCTCCGGAGGCAGTCAACAGCGGAACTACACCCAGCATAAATGCAAATGACGTCATCAGGATGGGACGCAGGCGAAGTTTGGCTGACTCCAGTGCCGACTCCAGCACCGGTTTTCCCTGCTCCGTAAGCATCTTGGCGAACTCAACGATCAGGATCGCATTTTTCGCGGTCAGGCCAATCAGCATCACCAGGCCAATCTGGGCAAAAACGTTGTTCACATAACTGGGGCTCCAGAGTCCGCCGAGCCATAAGCCGAGGAAAGCCCCAAACACAGCAGCCGGAACGCCGAGTAAAACGCTGAAGGGAAGCGTCCAGCTTTCATACTGCGCAGCCAGAATCAGGAATACAAATACCAACGCCATCAGGAACATGGTACCTCCGCTTCCTTCGGCCGACTTTTCCTGGTAGGACATGTTGCTCCAGGCTATGCTAAGTTCCTTGGGCAGGGTCTGAGCCACTTCCTCCAGGGCATTCAGGGCATCAGCAGAACTATACCCCTCAGCAGGTGCTCCTGATATTTCCGCGGCACGGTACATGTTAAACCGATTTGTATATGATGGTCCCGTGATATCAACGACCTGCGCCAGTGTATTCAGTGGAATGATTTCTCCCGCCCTGCTCCGCACATAATACCGGGCGATATCATCGGTGCTGAGACGATCCTCCGCCTCCGCCTGTACAAACACCTTGTATTGACGGCCAAACCGGTTGAAGTCGTTGACATAGTTGCTGCCCAAATACGTAGAGATGGTTGTATTGATTTCAGATAAATCAATATTAAGTTTTTCAGCCTTGTCGTAATCAATGATAATCTGTTTCTGAGGAACGTTGGATCGGTACAGCGTAAAGGCATTTCCGATTTCAGGCCGCTTTTTTGCTTCCGCAATAAAGTTCCGGGCCTGCTGATCCAGGAATTGGGGTGTATTTCCCGAGCGGTCCTGCAACTGAAGCGTAAATCCCGCGGAAGTACCCAGTCCTTCAATGGGTGGCGGTCCGAACGCGATCGCTGTAGCCTCTGAAATGTTGTTCCTGAAAGCAAGGTTAGTTTGCTGAATGAGCTGCCGGGCGGTCTTCCCCCGCTCCTCCCATGGTTCCAGTGACAGGAACACAAATGCACTGTTGGTGGAGTACGATTGTGTGAGCATGCTGTAGCCGATCACTACTGTTGAGTAAGCCACACCACCCGTATTACTTATAATTTTCTCTATTTTCTGAGCCACCTGGTCGGTTCGCTCCAGGGATGCCGCATCCGGGAGCTGGATATTCACCAGGTAGTATCCTTCATCTTCCTCAGGCACGAAACCGCCAGGGATATTCTTGCCCAAAAGCGCGGTAAAGCCAACCACCACGCCGATGATAATAACTGACCGAACCGATTTTCGCGCTACTATTCCCGCTACCCCGGTATACCCGAGCGTGAACTTGTCGAACATCCGGTTGAAAGCATCGAAGAACCGCTGTAGCCAGCCGGTGGATTTCTTCTTTGGTTTAAGAAGAAGGGTAGCCAACGCGGGGCTTAGCGTAAGGGCATTGAACGCAGAGAACAATACAGAAATGGCGATGGTGATGGCAAACTGCTGATACAATCTTCCTGTGATACCGCCGGCAAACGCCACTGGTACAAACACGGCCGCGAGGATCAGCGCAATGGCCACCACAGGGCCGCCCACTTCCTTCATGGCCTTTTGAGTGGCCTCTTTTGGATTCATGCCATGTTCCAGGTTGTGCATGACCGCTTCCACCACCACAATGGCATCATCAACGACAAGGCCGATGGCGAGGACCAACCCCAGCAAGGACAATACATTTACTGAAAAGCCCAGCAAGGGGAAAATGATAAATGTTCCGATCAAAGAAACCGGCACTGTCAATAAAGGTATGAGGGTGGCACGCCAGTCCTGCAAAAACAGGAACACGACCAGGATCACAAGGGCAACCGCTTCAAAAAGGGTATGAATAATCTCTTCTATGCCCACGGACACAGCCCTTGTCGTATTCAGTGAGATGTCATATTTCAGGTCTTCCGGGAAGCGGGTTTTCAACTGGGCCATGGTGCTTTGAACCAGTTCAGAAACCTCCAGGGCATTAGAGCCAGGCATCTGGTACACCACAATCGTGCTGGCGGACTTACTGTTCAGCCGGCTATATGAATTATAGTTTTCCATGCCCAGTTCAAGCCGGGCGATATCTTTCAGGCGGATAATGGAGCCCTTCTCATCGGATTTCACAATGATGTTTCCAAATTCCTCTTCGGTAATCAGGCGTTCCTGCAACAAGACGCTGTAGGTGTACTCTACTCCTTTTGGCGTGGGGGGCGCCCCAAACTTACCGCCTGGGGAAATGGCGTTTTGCTTTTTTACGGCATTCATCACATCGGTCACTGTCAGGTTGAGCTTGGTGAGCTGGTCAGGCTTTAACCAAACGCGCATGGAATAATCGGCGCCGCCGAAAAGAATCACATCGCCAACACCTTTGAGGCGCTTTAGTTCGTCCACAATGTTGATGTTGGCGTAGTTGTTCAGGAACAACCCATCGTAGGTCGAGTTGGGCGATGAAAGCGAGACAAGAATCAAGGGAAATACAAGAGACTTCTTCGTGGTGACGCCAAAGGCCTTGACTTCGTTTGGCATTTTGGCACTGGCCTGCGACACCCGGTTTTGGGTGAGCATGTTGGCGTTATCGAGATTTGTTCCAACCTCAAAAGACACCTGCAGGGTAAGCGAACCATCAGCTGCGTTGATCGACTTCATGTACAGCATCTTTTCCACGCCATTCACCTGCTGTTCGATGGGTGTGGCAACGGCTTGTTCCACGTTCACAGCATTCGCGCCATTGAAAAGGGTGGTGACCTGTACCATGGGCGGCACAATCTCCGGGTATTTGGAAATGGGGATTCCCCGCAGCGTGATCAATCCCATGATGACCATCAGGATGGAGATCACCATCGCTACGATTGGCCGACGGATAAAGAATTCACTCATAACAAGCAGGCAGGTTTAAATTCTGTAAAAGTCACTATTTCACCTGGTTGTCTTCAGGCCACTTCATTTCCACTACTTCAATCTTTGAATTGGGCGTGAGGCTCATGGTGCCTACCACAGCAACCTGGTCGCCGGCCTTCAGTCCCCTGGTGATGATCCATGCGTCGCCAATTTTCTGGCCGGTTTCAACCACGCCCACTTTGAGTGTACTGGAATCTGATACAAGAAAAACCTGGGACAGGGTCTGCAATTGAAAAACGGAACGCTGGGGAACCAGAACTGCATGAGGCAGAGTGCTCAACAATACACGCGTCTTCACAAACATGCCCGGGCGAAGCAATCCGTTAGGGTTCTTGAATGCTGCCTCAATGGTCAGGGTTCCTGTTTTTGGATCAATTTCACGGTCGGCAAAATTTACTTCTCCGGTGAATGGATATACTGAATCATCAGCCAGGACAAGCTGTACATTCTTGCGGGCGGCCTGCAACTCTTCTTTGCTCAGTTTGGCAATCCGGAGGTATTCCCGCTCGCTGATTTGAAAACGAACCCGAACCGAACCTATGCTGGATATCGTGGTGAGCACCGAGGACGTTCCCATACGGCTGACATAGTCCCCAACCCTGGCATTGGAGGTGCCCACGACACCGTCAAACAGGGCATAAACCCTGGTATACCCCTTTTCAATTTTAGCATTCTCCAAATTTGCTTCGGATGCTTTGACCTGGGCTTGCGCTGCCTCAAAGGAGGCCGTGGCGTTGTCCAGGTCTTTCTTACTGAGGGCGTTTATTTCAGTAAGCGGTTTTACCCGGTTCAGTTCGTTTTGTGCCCGCACCAACTCAGATTTTGAGCGGGCAAGATCACTGGCCTCCCGATCGACCTTATTCTTGTACTGCGCATCATCAATAACGTAGAGGAGATCACCCTTCTTCACAGTCGATCCTTCCTTGAAGTGCATGGACATCACCCAGCCTTCCACACGGGCCCTGACCTCCACGTCTGCCAAGCCAAAAACCTGGGCTACAAAATCTTCATAGACCGGGACATCACGCTCGATGGCCGTCACGACATTCACTTTGATAGGTGGGAGCTTCGGGGCTTCCTTGGTCTTGCCACAACCAACAAGCATACCTGTCAGCAACAAGAGCATGGTCAATTGCCGCAGGCCCATGATCCCTTCAGAAGGTATCCTGGATGATCTGAGATGAGAAATTTTCATTGTTGTTAATAATGGTGATTTGCCAAACAATTCAAAAGGTTCGGGACACAGGTTACTCGATATGCAGTAGAACTTGAATAACCCAATGAACGAGACATGAAAAGGCCCGAACAATCGGGCCTTCTTGTAATCAAAACTATTTCTTAATGAGTTCGCTCGGTGATGGAGCTACCTTGTTTGCCTTCGGCTTGTCGTTCAGAAATTTATAAAAGAAAAGTCTTCCGTATTCCTGCTCCGCCGTTCGGAAAGAAATGCTGGAACCTTCGGTGATGGCAAGTAAGTCTTCCTCGCTCATGCTGGACTGGAACTCGGGATCCAGTTTCTTACCCATGGCGGCAAATGTTTCATAAGAGCCGTCCTCCTTCAGTACCCAAAGCGGAGGCTTTATCTTGCCTCCGGCCACATCCACCTTACCCATGTAGCAAACTGTCTTGTCTTGTCTTCGGAGTGTAATGATCACTTCCTGAGTTCCATCAGGAACCGGCTTGCCGCCACGGTCACGGAATAAATCCAGCCACTCACGGAAACAGTCCTTGGTGGGCGTAGCTTTTGCACTGGCGGTTTTGGTTTGGGCAAATGCCGGGGCGATCAATACAACCAGGCCAATGGCGATCAGTATTCTTTTTAAGCTTATCATAAGATCATAGGTTTTAATAACTGGAACTGGGGATTAGAACCTAAATATAGGCAGAGACTCTCTGAAAATGCTGATAAAAGTCTCGAATTTTAATGAGTTTTGTCCATCCGCAGGAGTCACAACCAATTTATCATGAAGGGAACCCGTTGCCATTTCATTTTAGCCTCCTTATGCTGCTTGTCGTTCAGCGTAAGCGCCCAACTTCCATCCAACCGGATTCGGCCCGGCACCATGTACTACCCCGGTGATACCGTTAAGTCCCCACGCCTGGGTCTTCAGACACGCATGCCTGAAGACTGGGAAGGAGTGCTGCCCAGGGACGCCGAAGTTTTCCTGTTGATGCCTGTCAATAATCTCAACGGTGAAATTTATGTGGCCGTCAATGAAAACCTAGACAAGCCTGGCCAGATCCAGCGCTGGAAACAAGGAATGGACCTGGGAGAAGGTCTTCGATTGATGCCGAATGGCGAGATTAACACACGTGGGGATGTGATTTGTGCGGCAGGGAAAGTAACAGGCAACCAGGCCAATAGGGCATCGAAGATTTATCTTGAAGCAAAATGCTCCCCTCATGGCTTTTGCGTTTCGTATATGGTCATGGCGAACCCGGTATCCTTTGATGAGGTGCAAAAAGCCATGCAGCAATTCGTCGACAATACGAAGTTTACCAGGCCCTCCAATGAATCCCCCTACCTCAATTTCAACTGGAAAAAATTCCTGTCCGGAAAGGTCTTGCTGATGACCGGCTATGAAGACAGGGGTCAAAACAAACGAGAGAATGAAGTGCACCTGTGCCAGGACGGTACTTTTTCGTCCAGGATAATCCGCAAGGGAATATTCAAGGACCAGGCAAGAGCATACCAGGGAAGCAAGAAAGGCACCTGGGAAGTAAAGAGCAATGGGGACAAAGCGACCATCATTTTCACCCTTCCCAAAGCAGCGCCTGCTGAAATAAACCTGGAGCTGAAGGACGAAGAAGTCTATATTAATGGCGACCGGTACTTTATCGGAGCAAGTGAAAAATGCAAGTAATTACCGTCGCGGCTCAATTGCTTATTTCATGGCCCTGAAATCCGTCATTTTTTCTACTAAGCAAATGAACTATTTTTGCGCCCATCACGCTAACAAACCGATATGAAATTCAAGACTTTTATTTTGGCTGCCGTTATGGGGCTGTTCGCAAGTGGTGCCTCTGGACAAAAAGCCATGTATACCACCACCGGTGGTGAGTGGATTTTTTCATGGGCCAACGCGAAGTGGGACGGGCTGGATGTGAGCAGCATCACGCGCTTTTCACCCGTCTTCAATTTTCAAACGCAAGTGCATCGCGACATGAGTGACCGGTTCGGATTCTTCTCTGGCCTTTCCATGCGCAACGTGGGCTTCATCTATGATGACCCTGATGCCGCCAAGCATTACCCCGATCCAACCTACCCCGCCGGGACCTCCGTGCGCTGGAAGGCCCGGGCCTACACGCTGGGCATACCCATAGGCCTTAAGTTTGGCAACATGTCAGGCCAGTATGTTTTTGCTGGTTATGAGATCGAATTTCCATTCAATTTTAAATACAAAAGATTTGACAATGGCGACAAGAAGGACGAACAGGATGAGTGGTTCAGCGCACGCACGCCCGGCATATACCACACCGCCTTCTTTGGCATTCAGACAAGTTATGGAACGCAGATTAAATTCAAGTATTACCTGAATAACTTCTTTAACAAAGGCTTTACCACCACCGATGCCAATGGCGTACCGGGTTACCAGCCCTATGCGAAATTTGATGCCAATGTCTTTTATGTGTCGCTCAGCTTCCAGATTCTGAAGGGCACCCAATTCTATTACAAGCGTACGGCGTCTGATGCATCAACCAGGCTTTGAACTAACAAAAGCAATTATGAAGAGTACCCTGCTGGTAATCTTCCTGGGACTAACCCAGGTTAGCCTCGGACAAAAAAATGACAGCCTTCCTGCCAGAAGAAATACCATCAAGTTTCACCTGGTAACCAGCATGCTCTATGCCAAATCCGGGGCGGTCTCCTTCGAAAGAGTTGTGAAGTCCAACCAGACATTTAGTATTATGGCCGGCTACGTTCAATTTCCTTTGCTGGGAAGCCTTGGCGACTCCATTTCATCCTCATCCACGAACAGGAAAAATACCGGCTTTGTGGTGGGCGGCGAATACCGGTATTATATGAAAAAGGAAAACAAGTTTGCGGCTCCTCATGGTGTGTACTGGGGGCCATTTGTCAATTACTTTTTCTTTCACAATCAACAGGAACTTACCTACACGCCTTCGTCCGGCATCGTCAACACTGCCGGTCTAAAAACTGACATCAACGTATTAAACATCGGCGTTCAATTGGGGTACCAGTTCCTGTTGAACGACCGATGGACAATTGATATGGTCGTTTTCGGACCATCCCTTTCCTATTATTCCCTTGACACCGAAGTCAGCGGTACGATTGACGAAAGTATTTTGTCAAGTAAACTTGCACAAGCACTGGCAGACCGGTTTCCTCTCGTGAAAGACTTGATGGAGGATCAAAAAGCCAACGTTCACGGACACACCGGCACCTGGAATAAGGGATTCAGGTACCAGCTGAATGTCGGCTACCACTTTGGCAGGAAAAAGAAATAGCTAAAAGCAGAAAGCACTTAGCCATTACCCCGCAGCCTCAACTTTCTCAGTAGCATTGCCTGATTCTGCCGCGGCCCTGTTGATCCAAAGACCAAATAGTTTGTAGCCCAGTGTTAAGACAACAGGCCCCAGAAAAAGTCCAAGGAATCCACTGGCGATGAAGCCGCCGACAGAACCCAGGAAAACCACCAGCATGGGTACCGGTGCACCCTTTCCCAGGAGGATGGGTTTCAGAATATTATCTGAAACTGACACGATCACCGCCCAGACAGTAAACAATGATGCGGTCAATGTATCTGCGGTAGCAAACAAGTATATCGCCACGCCAATGACGATGGGGCCTACACCTACTTGCACAATGGCCAATATCAGGCAAAGCAAGGTCCACAAACCTGCAAGGGGGACGCCTGCTACCCAGAAGCCTATAGCCGCCAGCAGGGTTTGAACGACAGCAACGCCAAGCACACCCTTCACTACGTTGCGTATAGTTGTCTCGGAGATGTCTGCATAGTACGAGCCGTGCTCACCAGCAAGCCTGATGAAAATGCTTCTCAAACTGCTCCCTCCTTCTTCTGAAAATACAAGGAATACTCCCGCAATGATGATAGCCAGGACAAACTGCAATATGCCAAGACCGGTGCCGGCTAAAGCAGACAATATCCACTTACTGGCATCCTTAAGCTGGGGAGCAAACTTTACTGCTGCCGCGTGCAGGTTTTCTGCTGCCATTTTCCAGGCATCAACCAGGGGCTTGGTGTAAGCCGGCCAGGTCTTTACCTGTTCATCATCAGGGGGTGTTATGGAAAGTTGCCCGGACTGATAAGCTTCCCTCAGGTGATGCACTCCTTCAAACATCGAATCGGCCAAAAGCCAGGTGGGTATGATAAGCAAAGCAAGAAAGGCGCCCGTGATCAATGAGGCTGCCAGCTTGTTTCTCCCCTTGAGTTTTTTCCGCAGGCTATTATAAATCGGGTATTCAGCCACAGCAATGATCAGACCCCACAATATCAAAGAAAAGAACGGGCTCAGGATTTGAAAACACCAGCCCAGTATAAAAACCAGGACGCTGATCCGAATCATAATTTCGATGACTCTGTTGATGGTCTTGTCGCCATTTTCCGGTTGTGCCGCGCTTTCCATTCTGTTGTTATTTATTCCTAAAGATACATTATGAAAATGAATAGCCCTGCCCGCATCTTCTTTAAACATTGGGAAAGCAGGCTCGTGGCTGGGCGGTTCGAAATGCGGCAAGCCAATACTTTTTTATCTATGTTTTTATTACTTTCGCCCCACTAAAAACATCATTATGAAAAAAATAATCATCACACTCTCCTTTTTGACCCTTTGCCTTTCGGCCTTTGCCCAGGCAACTGAAACCGAGCTTGTACGCAGCGCATTCAGGCTGGAAAAGAAAGCCGTTGTGGCTGAATTCCTTCAGCTAAGCGATGCCGATGCCGGCAAATTCTGGCCCATCTACGAAAAATATGAGCAGGAGCGTTTGGCGTCGGTTGGAAATCGCCGGGTACAGTTGATCGAGAACTATGCGAAGAAATACGAAACCATGGATGATGCCAGCGCGGACAAAATGGTTTCAGAAAGTGCCAGCATCCAGAAAAAAGAAGTCGCCGTTCGGGAAAAGTATTACAACACGGTCAAGAAAAGCGTTGGAGTCGGCATCGCCGCCAGATTCTATCAAATCGAAGATGTGATCAGCGTAGCTACCCGCATGCAATTGTACAACGCCATGCCGTTGCTCCAGAAAAAATAATAAGGATTCGTTACCAAATTTGAGAATCCTCCCGTCCTGGGAGGATTCTTTGTTTTAAGTCGGCCCGTAATCCGAATCGATTAGTGCATCAGCTTGATCAAAACAACCACTGAATGGTGATCAACCTGATAATGGCTGTCGGCAACTTCAATCGTGTCTTCCCAAAGACAAATATCCTGCGGTGATGGTCGGGCCGTATCGATCCAACGGCGCCAGGCCCTCGGTGCACCGTTGGTCACGTTTGGCAATTCAAAGTTCAATGACTTGTCAAAGGCGTTAATCATGTAATGCATGAAGACCCTGCCGCTCAGGGACTGGACCGTAACGGCCAGTGTGTGTGAATCATCACTCCAGTCAGGCTGATTCAATTTCACACCGTGCCAGGTGATAAGCGGTTTCTTAAGCAGTTCGTTGAGACTCATGCTGAACTCCTGCTTGGAGGCGTCCCGGTTCAGCCTGAACCCGTTGACCAGCCTGACAAAGCGCCGCAAGTCGGCATGCTTGTCGACAAGGTTCCAGTCGAACCACGATAGTTCATTGTCCTGGCAATAAGCGTTGTTATTGCCTCTTTGTGTCCGTCTCACTTCATCCCCCATCGACAACATCGGGGTGCCGAGGGCTAGTATGGTCAACGTGATATAGTTCCTGATCTGTCGGTTGCGCAGCGATTCGATGTCGGGGTTTTCTGATGGTCCCTCCACACCACAGTTCCATGACCGGTTATCATTTCCACCATCGCGGTTCTCCTCCCGGTTCGCCTCATTGTGTTTGTTATTGTATGAAACCAGGTCATTGAGGGTAAACCCGTCGTGGCAGGCGGTGAAGTTAATGCTCTGTTCCGGCTCCCGCTCCTTGCTGCCATACATGTCAGGGCTGCCAAACAAACGGGAGGCCATTGGCGAAATCGTCTTTTCATTCCCGCGAAGGAAAGCCCGTATGTCATCCCTAAACTTTCCATTCCATTCTTTCCAGCTGTCGCCGATGAAATTTCCCACCTGGTAGAGTCCCGCAGCATCCCAGGCTTCTGCGATAAGTTTTGTCCCGGCAAGTACCGGATCTGACTCGATGTCCCACAATACCGGAGGATTTTCCACCGGCTGCCCCTCTTCATTTCGCGACAATATGGAAGCCAGGTCAAAACGGAATCCGTCCACATGCATCTGCTTCACCCAAAAATGAAGGCTGTCAATAATCATTCTCCTGACGATCGGCTGGTTGGCGTTCAGGGTATTGCCTGTGCCTGAATAATTAGCATAATAGGCCTTGTCTTTCTCCAGCATATAATAGATCGAATTGTCAATCCCCTTGAGGGAATAACATGGACCAGCTTGATTACCCTCTGCTGTGTGGTTGAACACTACATCGAGGATGACCTCAATCCCTGCCCGGTGCAGTTGCTTTACCATGTCGCGGAAATCATCGAGCACAGTCAGGGGATTATTGCCAGAACTGTAACCCTGGTGCGGGGCAAAAAAAGAAATCGGGCTGTAACCCCAGTAATTCACCAGACCCGTCGGGCAGTCTTGGGTATCAAACTGAAATACCGGCATCAGTTCAACAGCGGTGATGCCAAGGTCTACCAGGTATGGGATTTTTTCAGCCAGGCCCTTGAATGTTCCTCGTTCTTCGGGCTTCACACCGGAATTTGGGTTCCGGGTAAATCCGCCAACATGCATTTCGTATATAACGGTCTTGGCATAGGCGTGCCTGAGCCGCTGATCACCTTCCCAGTCATACCGGATTAAATCCACAACCACACTTTTCATGAAAGCGGGGTCAGGAGTACCGTAAATGGATGAGGCCCTTCGGTCAAACTTTTGAGGCACCGCCACGGCCTTGCAGTAGGGGTCGAGCAACACCTTTTCCGAATCAAAACGATGTCCGTGCATGGGATCAAGTGGGCCATACACCCGGTAACCGTACATCTGACCGGCCTTTATCCCTGGCACGAAAATATGCCAGTAATGATAGGTCCGGTTCTTCTTCGGATCCAGTTTAACAACAGCGGTAGGTTGAATATCGTCAACCGCATCAAAAAAAAGTAATTCAACGGCAATACCATGCTTGCTGAACAGGCTGAAGTTGGTTCCTTCCCTGGTTACCGTAGATCCGATGGGACTACTCCTTCCGTTTGGATCGCGGGCCGTTTGATTAATCGAATGCATGCAACATCAGGTCAATGACGACAAATTCATTCAAAACTACAGTGCGTTTGCCTTTGCCAAACATGATAAATGTCACCATCACCCATGATTTGTATTTCATAATTTCCAAGGTTTGCGTTGGCTCATTCAATGAAGGGAATGGAAAATCAGCCCGATATTCAACGGAAATTCCAGTCGCTTCAACCGAGCCGCTGACTGTTGTCATCAACAATGACCAACAGACTTACTACCTTGAATTCCCTGCTAATATACCTTATGACCGCGGGACTCTTCAATGCAAGTTCAACATTGTGGATCCGATTATTGTTTCCACTCCTGGCACTCGGCGCAAATGCTGTGGGTCAGTCTGCTGCCCAGGCCAACACCAACCACCAGCAGGCCTGGGTGTCAATCAACAGCATCACGCGGTTATCAGACCATTGGGGGTTCATGGCTGATTTTCATATGCGTCGTGATGATTTCATGTCCAGGGACTACTTCTATTTTGTCAGGTTAGGCGCGGTTACCTGGATTTCAGGAAAGTATCCCATCGCTTATGGTGTTGCACACCTGTGGCAGGCTCCCCGTGACGGGAACATCACATGGTCGGATGAAAACAGGATTTTCGAACAGTGGTCGGCCAGCCAAAGGAGGGGCCGGTTCGCCCTCTTGCACCGCGTCCGCCTGGAGCAACGGTGGCGCAACCTGATCGTGAACGATCAAAATACCGGCAACACGCAGTTCAGCTTACGGCTCCGATACCTGGCCAGTTACGACATCCGGATTTTTACCAATCCAGGGATGCCGTCGCTTGTCCTCTCTGACGAAATTCTATTGCAGACCGGTGATGTGGTTAATACGTTTGATCAAAACCGGTTCTTCCTGGGTCTGAAAGTGCCCATCGCCAAAAACCTGACCAGTGATGTCGGTTATATGAACATTATTCAACAGCGCGCCGGCGACCATTATGATACCAGTGATGTATTTCGGTTCTTCCTGTATTACAACCTGGACTTCAGGAAAGACAAGGGAGTGAAGGAACATTTTGAGAATACGGAGTGAGGGAAAGCTGAAAATGGAATCCCGGAGTCAATGGCCAGACGACGGCCTCAAAACGTCTCTCCCACCGCAAAGTAAAATCCCTTGGACCCATTCTGTCCAAAGGCCATATCCATCGCGATGTTCAGCCTGCCGGTGCGGTTCAGCATGATTCTTGCGCCAAAGCCTCCTGCGACTTTTGCCGATTCAAACAGGCTAAGCTTGGGCTCATTGATATTTCCGGATGCGTAGGCCAGGGCCTCCCTGGAAGTGGAGGTGACATTGGCAAACACCACGCCGCCGAATAGACCACTTTTGGAGATCGGAAATCGATATTCTGATTCCAACGTTACCCACGAAGCACCGCGAAACCGGCCGGCGACATAGCCCCTGCCAATGCGGTTGCGCATATCATAACCGCTGGCTGGCAGATCGAGGTAGGGTACACGGCCGGAGGTAACCAGCTGCGCAATTCCCCAAAAGCCAAGTACGTGTCGTGGAACCTTCTTTGAAAGTGTCATGAATTGTCGAACCTCCGCATACATCCACTGGCTGTCTTGTGCACTGCCCTGGGCCTTGGAATTAATTCGGTGAGACAACTGCGCAAAGGTTCCCCGGTACGGGCTTACCACATGATCACGGCTGTCATAGACTATGTTCAAGCTGGCTCCTGCGGTTGTATACTGCGACTCATCAAATCCAAACACTTTGCTGTAACCATAATGACTGGTCACCACAGGATTGGCAGCAGTGAGGTCAAGGCTTAGGTCCCTGATGCTGGCATGTATATCATAATGAAGGCCTACCCCCGCGTACAGGCTCCCTGTGATTCTTTTTAAGGGTACAACATGGATGCGCGTCTGCTTGAAGGTCATGGGCTGCGCACCGGGTATACCGGCTGTCTCAATGCCCCCAACACTCCAGCCTTCCTGGACGGGAATGTTGTCGTCAGTTCCCAGGCCGTAAGTGCTTTCGGAGAAATCACTGTAACGAAGATCCGTGAGAATTTCCCAGCCATTGCGCGGAGTCATGATGGTCCCCTTGAGTGAGGCCACAAACTGACTCTTGGTAGTCAGCAGCACGGAAATACTCATACTGGAAATGCTGGTGCTGTCGGGATCGCCAAGGAACATGGCACCGGTGGCAGCGAGTCCATAAAAGGCTCCCAGGGAAGGGTTGGCGCCAATGGCTGGAACAGCAATCAGCATCAGCTTTCCTTTCTTCGGCACTGGTATGGATTTGCTGCTGGCCTTTTTTGGATTGATGACTGCCATCAGGTCGGTCATGTCAAAGTACTGGGACACGGTATCGGCTTTTACTTGGGCTTTGGTCTCTGCGACCAGAACAATACAAGACAACGCCGTCAGGAAAAGAATTCTCTTCACGGCCATGGGGACCTGTTCGGTTCGGAAGATTTGATGAGTCATTATAATTCGAAAACAACGAACAAGAGCAATGCAAAACCAAGAATCAAAAGAAGATAGGACTGGATCAGGGTCACCGAGTATCTCAATTCAGGATAGTAGCCCCTAAGCTTACCATATGACCGGATATGCTGAAGGGTTGCCTGCAGCAGACCTGTGAATCCAACCAGGAGCAGGAACATTCCAACTTCTCTTCCGGTAAAATACTTGAGCATCGGCGTCTTTCCCTCTTCCAGCCTGGAATAGAAAAAACGATAGGAGGAAAAGCCCAGCGCTATCATCGTCATTGAAAATCTCATCCAACCCAGTTGGAGACGTTCCAGCGCTAACCGAACTCTTTCATAGCCTATTTCTTTTTTTCCCTTTTTTCCTTCTTTTCCTTCCGCGCCGCGTGTTTCCTGTTCAGTTATTGGTGTTTCCATTTCTTCAGATTTAATGTCAATACTTTATTCATGGATGAAGTGGGTTGTGCCGTTCTGCCACGAACTGTTTTTTTCGGACATCATAAACCAGGACATGGTCGACAAACTGATAATCGGAGTACTGATAGTCGGTGTTAATCATCACACCTGTAATGATAACGATATACTTGATGTGTTCCATTCCAATTTCCAGCACATGGGCCCTGATTTGCTTTTCGGCCTCCTGGGAGGTTATTCTGGTTAACTCTATAATAGGATTTTCCGCCGATAGAATTTCGTCCTCATGCTCAAAGACCAGCTCCGCGATTTTGCTGCCCTGGTAATCTTCTTCCCTGATTCCTGGTTTTAATGTTCCGTCCTGCAATTTTTCAACCGTACCCATCAACGCGCCGCAGCAGGTGCTGAGTTCGTGTTGCTCATGCCGGTGTATGTAGCCCCAGCCCTTTTTTTCAGAGTAACCGATATGGGGCTCAACAAGCAGGACCATGGTTCCTCCATCAGGGATGTGATGAGCCAGTGCCTCCAGTCCGGAGATTCCCGTGAAGGGAAGCCCCGCCAATCCGCCGAGGTGAAACGGCCCTTTGATCTCCGTATGGGTGTGAAAATTCTTCGTGTAGATGATATCATCAACACAGGTAGAGGCGCCCATTAACACTTTGTCAGTCGTTATTTTAAAGTTGTGGCCCAGGTAACTAACCAGCGAGTCACCAAATTCCGGCCCCGTCATTGCCCCTGGAAACTGTAAGCGAATTTCCGCCTCAACTGCCGCCGGGGCCCGCGGCAAAATCAATTGGCCTGGAGGTCGCTGGTTTCGCTCGTGGGCCGGACCGCAAGAAATCATGAAGAGTGCAGTGACCAGTATCAATACAATTCTATTCATAAACAGTCAAACTTTAGGTTGGGACCACCCCTTATTGAGTATCCCCCTCAGCGTATCATGTCAAATGACTTGATCCGTTCCATGCACTTTTATGGGCAATCAACAGACAATCTGCTCTCTCATCATTAACTAATTGATTTACAGGTCAATTCCACTTACCCCGAAGTGGGTGAAAACTGTCAGCAAATGAAATGATGTAAATCAAATAGACCAATGACAGGTGTCATGATTTGCCTATTTCTGTTCCAAATTCCTTGTCCGTCCAACATCCCTGCGAGGAAAAAAGTTAGCTTTGCGCAACTTTCTCAATTAATGCCAAAAACTTAAGATCAAGAAGGATATGAAATCAAGAAACTGCATTTTAACAGCCTTGGTCATGATGGGCCTCTCGTCTACAGGAATCGCCCAAGGCCTGAAATTCACGGGCTTTGGAGGGTATACCATCCAGGACAAAGTGTACGGCTACTATGGCGACCTGATCATCAAAGACGGCGCTCATTATGGCGGCATGCTGAGTTTTCAAAAAAGCGACCAGATGACCATCGACCTCACCTACAGCTACCAGTCAACCACGTTCGACGTCCGCGACTACAGTTCCGCCATCACTGTATCAAAGTCCGTACCGGGCTCCGTCAGCTACATCATGCTGGGCGCAAGCCACAGTCCTGATTTTACAGCCAAGGTTGCCCCTTACGCGGGTGCAATGTTAGGCGCAGCCATCTTCACTCCCAAGGAGACCTATTCAGAAGAATGGAAATTTGCTGTTGGAGGAAAGCTGGGTGTGATTGTTCACGCCAATGAGCGAATTGGAATTATGATTCAGACTCAGCTCATGGTACCCGTCCAGGGTGTTGGCCTAGGTATCGGTTGCGGGACTGGCGGTTGCGGCGGCGGAGTCACCACTTCTTCCAGCGCCACTCAGCTTGGATTCACCGGTGGAGTAGAGATCAAGTTGAACAAATAAGAAATCCTCATATTTTTTTGGAAATAAATTCAGTCACATTATGAAACGAAAACTATATTCATTCGCCATTCTCGGACTTTTCGCGGCCCTGGTTGGCTGTTACCCTGCGGGGCCGGAGTACGTTGATGAATTGGATATCGCCTATTCCAATTTTGACAAGAACTTTGACTTTGTGTCAAGGGGTACCTATTCCATGCCCGATAAGATCGTCAAGATCACCGGGGATACGAACAAGCCACCGGAATACGTAAAAGATATTTATGGCATTCCAATCCTGGCCCAGATTGACAAGAATATGCAGGCTCTCGGTTGGACCAAAGTTACGGCCAATACCACAGAAGATATTCAACTTCTGCCCGGCTCCTGGTCCTCCACAACCATTATTTACGGAGGATACTATGGCGGTTACTATTGCTGGTACTACCCTTACTACTGCGGGGGCGGCTGGTACTATCCTTATACGTACACAAGTAGCTATACAACAGGAACACTGGTCATGAATATGACAGATCCTAAGAATGAAAGTGCAGATGGAAGCAGGCGGGTGGCCTGGACCGGCGCCATCAATGGAGTACTCAGCGGTAGTTATGATATCAACCGCATTACAAAAGGAATCGACCAGGCCTTTAAGCAATCGCCTTATTTGAAAACTAATTAACCACCCAGAAGAAACATCGCTATGAAAAAGTTATTTTATATTTTTTGGGTGGCCGGCATAATCGCTGCCGCCCCCGTGGTTGCACAGAGCACCTTCTCCATTCAGTATTCCATGGGTACCGGAGCAGGCGATACCAAGACTTTCATCAATAGTCCCAGTTTCCGTGGCGCCGCGCTGGAGTACCGCTACATGGTTCAGCCCAAGATCGGAGTGGGCGCAGACATCTCATGGAACACGTTCTATGAAAGAAGGGCATACGATACCTACACCAGCGGAACCATGTCCCTCAGCGGAGTGCAGTACCGGTACATCAATGCCATACCCATTTACCTCGCTTTCGACTACTATCTTAAACCCGAAAACAGGATTAATCCCTTTGTGGGCCTCGGCGTCGGTACCATGTATTGCAGAAAAAACACGGACATGAACCTCTACACCCTCGAGAGTAGTGCCTGGATGTTTGCATTACGACCGGAGGCGGGAATAAGGTACGAAGCCAATCCAGGGATGGACTTTATTCTTGCTTTGAAATACAATTACGGATTTGATACAGATAAGTTGAGTACGCAGTCCTATGTTGCCTTCAACATCGGGTTTGTATTCAAGGGGGGAAATTAGTCAGCCTTAACAAAGAATATTATTTGAAAAGGCCCGAAAGGGCCTTTTCAAATTCCGGTTGCTCAAAACAACAAGCGATCCGTATTCCTGATCATTTACTCTTTGCCGGGTTCAGATAGAGCTTATACCGCAACTGAATGATATTGTCACTGCTGACGAATTCCCCGTCGATTTGGTCCCGTGACGATTGTTTGGTATAAATGATTTCAAACCGGTGCGCATAATTCAACCGGTAACCGGCTCCCAGACGACCTCGACGGATGTTTGCAAAGCGCTCGCTGACTTGCTGATCCATAACAATAAACTCCTCGTAATCCAGGATTGCGTACCAGAGATTATCGGCAAACATGTTCGGCTTGTTGATGGCCATACAAGCTTCTGCTTTGATCCGTAGGCGACTGCTGGATTCCCATTGATTGGCTTCCACCTTCCGAAAAAGCCTTTCCTCTGCTTTTACAATCAGCCGGGTCTCAATCCTCCTGCCTTGTGAAAAGTGAAATTTACCGCCAAGGGAAGGGGAAACCTCAAAACTGTTTGTCGCTTCCTTTTGAAGCGTAAAGGCCATGGGGACTGATGCAACCAGGGTAAACCAAGACAACAAATTGTCTTCAAACGTAGGGTTAAAATTGACACTCCTCCACTTGTCGGAACCTGAAATGATGGTTTGGTAGCTGGTTGTTGCCTCGAATAGATACTTATTCCCAAAAGGATAATCCAACTGAAAATCAAGCCAAAGCTGGTCGGTCGCTTGCCCAGAAGCATGAAAAACATTTCCCGTCAGTAGTAATAGAAAAAAAATACGCTTCATTCCGGTTAACGGCAATTCATGGTGACTACCCCTGCTCTGATCCAATGGGTTCCGACAGGCGAAACGAAAGGTATGCTTTTTTTGTGCTGACAATAGTGACTTCTATCATCATGAGTGTGGACCAACTTAAGGACCCTACAGAAATCATATCCGGATGACCCTATTTTGATTGCTCTCCCTCACTCCTTCAAAATACCCGTACGAAACAATGAGCGAGGGTGTGCGCTAATTATCCTGAGTTTGGCGATTTGTTTCGTTGGCAGCTTCGCAACCCCCAGCATTCTCCGGAAACAATGGCTGGTCATCATCACTTTTTCACTACAGCCTACACTGATTCTCTTAATCACCATCGGAATGGCACTGGACCTCATCAAGGCTGACGTGGCAGAAGAAAGCATTGTCCACCGGCGCAATCTGTTACGGTAGGCTGGACAAGGGGCAAAGCCCGGGAATCATAAACCCTCTCCTCGCATTCAATGACGCAAGTCATCATACTCGTTACAAGAAATCTTGAATTGGTGATTTTGATCATATCAAATGACCCAGTACGTCGCGAATTTTAATAAATCATTTCCTTATTAAATCAACTTAAAAGCCTGAACAAATCAGGCAACGATCATGACAAAAACAACATCAAAGACGGTCGATACGGTTGAGCAAAGTCGACTAAACATAGCCCGAGAACAGGGTATCCCCTGGAAGAAATGGGGGCCTTACCTAAGTGAAAGGCAATGGGGCACGGTCAGGGAAGACTACAGCGAAAACGGCAATGCGTGGGACTATTTCACTCATGACCAGTCGCGGTTCAGGACCTACCGCTGGGGAGAAGACGGTATTGCCGGGATTTCAGACGACAAGCAGCAACTCTGTTTCAGTGTTGCGCTGTGGAATGGAAAGGATCCGATTCTGAAAGAACGCCTGTTTGGCCTTACCAACAGCGAGGGCAATCACGGGGAAGATGTCAAGGAGTATTACTTCTACCTGGACAGCACGCCCACCCACTCGTACATGAAGGAACTGTACAAATATCCGCAGTCTGAGTTTCCGTATGTTAACCTGATAGAAAAAAACAGGGGCAGATCCAGAGAGGAAGGGGAATATGAACTGCTCGACACAGGCATCTTTGATGATAACCGTTACTTCGATGTGTTCATCGAGTATGCCAAGGAAGGTCCGGAGGATATCCTTGTCCGGATCACTATTCATAACCGCGGACAGGAGGCAGCACCGCTTCATGTATTGCCAACACTCTGGTTCCGCAACACCTGGTCATGGGGTGAAATGACTGGCAAGCCTTCCCTTTGCGAGTCCGAACAGGGCATCATTCAAGCCAGCCATCATGCCCTGGGCGAACGCTGGCTGTACAGCGACGGAAACCCGGAACTTCTATTCACAGAAAATGAATCAAATATGCAGCACCTGTGGGGCCAGGCCAATGCTACTCCCTATGTCAAAGATGCATTTCATCGTTATGTGATTTCAGCTGACAAGGGTGCCGTTAATCCTGCCCGTGTGGGAACCAAGGCGGCAACACTTTATATGTTGGATGTGCCGGCCGGCGGCAGCAAGACCGTGAACCTTCGATTCACGAACGCACCGGTTGATAATCCATTCAACAAGTTTGATGAAAAAATAAAGAACAGAATCAGTGACGCCGATGAATTCTTCAACCGGATCATGCCCGTTTCACTGGGTCAGGACGAACGCAATGTGTACCGGCAGGCTGTGGCGGGGATGATGTGGGGCAAGCAGTATTACTATTTCGATATGGAGCAGTGGCTGAAGGAACACAACAGCTCCCCGACTGCAGAATCTCCGAAGGCTGGTGTTCGAAACATAGACTGGTCCCATATGTTGAATGCGGATGTCATCTCGATGCCCGACAAATGGGAATACCCATGGTATGCTGCCTGGGACCTGGCGTTTCACACAACCTCGCTCGCACTGGTGGATTTTGATTTCGCAAAAGATCAGCTCCTGCTCATGCTCCGGAATCTCTATTCCCACCCTAATGGACAAATACCTGCATACGAGTGGAACTTCGGCGACGTGAATCCTCCTGTTCATGCCTGGGCTACCATGCGGCTCTTCCAAATGGAAGAGGTGTTGGGGAGGGCTGACTACCGCTTCCTGGAAAGATCATTCCAGGGACTGATGCTGAATTTTAACTGGTGGGTGAACCGGAAGGACCCTTCCGGGAAGAATGTCTTTGCCGGGGGATTCCTTGGTCTTGATAATATCGGTGTCTTTGACCGCAGCGCCCAGCTTCCGACCGGCGGGTCGCTCGAGCAGGCGGACGGTACAGCCTGGATGGCATTTTATTGTCAGAATATGCTCGAAATAGCGCTCAAACTAGCCGAGTACGATCCGATGTACGATGAAATGGCCTACAAGTTTCTGAATCACTTTATCTGGATAGCCTATGCCATGAACCGGATCGGCGATCACCAGGATGAAATGTGGGACGAGGAGGACGGATTCTACTATGATGTGCTGCGGCTGCCCAATGGACAGGCCTCCCGCATGAAAGTGCGGTCACTGGTAGGCCTGTTGCCATTGTGCTCGTCCGCCGTGATTGAATCGCCGGACAAGAAATTTCCAAAGCTCATGGAGATGATTGCCTTGTTTAAGAAACGTCATCCGGAAATTGTAGCACACATTGCTCCTACCCCGGAAGGATTCATTGGTTATAAAGACCGCCGGCTGCTGTCGCTCCTTAGCAAGAAGAACCTTGTGCGGGTGCTTGGCTATATGCTTGATGAGAATGAATTCTTTGGACCTCACGGAATCAGGTCGCTTTCAAAATTTCATCTGGATCACCCGTTCAAATTCTGGGTTGGACAAGAGGAGTACAATGTTACGTACCTCCCGGCCGAATCCAATACAGGAATGTTTGGCGGGAATTCCAACTGGCGGGGTCCGGTTTGGATGCCGGTCAACATCATGATTGCCCGGGCGCTGCTCAATCTCTACAACTTCTATGGCGATGAATTCAAGGTTCAGTGTCCAACGGGATCAGGAAATTTCATGACGCTGTTCGAAGTAGCACAGGAACTTACGCGGAGGCTGATCAGCACATTTACCCGAGGGAAGGATGGTACACGGCCAGTCTATGGCGGAACCAATAAATTCCAGGAAGATCCACACTGGCGCGACCTGATTTTGTTCTATGAGTACTTCCACGGTGACAACGGTGCCGGTATCGGCGCCAGCCATCAGACCGGATGGACGGGACTCATCGCGCCCATGATGGACATGTATGCCCGGCTTGATGCTAAGACCGCACTGGAAGCAGCGCGAATGACGGGATTCTCTGATGTCATGAGGAAACAAGTTTATGGTGAAGAGACAGGTGTGGATCAGCATTGAGTGAGATCCGATCGATACTGACCTTTTTTACCCATGGGAGCATCTGTTGCAGGGGAAAAGAAAACTCAAATTGAAGAACCCAGGGTGGCGGATTCAAAACCTAAGTCCGTCACTTTTATTTTGTTTTTGTCGGAAATGATCGGTACGGCCTTACTCCTGCTTCTTGGCCTCTCCCTAGTCATCTTCATGTATGGAGACCGTTCACCTGTGGCGGAACTTATCCCAAGTCTCGGAACAAGGCGGCTGATCAGCGGATTTATTTTTGGTTCGATCGGCGCTTCCATTGCTTTGTCCAGGGTTGGAAAGGAAAGCGGGGCACACATTAACCCGGTTGTTACCATTGGCTTTCGCCTGATGGGCAAACTTGACATGCGGACTACGCTGGTGTACATCTCAGGTCAGCTGACAGGTGCCGCTATCGGATGCCTGCCGCTTTTTATTTGGGGCGACATGGGGAAAAGTATAGCCTTTGGCGCCACCCTACCAGGAAGCGGTTATCCCCTTTCCGCTGTTTATCTCGGCGAAGTCTTCACGACCTTCGCCATGGTGCTGCTGCTTGGATTTTTTCTTGCTTATCGAAAAATCCGGCCATACACTCCGGCGCTTTTTCCGCCCCTCTATTCTTTCATGTCCTGGCTTGAGGCAGCCATCTCCGGCACCAGCACCAATCCCGCAAGGAGTTTCGGCCCATCACTGATCTCCGGGGAGTGGGCAGGTTGGTGGATCTATTGGCTGGGGCCCATGACCGGAATGTTCCTGGCTGTCACCGCTCTGAGTTTTCTTGCCAGGAAAATTGAAATCGCTAAACTTTATCACTTCGACAGCAATCAGGACAGGATTTTCCGCAGGAAACCAAAAGCTGGTCCTGAATCAAAGGGATGGGTTGCTGAATAGAAAAACTTTGCCACGGATTGTACTACAAATAAATTCAGCAACAGATTAATAGAGATTGTGAGCCTCACTAATCTGTGCACAGTTGTGTAATCTGTGGCCAGTTTTTAGTAAATTATTTAGTCATTTTAGCGGTGTCGCAAACCTTTACATCAATGGCACAATGAGTGGGTTCTCCTTATGGTGAGTAAATAGTAATTGAGGGGTGCAATTACAGGGTCACGAAGGTCACAACGAACCCACAAGGACAAATGCTCAAACCGCAATTCCTTCGCTTACAGTTTTTTCGCCGGGACCTCCACTTCAAAAACATGATAACCCCACGCGGGCAAAGCCAGGAAAATTCCCTTAGTCAAAAGCTCGTTGCCTTCGCGATCATAATGTGAGTTGCCCATCAGATCCATAAACCGGACCGTTTTTCCCCCCAGTTTGGTGTAAGGAAGGCGGACGCGGCATTGACTGTCATGGGGTGAATAGTTAACAGCCACCAGTGCCTCGCTGCCATCCTGAGACTGCCACGCGTACGCCAGGAAATCATCCCATGTACCATTTCCATCCCATGCCTGCGCGCATTCAAGCAAACGCCATTGGCCGTCCCGAAACAAAGGATTCCTTACTACCGAAAGAAGCTTTGAGTAGAACATCTGCAAATCCGTATCAACTGGTTCCTGTGGACCGCGGACCAAATGCGGTGAGATGCGCTTCCGTTTTCCTTCAAATTGTCCCTGGTGAAAAAATCGTAGCCCTGGCGATAAGAAAGTTATTATGGCAGCTGCTTCGTGCTTTTTCAATCCGAAAGTGGCGGCTGCACGAGGCTCGTCGTGGTTTTCCAGGAACCTTGCCATCTTTTCCTGGTATGGAAGGTCCGCGCATAAATGTCCACGCACCGGATTCGCATGACCTTCATGCAGACGATCATACAGCCGCTTGTCATAAGTGTAGTCAAATCCCTGCTGCTGTAGCGTCCACTCCAAATCCCAGTACACTTCAGCCATAAAGCAGAAGCCAGGAGTTTTCTCGCGAACTGTCTTCGTGGCTCTTGGCCAGAACGGCTGAGCCTTTCGGCCCCAGGTCCTTTCAAATACTTCCGGAACAACCAGCATCGCCATGTCACACCGAACACCGTCGCATTGACCAGAAATTCTGACAAGCTCTCCGATCATCGCCTCCTGGGTCGCCGGGTTGCCGTAATCCAGCTGCAGCGTATCCGGCCAGCCATCAAAATATGGGTCGCGGCCATAGGCGAGTATGCTGTCGCCCTTCTTGTGGTTTACACGGGTATAATTCTGCGGGTGATTCCTGAGATCACTTTCGCTTCCCGAAACAAAATAGTCCGGATGATCTCCTACCCAGGGATGATCCGGCCCCGTATGATTGGGAACAAAATCAAGGAGGAGTTTTATCCCCCGTTTTTTCAGCCTGGCACGGAGACGGGCAAGCGAGGCTTCGCCGCCCAGATCAGGGTGCACGGTATATCCCGCGATGGCAAACCCGGAACCACCAATGTCTTCCTCGCGCAGGTCCGGAAAGGTCTCTTCAAATTCACGCCGCCAACCCTGGTTTTCACGCGAAACCTTACGTCCAAGGCCGCCGGTGGACCATACACTCAAAAACCACAGCCAGTCAAATCCCAACGCTGCCAGACGATCCAACTCATGATCCGGGATATCATCCAGTGTGGCCTTCCGACCAATGGCACCAGACAGTTCACTTAGCCAAACCCGTGTATTGACCTGATAAAGTGATGGGTATTTTGGTTTCTTCATTTTGCGTTCTGCGGTGACTGACCGCAGCTCCCCATTAAATGTAGCAACACCCTGACGAGGCTACTTCTATTTATTCTTTCTTCCTTTCTTTTCGGGTTTGTACTCCTGCCACATGCGAAAGCCGCCGGTAAATGCAAATTTGTTGCCTCCAAGCCGGCACCCTTTTGGAATTCTCAGCAGGTTTTTCGCGTTTCCGCCGCCCAGTACCACATCGTCGGGGTGGATAGCCTCCCTCAGGCGCTCGACGGCCAGCGCCACAGCGTGGGTCCATTTCTGATGGCCCAGCCTCAACAATCCGGCTTTGCCCATATAATGCTCAAAGGTCCCTCCTTTGTAGGAAAGGTGGGCTGCCTCGATGGGCACAACAACCCCGTCAACAACAAGAGCAAAGCCAAGCCCGGTACCCAGACCAAGAAACATCAAGGTTCCTCTTCTATAGCTGCCCAGGGCCTGCATGGCGGCATCGTTCATGATTCTTACAGGTCGCCGGAATGCCGATCTGAAATTGAATCGCGTCCAGCCAGGCGACAGGTTGTGCGGTTCTGTCAGAATCCTGTTCCTTCTCACAACACCCGGATAGCCAATCGAAACGCAATCATAGTCCCAGTCCTTTGTCAGCGTCTTGATTTCAGCCACCATATGCGCCGGAGTCATGTATTTTCCGGAAGGAAATCTTCTGGACTTCCTATGACCGGAAACCAGCATTTTAACATTCGTTCCGCCGATATCAATGACCAGTACTTTCATCTCTTTCATAATCAGGGATGGGATCCTTCATTAATTAACAATCCCGTCCCCGAATGTCGCACAGAATTTCCGGATTAATTTACCACTCATCATCCCACTCACCGACAAAGGGAATGTTTTCCAGAATTGTGCAACGGATCACGATCAGGAAATAACCTTCCAGCTCATAGAATTGTGCCGCAGATTTGGTCTATAGTAGTCAACATCCTATTGTTTCTCCCTACACGGTTCTGTTCTTCAAAAACAGGTCCGTGAATTCCTTATGCCCTATGACGCGACTCAATTCCTTTAACATGAAGAATGGAATGAAAGAAAGAATTACCATCAGCACTCCTCCCAGCCACATTTTCGTAAAGTGGTGCTGCATCAGATTCTCGAAGGCTCCTGCCATCGATTGGGTTTGTATCAGACTCCTGATTAAGCCTTCCGTTGCATCAAACAGGATGACCCACAACAAGAATATCAGCACTTTGTACAATACCGGTATGATGAGGGGCTTGTTCTCGTATTTTCTGCTGATCCGCAGGAAGGCACCAATCATAATCACTTTTGCAATGATCAGCGCTTTGATAAGACCAATGAAGTAATCATCCAAATAGACGCCGTATTGGGCCAGTGTCAGCCTTCGGGAAACCGAGTACACCCCAAAAAAAAGAGTAAGGTAAGCGGCGTTAACCAGGTACTCAGAAAACTCGCTCAACAATTTCTGCTTCCAAGTCTTCTTATTTGTTTGTGCTTCCATAAAAGCGATATTTAAACTGACAAAGTCCTGGTCGCAGAATGGCAATATTCCATGTTATTTTGCTTTTACCTTTTCATACTCAATAAGAATTCTGCTGCAGGGATAAGAACTGAACGCAAACCGGGGACACCTGTTCAATCAATTGATTGGTCTGAATCAACCGTCCATTGGTCTGATCAATCCGGAAGAGTTTCATACTGTTTGAGTTCTGGTTGGCAACAAAGAGCCACTGGCCTGTCGGATCAATTTCAAAGTGTCGCGGCCCCTTTCCTTCCGTAGGAACCCATTCCATGGGAATTAATTTCCCATCGGGTTTGATGCTGAAAACCACAATGCTGTCATCTCCCCTGTTGGATACATAAAGGTACCGGCCTGTGGCGTCAATGCGAATCTCTGCGGTCGTGTTGGAACCGGAGGCGTTATCTGGAAGGGTAGAGACAGTTTCCAAAAGTTGCATTTTTCCGGTTTCACCTTCAAATGAAAAGGTACTTACCGTTGAGGTTAATTCATTCACCACGTACACTAAGTTGCCGGAAGGGGCAAACGCAATGTGTCTTGGTCCGTCCCCGGGATTCAAAGCAATTGAACCGACGTCAGATTTCGTAAGGGAACCATTAATAGAGTCAAACCGATAGATCAACACTTTGTCAATACCAAGGTCGGCCACCATAGCGAACCGGTTGTTCCGGACTACTCCAATGAAATGTGCATGGGGACCCGCCTGCCGAGAGGCATCCGGGCCTGAACCAACATCCTGGATGAATGCTGTGTACGAACCCAACGTGCCATCCTTTTTTACAGGAAATGCTGCCACATTCCCTCCATTGTAATTGGCGACCAGAAGATATCTGCCAGACTTGTCCAATGATAAATGCGCCGGACCAGCACCCAATGAAGGAACCTGTTGAAGCAAGTCCAGCTTGCCTGACTCACGGTCGATGACAAATACACTCACTGCGCCCGAAGAGGCATTACGAAAGGAATCCACTTCGTTAACGGCATACAGAAAGCGACCGTCCTGATCAATGGTCATGAAGGTCGGGTTTTCAGTTTTCGCAACCAGTCCAATAGAACTTACATCGCCCTTGACCGCATTAAACCGGTAGGCATAAATACCATCGCTCCCATGGCCCGTATAGGTACCGATATACACCAGGCACTCCAAATCCGGACTGGAACACGCACCAATAAACAGCATGGGGGTGAATGAAAGTATAAGCCCCAAAGTGCGATGTCTGTTCATGCCACTATCTAAAAGTTATTATCCGCCACTGGTTCACTTTCCAGTCTGGTGCCTATTAATTTCCAAATCTCAAACTCCCGGGTGATATGCTGGAAGCCCTGTGGAAGGTACTGTCCAATGAACCCGAAGGATATTGAGAAATCAGCCGGTTTGCCCATATTCACATGATTCCGAACCATCGAAATCCATTCAAGATAAAAAACAGGTCTCAAATCCGAAAAAGGACCTTCTGAAATAAGGAGTGCAGACGCCTCAAACGGAAAGGTTATGGGTTGATTTCTTTTTCGGTAATCATCCGTTACTCTAATTGACTTCCTCATCCCAATCAGACTTATGCAGACCAGAAAACCGGGCCATCCTCAATAGCCCCGAGGGCACTTAGCATGATTTAGCAAAATGGATTAGAGGACATCCCCTTACTTATCAATAAGTATCCGTTGAAACAGAACTTGTTTACCCCTGCTCATCTTAGCTATTGGATTGGGAAATGTGATAATAATATGACAATTATCATTTCCCCAGACCAAAGAATCATCCAAATTCGTCCCTTTAATCACTCATCAAAAATTCATGAAAGCCAACCTGAACAAGATCTTCCTGTTTGCCGGTTTCCTTGCCCTGACGGCCTGTGAAACAAAAAAACCGGCGACAGTTGCTGACACCAGCACCAAGACTGGTATTGACCGCACGGTCCTTCCCATACATGAACCAAAGCGCCCCACATACACCGAACTTGATGCGCGCCAGGCCACACCGCCACCAAGATTTGAAGTGAAGGCCCCTGACGGTGCTCCCAACGTGATTGTTGTTTTGATAGACGATATGGGATTTGGGGTATCCGAAGCGTTTGGCGGGCCTGTTTCCACACCCACGATGAACAAACTTGCGGATGGCGGAATAAAATACAACCGCTTTCACACCACCTCACTTTGCTCACCAACCCGGGTGGCATTGCTTACCGGATACAATCATCACAGCAACAACATGGGTGCTATTGCTGAAGCAGCTACCACCTATCCGGGAAATACCGGGGTAAGGCCTCTAACGATTACACCCATGGCTGAAGTGCTGAGAAACAACGGATACAACACCGCTGCCTTTGGTAAGTATCATGAAACTCCCCCCTGGGAGATTTCAAACTCCGGCCCGCAGGATCGCTGGCCCACACGCTCAGGATTTGAAAAATTTTATGGGTTCATTGGCGGTGAAACCAATCAATGGGCACCCTTGATTTATGATGGCATCACCATTGTTGACACGCCGGAAGATCCGAACTATCACTTCACCACCGATATGACCAACCAGGCCATTTCATGGGTTCGCTTCCAACAGGCACTTTCACCTGATAAACCTTTCTTTATGTACTTCGCGCCGGGTGCAACCCATGCACCCCATCATGTTCCAAAAGCATGGGCCGACAAGTACAAAGAAAAATTTGACCAGGGTTGGGATAAGATGAGGGAACTGAGTCTGGAACGTCAGAAAAAAATGGGCCTGGTACCTGAAAGTACTACGCTTGCCCCAAAACCATCCGATATCAAAGATTGGGAAATGCTTTCACCTGATGAAAAGAAATTGTTTACCCGCCAGATGGAAGTGTACGCCGGGTTTGCCGAGCAAACAGATTATGAAGTTGGGAGACTTGTGTCCAGTATTGATGAATTGGGGATTATGGATAATACCGTTATCATTTTTATTGCAGGAGACAATGGCGCCAGCGCAGAAGGTCAAATGAATGGCATGTACCAGGAGATGACTTACTTCAGTGGAGTCGCAGAAACCGTTCCGGATATGCTGAAACACTATGATGAATGGGGTTCTGCAAGCACCTATCCACATTTTGCCGCCGGGTGGGCGGTTGCCATGGATGCTCCGTTCTCTTATACCAAACAGGTAGCTTCGGATTTTGGAGGGACCAGAAATGGAATGATTATCCATTGGCCTGCTGGCATTAAAGCTAAAGGCGAATTGCGCTCTCAATTTGGCCATGTCATCGACATTGCCCCAACTGTTTTTGAAGTGGCTAAGTTACCTGCACCGACGATGGTCAATGGTATTCAGCAAGATCCGATTGAAGGCACCAGTCTGGCCTATACATTTAATGACGCGCAGGCAACTGAACAGCATAAAGTACAATACTTTGAAATGTTCGGCAACCGGGGACTGTATCAGGATGGCTGGCTTGCCCGTACTATTCACAGACCTGCCTGGAAATTGAAACCCGACCATGCACTACTGGAAGATAAATGGGAGTTATTCAATACCCAGGAGGACTTCAGTTTGGCCAATGATGTTGCTTCAAAGAACGCGGACAAACTAAAAGCCATGCAGGACTTGTTTATGAAAGAGGCCGAAAGATATCATGTGCTTCCCATTGATGATCGCCTGCTCGAAAGAACCAACGCTGAATTGATGGGTCGGCCAACCGTTATGGGTAAAAGAACTTCAGCTACCTATGGAGAAGGAATGAAAGGAATGGGCGTTGATATTTTCATCGACCTAAGAAATAAATCCTATACCATCACTGCCGATGTGGAAGTGGGTGCCAATGGAAATGGCGTGATGGTTTGCCAGGGCGGAAGATTCGGTGGCTTGTCCTTTTATTTGAAAAACGGCAAGCCCGCCTTCAGCTATAATCTCCTGGGTATGGAGTCTACTCACATCACGTCTACCCAGGCATTGAAGCCTGGTCAATACACATTGACGTATGATTTTAAATATGATGAAGGCGGAATGGGAAAAGGAGGTACTGGTACCATAGTCGTCAATGGTAAAAAAACTGCTGAAGGCCGAATTAACCACACACAACCGGGCATATTCTCCGTAGATGATCTGGCAGACATAGGTGTGGATGACGGAACGCATGTAGCAGATTATGGAATTTCATCAAAGTTTAATGGTAAGATCAATAAAATAACCATCGAGCAAAAAAAATAGAAAATAGCGAGGTATAAGCAAGCGGTTATTAACTTTGTAACGCAGGCGAAATACAGTTATATCAGAAATCCCATTCTTAAACTTCAGAATATGAAACAATTACTATTCATTTTTTTCTTTGCCATATCCACCCTGAATTTTGCCCAAATTGACAAAGACCAACTGGCCATGACCATCAGCAAAGCCGATGATGCCAACACTGAAAAATTAAAAGCCTACATATGGAAACGGAAGTCCGATGTTTCGTTGAACGGCGAGGTCAAACTAACCACACTCACCGAATTCAGTTTTGACGATCAGGGAAAACTTCAGGCGAAGCTGGTGGATGCACAAAGTAATGTAAAGGATAAACGGGGTCTTCGCGGAAGGGCGCAGGACAATGCCATAGAAGCAAAAGCAGCCTATGCGCAAAAAGCCCTTGAGCTCAGCATCGCTTATACCTTCATGACCAAAGGCCAGCTCATGGATTTCTTCTCCAAAGCAACAGTTGCCGAAAAGGACGGCATCATTGAAGCATCAGGTGAAAATGTCTATGTACAGGGAGACAAGCTCACCATACGGGTAGATAAAAAAACCAACCTCTATACAAAGAAAACGTTCTCCAGTCTGCTGGGTAAGGACCCGGTAAGCGGCGAGATCAACTATGAGAAATTCAGCTCGGGGGTCAATCATGGATCAGGCACGGTGTTGGACATGCCGGCCCAGAAGATGAAGATTGACGCAAAGAACCAGGATTACACACAGCGGGTAAAATAGAGCCTGCGTGTCTGACATCCCGGTGTCCTGCATCCTGGAGATGCAGGACACCGGGATATTTCTAAATTTGAGGGTTATCAACCTCAGATTTATGAAACCCATCCTCCTTTGCGCCTGCCTGATATTTCTTCTTCATACCGGCTGGTCACAAAGCCAATGGCCGCGCGACATCGAAACCGCACAGGCCAAAATCACCATCTACCAGCCTCAGCCGGAATCATTTACGGGCGATAAACTCAGCGGACGGGCCGCCGTTGCCATCACTCCACCATCGCAGCCACCTATATTCGGAGCCGTGTGGATCAACACCCGCGTGGCCACCGACCGGGACAAACGAACCCTGAGTCTCGTTGACGCTAAAGTGACATCGGTAAAATTTCCGCAGACACTGGATTCAGCCAGCCTGATGAAATTCAAAATCCTGCTGGAAACAGAAATCATCAAATGGGATCTCGAATTGTCCCTCGACGATCTGCTTGCAACGCTTGAACTCAACGAACGCGAAAAGGACCTCAATGACAATTTCAAAACAGAAGCCCCGGAAATCCTCATCTCGCCGAAGCCAGCCATACTGGTTATAATCAACGGTGAGCCGAAACTGCAGAAAATCGACGGCAGCAGCCTGGAGCGCGTCGTGAATTCACCCTATTATATTGTAAAGAATACAGACGGGAAATATTACCTGAACGTTGACAAACGCTGGTACAAAGCCGGGGCCGTCCTTGGCGAATGGGAAGGAATAGACAACCCGCCCAAAGAGGTGAAAAAACAACAGGAAAAGATCGCACCGTCTGATCCAGCCACCGCGGCTGACGCCTTAATAACCAAGGCTCAAATCATTGTGCGGACCACACCCGCTGAATTGATCGTCACAGAAGGGGATGCCGCCTTCACACCCATCCAGGGAACGGAACTGCTGTATGTAAAGAATACCGGCGGCAACATTTTCATGAACATTGGCTCACAGGACTATTTTATTCTGCTTTCCGGCCGCTGGTACACCGCCAGAAATTTGAAGGGACCATGGGCCTTCGTTGCCTCCGATAAACTTCCGGCCGACTTCGCAAAAATTCCTGAAGGTTCAGAAAAGGACGTTGTACTGGCCAACGTAGCGGGAACACCCGCCGCCAAGGAAGCTTTGCTCGATGCCCAGGTGCCGCAGACAGCCGCTGTTGACCGAAAGACGGCCACGGTAACCGTGAAGTATGACGGCGAGCCAAAGTTTGAAAAAATTGAAGGGACCGCGCTGGCCTACGGCGTCAATACGCAGAGTTCTGTGATCCTGTCGGACAAGACGTATTACGTGTGCGAGAACGCCATCTGGTTTACAGCGTCAACACCTTCCGGTCCCTGGGCTGTTGCCACAGAAGTTCCCATGGATGTTCAGAAAATTCCGCCAACCAGTCCGGTGTACAATGTGAAATATGTCTACATCTATGATTCAACACCCGATGTGGTGTACGTGGGTTACACACCCGGATATATTGGATGTTACCCCTACGGACCGACCATCGTATACGGAACCGGATACTACTATAACCCCTGGTATGGTCCGTACTATTACCCAAGGCCCGTCACCTATGGAATGGCCGTGCACTATAACCCATACATGGGCTGGAGCGTTGGAGTTTCCTTTCATGTGGGCTATGGCGGCTTTTATGGCCCTCCCATGTACCATCCTCCCTACTACCCGCCCCATCATCCCCCCTACTATGGCCATGGCGGTGGGAACAACAATGTAATCATCAACAACGGGAATATTAACACCGGCCGCAACAACAACATCTACAACAATCAGAAAGGCGCCAAACCTTCCACCTTCCCTGCGAATGCAAAGGGAAATGGGGGCCGCAATCCTGCCGGTCAGGCACAAGGGCAAGGAAGGCCTGCCCAACAACCTGCCAATGGCCAGGGTGCGGGTCGACCTGCGCAAACACCATCAAACGCCAACGCCGGGCCTCGCAATAACAACGTGATGACCGACAAGAGCGGAAATGTCTATCAAAGGCAGGGGAATAACTGGCAGGAGAACAACGGAGGCAATTGGCAAAACACCCGGCAGAACACCAACGACCTTGACCGGCAGCAAATGAACCGTGACCGCGGCACTCAAAGATCAAATAACTTCAGCCAGATGAATGGTGGCGGCGGCGGAATGAACCGGGGCGGCGGAGGTGGGCGAAGGAGATAGGGAATCCTGGTCAGGCTTTCCGTCTGGTGTCCTGCGCTTTAAAGTGCAGGACACCTGATATCTTGCCGGCATGCATTTAGAGCACGGTAACATTTACCACGTCTTCAATAGAGGAAACAACAAGCAACGCATCTTCATCTCTCCCGAAAATTATCCGTATTTTCTGGGGAAGGTTCAAGAATACTTGCTTCCGATTTGCGATCTTCTCGCCTACTGCCTGATGCCTAATCACTTTCATTTCCTGGTTCACGCCCATTCAAAGTCAGTAAGGCTCATCAAAGACGGGAGTTTCCCGAGGCAACAGTTTTCACAAGCCATCAAACAACTGCTGAGTTCGTACACAAAAGCAGTTAACAATCAAAATAGTCGAACAGGCAGTCTTTTCCAGCAAAAGACAAAAGCAGTTCGCACTTCAGGGGAATTTGGTCATTCTGAGACAGCGTTCCACTACATCCATCAAAACCCAATGAAAGCTGGTTTGGTCTCCCGGATGGAGGATTGGCCGTATTCATCTTTCAATGAATACCTGGGTGGGAGCGGCCTTTGCAACCAAGCCCTTGCAAAGGAAATTCTGGAAATCAATTTTCCCAGTCTATATCAGGAATCGTATCAGGTAATTCGGGACGTGTCCTAGACCACTTAGGTGTAGGACACCGTTAAGTTCTCTATTTCCCGGCCTTCTCACTCTTCATCTTCTTTTTCGACTCCTTGTAGGCCTTCTTGTTTTCCTTTGACATGATCATCGTCTCCTTGAGCCCTGACAAAACGGATTTCAGAATAATGTTCACAAATCCCTTGTTCATATCCCGATTGACTTGATACTGTACAATGCGGGGTGGCAATTTTGCCGAACCCGGATTGCTGGAGGCTAATATCGCATTCGCAGCAAAGGCTATTACCGAACTCTTCCATTTCGCTTTCTTAGGAAGATTCAAATCAACTTCCAGGTCACGGTATAAAAACTTCATCGTGCCACTGGCATTGGTTTCATAAACGATTCCCTCAAATGCAATCTCATCCGCGGTTCCTCTGTTGATTTTCGCAGGGGTATACGCTTCTATGATTGGGTTGAGATCAGGTAAATTAAAATCGACAAGTTTGCCATCGACGGTGAATTCAGGCTTCCTGTAATTAAAGCCCAAAACCAAACTGAAATGCACCTTGTTGTCAAGATAGGCGTCTGCACTCAGCGTCATGGGTTTTGATGAACGATTGGTAATATTTTTTACGGTCACCGTTCCGCGTCCGATATTGACTTTAGCATAGCTGCTGTCGCGTTTACGTTCTACATTAACCAGGTTCACATTTTTCACCTGTACCTGCTTGATAAGCATGGGCATCGGGATAGCGCTTATTTGCTGACCAAAATATTTTGGTATCCTGTTCTTATCGACGGGCTTTGTATTGTCCTTAAAAATGGAAACCACGGGCTTATCAATAACAATCCGATCAATGAGTAAAACTCTATGATGGATCAAAGTGTCGAAATTGATGTTCGAGACCTCCACCAAACCTGCCTTTCCCGACACCGAGGTGTGTTGAAACTTGAACCGGTTTTGCATTTCCGCATCGCTGATGTTGGGCTTAAATGATAGATTGACCAGCTTTATAGATCTTTCCTTGTACGAAAGGTTGTAGGCTTGCACCGTCAAGTGAAAAAGGCTGTCAGTGGTCTGCGTATCCAGGTCACGTAAACCGGTGGTAAAGTCATCGAAGCGAAACATGACAGTATCCACAGTCATGCGGAGCCTAAGGGAATCAACTCCAATCTTAAAGTCCCTGAAGCTGACATGGTTGATTGCGCCATGCTTCAGGTGTCCCACGAATTCTCCTACAGAAAGGCCGCCCTTTTCAAACGCCACCTGGTCCACTCCAGGAGTTTGGTTGATAATCAGGTTATTGAGCGAAATATTAAAATTCACAATCCTGAACTCACGCTCCTTCGCTGAATTGGCAACATGGAAAGAGGCATCCATCACTTCAAATCTCGCAAGTGCAAAAGATTCAATTGCCTTCTTCGTGGTTTTTCCCTCGGGAACCAATACGGCCGCAGAGTCCTTAAACGGCAAAAAGACAGGTTTGAGGTCTGATATGATCAGTTGGATGTCAGGTTTCCCTATTGTAATCCTCTCCAGCCTAAGTGTGTTGGATTTCAATAAAGTCCATATCTGCACATTCATCAAGGATAGTTGATCAGTGGTGAGCCGGAATGAACTGTTGATATAGGGATATCTTTTCAGCGGCTTTTCCCGTGGCTGTATCAATACACCCGTTACCCGGATACTGCCCTCAAATAAGTTGACCCGCAGCTTTTCAAACTTCAGTTCATACACATCCGAGGCAATGCTGGAATTGAAGCTCCTCATCAGGGCCTCAGAAATCAGGCGGTTGAAATTGTTGTACAACAGTATACCCGCAATGGTGACCAGCGCCATAAGAGAAAGCAGGACAATCCTTTTCATTGGTCGCCTTTTGGTCACGTCACTTTGCTCAGTTGCCATAGTCAGGGTGGTTTGGGTATTGGTTTAGGACTTATTACTCACATCCCTTTTGTTCATCCTGGTCCTCCACGAAAAACCAGCACTCACAAAATAGTCATTTAGTCCCTGATTCCTGCCAAAACCTCCGAGAAGGTCGAGTTGCAGGTTCCTGGTTGCCAGCCACGCTATTCCGGTATCCATCCGGGTTTCAAAAACACCGTGGGCAAAGGATCCGTAAGTTTCAACAAATGCACCGAACTTGTCAGTGAATGCGCAGGACAGGTTAAGGGTATAGGTACCGATGGGGGCTTCATCGCTCCCATTCCACGAACCACCCAGGTTGGTAATCAGTGTAAACGATTTTGATAGTTTCTGGCTGGTCACAAAGACAAAATTGGGTGCGACGTTGTCGATTTTATAGTACTCACCCATCATTTGTGTAGCCAAATTGATCAACTCCACTTTGTATTTGAAAAACATTTTTTCCAACTGTATAGGCCCCGATGGACTGGCCAGGCCGGCTGGAGTTAATGGTTTCGTAGAATTGAGCATCAACAACACCACTCAACCAAATGAATGGTATAATCAAAAGTCCGGAAAACCATAATCGACCCGCCATCATGGCAAGATACAAGCAAAAGCAAACAATATTCCGGCACGCTCCGATGACAGTTGCCAGAATGTGTTCGTATGCAGGCCTCTCCAATAGCAATTCCTACTACTGCCATTCAATGATCCTGGCTCTGCCCTGAAATGATTAATTTCATCATTTTGTATTACAGGTGAATTCAATGGCCATGGATTTTGAGAAGAATAAGTTCTATATGCATGAGTCCAAAATCATTGCACACGAACCGGCAATTGTCTATTTTTAGGTCAATTTTAAAGAAAAAAACCAAACGCGATGAAAAAGCACATCATATTCCCGGCCCTAGCCTTCCTTATTTTATCGGCATGTTCTCCGACTGTAAAAGTCACGATGGACTATGACAAACAGGTCGATTTTACCAAGTACAAAACCTATTTTTTTGCACCTGAGTCAATGAACCTGGGGGTGAATGACCTGAACCAAAGACGCATCATTGGCGATATCGAAACACAGCTTGCTACCAAGGGCCTGTCTAAAGCCGAATCCGGCGACCTTATCGTCGACGTGAGGGTGAGGGCACAGCAAAGGCAGGAACAAACAGCTTATACCACAGGCGGCTACGGCGGCTACCGCTGGGGCGGCGGCATGCAGACCACCAGTGTCAGCACACAGACGTATGTTGACGGAACGCTCATCATTACCCTGGTTGACGCCGTGAAGAAAGAAATGGTGTGGCAAGGCACCGGTGTAAAAACTCTTGAGGAAAACGCTACACCGGAGCAAAGAGAAAAGAACATCACCATGGCCGTTACAGCCATTCTGAAAGGTTACCCACCGGTCGCCAAGAAGAAGTACTAAGAATCTAAATCAGGTTGATACTTCAGTCAGGAAAAGCCAACGTATTTCAATACGTTGGCTTTATTTCTACAGCTATGTCAAAACAAACTGCTCGGCGAGATCGCAGGCTCAATCGGCTGGTCTTTTTGACGGGCCTCATGTTTCAATTGTGGTGCGCTCCGCTTGTACTACATGCCCAAACCAACCAGCAGGCATGGTTCGAGTATATGCTCAACTATCCGTTCGCCAGTTCTTATAATATGGAAAATGCGGTGACCTATAGCACCGCCCTCAGCGGTCCAAAATGGCGCGCCCTTGATTACTCGCTGACTGTCGAGCGATCACTGACACAACATGTCGATGTAATGGCACAAACCGTTGTGGCCTACACCAACCAGACAGAAACATACAACACTTTGGAAATCAGGCCGGTCATCGGTACCCGTCTTCATTTCACTCCCAACAACAGAATTCAAACCCGCCTGCTTCTTCGGCTGGAGCAGCGCAATTTTGAAGACCTTGATACAAAAACCTGGACACAGACTTACCGGCCCCGGGCTCGGGCGGAAGCGCTGATACCCATCAATAGAAAATCATATTTTGATGATGATCTCTGGTATGGCATTTTGGACGCCGAGTATCTCTTTGCTAACGCTGACACAGACGTGAAGGAACGATTCGCAAACAAATTCAGGCTCAGGGCCGGCATTGGCTACAGGCTTAACTATACGTTTCGATTTGAATTTATTTACCTCTACCAGGAATCCAGAAATGGGATCGACGAAACCTTCTCCTCAAGCGACAACATTTTCAGGTTTAGACTCAAGCACTTCCTGAGGAAAACAAAACCAGCCAAAGACGCCGGGGTCGGCAACTAGTCTCTGACCCAATCCCTTTCCTAGCGCTCGGTAATGGTCTTGCGGATAGAGGTTATGGAGTTCATGATGTCAGCGAAATTCCGATCCTGCTGAATGGCTGCAAGGTCGGTTGTCTTCATTAACCTGTCCGTCTCCAAAGCCATGTAGATTGCCTGCATTTTGAGGAAGTCCTGGTAGAGGAGAATTCCCTCAGGCTTCAAATCAAGATGATCAAAGTACCCTATCAGGTTGCCGACCTCTTCCTTTTGGCCTAACAAGGTCTGTACGGCTTTCATTCGTAAGCCACTTCCATTTTCGTCCCGGGTCGAAGACTGAACAAAAACAACGAGGTGGTAAAGTTCTTCAACATAATAGCCAGTCAGCGCCGCCGCGTGCATCTTTTTGAATTCATCACTCGAATTGTCAGCGTATTGGTAAAGCCTGTCCAGCGATTTTCCGAGTGCTTCATTACCGGAGATAATTTCCCCAAACCGCAATTCAACGGCTTGACTGAACTGTCTGTTCAGTCCCACATCGTTTGCCAGCAAGACGCACCCTTCAAAGTATTGCCTGGCCTCCTCTTTCTTACCAAAGTCCACCAGGTACCCAAGGTCAGACATATACACCCCAAGTTGTAGAGCTGGTATCGCCTTGTTGCCTTGCTTTAAATAATCGTGTACACGTGAGATATCATGCACAGCCTCCGGCTGAAATCCAGACGCGGACAGGGGAAACTGCCTGGTGATGCCAGATTCGCGTAGGGATTTCAATACCTGCTCCCTGGTCTGGTCAGCATTTTCAACCAAATCAGCGTTTTCTTGCGGTACCGCTTTCTTCCCTCCACAGCCTGGAAGCAGCAACAGCAGCATAACCCCACAAACTGCCAACCTGACAAATCGACGAGCAGGGAAGGCCAATTGAATAGTTTGTTTCATAATTTTCCAAAACAATAGATTGCAAATTAATAAGATAAACTGTGTCTTTGATTTTGTATCGAAGGATTATTCTCAGCCAATGAAAAAGCCGTTTCTGCTTCTTTCTATTTTCATCTTTGTCGACTCGTTTCCTCAGTCCAACGTTGAAAATGACGTCAAGACTGGTTCAGCAATCGCCAGGAAGATTGAAATCCAAATCGGTCTGGTCCGTGCGGTCCAAGCTGAAGATATCATAAAAAAAACAGGTGACCGCCTGGTGGCGCAGCTTCCATCCAACCCATATACCTTTTCATTTCAGATTGTTGATCAGCCCGAACCCAATGCGTTCGCTCTGCCGGGAGGATTTGTTTATGTGTCACGCGGTCTATTGGCATTGATTCAGAATGAGGATGAACTGGCTGGCGTGCTGGGACATGAAATCAGTCATGTGGTTCAGCGTCACAGCGCCAAGAGCCGGCGCAAGGCGATTCTACCATCCATACTGGCCGTACCCGGTGTGCTTCTGGGAGGAGCACTGGGTGGAGAACTGGGTGACAAAATCGCCGCCCCGTTCCTCGGTGCCGGAAAGGTCTACCTGGCATCCTTTAGCCGAAAACAGGAAGCAGAGGCTGACCAAATGGGTATCGTCCTGGCTGCCAAAGCAGGGTACCAGCCCGCACAACTTTCCTCCATACTGGGCAGAATGGAAAAGTACATTGAGGCTGAGTCAGGAACGACATCCAAATTCAGTTTCTTCAGTGACCACCCGATGACGCCTGACCGGATCAAAGCAATCACTGAACAAAGTGCATCACTCGCCGTCACTCCCTCTCCCTCAAATTTATCAGCCCCCGATTTCTTCAGCTCATTTGATCACATCCCCTACGGGCCCAATCCGGCGCACGGAATCTTCAACGAAAATAAATTCCTTCACCCTGAATTGAAGATATATATGGAAGTCCCAAAGACATGGACCCATTTCAATGAGTCGTCATCAGCGGGTGCTTTCAGTGAAGGCCAGAAAGACGTTGCCTTGCTCATGAGAGCCGGACGCGACCGCCAGATTGATACGCTGATTGAGAATTTTGTCAACGGGTATTATGCCCAAACTCGATTGCAGCCCATGTCTGACAAGCAAATAAAAATGAAGGGGCGCGAAGGCAGTGAAGTAATTCTGCCCCGGCAGAATCGGAATGACATCCTGTACACCTTGTGGTTCAGAAAAGACGGAAGCACCTACGTGATCCTGGCCACCGGCAATGCCTCGCAACTCCCGGTGTACCGGGAGATTGGCTTGTCCTTCCGTGACCTGGCACCCGATGACGAGCATTTCATTTTCAGCGATGAACTCTGGACTGTCAGGGCGGGCAAGAATGAAACACTGAAAGACCTCAACACCCGATCCGCCAATGCTCTTGGCTCCAGTCTTACGCAACTGATCAACGGCATCCCGGAATCATCAATCCTGCCGGAAGGCAAGCCTGTCCGCATCACCATCCGAAAAACTTATAAGTCGCTCCCCTGACATCAATTGAGAATTCAATGTTCATTATTTAAATCCTATTCCAGGCAGACCTTGAACTCTTGAACTTAGAACTTTAAATCTCATTCAGCCAGGTTCTCCCGGATGTCATTGTTATCCTCAATGATCAGTATTTTCTTCATCCTGGCGGCTTCTTTCATCAGCCTTTGGTGTGTAAAATGGGCAGACTGGGTGCCGGTGTTCCATCACCCAAGAGATCACCCCACGGCTTTAAGTCAGGTACGTGATCACAGATGACTTTGCTGACAGCGAGTATGGGTATGGCCAGAAACATCCCCAACATACCACAGAGTGCACCTCCGACCAAAACACCCACTATGGTAGCCATCGAGTTGATGCGAACGTGATTGCCAACAACAGCAGGCATGAGGATATTATTGTCAATAATCTGCACGACGGCCAGTATGGCGCCGACCCACAATACATCTGCCGTTGAATCCGAGCTGATCAGGGTGACAAACATACAGATGACGTTGGCAACCAGCATACCCACATAAGGGATCACGTTCAACAGCGCTGCCAGCAGCGCCAGAAAAATTGCATAGTTAATGCCAAGGATCAGAAAACCGGTGGTATTCAGCGCAAATACAACGCTGGTTTCAATCATCAGGCCCAGGATGTACCGCTGTGCGATGGCCGTTGAGCCGGTCAAGATTTCAGAAACCCGTTCTTCGGAACCATTTTTGAAAACGTCAATTAGAAATTTCTTGATTAAAGTCCTGTAGTAAAGAATGAGAAAAGTATACACGGGCAGCAGTACTGAATAGGCCAGGAAATCCGTAATGGAACCAAAGGTTGCGCTGGCCATCCGGGGGGCACCTTCCTTGAGGTTTTCAAGCGTCTGGTTGACGTACTCATTCTGCTTCCTGACGGTGATGTGTGTATTGGCCCTGATCCACTTTTGCAAATCTGAAATTACCCCATTTACCCGTTCCTTCAACGCGGGCATATCATCGGCAAAATTCAGGATTTGGGCTGACAGAAGATATAGTACGCTCGCCCCGAGGACTACGGTAACGACAATGGGAATGGTGATGGAGAGTGCCTTGGGAAGGCCCTTCCTGTTGAGAAAGTTGGTTGCGGGAAGCAACAGGGCCGCAAGCAGTATGGAGACCATCACCGGCAAAATAATGTCCCCTCCATAGTAAAGTGCTGCGCAGATCAGTGCTAATGACAACAACGTAAACCCCAACTTTTGATAAAACGGCTGCGTGTTGTGGGTCATTAAACAGGGAATCTTCTATAATTTCAGGCAATACCATGCCAAGCCTGTAATTTACCAACCTGGCATTTCAGGATACAGAAAATCAAAAACGTGAATTATTTTCCACAATCAGGATGGCATCGTATTAGGTCTCCGCAGACAGGCTTTGATTGATGGGGCGATAAAAATAACCGTCAGGAAGGCTTACAGGAAGCAAGGATCCAACCAGACAAAATCACAAGAGTTAAGCATACAGTGACGCTCAAGGACATTTAAGTTAAGTTGTGAATGGATTTTAAACATAAAAAAAGACCCCGGCATCATCGCAAGGGTCTTTCGCTTTGAAAACAAATGTCTATTTCCCCTGGCTGATTACGTAGCGGACGTTGAATCCGAAGTTGGCAACAAAATCGGTCTTTTCGACAAGAACAAACGTGGGCCGAAAATCAAGTCCAAGCACCAAAGGAACATCATCGAAACGATACTCAATGCCCACTTCTCCTGACGCTCCCAATCCAAAGGGTGTTCCCAGGTAAAGGGCAGGTCCCACACCTACATACCAGTTGATGGGCGAATTCGGGATCGGGCGATACAGAAAATCCCAAAGTGCCTCCACACCAACGCCATTGCCGAAGGAAACATCCGCATGAATACGGCTGAACTTTCCAAGGGCAAATACCCCGTCTAGCGCAACGCTGTTCTTGTTGGCAAGGGCATTACCAAAGCGAATACCCACTTCCTGTGAGTAGGCTGAATGGGCAAAAAGCAGCCCTAGCGCAATCACAGCCAATAATAGTCTCAATGATTTCATGATTCTTTAATTTGTGAATTTCCCGCAATGATAGAGACTTGCATTGAATAATGAAAAGTCTTTTTGGAGGTAGGGTGTAGAACAGATTGGACGAATATCGAACTTTTTTGTAAGAGATTTGGTCAAATCTGGCGGTTTTAGAGACTGGAAAAAATCAGCCCAACTACTTTTTAATTATTATAAATACAAAACTCTCCGAATGCATGTTGTCTATATCTTTCCATCAATCTTCAATAATAACAACAACACCTGCTGTTGTAACCAAATTTCAGCAAAGTTCCCCCAACCATATCTTGAATCAAGGGAAATCTAATGGTAGCCTCGACAGGAATCGAACCTGTATCAAAAGTTTAGGAAACTTCTATTCTATCCATTGAACTACGAGGCCAAAAGGAAGCCTGGATTCAGCTGTCCCGGTTTTGGAAGGCCAAAGGTAATAAAATTGGAATCTCCCCGCATCAGTAATACTGGTTTTGGGAAACATAATTGGGATAGATCTGCAAGTGCTTTTTTCTAACCTCCCCGTAGATGACCTTCCTTAATTCGTCCACATTCAATTTTGACGTGGCCGAAATGAAAACCACCTGCTCCACGCCGTGAACACGGTAATGTCCTTTCAGTTTTTCAAAATCAACCGCCTCTTCTTTTTTCGGAAGCAAATCAATTTTGTTGAGCACGAGTATGATCGGGATGTTGCCGGCACCTATCTCCGCCAGGGTCTTGGTCACCACTTCAATCTGATTGTCATGAAACGGGTGAGCCATGTCAACTACGTGAACCAGGAGATCCGCTTCCCGCACTTCATCGAGGGTTGACTTGAATGATTCAATCAGGTGGTGAGGAAGTTTTCTGATGAATCCGACCGTATCAGACAACAGGAATGGAATATCGCCAACCACTACTTTTCGGACCGTCGAATCAACGGTAGCAAACAGCCGGTTCTCCGCCATCACATCGGACTTCGAAAGCAGGTTCATCAGGGTGGACTTGCCCACGTTCGTGTAGCCTACCAGTGCCACCCGGACAATGTTGGTGCGGGACTTGCGTTGAGTAATCCGCTGCTTCTCGATTTTTTCCAGTTCATCCTTCAGCAAAGTGATCCTGTAGCGGATATTCCTTCGGTCAGTCTCTATTTCCTTCTCGCCCGAGCCTCCGCGGGAGCCGGTTCCCCCCCGCTGCCTTTCCAGGTGAGTCCACATCCGGGTGAGCCGGGGCAGCAGGTACTGGTTCATCGCCAGTTCAACCTGTGTGCGGGCCTGGGCGGTCTTGGCCCGCATGACAAAAATATCGAGGATCAGCAGGCTCCGGTCGTACACCCTCACCTTATCTTCTTTGTCAGGACCATTAAACTCACGTTCCAGGTTCCTCAGCTGACTTGGGCTCAAATCATCGTCAAAAATCACATTGGAAACACCGTTGGCGGCAACGTACTCCTTGATCTCTTCGAGCTTGCCCTTTCCGACAAAAGAGCGAACATCCGGGTGCGCCAGGTTCTGTACAAATCGCCTGCTGGACGTTATGCCTGCAGTTTCAGCCAAAAAGGCCAGTTCGTCCAAATGCTCCTCCACCAACTCGGGTAATTCGCGCTGACTAACAACCGAAACGAGGACCCCTCTTTTACCCTGAGATTTTCCATTTTCCATAAATACAATTCAAACATACAGTGGATTTAACCAGCAGTTTTTAACACGGTTACTTTTTTTTAGTTTTACAGGATTCAACTGTAAAAACAGTCATTTTTTAAGGTTTTTAATGGTCTATGCCTGGCTCAATGAAAGTCGCTATCGTACTGAATACGTCCTGGAACATCTATAATTTCAGGCTGAACTTTGTGAAGACCCTCCTTTCAAAGGGGTATGAGGTACATACGATAGCGCCGGTTGACGATTTCACCCATTACCTGGTGGAGGCCGGATGCCACCATCACCCCGTCACGATGGACAGCCGGGGCATTAATCCCATCAAGGACATCGCGCTGGTGGCAGAACTCTGGTCAATCTATCGAAAGCTAAGTCCGGACATAATCCTTCATTACACCATCAAGCCAAATGTGTACGGATCACTGGCAGCATCGTTTCTGAATATCCCCGTAGTCAATAACGTTTGTGGTCTGGGTACGGTGTTCCTGAAGAAGAACCTGCTTTCAGTTGTCGCAAAAATGCTTTATCGGTGGACGTTCAGGTTTCCCAAGAAGGTATTCTTTCAGAACCCCGATGACCGGGACTTATTTGTTTCAAATAACCTGGTGCCAAAGGCGGCCGCCGATCTTGTTCCGGGATCAGGCATTGATCTCAGGCGCTTTGTTCCTGCTCCCTTCGCCCGCAATAAGAAATTTACCTTTCTGCTGATTTCCCGCATGATCACGGACAAAGGCATTATGGAATATGTGGAAGCTGTCAGGAAACTCCAGGCACAAGGTCTTGACGCCCGTTTCCAGATTCTTGGCGCAAAAGATCCAAAACACCAGCGGGGAATCCCCACAAAAATCATTGATCAGTGGATCGAAAGTCAAACCATTGAATACCTGGGGACCACCGAAGATGTTCACCCTTTTATCAAATCCGCTGACTGTATTGTCCTGCCCTCCTACCGGGAAGGAACACCCCATACGTTGCTCGAGGCGGCCAGCTGCGCCAAGCCCATCATCACTACTGACGTACCCGGATGTCACAACGTGGTCAGGCATAATTATAACGGGCTCCTTTGCAAAATGAAAGATGCTGGAGACCTGGCTATAAAGATGGACGAGATGGCAAGAATGGATGATCAAGCCCTTCGCCAATTTGGAGCCAACGGAAGGCTAAAAATGGAACAGGAGTTTGATGAGGCTTTGGTTATTAATAAGTACCTTGAAACCCTGAATGAACTCCAGAAGGCTTCATAATCGCCAAATTGTTCATTGCTCGCATTGACCCATTCAGACTATTTTTCAAAAAGTGAAATTCCTTCGCGTCCAGACTGTTTTTCTTTCCCTCCTCCTGGTGGGATGCGCCTCCTATAAGCAGAATATCATGCTCCGGACTCCGGAAGATTTCAAGTCGGCCCCGATATCAAAAGAGGTACTCGAAGCCGAGCGAAACTACGTCATTCAGAAGAATGACATGCTTAAACTGGAAGTATATACCAATAAGGGTGAAAGAATTATTGACCCCAACCCTGAATTATCCAATCCCGCTGGCAGTACACCAGAAGACACACGGCCAAAGATCAACTACCTCGTAGACCTTAAAGGTGTTTCAAAATTTCCGGTGGTCGGAGAAATGAAACTGGAAGGATTAACGCTCCGTCAGGCCGAATCCCTGCTGCAAATTGAATACGAGAAGTTTTTCAATGGCTCATTTACCGTACTGACATTTCAAAATAAGCGGGCGATCGTATTGGGCGCAGTTGGCGGTCAGGTCGTTCCGTTGAACAATCAAAACGTGACACTGGCCGAGATTCTTGCCCTCTCCAAGGGGGTACCCAACGACGCCAAGGTCGGTAACATCAGGGTTGTGCGAGGGGAAAAAATATACCAGGTTGACCTGAGTACGATCGAAGGATTTCAGGCCGGGAACATGATCATTGAGCCCGGCGACATTATTTATGTGGAGCCGATCAGGAGGCCCTTTGCAGAAGGACTAAAAGATTACGTAGGTCTTTTAAGTCTGTTTGTGAGCGTTCTCTCCCTTGCCGTGGTCCTCAAAAGCCTGAACTAGAAAGTGAGCAATCAAACCATACAGCGTATAGACAACACCGAAGGGCTTGACACCGACAAGCTGATCATGTTGTTGCGCAAGAATTTATGGATTATCGTTGCCATTTTTGTTGCCACCAACATCGCGGCCTACCTCACCATACGATGGACGAAAGATGTTTATGAGTCCCACTCCGAGCTGAAGCTCGAAATCAAGGAGGATGCGACTGCCCTGGGCATCAAACAGGTCGTGGAAGATCAGAACAGGAACATTGTAGCAGGCGAGATTGAACAGCTGAAATCAAAACTGTTCTACAGCCGTGTGCTGGATTCGCTTGATCTGTGGATCAGTTATTACAGCATTGGCAATGTGCTGGAGTATGAGATGTACCGGGCGTCGCCATTCCGTATTGAATACTCGAACCTTGACACAAGGCTACTGGACCAGTCCATTTATTTTGATTTCCTTAACGGAAACCGCTATTCAGTCAGGTACGGAGAAAGTGAAAAAGAGCTCGAGGCCAGCCTGGGACAACCCATTGCCACCGAAAACGGGACGATTTTAGCAACATTGGCACCTGGAGCCACACCGAATACAAGGAACCACTACTTCTTTGTTATCAACAGCCGCGAAAGACTCCTGGACTTCCTCGAGAAAAATCTTAAGATAGAACCGATCAATTTCGATGCAAGTACCATCCGGGTTTCCCTCCAGGATTACAATCCACTGAAAACACAGGTCATTGTCAACAAAATCGACAGCACGTATCTCCATTACAGCAATGAGCAAAAGAACATGGCCAACCGGCAAAAAATTGATTGGCTAAATAAAGAGCTTCGGCAGGTCGAAGACAAGATGGAGGGTTTCGAAAATTACTTCGAAGCTTTTACCCTGAAGAACAAAAGCAGCAATGTGGATTCCGATCTCCGGAAAACCATTTTTGTCATCAACCAGATCGATTCACAACGCTTTGAACTTACCAAAAAAATCAGCGAACTCAATGCCTTGATGGAAGACCTGGCGGCAGGACGGCTTACTAATTCCATGATGCCCAAGCCCTACCTTCCCGCGTTCATCAATACCCGGATTGAGGAATTTCAGAAAATCACACAGGACAAGAACAGGTTGACCCTTTCATACAAAGACAATACCTATGCTTACCAGCAAAAAGAACAGGAGGTCAATGTACTGAAGAACTCCCTGTTCAGTCAGCTGACAGAGATCAGGAAGAACTGGATGACATCCATGGTTGAACTCAATCAAAAAAAGGACAGGCTGGAGAAGGAGTTCGCCACCATGCCCGACAAGAGCACACAGTACTCAAAAAACCAACGGTTCTATAAACTGTATGAAGAGTTCTACCTGAGCATGATGCAGGCCAAGGCCGAGTTTGAAATCGCACAGGCCGGCAGCACACCTGATTTTAAAATCTTGTCTTCCGCATTGATGCCGGCAGGGGCAATCGCACCCAATCGTTACATGATTCTGGGTATCGGATTTGTGGCCGGCCTGGTGCTCAATTTTTTCTTCATAGGCATTGTTTATCTCTCGAATAACAAAATCACCGGACTGCAGGAGCTGGAAAGATACACCAAAGTACCTGTGCTGGGTGTCATTCCGGAAATGCGGACCAAGGCCGTCTCACCGTTCTATATTGTCGACAATCCCCGATCCATTGTGAGTGAGGCGATTCGCACCCTGCGTACCAACCTGGACTTTTTTACCGGATCGGAAAACAAGAAAATAGTAGTCATTTCCTCAACGGTCTCGGGCGAGGGTAAGTCATTTTTGGCCATGAACCTGGGAGGCATTCTGGCCATGTCAAAGAAAAAAGTGATCCTGCTCGACCTGGACATGAGAAAGGCAAAGGATGATGGCCATGTTGGTGCAGATCCCTCCAAAGGCATCAGCACCATTCTTATTCACCGGAGCACCCTGCAGGAAACTATTACCAAAACCTCACTGGAAGGCTTTGACTTTATTCCGTCAGGACCACACCCGCCCAATCCATCTGAATTGCTGCTCAACGGTGAGTTTGAAGGACTGCTGAGCCAGCTGCGCGAACGCTATGATTACATCGTCATCGACACCCCTCCTGTTGGACTGGTTACAGACGCCCTCATGGCGATGAAGCGGGCCGACTTGTCCATTTATGTTGTGCGTGCCAATTATTCCAAGAAGGATTTTCTCAACAACCTGGACCGGATTGTTTCCATCAACAAGCTTCAACATGTAGCCGTAGTGCTCAATGCCCTGCCCAGCAGCGGAAAGACTTACGGTTATGGATATTACCAGGAGGACGGCAAAAAGAAAAATCGGTTGCAGAAACTTTTCGGCTCCTAACGTGTTCTCCTTCTTCTTTCGCAACCGCAGCCAATCACTTCCGGTCCTGCCGGCGGACATGCACTCACATCTGTTGCCCGGAATAGATGACGGCGCAAAAAACATCGAAGACTCCCTTGACCTGATTAGCAGGCTGCAAGACCTTGGCTTCCGGAAACTCATCACCACTCCGCACATCATGACGGACTATTATGGCAATACGGCCGAGTCCATCATCAGGAACTATGATGCGTTCAAGCCGGCCCTGAAAGAGCGTGGATACACCCTTTTTTTTGAGTGCGCCGCGGAGTACTACCTTGACGAGCAGGTATACGCCTTGGTCGCAGCCAGGAAACCCTTACTGACCTTTGGACAGAACTATTTTCTTTTTGAAACCAATGTCATCAGTGAGCCCCTGCAATTGCGGGAATTTATTTTTTCATTAACCTCGCAAGGGTACAGGCCGGTCATGGCCCATCCGGAAAGATACCAGTACATGACCCTGGAGAAAGCTGAGGACCTGCATTACCGCGGCGTGTTGCTCCAGGTTAACATACTTTCACTGATCGGATATTATGGTCCTCCCATTCAGAGGATTGCTGAAAAACTGATTGACAAGGGTTGGGTTGACGTGCTTGGTACCGATTGTCACAATGCAGATCAGGCTGTCTGGCTGCAAAAGGCAGTTCGTTCAAGGTACTACAGGAAAGCCATGGAACTTCCCCTGTTGAATTTTACACTTTAATCATGGTAGCAATCACCGGAGCCACTGGACTATTGGGCCGACACCTTGTCGACAAGTTTCTCGCTGAAGGCGTGAGGCCCGTCGTGCTCTGCAGGCCCGGACAGGAAGGGCAGTTTCCTCCAGACGCCATCCCGCGTGCAGCCGACATCCTGGACCAGGCTTCGCTTCATGAAGCCCTTGGCGGTATCACCACCGTGATCCACGCAGCTGCCTTTGTTTCATTCAACCCAAGATTGAGAAGAAAAGTGTTTGAAGTGAATCTCGAAGGCACACGGCATGTGGTTGACACCTGTCTTCATCTGGGCATTGGCAATTTGATTCACATCAGCTCAGTTGCTGCACTGGGGAGAAAGCCAGGGGAGCCCATCAACGAAGAAAGCAAATGGACCGGTGCCATGACATCGCCATACGGTGAATCAAAGTACCTGGCTGAGCTGGAGGTTTACAGGGGCGCTGAGGAGGGACTGCAGGTGGGCCTGGTCAATCCTTCCATTATCCTGGCGGGGTCACAACCACACAGAAGCAGTGCGGCGCTACTCGACTATGCGTGGAGCGAACGGCCTTTCTACACCAGGGGATTCCTGAACTACGTGGATGCCCGTGATGTTGCCGAGGCTGTTTATCGCCTTTACCTCAAACCAGTGCCTGGAGAAAAATTCATCCTGACAGCAGACTCAGTATCATACCTGGACTTTTTTACCGCAGTGGCCAGACACTTTGGCAAGAAGCCGCCCCACCTGTCAGTGGCGCCAACCCTGACTTACATTATGGGATGGCTGGAGGAAACCCGTGGACTGCTCTTCAACCACGAGCCGATACTTACCCGGCAGTCGGCGAGGATGGCTCTGCAGCATTTCACCTATAACAATGCGAAGGCCGGGAACATCCTTGGCTTGAAATTCCGCTCCCTGGAGGAATCCCTGGTATGGTCCTGCGCCGACTATATGCGAAATGTTAAGGCTAACAAATAGGAATTACAACTTGGAGTTGGTAATTTATTACCACACTTTTGACTGGAAATAAGGCCCAGTACCTCACAAAGCCTCATTTTTTAATATTGTGACCAGTTTCGTATTTTGGTCAAACCCTACAGGACAAGCATGGCGCAAGAATTCAGGAAACGGGAAGAAGAGGAGGAGTTGATCAGGAGTTTCGAAGATAAGCTCAAGAGAAAATCAAGCGGCTTTTTTGACCTGGAGGCCTACGAGACGATCATCTATTATTACCTGGACCGGAGTAAGCACAAGAAGGCTTTGCTGGCCGTGACGATGGCCATGGAGCAGCATCCTTACTCCACCGAACTGATTGCCGTCAAGGCACAGATTCTTTCCAACCTTCAGCAGTACGACGAAGCACTGGAATTACTTGAGCAGGCCATAAACCTTTACCCTTCAGACATTGAGATACTGCTTTCCATGGGCTCCATCTTTTCCCTCCAGGGAAAACATGACAAAGCCATCGAGCTCTATGAACAGGCACTCACCCTGACTGATGAGGACAAGGACGAAATTTATTACAGCCTCGGCCTTGCTTACCAAAGCAAGGAGGACTACGATCACGCCATTGAATGTTACAAGAAATCAGTAGAGCAAAACCTAAATCATGAAGGGTCCCTCTACGAACTGGCCTATTGCCTTGACATTGTTGGTCAGTTGGAGACCAGTCTCTCCTATTATAAGAAGTTCATAGACGAAGATCCATTCTCCGCTCCCGCCTGGTATAACCTGGGGATTGTTTGCAACAAACTGGAACGATACGACGAAGCCATCGAGGCCTATGAATATGCATTGGCCCTGGATGAGACCTTTGCCTCAGCGTGGTTCAATATGGGCAATTCATTCATGAACCGGCAGGAGTACACCAAAGCCCTTGATGCATTCAAGAAGACAATAGACATCGAAGGCCCGAGCCCTGAGGTGTATTGCTGCATGGGTGCGGCTCATGAAGGCCTTGAACAGTATGACCTCGGGCTGAAATACTTTCAGAAATCCACCAAGCTTGATTCCATGTATGATGAAGCCTGGTTTGGTGCCGGCAGTTGCCTGGAGAAACAGGAAAAGTGGTACCAGGCGTTACATTTCTTCAACAAGGCCGTAAAACTCAATCCGCAGAACCCCGACTATTGGAAGGCTGCCGCACATGCCGAGTTCAAAATTGGCAACACCATCTCCGCCATAAGCGCCTATGAAGAGGCTAGTCAGCTCGGTCCCGATGACAAAGAGATCTGGCTCAATTGGTCTTTTATTTATTATGACCAGGGTGAATACGAAAAGGCCGTTGAGGTGATGCTGCAAGGCATGTCTGAAATTCCGGACGAGCCCGAGTTCTTTTATCGCGTTGCCGTATACCTGATCGAGGCCGGCAAGTTCAAAGACGCCTTCAATTATCTGGAAAATGGACTAATTTTGAACTTTGAAGGCCACACCGTTCTTTTTGACTTTTTTCAAAAGCCTGAAACCCAAAAGGCCCTCTATAAAATCATAGATCAATTCAGAAAAGATAATCCCTCATGAACTACACATTGAAGAACCTTCCTGAGCGAACTGTAAAGCCCAGGCAAATAGGATATACCATGGCCATGGACAAGGGTTTGAGCGTCAGGCAGGCTGAGGACTTTGTCAGTACCTGCGGAGACCATGTCGATATTGTCAAGCTGGGATGGGCCACATCCTATGTCACGCCCAACCTGAAGGAAAAAATAAAGGTGTACCAGGATGCCGGAATACCCTGTTACTTTGGAGGAACCCTGTTTGAGGCATTTATCATCCGGGATCAGTTTGATGATTACCGCAAGCTCCTGGATAAATACGGAGTAAACTTTGCTGAAGTGTCTGATGGCTCAATCGATCTGGATCATGACAAGAAATGCGACTACATCCGTAAGCTAACGCCACAGGTGACCGTCCTTTCCGAAGTAGGGTCCAAGGATGCCGACAAGATCATTCCTCCCTACCAGTGGATTGAACTGATGCAGAAGGAACTTGAGGCAGGCGCCTGGAAAGTAATTGGCGAAGCCCGTGAAGGCGGCAACGTAGGTCTTTTCCGCTCTACCGGTGAAGTTCGTTCCGGACTGGTCCAGGAGATATTGACTAAGATTCCGTTTGAAAAAATCATTTGGGAGGCGCCCCAAAAAGCCCAGCAAGTTTGGTTTATCAAACTGCTCGGAGCTAATGTTAACCTGGGAAACATTGCTCCCGAAGAAGTGGTCCCCCTGGAAACAATTCGCCTTGGACTCCGCGGCGATACATTCCTGCACTTCCTTGGACTGGAGAGAAAGAAGGACAAAAGTGCACCGCCTTTCCACGTTGACTAGACGTACTTAATAGTTATGAAAAGGGCCCGGGATCACGGGCAGAAACAGCACTGAGCAGGATGTAATGAGAAGAACAAAAGATTATCTGCTTTTATATGTAAAAGGCATTGCCATGGGAGGCGCAGACGTAATCCCAGGCGTATCAGGCGGAACGGTTGCGTTCATCACGGGGATTTACGAAGAATTGCTAGATTCCATCAAGTCCATCGACATGGATGCTGCGAGGCTTTTGCTTTCCTTTCGGATAAGGGATTTCTGGAAAAGGATAAATGGAGGATTCCTGATTTCGGTTCTTGCCGGCATAGTCACCAGCCTGCTTTCCCTTTCAAGGCTCATGACTTACCTGCTTGAGCACCACCCCATTTCGATCTGGTCATTCTTTTTTGGCCTGATCATGGTTTCCTCACCGTTGATTTTGAGGGATATCAGGAGATGGAACGCGGCCACGGTAATTGCTTTCGTCCTGGGCATCGTCATAGCCTATACCATCACCATTCTTTCCCCAACGCAGACTCCAACAAACCTGTTCTTCATCTTTTTTTGCGGAGCCCTCGCTATTTGCGCCATGATATTACCTGGTATTTCCGGTGCGTTTGTCCTGCTGCTCATCGGAAAATATGAGTACATGATCAATGCGCTGATCAATTTTGATATACCGGTTATCATTGTATTTGTTATCGGCTGCTTCCTCGGACTGACCAGCTTTTCTCATGTGCTGAGCTGGATACTCAAACACTTCCGCTACCCAACGCTCGCTTTGCTGGCGGGGTTCATGATCGGCTCCCTGAACAAGGTATGGCCATGGAAGGAAGTGATTGCATTCCGGCTTAACCACGAAGGCATTCAGGTGCCGGCGTTCGACAAGAGTGTTCTTCCAGGACGGTACCTGGAAGTAACCGGTCAGGATCCCAGGATATTTTACGCCATCCTTTTCGCTGCAGTGGGTATCTTTCTGGTTGTGGCCATTGAGAAGGTCGCGGCCTATCTAAAATCAAAAAACTAATTATGGAAAAGAAATTCGGCCTCATCGGCGCCACCGTCAGTCACTCCTTTTCAAAGGCCTATTTTGATGAAAAGTTTTTCAACGAAGGGTTTCGTGACTACCATTATGATCTTTACCCATTGAAGAATATTGATGAATTAACCACACTCCTGAAAGAAACTCCGGAACTCGTGGGGTTGAATGTCACCATCCCATACAAAGAGCAGGTATTCAAATACCTGGACGAGATTGATCCCTTCGCCAAATCCATCGGGGCGGTAAATGTGATTAAGATCAAAGGCGGAAAACTGACAGGCTTCAATACAGACAGCGATGCGTTTCTTGAATCCATTGAAAAGTGGTTTCCCAATGAGAAAGGCTCCAAAGCCCTTGTCCTGGGAACCGGCGGCTCGTCCAAGGCGGTACAGGTGGCCCTCAAGAAACTGGGTATTAATTTCAGGGTGGTGTCACGCAGGTCTGACTTGGGAACACTGACCTACGATGATCTGGAAAGCAAGCCTAAACTCATCCTGGAATCCAACCTGATCATCAATACTACCCCGCTCGGCATGTCGCCCAACAACAATGCCATGCCGCAGTTCGATTGCGAACAATTGGGACCCAAGCACTTTGTTTATGACCTGATCTACAATCCCGCCAGAACGAAGTTCCTTCAAAAAGCTGAAATGAAAGGAGCTACCATCAAGAACGGCCTTGAGATGCTGCACTTCCAGGCAGAGAAGGCGTGGGCTATCTGGAATAGTTAGGTTAGCCACAGACACAGATTTACACAGATTCGCTTGCGGGTCTCTTATAGGCAAAGGTTCATCCTGAACTGTGAAGCCAAGAAATGAAAGGTCGATTATTGATATTTGGCTCTTGACCATTGCAAGGGTTCAAATAGGTCCTTGTTTTTTTATCCGTGCTCATCTGCGTAATCTGTAGCCAGCCGTCTGCAGTTCATCATGTGAATCTTTCCTATCTTTCGGGTTGATGAATTTCAAAATCACCAGCGAATATGTACCCACCGGCGACCAGCCTGACGCCATCCGGAAACTGGTCAAGGGTGTGAACGAGGGCGAAGCCCATCAAACCCTCCTCGGTGTCACCGGCTCGGGCAAGACATTTACGATGGCCAATGTGATCGCGGAAACCGGCCGGCCGACCCTGATCCTCAGTCATAACAAGACGCTGGCCGCACAGCTCTTCGGAGAGTTCAAGCAGTTCTTCCCGGAAAACTCCGTTGAATTCTTCATCTCCTACTACGACTACTACCAGCCTGAAGCCTACATCCCTTCCTCAAACCTCTACATTGAGAAAGACCTGTCCATCAACGAGGAAATCGAAAAACTCAGGCTGAGTGCCACGTCATCCCTCCTCACGGGCCGCAGGGATATCATTGTGATTGCCTCCGTGTCATGCATTTACGGTATCGGCAACCCCGAAGAATTCGCCAAGAACCGGATCCAGCTGAAGGTGGGGGAAATGATTCCGCGCAACCGCCTGCTCTTTGGCCTGGTCGACATCCTCTACAGCCGCACCGAGGCCGACTTCCGGCGAAGCACCTTCCGCGTGAAGGGTGATACGGTTGATGTCTTCCTCGCCTATGCCGACTATGCCATCCGGATCTATTTCTTTGGCGATGAGATCGAGTCCATTCAACGCATCGACCCGGCGACTGGCAGGAAGATTTCCGACGAAACCGTCGTAACCATCTTCCCGGCCAACCTGTTTGTAACCGGGAAGGATTCCCTGCAGCAGGCCATTCGCGAAATTCAGGATGACATGGTGCTGCAGGTGCAGATGTTCGAAATGGAAAAACGCCACCTGGAGGCCAAGCGAATCAAGGAGCGCACGGAATTTGACCTTGAGATGATGCGGGAACTCGGCTACTGTAGCGGCATTGAAAATTATTCACGCTACTTCGACCGTAGAAATGCCGGCGACCGTCCTTTCTGCCTGATGGATTACTTCCCGGATGACTACCTGCTGATCATCGATGAAAGCCACGTGAGCGTTCCGCAAGTGCGAGCCATGTGGGGCGGCGACCGGTCCAGGAAAGCCAACCTGGTAGACTATGGGTTCAGGCTGCCCTCCGCGCTCGACAACAGGCCTTTGACCTTCAATGAATTTGAGACGCTGGTCAACCAGGTGGTGTACGTGAGCGCCACACCCAGCGAATATGAACTGCGCAAATCAGAAGGCGTGGTGGTGGAGCAGATCATCCGTCCCACCGGCCTCATTGACCCTACCATCGATGTCCGGCCCAGCAAGAACCAGATCGATGACCTGCTCGAAGAGATTGATGAGCGTGTGAAGAAGAAGGAACGGGTACTCGTGACGACACTGACCAAGCGCATGGCCGAAGAACTGACCAAGTTCCTGGAGCGGGCATCGGTGAAGTGCCGCTACATCCACTCCGAAGTCGCAACGCTTGACCGTGTGGAAATCCTGCGCGAACTTCGCCTCGGCATCTTTGACGTACTGGTTGGTGTAAACCTGCTGCGCGAAGGACTGGACCTTCCGGAAGTATCACTGGTCGCTATTCTCGATGCGGATAAAGAAGGATTCCTGCGCAACCAGCGATCGCTGGTGCAAACCATCGGCCGGGCGGCCCGCAACGTGAACGGCCGCGTGATCATGTACGCCGACAAGACTACTGAATCCATGCAGCAGGCCATTGACGAAACAAACCGCCGCCGCACCATCCAGCTGGACTACAACCTGGCCAACGGCATTACGCCAACGACCATCATCCGATCCAAGGATTCGATCCTGGGCCAGACCAAAGTGGCCGACTCCAGGAAATCAGGCAAGAGATACTATGTTGAAAACGAGGAACCTTCACTGGCTGCCGATCCCGTTATGGCTTATCTTGGTAAGGATGAACTCATCAAGCTAGCCGAACAGACAAAGAGAGCCATGGAAAAAGCAGCGAAAGAACTGGAATTTATGGAGGCTGCGCGGCTCCGGGATGAGTACCTGGCGTTGCAGAAATTAATCGAAGGGAAGGATAAAGCGTAAGTGGTAAAATAAATTTTCAAATTGCCGAATTAACGAATTATCAAACAGCATGAAAAGAATCATTAGTCTTGTCATCGGAGTAATGGTATGGGGATTTTCAACTGCCCAAAGTACCAACGATTTTCTCATCAGCGGCGCGATGGATGTTTTGAAGACTGACAACACCAAGATTCTCGGCAAAGCCCAGATTGGGTTCGAAGTGAATTATTTCCTGCAGCGCAGACTGGCCGTCGGTGCCGGCGTGGACATATGGACCGGCCAGAAAAGTTCTTTCGTTCTCGGTGCCCGATGGTACCCCAGCGACAAAATCTTCTTTCGCTTCCGCGGACTGATCGGCGCGAACGATGCCGCCCTCGGGATGGGCTATGCCAAGCCTATTAACCGGAATTGGCGTTTTGAGGCCATGGGTGACCTGTATTTCTCAAGGCCGGACTTCGCCATACGTGGCGGCGTCAGTTACGTCATCAATTATGTGACGAGGAAATAGTCAGGCCTGAATCCAACAAAAAAGGACTTCCTGGCCAGGAAGTCCTTTTTTTATCTCTTCTAATACTACGTTAAGCAAATCTCTTGGCTGCTTCTTTCCAGTTCACCAGGTTCCACCAGGCCGCACAATAATCAGGGCGGCGGTTCTGGTAGTTGAGGTAGTAAGCATGTTCCCATACATCAAGGCCGAGGATGGGTATTCCCTTCACTTCGGCAATGTCCATCAGGGGGTTGTCCTGGTTGGGGGTTGAGGTAATGGCCAGCTTGCCGGCACTGTCCTTAATGAGCCAGGCCCATCCGGAACCGAACCGACCTACTCCCGCCGCATTGAATTTGGTCTTGAACTCTTCAAAGTTGCCGAAAGAGGCATTGATGGCATCGGCCAACGCTCCTGTCGGGGCACCACCTGCATTGGGTGCCATGAGAGTCCAAAACAGGCTGTGGTTGTAGTGACCACCACCGTTGTTGCGAACCGGCATCGGAAATTTTGAAATGCTTTTGCAGATCTCCTCTATGCTCATGCTTTCCTCAGGCTTGCCTGCAATGGCGTTGTTGAGGTTAGTGACATAGGCATTGTGGTGCTTGCCATGGTGTATTTCCATTGTCCGGGCATCAATATGAGGCTCCAGTGCATTAAAAGCGTAAGGAAGTGCGGGAAGTGTAAAGGCCATAATCTGGTATTTAAGTTTGTATTTCAAATATAGGAACCAGCAAGGGGGGCGGAAAGTTTTTGAGACTAAATGATTCTGGCTAGTGGTTGCTGGCCGTTCAGTGCAACTAAGGAAAATGGTCAAATACGCCTGAAACAGTCTGCCTGCAACCATTACCATCTTCTCACCAGGTCTCCCAGCGTCTTAATCCCCTGCTCCACCCTTTCTGACCAGGGGAGGCCGAAACTGATACGGAAGCAATTGCCAAATTGCCCTTGGGAGGAGAAAATCTGTCCGGGAGCAATCCCGATGCCGAGCTTGAGTGCGCGTTTGTGCAACTTGTAGGTATCCACCTTCCTGTCCAGTTCAAGCCAAAGCACAAATCCTCCCTGCGGCCGCGTGATGCGGGTGCCTTCCGGAAAGTATTCGTTCACGGCCTGGATATATCGCAGGCATTGGGTATGAAGTGCCTTGCGCAGGTGCCTGAGGTGAAGCTCATACCGGCCGTTGGCAAGGAAGTTGGCGATGGCTGCCTGCGCCAGTGTGTTTGTTGAGACGTTGTTCATCCGCTTTAGTCGAATGACACTGTCTTTAAATTTACCGGGAACGCTCCAACCGATGCGGTATCCTGGCGCCAATGACTTTGAGAAAGAACCGCACTGGATGACAAGGCCTTTCTTGTCAAACGACTTACAGGTACGCGGGCGGGTTTTTCCGAAATACAGTTCACCGTAAATGTCATCTTCTATTAAAGGCACATTATTTTTCGCGAGGAGGTCGACGAGTTTCTTTTTCTTTTCATCTGCCATGCAACTGCCCATCGGGTTGTTGAAATTGGGTACGAACAGGCAGGCCTTGACGTGGAATTTCTTTATGGAGTTCTCCAGGCAGTCAAGGTCAATGCCCGATTCCGGATCAGTGGGAATCTCCACCACATTCAATCCGAGGCTCTCCATCACCTGGAAGATACCAAAGTAGGTAGGCGTATCGATGGCGACGGCGTCGCCGGGTTTTGTTATGGCTTTCAGGCTCAATGACAATGCCTCCATGCAACCGGCAGTAACCACGATGTCATCTTCCCCCAGGGTTCCTCCCCAGTTGAACGACTGCCGGGCAATCTGCTTTCTCAACTCGACATTGCCCTGGATGTGTTCATAGTTCAGGCAGCTGTCAGGTGCACTTCTCAATGCCTGGGTAACGGCCTTGTTCAGTTTCGCGGCAGGAAGCAGCTCAACGGACGGGGCGCCGAGCGACAGGTTGAGGAGCTTGTTTGATCGGAGGTCGTGGTACACACTGGAGATCATCTCATCAATGGTGACCGGCATCGCCTCATCCGAAGGATCACCGCAGGTGGGCACCTTGAGCATGTGCCTGGGCGAGAACTTGACGTAATATCCGGATTGCGGCCGCGCCTCCACAAGTCCTTTGCTCTCCAGGTGGTAATAGGCCTGGAACGCCGTGCTTAAACTGATGCCCTGCTCCTTGCTGAGTGAACGAACCGACAACAACTTGTCACCCACCTTCAGCGATTGTTTCTCGATCAACTGCTCAATTCGGTCAGCCACCTCCTGGTAAAGATGATCGACTTGAGGTTCCATAAGGGCCTTTACGGTTGAATTATTCATGCCAGGCGGAATTAAACTGATATGGTCAAAATTAATAAAACTGAAACTGTTTTTTATCCGTTTATTTGGAAAAATTTGCACCATGATTTCAAGCCAGGACAAAAAGAGCCCGTTGATTGCCTATCTCGCACTGGGTGCTGTTTGCATCATTTGGGGGACTACCTACCTGGCCCTGCGGGTGGGCGTTACACAATTTCCGCCCTTTCTGTTCTCCACCATCAGGTTCCTGGCTGCCGGGCCAATCCTGATTGGATTCATGCTCACCTTTGGAAAAGCCTCACTTCCATCGCGAACCACCATCTTTCACCAGGCTGTCGGAGGATTGCTTATGATCACCATGGGCGTGGGCGTCGTGGGGTGGGCTGAAATGTATGTGTCCAGCGGACTGGCAGCCATCATCTGTTCCATCATGCCCGTGTATGTTGTTCTCATCAACCTCGTGGCCTCACCGGAAGAGCGGCCTACGTTCCCCATCTTCCTGGGTCTGGCCATCGGAACTGCGGGCATCGTTATGATTTTCGGCGAACACCTGGCTGACTTCTCCAATGAACACTACCGCTGGGGCATCACGCTCATTTTCATCTCCAGCCTGAATTGGGCGTTCGGCAGCGTGTGGATCAAGAAAAAGAACCAGGAATCAAACCCCTTTGTAAATGCCGGACTGCAAATGCTCTTTGGGGGAATTTTCCTGATTCCGCTCAGCCTTCTCTTTGACGATTATTCTACCATCCATTGGTCTGCTGAAATCCTGGGAGCACTTTCCTACCTGACCATCGTCGGCTCGGTGGCTGCCTATGCCTGCTATTCGTATGCCATCAAGAAATTACCGGTGACGCTGGTGTCCCTGTATGCTTACATCAACCCCATTGTGGCGGTCTTGCTGGGCTGGATGATTCTCGGTGAAAAATTAAACCTTCGCATTTTCCTGGCCATCCTCGTGACCATCGCAGGGATTTACATCGTGAACCGGGGTTATCAACTTAGAACCATCTGGAAAGCACAGTTTCAGCGGTTTAGAATCTAGGCTTAGAATCTAAAAGAATAACCCTTATGGAAATCAAAATATACCAGGTCGACGCGTTCACGGAAAAAGTATTTTCAGGAAATCCTGCCGCTGTTTGTCCACTTAATGACTGGCTGCCGGATTCGTTGATGCAGAACATCGCCATGGAAAATAACCTGGCTGAGACGGCCTTCTATGTAAAAGAGCAGGATGGGTACCGTATCCGTTGGTTCACGCCTGCCCTGGAGGTTGATTTATGCGGACATGCCACGTTGGCTTCAGCCTTTGTATTGTTCAATCATGAAGGATACACCGGGGATACCATCACTTTCAATTCACGGAGCGGACCGCTTGCCGTTTCGAAACGCGGCGACCTCCTGACACTTGACTTCCCTGCAGACTCACTTACTGAGGTGTCAACTTTCCCGGAACTGGAAGAAGCATTTTCCATCAAGCCCATCAGGATTTTGAAAGGAAAGACTGACTACATGCTGGTGTTTAATTCCGAAAGTCAAATCAGAAGTCTTACACCGGATTTGACTAAGGTTGGAAAGGTCAAGGCCAGGGGAATCATCGTCACGGCCAAAGGCGACCAAGTCGACTTCGTTTCCCGCTTCTTTGCTCCACAGTCTGGGGTGAATGAATATCCGGTCACAGGATCGGCCCATACCTCGCTCATTCCCTATTGGTCGCAGGCCCTGAAGAAAACAGAAATGGATGCGATTCAATGTTCCTCCAGGATTGGGCTCCTGCACTGTAAAATGAAAGGCGACCGGGTGGAGATCAGCGGAAAAGGAAAGACCTTTCTTATTGGCAATATTTATGCAGAATAGATGTACAGATCACTAGCTCTTTTCCCTGATTTGATGCAGGGCATGATGACCACCACCTAGTCGAAATCAATGAAATTATTTTTACCTTCACAAAAACTTAGCGTATGACCACGACAACCGCTTTTCAGGTTCAAAGAACCACCCAATCCAGGATTTCAGAGACCGACTTCAAGAATCTTGAGTTCGGTAAATATATATCTGACCACATGCTGATCTCCGACTGGAAAAACGGAGAGTGGAGCGAGCCGATCATTATGCCCTTTGGCGAACTGAAAATGACACCAGCCATCCTGGCCCTTCATTATGGCCAATCCATTTTTGAAGGCATGAAAGCCTTCAAAATGAAAGACGGCAGCATCAATGTCTTCAGGCCGAAGAAGCACCACGAACGACTTAACAAGTCGCTCGACCGTATGTGCATGCCCGAGATTCCCTATGAGATGTTTATCCAGTCGCTGCATGCCCTGATCGAATTGGACAAGAACTGGGTACCCAGTTCCGATGGATCAGCCCTGTATATCCGCCCGCTGGTATTCGCTTCTGAATCGAGATTGGGTGTCAAGGTTTCGGATCAATACAAGTTTGTTATTCTGACAAGTCCTGTTGGACCTTACTACAATAAGCCGTTCCGTTTAAAAGTGGAAGACCATTATACCCGTACAGCAGAAGGAGGAACAGGCTTCGCTAAGTGCTCGGGCAACTATGGAGGCGCCTTCTATCCAACGCAGGTGGCCAAGAACGAAGGTTTTGACCAGGTAATGTGGACTGATCACAAGGAACATAAATACATCGACGAGGTGGGGATGATGAACGTGATGTTCGTCATGAACGGTAAGCTGATAACACCCAAACTCAACACCGCCATCCTTGAGGGCGTCACGCGTGACTCCATTCTCACCCTGGCACATGAAGCAAAGCTCCAGGTGGAGGAAAGGAGAATCAGCGTTGATGAACTGGCCGAAGGATTCAAGAACAAGTCCCTGACAGAAGCGTTTGGTGCCGGGACTGCGGCCGTCGTGGCGCCCATTGCAGGAATCAACATACATGGTGTAGACTATTCATTACCACCCGTTGGTGAAACCAGCATCCAACAAAGAATGAAAACAAAGTTGCTTGAAATCCGTACCGGACAGGCGCCTGACAATCATGGTTGGAACTACATTATAAAGAATTGATCTGCTCTGCCCGTTTCAATCATGAAAGCGGCTCTTTTCAAAGAGAAAAATGCGCCATTGTCAATAGAAGATATTGCCAAGCCTGTTCCGGGTAAGGGGCAATTATTGATTAAGCTCCGGGCCTCTGCCCTTAACCACCGGGACCTTTGGATTCAGCGAGAGCAGTCCATTCCTTCCACGGCCGGCATCGTGCTCGGCTCCGACGGATGTGGCGTAGTGGAGGATGTGGGGGAAGATGCAGATGAGGACCTTATCGGGCAAGCAGTTGTGATCAACCCCAGTATTGGCTGGGGAAAGAATCCATACGTACAGGCTGACTCGTTCAAGATTCTCGGCTTCCCTGATCCAGGAACCTTCAGTGAATACATCACGATTTCCAGTAAACAAGTTGTTGAAAAGCCTGAGCACCTTTCGTTTGAAGAAGCGGCCGCTGTGCCTCTTTCAGCCCTGACAGCTTACCGCGCCCTATTCACCAAGGCCCGCCTGCGCCCCGGGGAAAAAGTGCTGATTACTGGAATTGGCGGCGGAGCGGCCCTATGGGCATTAAAGTTCGCTGTCGCTTTTCAAGCGAAGGTATTTATCACCTCGGGTACTCCCGAGAAACTCAAACGCGGACTGGCCATGGGTGCACTCGGAGGATTCAATTATAAAGAACCAGATTGGGCAGGCAAGTTGCAGAAAGAAGCCGGGGGGATAGATGTTATCATTGACAGCGCCGGCGGCGACCTTTTCCCATGCTTTCTTGACCTCGTGGTGCCTGGAGGAAGGATCGTAAATTTCGGCAGAACAGCCGGAAACATACCGTCGCTCAATACGCGCACCCTTTACTGGAAACAGATCTCCATTTTCGGAACCACCATGGGCACGGAGGACGAGTTCCTTTCCATGATGGATTATGTTCACAAGCACCGGCTAACTCCGGTCATTGACCAGGTATTTCCGCTTGACCAGGTGAATGAAGCGTTTGCCAGGATGGAACAAGGCGGGCATTTCGGAAAGATCGTGCTGAAGATTTCCAGATAACTGCACCGGGATTACACATTGACATAATGCATTAACACATCAACATGAGCCAATTCCCCATTACGGACAAGAACCAGATCACCAGGCTGCCCAAGCGCGGAGTCTACGACCAGGCAGCCATATATGCCATCCTGGATGAAGCCCTCTATTGTACGCTGGCCTGGTCGCAGGAAGGTCAACCGTTCCAGATACCCACGGGTTTCTGCAGGATCGGTGACATGCTCTACATTCATGGTAGTGTAGGAAGTCATTACATGCGTGAAATGGCCGAAAAGAAATTTCCAGTATGCATCAGTGTCACCCACCTGGACGGACTAGTGCTGGCAAGGTCGGCGTTTCACCATTCAGTCAACTACCGGTCCGTGATCATCTTCAGCGGCCCCGAAAAGGTCACCGACGCGGGATTGCTGTACAATGTTCTTGAAGTATTCACAGAAAAGGTTTGCCCCGGCCGATGGTCGGATGTCCGCAAGCCCACGGACAATGAGTGGAAGGAGACAATGGTGCTGGGCTTCAAGATCACGGAGGCTTCCGCCAAGGTAAGGACAGGTCCGCCCAAAGATGATGCGGAGGATTATGCCATGGATGTCTGGGCCGGCGTTCAGCCACTCAAATTGACCAAATCACCCCTGGAAGCGGATCCTGCGTTAAAGCCCGGTGTGCCGGTACCTGCTTATCTTAAGTAGAGACTGTGCATGCTGCCTCACTCGGGTAACGATGCATGGGATTCAAGGGTACATCACAGGACATCAAGTGGGCAATGATATTTGAGCGCTCGTGGAAAACCCAACGGCATTGAGGAGCGGAGAATGGGCTGCCTTCATTTCAAAATCCTGCCAACTGGTGTTTGATAGGTTACCGAAGAAGATCACGGATGCAATCTAAAGATCAATCAATTGCCTGTTCGGGGCGGTCTGTTTGTGCACACGCAACCCATCAGAATCCAAAATAAAAACGTATCTTTGCGCGTCGAAACGCATAATTTCCGCAGGAAATGGCTTTTCAGTTGCGGATTCTTATTGAGGGCCAAGTGGTTTAGACAATTGACTGGCAAGAACATAAAACACTAATCATACCATCCATGGGCAGACCTCCCGTATTACCTAAAAAGAAAAAGGACGGATACTACATTGAAATCCGCAACAAAGGCGCAAAATCGGGCACCATCATTATCCGCGACAATGAGCAGGCCATGATGCAGGCCGCCAAGCAGTACGAAACGACCAAAGACGTAATCATCCTCGGCAAGCACGAAAACGGCAAGCGCGTGGATGACGGCCGGAAGAAAGTGAAGGCTTAGGCCTTGATTTTCCTAAAAAGGCAGGTCGTCCGTTGATGAAGATGCCGCATTAAAAGGCTCTTCACCGATTGGATCTACAACTGAATTGTTACCCCCGCTGTTTCCGCTCTTCTCGAGTTTCCACGCACGGGCTTCCGTGTACCAGCGACCATTGTATTCACGGCTCTCCAGGTCAACGGAGATATTCACGATGTCGCCGGCGGCCACATTGAATTGATCAATTTTATCTCCCCAGGCCGACAAGCAGACTTTCTTGGGATACTGGGATTGTGTTTCCACAATAAACTCTTGTTTCTTCCACTGACCTTTTTTGCCCATGCCCGTTTGCAGGGGCAGCAGTTGGATAACTTTTCCTTTTAATTCCATGCTCATATTGCAATGTTACTATTTTTCCCTGATCCTTTTAAAGAATTGGTCGATCAACATTTTGCTTTCCTTTCCCCTGATCCCTTTCACCACTTCCGTTTTCGGATGCAGCAAGGGTGACTTCACCAGCGAGTATCCCCGCTGCACATCATCTGCGCCAAAGACAAGCTTTTGCAACTGGACCCAGTGCAGCCCTCCTGCACACATCGAACACGGCTCCAGCGTCACGTACAGCGTGCATTCGGTCAGGTATTTCGATCCCAGGTAATTTGCCGCCGAAGTCATGGCCAGCATCTCCGCATGCGCTGTTGCATCTGTCAATTGTTCGGTCTGGTTGAAAGCCCGGGCAATAATCTTGTTTTGGCATACCACCACCGCACCCACCGGCACTTCTCCAGCCTCGAAAGCTTTTTGGGCCTCTTTCAAGGCTTCGTCCATAAAGTATTCGTCGGTGCGTGGTTCCAATTTTTCGCGTTAGGGGTTCGAAGGTCGAAGGTAAAGGTTGTTGGATTGAATCAAAAATGGAGCATTGACGGTTTTCAGGATTGGTTTCAGGGTTTTGTCCCGGCAATCCACTTCGGAGTTCGTCAATCAATATTATGATTCAGGCAATATTGAACCCCGAATCATACCCAATGACAAAATGAAACCCCTCATCAACGGTTTGATTCACTCACCTGACGCGCACACTTTTCATCATCTCACCTGCCCTCTCCTGCCATAACTCCCGCTGGTCTTTTGGACAGGAAAAGGTAAACACCAGCGTGCGTTTGGGCTGAACCAGGTACTGGATGTAGGTATATTTCAGGATTGGTTCCTGGCTGCCCTGCTTGCGGCGGTCGCCGTTGATGCGGGATTCAAATTCAAAGTAGATGTACTTCTTTTTCTTCAACACCTGGATTCCCTCGCTGACGAAGTCCACCCTGTCGTAAAGATTCTGGAGACTTGATTTGAAGAATCTCTGGGCGATTTCCACATCGCCGTCAGGCCACTTGGTGGCGGAAATATTCACATTAAAATCCACCAGCCTGTCCTGGTCAGAATAGGCGCCCAGGGGTGCTCGAACAGACGGAAAGCGCAGGGCAACGTCCTCCGGCGTCATGGCATACAATTCCGCAGGAAGCGAAACGGTAATGCCGTCGGAGACTTTGGTCTTTACCAACTGGCCGGATGAGAATCCACAGACGAGGAGCAAAACAAGGACGGCTAGGGGTTTGGTGATTATTCGCATGGGAATTTATAACGATTAACAGGCAAGGTTTATTAACTTGCGCGCCCAAAATTAACGAAAAACACATGCTTCGGACACATACTTGCGGCGAACTGCGTCTCCAGGACGTCAACCAGACCGTAATTCTGACAGGGTGGGTGCAGCGCACCCGGGACAAGGGAAGTTTGTTGTGGATTGACCTCCGCGACCGATATGGCATTACCCAGCTGTTCCTGGAGGAAGGCCAATCAGACCCCAGCCAGCTGATGGTTGCCCGGCAACTTGGACGGGAGTTTGTGATCCGCGTGACCGGCGTAGTGGCCGAGCGCCAGTCAAAGAATGACAAAATGATGACCGGCGACATTGAAATCAAGGTTGAGCATATTGAGATCCTGAATGCCTCCAAGACTCCTCCCTTTACCATTGAGGAGAATACCGATGGCGGCGATGATCTCCGGATGAAATACCGCTACCTGGACCTGCGGCGCAGCACGGTGCGCGAAAGCCTGCAGCTTCGCCACAAGATGGCGCAACAAACGCGCGTGTACCTGGACAGCCTGAATTTCATTGAAGTGGAAACCCCTGTCCTGATCAAATCGACTCCGGAAGGAGCCCGTGATTTTGTGGTGCCCTCCCGGATGAACCAGGGCGAATTCTATGCCCTGCCACAAAGCCCACAGACCTTCAAGCAACTGCTGATGGTATCGGGTTTTGACCGCTATTACCAGATCGTAAAGTGTTTTCGCGATGAGGACTTGCGTGCTGACCGCCAGCCAGAGTTCACTCAGATCGACTGTGAAATGGCATTCATCACACAGGAAGATATCCTGAGCACATTTGAAGGGCTGGTGCGACACTTATTCAAGACTGTAAAAGGTCTGGACATCCCTGCCCTGCCAAAGATGTCGTATAACGACGCCATGAAATATTACGGTTCCGACAAACCCGACACCCGTTTCGAAATGAAGTTCACGGAGCTGAACGATGTGGCAAAAGGAAATGGCTTCCAGGTGTTTGACCAATCGGAACTGGTAGTCGGCATTTGCGCCAAAGGCTGTGCGGGCTACACGCGTAAGCAGTTGGATGAGCTCACCGAATTTGTCAAGCGCCCGCAGATCGGCGCGAAAGGACTTGTGTATGCCCACTACGAAGCGGGTGGTTCACTAAAATCGTCGGTTGATAAATTCTACCCTGAGGAAGAACTGAAGAAATGGGCAGCGGCCATGCAGGCACAGCCTGGGGACTTGATGCTTGTTTTGTCCGGCGACACGGAAAAGACCCGCAAAGCGCTCGGCGAATTGAGGTTGCTTATGGCCGGCCAGATGGGGCTTCGCAACAAGAATACATTCTCTGCCCTTTGGGTAGTTGATTTTCCTTTGCTGGAGTGGAATGATGAGACGAACCGTTACCATGCCATGCACCACCCATTCACCTCGCCCAAGCGTGAGGATCTTGGTCTGCTGGATACCGATCCCGGGAAAGTGCGCGCGAATGCCTATGACATGGTTGTCAACGGCACGGAAGTAGGCGGCGGTTCAATCCGGATTCATGATCGCCCTACGCAGCAGTTGATGTTCAGCAAGCTCGGGTTTACGGAAGAAGAAGCGAAGAAGCAGTTTGGCTTCCTAATGGAAGCCTTTGAATATGGAGCCCCTCCCCACGGCGGCATCGCGTTTGGATTTGACCGTTTGTGCTCACTCTTTGGTGGTGCGGATTCCATCCGTGACTTCATTGCCTTTCCGAAGAACAATGCCGGACGGGATACGATGATTGATACGCCTTCTACTATTTCACAGGAGCAGTTGAATGAACTGGGGCTGATTGTGCAGCCAAAGAAAATGGGTTAAGCGCGGGATAGCGTCTGACGTGGGATAGGCGTCTGACACCCTGGAGGTGTCTAATTCTGCAGCCTGAGTGGGTTAGGTGTCTGACACCTTGGAGGTGTCTGACACGCCACCCTTTCCGAAGAACAATGCCGGACGGGATACGATGATTGATACGCCTTCTACTATTTCACAGGAGCAGTTGAATGAACTGGGACTGATTGTGAAGCTGAAGAAAGTGGGTTAGGCGTGGGATAGCGTCTGACATGGCATAGGCGTCTGACACCCTGGAGGTGTCTGACGCCTGCCGCCTACTCGTGCATTAGGCCACTGGTCTCTTCCGCGTCGAACTGAATATCATCCTCACCGACCTGGTCAAACGGGTTCTCCAGGTGATCCTGGATGTTATCAAGGCTCACAAGGATAAAGCTATACAGCACTGGCATCACGTACTCGAGCTTGGCGGAGATGTCCTGGTCCAGGCTGGCAAAGTACGGTCCGTATATAATCGGAAAAACATAAATGAAGACTTTGCTGTAGGCACGCAAGGTCACCGGTGTGCGGTACAGGTAGATGACTTTAAGGTTATCAAACGCGATGATCATTTTGCTCACATACTGACTTACCCTTGATATCTCTCCGCTCTGAACACCCAAGGTTCTCAACTCCATGGTAATGGCTGAAAGTTTTGAGAACAGGTGATAGTACTTGTGTTCATTCTCTACCCACTGCTCACGGTCGGCCTTCAGGATATTCCTGAGGCTTTCCATCATTTCGCTGATGAGGTCGCGGGTGCGCATGGGAAGGTCGCTTTCCTTATTGGAAGACCAGTCACGGGTAGCGTAGTAAATGGCAATGGCATGGCCCCGGAAATCCGCCCAGCGCTGCAGGGCTGTTTCACGCCGGTTGTAGGCAGAACCGATTGAAAAAACTACCGGGAAGACGATAGCCACACCGACCAGCATGTCCGGAAACTTGGCCGTCAGACCTTTCTCAACACAGTAATAGGTGGAGATAACCGAGAGGGCAGTTACAATGAATGTCTTGTAATTGATAATCATTGAAAAACTGCGAATGATCTTTTTCATGGTGATCGAAATTTGCTTCCGAAGTTTTCGAAAAGAACGGACATTACCAAATTGTTAACAAAGTTTTAGCCTTCCCCGGATTTGGTCTGTTGAAGAAAATTGACTAGATTAATCACTTGGAGATTCAGTGGATTTTCGGGGATTCGAAACACCCAGACTCAAACCAAATACAATAGTTGGCATAAATGTTTCGCTCAATTCAGCGGGGCAATCACTTCGAATATCGAGGAAACAGCATCTCTTCCTATCCCCTGTTCACAACCGTGGCACTTGCCTGGGCTAGCGGGAACACCACAAAATCAGCCACAACAACATGGGGCGGTCGCGTCAGGGCAAACAAGATGATATCTGCGATGTCTTCCCCTCGAAGCGGATGAATGCCCTTATAAGCACCGGAAGCCTTTTCAGCATCGCCTTTGTAGCGAACCAGTGAAAATTCGGTCTCGACAAGGCCGGGATTAATTCCGGTGACTTTGATACCCGCGGCACTCAGGTCCACCCGCATGCTCCTGGTCAAAGCCTCCACCGCAAACTTGCTGGCGCTGTAGACATTTCCGCCGGGATATACTTCACGGCCGGCGATCGAGCCAAGGTTGATGACATGACCCGATTTCCTTTCAACCATTCCCGGGAGAATTTCGCGTGATACATAGAGCAATCCCTTCACGTTGATGTCGATCATGGCATCCCAGTCACTGATGTTGCCGGATTGAATAGGGTCCAGTCCGTGGGCATTTCCCGCATTGTTGATAAGCACATCGATGCTCTTCCAGGCTGCAGGGAGGGATTGAATGGCATCGGCTACCCGCGCTTGATCACGAACATCAAAACTCAAGACAAAAACCTCGGTGACGGCCGATAGCTCCTGCTTCAGTTTCTCCAGTCGGTCCGCCCGTCTGCCGCAGAGAATCAGCCTGAAGTTATTTTTTGCCAAAAGGCGGGCCGTTGCCTCACCAATTCCTGAGGTAGCACCGGTAATAAAAACTGTTCTTTTGGAATTCATGACTAATAATTGCGACGAAAAATCTATTGGAAAATAAAATACACTGAAATGGTATTCGTGGTCAGGCTGCTGAGCGGGGCAGCAAATGCACTGGGCGATGAGCCCAGTATGTTTGGGATTCCCCGTGAAAACCGGATCTCCTGGGAAAATTTGAACAACGGAAAATAAAAATCAAACCCGAAGCCCGCATCGATGCTCAGGTTCGTGGTCTTGATGTCAAGGTTGGCAGTAGTCGACTGTACATCGTTTTTGCCGGAGGCCTCAATGCCTGGTGTGATCCCTCCGATCATGTACATGCGTACATTGCCCCGCCGCATGGACTTATATTTGATCAGGATCGGCAATTCAACCATGGTGGTTTCAATAAGCTGCTGCTTCGTGGTGTTGTCGGTATAATAGTACGTAAGGCGGTGGTTGTAGAATCCAGCCTTGGGCATGATGCGCAGGTCAAGCACCTCATTCAGTCGAAGGTTTACCAGGAATCCCAGTGAGAAGCCGGCTGAAAATTGCGGCTGAACTGAGTGCACCGTATCAAAACTCTGCGTCACAAACTGATCTGAATACTTCACCTGGTAGGCAGAAGTATGCAGCCCGATCATGAACCCATACGAAATCTTGCGGTTGTCAAATTCCGGATTGTTCCGGCGCGCCCACTTGAAGTGCTGGCCCTCCGCTGTGGACGAAAGCAGCAGGACGAGAACCGTTACTTGGCACCCCAGTACAGCGAGCTTATTCCAAATGTCAGTGGATCGCATTGCGGATTTTTATACCCTAAATCGGACAGAATTTTCAAGAAATCTTTCCCATCCGGGAAGGCTTGAACGGACTCGGGCAAGTAGCGGTATGCAGCCTGGTCGCGCGAAATCCACCGGCCAATCCTTGGCAAGATGCCTGTAAAATAGACGTTGTACAACTGCTTCATCGGGAATTTTGACGGCCGGGAGAATTCCAGGATCACCACACGGCCTCCGGGCTTCACGACCCGCAGCATTTCCGCCAGACCGCGTTCAAGGTTCTCAAAGTTCCGCACACCAAAGGCAACGATCAAAGCATCAAAAAAATTGTCCTCAAAAGGAAGGTTTTCAGAATCGCCAGACTTCAGTTCGATGATACTGTCCAGCTTTTTCTCAATCATCTTCTTCCTGCCTACTTCCAGCATGCCCTCCGAAATATCAACCCCGATAACCTTGTCTGGGTGCAGGGCCAGTGCCTCAATGGCAAAATCCCCGGTACCCGTGGCCACATCCAGGATGATCCTTGGCTTCAGATCCTTCAGCAGCGCAATGGCCTTCTTTCTCCAAACAATATCGATGCCCAGGCTCAAAAAATGATTCAGGAAATCATACCGCCCGCTGATGCTGTCAAACATCCGGGCCACTTGCTGTTTTTTGGCTGATGAATCTTCTTTATAAGGGACTACCACGTGAATTCAGGATTTACGAAGCGATTTACGATTTAATTATGAATAACAGATATCTCTACCCTTCTGTTCAGTGCCCGGCCGTCCTTTTCCATTTCATTTGAGGCAACAGGCTTCCTTGCACCCCATCCTTTCAATGCCAGGCGCTCCGACGGTATGCCGTTAGACTTGAGAAAAGCATAAACGGTATGGGCACGCTCAATCGAAAGACCGTCATTAAAATCTTCCTGGCCAATGCTGTCCGCATGTCCCTCGATTTGAAATACCCCGTCGCCTGACTTCATGCGGTCCAGAAATCCCGTTAGCTGCATGCGGGCCTGATCAGACAAATCTGAAGATCGAAAATCAAAATAGACAACCATGACGTGTTCTGCATCGGACGGGCCTTCTGTTTCCCCAGCAACCTTGGGCTGTTCGACGCGTTCCAGTTCTTTTGGCAGCGTGATCATGTAAATATCCTCCTCACCCATCCCTCCGTCCCGCACGGATGAATAGTACGCGCGCTTTCCATCTTTGGTGGCAACGAAATAATTGTCATTCCCTGGTGTGTTAATTGGATACCCCAGGTTCTCCGCGTTCGTCCAATGATCCGATTTCCATAGAGAGCGGAAGATGTCAAATCCACCCATGGTATTGTGACCCCTGGAACTGAAGTACAAGGTTCTACCGTCATAGTCAATAAACGGCCCGTCTTCATCCCACGCAGTATTGACTGCTGGTCCTGGGTTCGAAGTCACCCATCCTCCGGCAGCATTCTTCTCAATAACCCAGATGTCGGAGCCGCCACGGCCTCCAGGCCGCTCGCTCGCAACAAAGAATCTTTTACCATCTGTAGAAATAGAAGATTCATGGTAGCGTGTGTTGATCGGCGGGGGCATGGGTGTAGGCTGCGACCATTGTCCATTCACGAACTGGCTTGAGAGGATGTCCCCCTCATTGGCATCCGAGTACGTGAACAGCTGATTTCCATCGGCGGAAAGCGCCAGGTTTGAATCATGAAAAGTTGTGTTGACGGGAGAGCCAATGTTTCGGGCTGGCGTCCACCATCCATCCTTCCGTTCTGATACATAAATCTCTTCGTAGGGTTTGCCATCCCGCGAAACTTCCTGGTTGACATTGCCTGCATATCTGCGTGATGTGAAAATCAGCATGCTCTCCTCTTCATTCAATACCGGAGCATAGTCCTCAAAGGCTGAGTTGACTGCCGGTCCCAGGCTGGTAACCACGAATTTCCTCGGTTCCGATACAAGTTTTTTCCCCGATTCACATTCCATCAGTCTTTTATTCACTTCCCTCATCGGCGGGGCATCTTTTTGCTGTCTCAACCAATCACGGTATTTTCGGTAAAACACTGAGGCAGAATCGAACTTCATGGACTGGTGATAGGCCTTGCCCCGGTCATAGTATGCCGTAGCCATCTTCTCATTTCTTGCTGGCTTTGTGTCCTGGGCACTGAGCACGCGTCCGCCCGCCGCAAGGAAAATATGGGCCAGGATACAACAGACCAATGACAACTTGTGCTTCCGGATCATGGCGCTAATTTCCATAAATTAATTTTCCCCCTGTCTTATTGTACTTTTGTGCCCCAGCCATCAGCATGATCATCCATTCAGCGGAATTTGTCGTCAGCAATTCGGACCCGGCCAAGTGCCCGGAGCCCAATTTGAAGGAGTTTGCCTTCATTGGCCGTTCCAATGTGGGAAAGTCGTCCCTGATCAACATGCTGGTCAACCGGAAGAATCTCGCCAAAACATCCTCCACACCCGGAAAAACGCAGACCATAAACCATTTCCTGATCAACGAAGATTGGCATTTGGTGGATTTGCCAGGGTATGGCTATGCCAGTGTAACGCGCAGCAAGCATCGGTCCTGGGGCTCCATGATTGAAACTTACCTGAAAAAACGCCCCAACCTCAGCACAACCTTTGTGCTGCTGGACCCCAGGCTTAAACCCCAGAAAATTGACAAAGAGTTCATCCAGTGGATGGGGGAACAACGGCTTCCCTTTTCCATTGTATTCACCAAGGCGGACAAGATTTCCAAGAATCAACTGATGGCCTCCAGAAAAGAATGGGAAACCACCCTGGAAGAATCCTGGGAAGAACTGCCGCCCATCTTCATGACGTCGGCCGAGGAAAGAAAAGGCAAAGATGAGTTGCTGGCCTACATTCATTCCATCCTGACATCTGAATAAATTCATATTTTTACCGCGAAATAACAACCGCATGGAATTAAAAGACTTAGCCAGTATCTCCGGAAAGGGTGGATTATACAAAGTAGGCAGGCCCGGCAAGGGCGGCATGCTGCTGGAATCCCTGGACGAAGCAAAAACCAAAATAATGGCTGGTGCCAACAACCAGCTTTCACTCCTGGAGGAAATATCTATCTATACCCGTACCAAGGAAGGCACCACGCCCCTTGGCGCCGTGCTCAGGAAAATCAAGAAAGATTTCAACACGGATCCTGGCGTTGACAGCAATTCAGAACCTGCGGAACTGAAAGCCTTCATGAAATCGGTTTTGCCTGAGTACGACGAGAGCAGGGTGTACGTATCCGATATCAAGAAATTGGTGAAGTGGTATGGCATCATTTGCCAATATGCGCCCGAAATCCTGGAAGCCGCCCCGGAAGACAAGAAACCGGAAACAGCATCGAAGCCATAGCACAAGAAGCTACTGACCGAAACTCATCGCCTTCTCGACCATATTGAATGATCCCACGTAGAATGGCGTTCTTTGATGCAGTGATGTGGGCTGGATTTCCAATATTCTCCCTTTGCCATTGGTGGCCAGTCCGCCGGCCTGTTCGGTAACGAAGGCGAGGGCATTGCACTCATAGACAAGGCGCAATTTGCCATTCGGGTTTTTGGCAGTGCCCGGATAAATGTAAACTCCTCCTTTTAACATGTTCCTATGAAGATCAGCGACGAGCGAGCCGATGTAGCGCGCCGTGTAGTTTCGCTCTTTGCAATAGTCAATATAAGATTTAACCGCCGGGGAAAATGACTTATAGGATCCCTCGTTAATAGAGAATATATTCCCATCCAGCGGCATTTTCAGGTCAAGATGCGAGAGGAAGTATTCACCCAGGGAGTGTTCATAGGTAAATCCATTTACGCCGTGCCCGGTGGTGTAGACCAGCATCGTGGAAGAACCATACAAAATATAGCCGGCAGCTACTTGCTCGGTCCCCTTTTGCAGAATATCCACCTCTTGAATGGGCGTTCCGACCGGACTTTTTCTCCGGTAGACCGAGAAAATAGTGCCGATGGACACATTGACATCAATGTTCGAAGATCCGTCCAGCGGGTCCATGGCCACGATGTATTTGCCATCGTTGTTCAAATCCTCAAACGATTCGGTCTCTTCAGAAATCAGCGCTGCCACTTCGCCCCCTTTGGCCAGGGCGCGGGAGAAGCGAATGTGGGCGAGGACATCCAGCTTCTGCTGTTCATCCCCTGCCGAGTTCTGCGAACCCATGGCGCCCATGATATCGATGAGTCCCGCTTTGTTTACCTCCCGATTCACGACCTTGGAAGCGAGCGCGATGTCGCGCAGCAACTGGGAGAGCTCTCCGCTGGCATACTGAAACTGCTCCTGGTTGTTTTTAATGAAGCGGTCGAGGGCAATTCCAATGGAATCGGCTATTCGGGAGTGTTCCATAAATTGATTAATTCGCAGGTAATTTCAGGGTCAAAGTTACAGTGCAAACGATTTAGTACAACCAAAAACCATGAAATATCCCCAACCAAATAAGGTAGAATGGGCAATCATAACAGTACAGCACGGTCATGAAAGTATTTAAGTTTGGCGGCGCTTCGGTGCGCCATGCCGCCGCAATCCGGCAGGTAGCCAGCATAATTGAGCGATACAGTCACGATCAGCTGGTGGTGGTGGTTTCAGCAATGGGGAAAACGACTAATGCGCTGGAGCGCATGCTGGGTGAATCCAGGTCAGGCCGGGATTTTGAAGCAGAGCTGGCGCAGATCGTGGACTTCCACAAAGGCGTCATGAAAGAATTGTTTCCACCCAGTCACCCTGTATGGAAGAAAGCAGCAACTGAGTTTGAGCGGGTTCCAGCACTGTTGGCTGCCTCCATGGAATTCGATCAATTGTATGACCAGGTTATTTCTCTGGGGGAAGTGCTTTCCTCCATTATTGTCTCCGAGTTCCTGCTGACAAGCCTGCCTGTCCATTGGGCGGATGCCCGTCAATACGTTCTAACCGATGCCACCCATCGGGAGGGCAGGGTGGATTGGAATAATACCGAAAAAAAAATCCAGGAACTCAAACCCATCCTTCAGAAACAAATTGTTGTTACCCAGGGATTTGTGGGGCGCAGCCCAGAAGGCTACACCACCACCCTCGGGCGCGAAGGCTCGGATTATTCGGCCGCGATTTTCGCTGCATGCCTATCCGCAGAATCTGTTACCATCTGGAAAGATGTTCCCGGTGTGATGAATGCAGATCCAAAGCGGCTACCCAGGGCCGTCGTGTTTGAAGAATTGCCTTTCCGGGAAGCAGCGGAGATGACCTACTATGGGGCATCGGTCATCCACCCTAAAACCATCAAACCGCTGGCGAACAAGAATATCCCCCTCCTGGTAAAGAATTTTGATGACCCAACATTACCCGGCACCGTGATCCATGAGATCAAGCTCAGTCACCTGCCGCCTCTGATTGTCTTCAAAGACAACCAGTGCCTCGTCTCGTGCCGGGTGACCGACTACACATTCATCAGCGAGAACCAGCTTAGTTCCATTTTCAGTGTGGTGGCCGGGCTTGACATCAAGATCAACGTCATGCAAAATTCCGCCATCTCATTTTCCTTCTGCATTGATTTCAGGGAGGACAAGGTCTTAAAACTTATCGAGCGGCTGTCAACGCACTTCGAAGTCTATTACAATACCGGCCTTACCCTCATCACTGTGAAGAACTACGATGCAGCCACCTCTGATCACTACCGGAAACTCCCGGGAATTCTGCTGGAGCAATCCTCCCGCAGCACGATCCAGGTATTGATAAAGGTCTAGGGTTTTGGAAATTCCTTCCGGAGATAATCGATCAGCGTACGGGTTGAGCGGTCGAGGATTTCAAAAACTTCCTGGAAATCTTCCTCCCCGCCGTAGTAAGGATCCGGCACATCAGCGTCCGGGTAAAGCGGGTCAAAAGTCCTCATCAGTTTGATTTTGGTGTGATAGTTTTCAGCTCCCGGAAGCCTGATCAAGTCCATGCGGTTGCTCTTGTCCATTGGCAGGATCAGGTCAAACCGGGTAAAGTCGTTGCGATGAAACTGGCGTCCCGAATGCTGTATGATGACGCCGTTTTTAGCGGCATTCTTCAGGGTTCGATGATCGGGAGGTGATCCCACATGGTAATTGGCGGTACCACAGGATTCAGAGAGAAACTGGCCCTGAAGCCCGTTTATGCGGATTTGGTGCTCAAAAATGGCTTCCGCCAGTGGCGAACGGCAAATATTCCCCAGGCAGACAAAAAGGAGATGTGTCATAACTTCTCTCAAAAATAAAGCCGTCCGGGTTACTTCTGTCATACGATCAGGATATAATCACGCATAGCACTTTTTATTCGCCTTTTGGTTTGGAAACGCCCCGCCCCGCAAGGAAGCGGGGTGTTTCTTTTGTATTGACCTGGCATTTTCACTCATTCCTCCTGCTCTTTGCCTGCAATAATTAGATTTGTGGATCAAAACCCAAAGTGATGGAATTTATCAAAGTAAATGACCAGGTTGCGCCGTTCGTAGCGCTCATTGAACTTTACCGGCCGAAAGAACTCAACGCGCTTAACCCCCAGCTTATGGAGGAAGTGCGCGACACGCTCCAACGGCTGGACAAGGACACCCAAGTCCGGGCGATCATCATCACCGGCAACGAGCAGGCATTTGCAGCCGGTGCTGACATCAAGCAAATGGCAGACAAGACCGCCATCGACATGCTGATGCTTGATCAATTCAGTACCTGGGATCAGATCCGCAAAACGAAAAAACCAATTATAGCAGCCGTGTCTGGATTTGCTTTGGGAGGCGGATGCGAGTTCGCCATGACCTGTGACATGATCATCGCTTCGGAGACCGCCAAATTCGGACAGCCTGAAATCAAGATCGGCACCATGCCCGGCGCGGGAGGAACCCAACGGCTCACAAAAGCAGTGGGTAAGGCAAAGGCTATGGAGATGATCCTCACGGGGAGGTTTATGTCTGCGGAGGAAGCCCTGTTCTATGGACTTGTGATCAAAGTAGTGCCCGTGGAATTCTATCTCAAAGAAGCCATCACCCTCGCTTCCGAGATCGCACAAATGTCTCCCGTGGCTGTTCAACTGGCGAAGGAAGCGGTGAACCGTTCTTACGAGACCTTGTTGGATGAGGGCCTGATGTTCGAACGGAAGAACTTCTACCTCACTTTTGCGAGTGAGGATCAAAAAGAAGGCATGAGGGCATTCATAGAAAAAAGGAAGCCTTCATTTAAAGGTAAATGAAGGCTTCCCTGAAGCATTGAATTCCTTTCTCTTAACGGACAGTAATACCGAAACCAACGGTCAGTGTATTATAACGCTGGAAGGTATAGTCGCCATGAAGTGTGAAGACGGCAAACTTAAGTCGCAGACCAGCCGTCATACGCGGGCCAGAAACGCTTGAAGAAATATTGATTGGGTCAACGAGTGTAACGCCCGTTGTTGCGTCCGGGTACGAACCTGTTGCTTTAAAGGATCCGCTGGAAAAGTTATAGCCCACCCCTCCGTACAGGGTCAGCACAGAAAATTTCTTTCCGACCAGAGCCTGAATGGTAGTGGCTGAGAAATCAGCTTTCCCCAGCTGGCTGGGATTGGCCGCATCAAAACCCACTTGAGAACTAAAAGTCGTGTAGCCGAACAAAGCAGACAGGTCAAAAGGAAGTTCTTTCAACCCGGGAATATGCTGCTTGATATCATGCTGGATAGCAAAGCCGAACAAATCTACTTTGGCGCCACCTGAACCGCTGTAGGTCGCGAATCGCAATTTAAGGTCGGTATTCCACATAATGCCAATACCAAGGTTAATTATCGGGATCGGAAGACCGCCAAGGGGTATATTCTGTATGTTGACCCCACCCGGGCCATTGAAGGTGCCAGACAGCGGTGCCTTGTATTGATATACAGGGCCTTTGTCAGAACCAATGAAGGTGGGCGCATTCGGATCACCGACAATGGCAATGGACGTAAGTTTCGAATTGTCAACTAAATAGGTTGACTCGTTGCTGGGGAATTGAATTGAGCTAACCGAAATGGTCAAATCAAAACCAAGCTTTTTGTGGTTGGCTGCCGTGTTGTACCACCCCTGGTTGAGACCGCTTCCAATGGCATTGAGTGCCGGAGTCAGATAACCTGTTGCCAGGTAGTTGGCGTCAGCCTGACTTCCCTTCAATAGTTGGTCAAGATCACCCTGTGCATAAGTCCGGGTTGTACTGACCAGTGCAATAAGGCAAAGTGCTGGTAAAAGGATTCTTTTCATCGGTATTTAGTTTAAATCTAAGGTCTAAATATAAAACTTTCAGAAGAGACGGCAATGGTAATGGCACTGCACAAGGCTATATCCCGTGAAATCAATGTCGGTAACCTCAATTTCAGGCTACTATATCTCTTCCTTCTGGCCTTTGACCGGCACAATGACCTGGGCGTTTGGTCTCAGTTTTTTCAGGGTTTCCGAAAAAGCAAGGGCCTGCTCTTCCTCGCCATGTGTAACAAATATTTTTTTCAGCTGGCCTTTTACCCTTCCCACATGGGCGATCAATTCATTTTTGTCGGCATGGCCTGAAAGGGAATCCAGGGACGCCACCTTGGCCCTGACCTCGTAGGGTTCTCCAAAAATATTGACTGGCGACTGCCCGTTCCGGATTTTAGCTCCCAATGTATACTCCGCACAGTAGCCCATGAACAAGATCATATTGTTCGGATTGCCAATGTTATTCTTGAGGTGATGCAGGATCCGTCCAGCCTCCGCCATGCCTGAGGCGCTGATGATCATGAGCGGCCCCTTGACGGCATTTAATTTCTTCGACTGGCTGAGGTCCCGTATGTACGTCACATTGGCCGCCTCGAATGGATTTCCTTCACTCATCAGGTACTCATAGATCTCGTGGTTGAATCACTCCGGATGAAGGCGGTAAACTTCCGTAGCGTTGACGGCCAGCGGGCTGTCAACAAATACGGGCACGCGCTCCATCTCCCTGCTCTTCACCAGCTTGTTAATGGCCCACACAATTTGCTGGGTTCGCCCCACAGCAAAGGCAGGTATAATCACCTTGCCATGGTGTTTAAAAATGTTCTGAACCACCTCAGCAACCATGATGTCGGCCTGATCCGGCCTTGAATCGTGCAAACGGTTCCCATAAGTGCTTTCGATGTGCAGGTAGTCAACATCATCCACACCCTGTGGATCTCGCAAAATTGGATCTCCTCCCCGGCCAATGTCGCCTGTGAACAGGTATCGGAATTTTCTTCCGTCCTCAACAATATCAAGCACCACTTGTGCTGAGCCCAGGATATGACCGGCATCACGGAAATGCAATGTGACACCCTCTGTCACCTGGATGGGTCGATCATAGCCAATGGACACAAACTGGCGCACCACCCGTTCGGCATCTTCACGTGTATAAAGCGGATCAACCGGGGCCTCATGGTTCCTGGCCCTTACTTTTGAAACATACTCAGCATCTGATTCCTGTATGTGAGCCGAATCCTGCAAAAGGATGGATGCCAGGTCCTGGGTGGCATGGGTACAAAATATGTTGCCGCGAAATCCTTGTTTGTAGAGATTCGGAAAATTTCCCGCGTGGTCGATGTGCGCATGACTCAGGATAGCCACATCCAGGGTAGCAGGGTCAAATGGGAAATTCAGGTTTCGTTCAATTGATTCAGACCGCTTGCCCTGGTAAAGTCCGCATTCCATCAGGACTTTCATATTATTAACCGTCAGCAGGTACATGGATCCGGTGGTGGTCCGGGCTGCTCCGAGAAATTGAATTGTCATAATGTTGAATTGACCATTTAAAGTACTGAAAGTTTTTGAATGAATGTCTGTCGGCTTGGACTTAGAGTCGGTGATCAACAGGCGGAGGCCGTGCAGTCCTTAGCCCAACTAAGCCATGTTCAGCCTTCTTATTGATTTCAAATTCTATCTTTGCCGGTGAACACGAAAATGGTACTACTATACAATATCGGTATTTTCCTTCTGAGGACTGTCTATGCAGCCGCTGCATGGTTTAATCCCAAGGCCAGGGCATTCCAACGGGGACGGCAGGAACAAAACGAGCGCCTGCACAGTACCTTTCCCCTGGCTTCATCAGAACAGTTGATCTGGTTTCATTGCGCTTCGCTCGGTGAATTTGAACAAGGCCGGCCTGTGATTGAAGCGCTGAAGGCCCGGAAACCATCAATTAAAATATTGATTACGTTTTTTTCGCCCTCCGGGTATGAAGTCAGGAAGGACTATCCCTTTGCCGATTATGTATTCTACCTTCCCTGGGACACTCCACGGCAGGCCCGATGGTTTGCCGAGGCTGTGAAGCCAGCCCTGGCTGTATTCGTCAAATACGAGTTCTGGTACCACTACGTCACGGTGCTCTCGAAAAATAAAATTCCCGTGATATCCATCTCTTCCATTTTCCGGGAAGATCAGATTTTCTTCAAACCGTACGGCGGACTTTTCAGACACATGCTCAGCTGCTTCGATCACTTTTTTGTTCAAAACCAGCATTCGATGGCCCTGCTCCAGTCGCTGCGCATCAAAGGGTTTACCGTGGCCGGTGACACCCGTTTCGACCGCGTGAACCAGATTATCAGGCAAGGGGCCAATATCCCCGTCGTTGAACGATTCAAGAACGGACAAAAGATCATGGTGGTGGGAAGCGCCTGGGGGGAAGACATGAATGTGTTGTTCCCCTTCATGAATGAGAACAAGAACCGGCTGAAGTTCATTGTTGCTCCACACGAGATCAGTGAAGACTTTATCCTGAACATTGAAAAATTCTCCGAGGGAAAAACCATACGTTATTCCCTCGCCAATGAGTCTTCGGTTCAGGATGCCTCCGTATTGATCATTGACAACATCGGCATGCTTTCGCAACTATACCAATATGGCGAATTCGCTTTTGTGGGCGGCGCATTCAAGCAGGGCCTTCACAATATCCTGGAGGCTGCCTGTTGCGGTGTTCCAATATTTTTTGGGAATAAGGCTTATCAAAAGTACCAGGAGGCAGTTGATCTTGTTTTCAGGGGTGGTGCATTTGATGTGATGGATTACCCCGAACTCAAGCGCAAGTATGACCTCATGACAGATGAACCGGAAGCCTACCAGCTGGCATGCGAAGTAACCAGGCATTACGTCCTCGGTAACCTCGGGGCAACGGATAAGATCATGGACTACTGCAAGAAATACCTGGCGTGATGGAAGGACGCGTGATGAAATCAACTGGCTCATGGTATGACGTGCTTGGGCCCGATGGAAAGACATACCTGTGCCGTCTCCAGGGAAAACTCAGACTTGACGAAAGTAAGGAGACCAACCCGGTTGCGGTCGGTGATCGTGTTGAGGTGCTGTTGGACCAAGACAATGCCTCGATCACGGAAGTAAAACCCAGAACGAACCACATCCTCCGGCAGTCGGTGAAGCGCACGGGGCACAGCAGTGTCCTGGCCGCAAACATTGACCAGGTGATGCTGATCGCCACACTGAAACATCCACGCACCTCGCTGGGCTTCATTGATCGCTTTCTGGTTACGGCCGAATCATTTCGAATCCCGCAAATTCTGCTGTTCAACAAGAAAGATTTATACCATGACAAGGAACGGGGGATTGTTGATCAACTGCAAAAACTGTATACCTCCATCGGCACCCGGACATTAATCATTTCAGCCCAGGACCGTGATGACGTGGAGTTGGTAAGGGCCTTGCTGCTGAACAAGACCACGCTGGTCGCCGGGCACTCCGGGGTTGGCAAATCAACTTTGCTGAATGCCCTCTTCCCCGGCGCAGAACAGGCGGTGAACGAGGTGTCGGATTTTACAAGCCGTGGCATCCACACCACCACCTTCGCCGAGATGTTTACGCTGGAGGCCAATACATTTGTTATTGATACGCCTGGCGTCAAAGAGTGGGGCCTGGTGGAAATGAATCAACAGGAAATCTCTGATTACTTTCCGGAGATGAGGGACCTGCGGCTTGATTGCAAATTCGGCTCCCGCTGCCTTCATCTCACCGAGCCGAAATGCAGGATCCTGCAGGCGGTGGAGGAAGGAACCATCTCCGCCAACCGGTACAGCAGCTACCTCAGCATGGTCCTTGGCGAAGACAATCGCAAATAGCCTAGGGCACCTTTCGCCACAGCTTCCAATAATCCCACGCCAGGGTCATGCACCCAAGCTGAAGCGCCTGTCTCATTTCATACTGGATTCGCTTCTTCAGCGCAGCATGCTCTGCCGAGGTCTTGTTTAACTCAAGTGCCTTGGCGCACACCCTGAGGGTGCTTCTAAGCTGAAGGGATCCCATCCGGTACTGTCTGCTTCCAAGCGAAGACTCAAGGATCCTTCTCCTGATCAGTGCTTCCGGCGTATAGCAATAATGAAAGTGTCGTGATGATCTGACCCACCAGTCAAAATCCTCATAGGCCAGGGTTTCGTCATAGCCGCCCAGTTTTTCAAATACCGTTTTTCTCATCATCATGGTGGGGCTATTGATAAAGTAGCGGGAGAGAATGTCGCAATAAATATCTCCTTGCGGAATGGATGCATGCGGAAAGCGGTCTGAGTGATGTCCCAGTACCTTTCCTTCGGCATCGATCAACTCGGCATCCGCAAAATTAACGCCGAACCGATCGCCCGCTTTTAGTAATGCCCTGACTCCCTTTTCAATCCTGTCCGGCATGAGTACATCATCGGCCGCAAGGTCAATCACAAACTCACCCCTTGCTTTTTCAAGCCCTTTGTTGAACGCCCTGCAATTGCCCAGGTTCTCAGAAAGCGCCATGAACTCGGCCTGGGGATAGCATTCCAACAGGTTCGTGATTCTGGCCGTACTGTGATCGGTGCTCTGATCATCAACGATCACCAGTTGAATGTTTGGATGAGTCTGATGGATGACGGAACGGATTGCCTCCTCCACAAACCGTTCATGGTTGTAACAAAGAAGGATTACCGATACCAGCGGGGTGTTCAAGACAACGCTTTTTCAAAAGTGAGTTTCATGGAGGGCACACCGCCAAGTCTTAATTTGAAGTCGAGGAGGCTGAAATTGGGCTGACCATTGAGGGAGGAGGTGCCCAGGTCGAGCAGGTTAATCTTGTGTGAACTACAGTATTTATACATACCCCCGGTCAGGAACACCACCGGGCTGATGGAGTCATACTTCTTGAGGTGTCCAGAATAGAAATTGTAAAGTATTCGATCGCTGACGCGTATGGCTATGGATGCCGCTGCCAGTTCCTGGTTCAGGAATGTGCCGAAGAGAAGAAATGAATCCTTAAAAACATCGACGGTCCCTGCCAATTCCTCCAGGGTCATGCTGAGTGAATGACCCCGCTGCGACCGGCACTTGTGGATTGTCTGGTAAACGTTTCCGAGTTCGGTCAATGGGAGCGGCCTGAACTGCAATCCCTTCACTTTTGCCTGCTTCAGTTTGCGCTTCTCCCAGGCCTCAATCTTTTCTTCAAAACTAAAGTGATCGATTTTGATCCCCGAACTCAGCTCAGCCTTGCTTATGCTGTAATTCAGATTCAACAGAATGGTTTGGATCAATTCGCCGGACTTTCTGTAAAACAAGGGAGGTTCACCAACGGTAACCGAGTTGATGCCTTTTGCGCGAAGTTCAAGTTCACAATGCTGAACAAAGTCGTAAAGAATTTGCGGCGAAAGGGAATCTGAATACAGGAACGATCCAAACGGCGCCCGCAGGGGAGTCATGGCCTTTCGACCTTCGATGTGAAAGGACACCTGAGCCATTATCTTCTGGTTCACCTTTCTGACGAGATAAAAACTCTGGATGTCTTCTCCCTGCAGGTGCAGGTGTTCTGGCCGGTTAAACAAAAAGGGTTGGTAATCCGGCGTCAAGGCCGGAGACAAGTGATGGTCGACACGGTAACCCCGTTCCAATTAGTAGGGAATTCCCAGTCTCTTGTAAATAAAATGCATAAGCCAGGCCGGGCCTATCAGCAGGAATTGAACGTCCTTGAAGAATGAAGGCTTCTTTCCCTCCACTTTGTGGCCGTAGAACTGGCCGATCCAGGCACCGACGAAAATGAAAATGCTGACAGCCCACAGGGGCGTGCCGGTCGTTGAGATCAATTCTGCCAAAAAAATACAAAACAATCCGAAAATCGCCATACCCACCGCCAGCGGAATAGAGAGTGTGACGTAATAGGCCAGCACAATAATAAACATCACGGTCGCCCAGTGCGCGTACGGGTTGTCCTCCCCCATCACCGACTGAACCATTCCGGAAGGAATTGAAAAAACTAACCCAACAATGCTGAAAAAGATCAACGGAACACAAATCCAGTGGATGGCTTTGTTGGTAGGGTTCTGGTGACTGTCACCATACTCCGCAAGAAGTTGGTCGATTTTACGCATAGCAAGATGATTGTAAGCCCGCCAAAAATGTGCAACAAATTTAATTAAGTTTTTGTCTTCACCTTAGTCCAGTCCTTGATTTGCCAGAATACCTTTCCGGTGGTAATGTGATTGCCCATTGCATCGTGGATTTTGATTTCGCAAGGCACAACGACTGACTCCTGGGCCTGGAGGGGCGTGATGATATTTTGCAGGAACCATTCATCCGAAGTTCTGAATTCTGCGAAAGAGTCCATTTTACCCTGGTAGTGGTAATCCATCTCAATGCGCTGCATGATGAGCCTGTATTTCCTGATGTCCAGGCGCGACAACAGCAAAAACCCTGTAACAAACTCGGAAATGGTTGCCAGGGCGCAGGCGTGCAGGCCTCGGATATGGTTGAAGTTGCTTTTCCGGTATGGAATAATGGCCTTGAGGTAATGGTCCTCTATTTCGACCACCTGGAATTTGTGCGGGCGGTTGAAGGGAACCATCCTGTAGAGCGCCTGGTTGAGAACCCAGCGCCAAAAGGCTGAGCCCTTGGCTTTTTCAATTAACTTGGCGGGATCAAACATAGGGAGGAGTGGAAGTGTTGAGGTGAGGAAGTGTTGACTTTCGAAAGTCTGAAGGTAGAAAATTTTAACTGCGTATGAAGAAGAAAGTAGTCGTTCTTGGTGCCGGACTTGTTGGCAAGGTTATGGCTGTTGACCTGGCCCGGCATTTTGATGTCACATCAGTGGACATCAGTGAACCAGCACTGGCAGAATTAAACAGCCACGGCATTAAGACCCAGGTGGGCGATTTTTCCAATGAGGCTCAGCTCGCATCCATCATTCAACCTTTCGACCTGGTGGTTGGGGCAGTGCCCGGGTTCATGGGACTTCAAACCGTGCGTACCGTCATCGGGGCGGGCAAGAATATGGTCGACATTTCCTTTTTCCCTGAAGATCCGTTTCAGCTTGATGAACTTGCAAAAAGGAATAATGTGACCGTCATCACCGATTGCGGTGTCGCACCTGGCATGGGCAACATCATCCTTGGCTTTCACAACAAGAGAATGAAGATTGATGCATATGAATGCCTGGTGGGTGGTCTGCCGGTGGTTCGTGAATGGCCTTACGAATACAAGGCCGTCTTCTCTCCCATCGACGTGATCGAGGAGTATATCCGTCCGGCGCGATACGTGCAGAACGGAGGTATGGTGATTAAAGAAGCCCTGTCTGATCCTGAACTGGTTCACTTCGATGGCGTTGGTACCCTGGAGTCATGGAATTCAGACGGACTGCGCTCGCTGATCAAGACCATGCCCAACATTCCCAACATGATTGAAAAAACACTCCGGTACCCGGGATGTGTGGAGTACCTGCGTGTGCTGAGGGAAACTGGTTTTTTCTCTTACGAACCCGTTGACGTGAAGGGGGTGAAAGTCCGCCCGATCGATGTAACCGCCAGGCTTCTTTTCCCAAAATGGAAACTGAAACCCGGCGAAGAAGAGTTTACCGTCATGCGAATCAGGCTGAATGGCGAAGAGGGCGGAAAGCCTAAGGCATACGAATACAATCTGCTGGACCGTACTGAAAAATCGACAAACACACTGTCCATGGCAAGGACCACGGGCTACACCTGCACCGCGGCGGTCAACCTCGTTTCAGAAGGAAAATTTACCCGCAAGGGCGTCTGCCCACCCGAGTACCTGGGAGAAGATGAAGCCAATTTCAGGTCAATCATGACTTATTTGAGGGGACGCGGGGTGAATTACGACGTAAAGGTCACAGGGTAAGCTGTATTGAGGAATTCAAACAGAGCAAGAATAATCCCTATCTTTCCCGCATAAAATTCACTTCATGTCGATCAAGAAAGAGCCAACCTTGTGGCAAGCCTTCGTACCGATTTTTGTTCTGATCTTCCTGCTGGCCACGAACGTAATCCTGTTTGGCTCTGACGCTACCAGCGGACCAAACCAGATCGCCATGCTGCTGGCTGCCGGAGTGGGCGGGGTAATCTCCATCAGCCTCGGCTACCGCTGGGAAGAAATTGAACTCAGCATTGTCAGAAGCATCAGTTCAGCCATGGGTGCAATTCTCATCCTGATGGTCATTGGTGCGTTGTCGGGAACGTGGTTGATGAGTGGGATTGTGCCCGCCATGATTTACTATGGACTGAAGATTCTGAACCCCACTATTTTCCTGTTTGCCGCCTGCGTGGTTTGCTGCATTGTTTCACTCGCAACGGGAAGCTCCTGGAGCACCGTGGCAACAGTCGGGATCGCGTTGCTTGGCATTGGGAAGACACTGGGCATTTCGGAACCAGTCATTGCCGGCGCAATCATTTCTGGCGCCTACTTCGGCGACAAGATGTCACCACTTTCAGATACAACCAATCTTGCTCCGGCCATGGCTGGCACGGACCTTTTTACACACGTCCGCTACATGGTCAACACAACAGCCCCTACCTTGATCATTACACTGACTATCTACCTGGTATGGGGATTTACGCTGGAAACCAAAGCATCGGCTACTGAAACGGATGCCGTGCTGGCGTCTATTGACAAGGCCTTCAACCTGAATCCACTCCTGTTTGTGGCTCCTGCTCTTGTTATTTTCATGATCGTCAGAAAAGTACCCGCACTGCCGGCGTTGCTGGTAGGCTCTCTTCTGGGTGGAATTTTTGCCGTCATTTTTCAACCCCAGATTGTCAACCAGATTTCAGGCATTGAAGGCAACTTTATCAAATCGTCTTTCATGGCTGTCATGAAAGCCATGGCCATTGAAACCAGCATCCTGACTGACAATGCCATGATCACTTCGTTGCTTACTTCAGGCGGGATGTATGGCATGATGAACACCATCTGGCTGATCACGTGCGCCATGACTTTCGGCGGGGTGATGGAGTCCTGCGGTCTTCTGAAGAAAATTGCGGAACAGATTATCAAGTTTGCCCATTCAACAGGATCTCTGGTGGCCTCTACCGCAGCAACCTGCCTATTTTTCAACCTCACCGCTTCCGACCAATACATGGCCATTGCTGTGCCCGGCCGGATGTATGCCGACACCTACCGCAAGCGCGGATACAAACCCGAACTGCTGAGCCGCACGCTGGAAGATTCCGGAACCGTAACGTCTGTCCTGATCCCCTGGAACACCTGCGGCGCAACCCAGGCAAAAGTACTGGGCGTCTCCACGTGGGCTTATGCACCCTATTGCTTTTTCTGCATCATCAGCCCGCTGATGACGATATTCCAGGCCTACATCAACTACAAAATTCACCGGCTAAGTGATGATGACAAAGCCATCTGACGGCAAGACTTCGATCACCTCCGAAGAAATCAACCTGCTTCCCCTTCAGTCATTCGGGGGACAAGTGGAAGTAATATCAAACCCGGAAAAACTGCATCAGGCCTTAGAAGAAATCAACTCACATCCGCACATTGGATTTGATACCGAAACCAAACCAGTGTTTGTCAGGGGTCACCGGAACAAAGTGTCCATTCTCCAGATCGCCCTGCCTGAAAAAGTATTCCTGATCCGGCTCCTGGCGACGGAACTGACGTCAGAGATTGTTCACTTTCTCCAGAACGAAAAGATACAAAAGGCAGGTGTGGCCATCCGCGATGACATCAAGGCACTGCAGCACCTGAAACCTTTTAATCCTGGGGGATTTGTTGAACTGGCCCTGCTTGCCAAGGAGGCAGGACTGGAAGTGGAAAGTGTAAAAAAACTGACGGCGCTGCTCCTAGGCTTCCGCATTTCCAAAAGCGCCCAAACGAGCAACTGGGAAGCTGAGCAATTGAATGAGAAGCAAATCAGCTACGCTGCCACCGATGCCTGGGTGTGCCTGGAAATCTACAAGCGGCTGAAGGGCTCCTGAGCATTGCTGATCAAATCAGGTCTCAACCTTGATGGGTGGCGCAGGGGTCAGGACGTTATTTTTGAGTGTCCTTCGTGCCAACAGGGCGCTCGTCAGCGTCAGCGCAGCACCCAGCAGCATGGCAGCTCCCGGGAAATAGACAGGGGCCTCTGCCCCCGTAAAATAGGAAAACAAGTTATTCATCATCAGGGGCCCTACAATCGAAGTGAGGCTCATCAGGCTGGTAAACCCCCCTTGCAGCTCACCTTGTGAATTGGGAGGTACTATTCCAGACATGATGCCCTGCAGTGCAGGACCCGCGATGGCCCCCATGCAATAAACAACTGTAAACGGGTACATCATCCAGCCTTGCGAGGCAAAGGCAAACAAGAGCAAGCCGATTGCATAAAGTCCCAAACCGAGGTAAACACTTCGCTGCTGACCCAATTTTGGAATGATCCTCCTGATCAAGATACCCTGCACGAGAGCGGACATAAAGCCGATCACCGCCAGTGAAATACCAATGGCACGCGGTGTCCATTTGAATTTTTCGATGGTGTAGTAGGACCAGTTGCTTTGAATGGCGTGCGCTGAAAGGTAAACAAAGGTCAGGGATACAATCAGCCCGGCAATCACCGGATACTTCCAGAGGTTCTTCAGCGTTCCCAGTGGGTTGGCCCGCTTCCATTCAAAGCGCCTGCGGTTCTCCGGCTTGAGTGATTCCGGCAAGATGAAATATCCGTAGAGCCAGTTCAGCAAGGTAAGTGCAGCGGCCGCCATAAAAGGCACCCTTGGCCCCACATCGCCAAGGAGTCCGCCGATAATCGGCCCGATGATAAATCCCAAACCGAACGCTGCCCCGATCATCCCAAAATTCTGTGCCCTTTTTTCAGGAGTGCTGATGTCCGCAATGTAGGCGGCGGCTGTGGTGAAGCTGGCACCCATAACACCGGCGATGATCCTCGCTACAAAAAGCCATCCGATGGTTGGTGCGAAAACCACAAAGAGATAATCAAGTCCAAACCCAAAAAGAGATGCCAGCAATACCGGCCTTCTTCCGAATTGGTCGCTCAAACCGCCGACAATGGGCGCACAAAAGAACTGAGTAATGGCATAGGTGGAAATCAACCATCCGCCATACGTTGCCGCCTCGCTGACAGAGGTGCCCGGACCCAGGAATTGCTGGATCAGACCAGGAATTACCGGGATGATGATTCCGAATCCTGTAACATCAATCAACAGTGTTACAAAAATAAACCCGATAGCCGGCTTTGATTTCGACATGGTGATAAATTAAATGAATACCATGCTATTTTTTTATCACGGGAAGCTGAATATAAGACGGCCTATTGGCGGAGCGGTGAATTTTCTGCGTTGCCACCTGAAAATCGGATTCCTTTGCCTCAAAAATATTGGGTACGAATTTCTGGGGGTTGCGATCGATGATCGGGAACCACGAGCTCTGTACCTGCACCATGATCTTGTGGCCCTTCCTGAATACGTGGTTGATCACATGCAGGTCAATATTGTATTGATTCACCTCATCGGGCTTCACAGGTTCAGGCTTCTCCAGGTTATTCCTGAACCTTCCGCGAAGAACATCATTGGCCATCATCAGCTGGTAGCCGGCCATCTTCGGATCTTCAGGGTAACTTTCGGGATACACATCAATCAGTTTCACCACCCAATCGCTATCGGTTCCACTGGTGGCCGCTGAAAGAGACGCCAGCAGGTTACCGGTGACCGTAAGGTCTTCTGTCAGCGCTTCAGTTTCCCAGCTAAGCACGTCGGGGCGGTTGTGAACAAATCGCTGATCTTCCGTAAGCCAGGTATACCAGCGTGAGCCTGGACCATAAGTAGCTTCGACCGGGCGCAAGCGGTAAGGAACCGGATGAGCCGGATCTGACAAGTAGGAATCAAATCCGTCGGCCTCAGCTGGTGCTTCAAATGAAAGCTTTCCATCAGCCCTGAAATAAAGCTTTCTGCTCGAGGTTTGGGCCGTAGGCGGCCAGGCATCATACGACTGCCACGTATTGGAACCTGTTTGAAAAGTGGTGGCTTCCGGGAACTTTCCGGCCGAGAGGCCTTTCGATGAGAAGGGTACAGACTCGGGAGGAAGCTGGTTGTCTTTTCCCTTGAGGTGGAAAGCAAACCAGGTCGCCTGGATTTCTTTTCGGAATTGCTCTGCTGTAGGTTTTCCAAACTTGACATTGCCCAGGCTCTCCTTCTTTCCATTTGCCCAACCACCGTGGTTCCATGGGCCCACGACGATGAAATTCTGGTGGTTCACATCTTTCTTCTCCATGGTTTCATACGCCTTGAGTGGTCCATAGAAATCTTCCTGGTCCCAGTAGCCTGCCACGTGGAGCATGGGAACTGTGGGTGCGTTGATGCGGTATGGAATGGACTGCTTCCTCCAGAAATCATCGTAGTTGGGATGGCTGGTGAAATCATTCCAGCTTGGGATTTTGCCGTGAAAGTACTTTGCATTCACGTTGGAGAGCGGCCCAAGCTTCAGGTACCATTCGTAGGTATCATACTGGTCAAACGGGAACATTTCATCCTCCTTGCTGGCTTCTTCCATGTAGGCGTATTCAAACCCGTAGCTCAGCCGGAAAGCTCCATTGTGGTGAAAGTCATCCCCGATCCACATATCGGACGGAGTGGCCTGCTCGGAAGCGGCCTTCAACGCCGGGTGCGGATCGATGGTCGCCATCATGGTGGTCCACCCGTCATAGGATATGCCATACATGCCGACCTTGCCGTTGTTGCCCGGCGTGTTTTTCAGCAGCCACTCAATGGCATCGTAGGTATCCGTGCTCTCATCAATAGCTTTGGGGTTCTTCCTATCACGTGTAAATCGCTGCATCTCAAACTTGCCTTCTGACTTGTAACGCCCGCGGATATCCTGGAAGACAAAAATATATCCCTCCTTCGCCATGTCGCGAATGTAGTCGCGCCGATTTGGTGAGGGCATATCACTCACGCCATAAGGTGTACGGGAAAACAGAATCGGCAACGGAGCCTCCACCTTTTGCGGTGTATAAATCACCGTGTTGAGTTTAACGCCGTCGCGCATGGGTATGGCTGCCACGCGCCTGACATAGGTCAATGTATCTGCCGGAATTTGCGCCGAAACTGCCGCGCAGCCAAAAACCAAAACCAGGGTGAGTTTTTTCATAAGAAGAAATTCAGGTATCGAATCTACTGAATTTCAGGCTTCCAAGACAGCCAGGTGCGAACCGAGGGCTTTGAGCAGCCTGGTCCTTTCCAGGAATGCATCCAGTGACTCGAGTTTGATTGCCACCAGCATCCGGCCACCTTCGTCAAAAGTCTGTTCCAGAACAGCCAGGTCAAAATCCTTCACTAGCCGCATCACCGCCGGAGTCGCATCATATTCATAGTCAAGCCTGAGTCTGGAGGTTACATCCTTCGAAATTATGACGGCATTGTTCAACGCTTGATCAGCAGCCGTTTTGTAGGCGGTAATCAAGCCACCTACGCCGAGTTTAGTACCGCCGAAATACCTCACCACCACGACCAGCACATTGGTCAGGTTTCGGGACCGGAGCTGGCCCAGGATAGGGTCGCCCGTGGAGTGGCTCGGTTCGCCGTCGTCGAACGCGCGATATTTTTCCTTGTCCGGCCCCAAGATGAAAGCATAGCCATGATGACGTGCATCGAAATACTCTTTTTTCAGGTCCCGGATATGACCCTTGATCTCCTCCTCCGAATTAACAGGAAAGGCAAACGCCATGAATTTGCTGCCTTTTTCCTTGAACAGGCCTTCAGAGGAGGCCTTTATGGTGAGGTATGAGAAATTGGGCATGTAACCGGCTGCATCATGCGAGCGTTCAAAGAAAAAGATTAATGGACTTGTGTGCAACCTGAATGCACCGTGGCCAGTCTATATTGATAAAACCGACCGTCCATGAAGAAAATATCGCTATTCATTACCCTGTTGGCTGTTGCAGGTGTTTCCTACAGCCAAAACCGCGAAACACGCAGTGTTGACAGTTTTACCAAGCTTTCATTCCGCGTACCCGGAAAACTTTATCTCAAGCAGGGCAGTCCACAGAAAGTGGAATTGGAAGGTCCAAAAGACCTTCTCAAAGAAATCGAAACAGAAGTTGACGGCGGCAGGCTCATCGTCGGTAAGGAGGGAAAATGGATGAACTGGGGCTGGGGTGACAATGACCGCATTATTGCTTATGTGACAGTAAAAGACATTGAGGCCATCAGTGTAAGCGGGTCAGGGGATGTGCTCGGCCAGGGAAAGTTTACTTCCGGCGACCTTGACTTGAATGTCAGTGGATCGGGCTCGCTTCAGATAGAAGCCGATGCCAGCGGCAAGATGGAAGGAAATGTTTCCGGTTCCGGCGAATTGATCGTCAAAGGATCATGCACCAGCTTTGAAAGCGACGTGAGCGGCTCAGGAGAAGTGAGCCTTTCAGCGACTATCCGCCAGGGCGCAGATTTCGGTGTGTCCGGCTCCGGCAAGATCAGGGCAGAAGGCACGGTTAAGGAAGTCAAGACACACATCAGCGGTTCCGGCAAAGTGCTGGCCGGCAACCTGGAAGCGGATAAATGCGAAGTGCGCATCTCGGGCTCCGGCGACGTCGAAATCAATGTGAAGAGTGATCTTGATGCAAACATCAGCGGGAGCGGAACGGTAAGCTACAAGGGTAACCCGTCACACGTCAACAGTCATTCCTCCGGCAGCGGGTCCGTGAGAAAAATGTGAGGATAAACAAGGTCATGAAAGGCGAAGCCAAAAGCTTCGCCTTTTTTATTGGCCTTCCCCGTATAACACCTCACTTGCTTCGGACAGCGGCAGGCATTAACTTACTTACAAAGCCAACACTATGAACCTGGAATTGAATGAAGAATTTGCCCTGCGGCTGCTGCTGTCCTTCTGCATCGGCACGGCCATTGGATTTGAACGGGAATACCGCAGCAAGGCGGCGGGCCTGCGCACCATGATTATGATATGCCTGGGCTCTACCATTTTCACGGAGTTGTCTATGATTATAAGTCCCTCATCCCCTGACCGGATTGCCTCCACCATTGTGACCGGCATCGGTTTTCTGGGTGCCGGAGTCATCTTCAAAGACGGCCTGACCATCACGGGCATTACCACGGCTACCACCATTTGGATTTCGGCGGCCCTGGGTATGGCCGTCGGCGCCGGAGAATATTTCATGGCGCTGGTGGGGATGGTCATTATTCTGATCGTACTGTCAGCATTTGAAAGATTCCAGCGCGTTGTTGATCACCTCCACCAAAACCGGTCCTATCGAATCAAGTTTGACAAGAACAGAGTGGTGGTCGAGCACCTCCACGCCCTGGCTGAGAAACTGCAACTCGATTTCAGGAAAAGACGGGAGATGAAGGACCATGAGAACATTGTCATTACCTACGAAATTTCAGGCAAGGAAAAGAAACTGGATGAGTTCAATCACAAGCTGAGGTCGGATGAGCACGTCCTGGGGTTTGAGTATTGATTGGTTGAAAGCGAAAAGCACCATAAGCCAAAGGCCGAAACCTCAAGCCATCAGCTGCCCGCCTTGTGATTCAAAGCCCCCTGAACGATCAAATACTGTGCGCTGATGTAGGTCAGCATGATCATCGGGCCGCTGTAAGCGAAAGGTGAATAAAACTTGTTGAGTGCGAGTGCCGAATCAGAGATCATGAACAACACAGCACCAGAAAAAATCATCCAGAAACTCTGTGAAGTTGTTCTGCCATAGCGGAACAACGCCGTCATCACCATCAGCATCAACACCAGCGCGTAGACCATCACCGGTAACTTCAAAGGCCCGAGTGTTGGAAACAGGATGGCAATCAACCCAGTTGCCGCCAGTATAATGGGAAACGAAAAGCGGAGCTTTTGGGTAGTCATCAATCCTGTTTTGGTATCGGCTGACTGCAATTTGCGATAAGCCAGGATGTAGAGCACATGCCCTGTCAAAAATGCCAGGAGTCCGGCTATGAAGTACAATTGATGCTGCTCCTGGAACATCAAAAGCACATCACCTCCCCAGCAGAACAAGAGTGCCCAGATGAACACCGCAGAACGCTGCCCTGAACTTACCAGGTAAAATGCCAGCAAGCTCAACATGATTAAAGGTTTGGCCGCCAGGTGAACCGAAGGCAGCCCGATGAGGATGGCCAGCAGTTCAGCCAGGCTGTCGATAATGAAAACAATCAAGAGTATCCTGGGAAGACTCATAGGCTTACCTTCAAGGGCCGAGTCCATAAATATATAAAAGCCAGTCCGCTCAGCATACTGCAAATGAAGAATGTGAGGAAGAACCTCGAAGGATCATTGCCGTAAATCAAGCCGGAAAGAAAGGCTCCCATGCCAATGCCAAACTCCATGAAAATATACAAGGAGGCCACGCCCCTGCCTTTGTGCTCTGGGTCACTGAGGTCTGTGGCCCAGGCGAGCAGCGTAGGTGAAGTGGCGCCCTGGGCAAGCCCATAGAAGAAGACCCCCAGGATCAGCATCGTCTTTGTATCTGAAAATCCAATCCACAGCATGCCCAGTGTCATGAAAGCTGTAGAGAATTTGAGCACAGTGGCCCGTCCCATGATGTCAGACGCCTTGCCGGCCACCAGCCGGACGAGCAGGGAAGCAATCGTGAAATAGGTGAAAATCAATCCTTTGTTGTGAATGCCCATGTAAGCACCAAAGTCAGGCATGATGGTAAACAAGGCTCCGTAGGCATAAGCGCAGAGTCCCATCACCACGCAGGGAATCAGTACGCGGGGTTCGAACAGATCCTGCCGGTGCACTTTCAGCAGGCGCCACGAAATTTCATGCTTGTCTATAACCGTTTCTTTGATGGTGATCACAATCAGCGAAGAGAGTATGGCCAACACGGAAGAACAATAGAACATGACCTGCACGGAAAACCCGGTAGAGAGCCAGCCGCCCAATGCCGGGCCACCCGCCATGCCGATGGTGCCAGCCGTACCCAGCAAGCCCATGGCTTCTCCCCGGCGATCGGCAGGGATGATGTCAGACAGGTAGGCCGTTTGCCCGGTAGGCGTAAACCCGGTGGAGAAGCCATGAACAAGCCGGAGAAACAAAAAACCAAAGACCGTGGTCAGCCAGGGATACATCATGCTGCAGGCAAAACAAACAAGGGATCCAAAGATGATAACAGGCTTTCTTCCAATGCGGTCAGCCAGCTTGCCGCTGAATGGCCGCGAGATCATGGCCGTCAATGTGAAAAGCGAAATGATCAATCCTTTGTACTCCGCCCCGCCCAGTGACGTGAGGAAGAATGGCAGCTCCGGAATGATCATGTTGAAGCTCGCGAAGAACAAAAGCGAACTCGAGCAGAGGAGCCAGAATTGTGTGGAATAGGTTTTGACGGGGGGATTGAGAGAATTCACTTAAACAATGCTGATTTCTGGATTCTGGTTTCTTACGGATCGCTTTTCGACTGGATTACCCACAAGTTTGAACAAGCCTTCAATTATACAACGACACCAGCAGCCAGCGATAAACAAACAACAGCTATTGCCGAACCGCGTTCTCCTGGGCGCCAAGCAAAAACGCTTTAATAAAATCATCCAAATCCCCGTCCAGCACGTTTTGTGCGTCGGTACGCTCCACGCCCGTACGGGCATCTTTGACGAGTTTGTATGGGTGCAGCACGTAGTTCCTGATTTGTGAACCGAAGTCGATCTTCATCTTGCCGGCTTCGACTTTATCACGGGCCGCATTTCGCTTATCCATCTCAGCCTGGTAAAGCTTTGACTTGAGCATCTGCATGGCCTTTTCACGGTTTGCATGCTGCGACCTTTCCACCTGGCAGACAATAACGATGCCAGTCGGCTTGTGGGTCAACTGAACTTTAGTCTCAACCTTGTTCACATTTTGTCCGCCGGCGCCGCCGGATCGTGATGTCTGCATTTCGATATCCGCGGCATTTATTTCAATATTGATGGTGTTATCAACTTCGGGATAAACAAAAACCGAGGCAAATGATGTGTGCCTGCGGGCATTGGAGTCGAATGGCGATATACGCACCAGGCGGTGAACACCTGTTTCAGATTTCAATTTTCCATAGGCAAATGGGCCTTCAATTTCTATGGTTGCTGATTTGATCCCGGCCACATCTCCTGCCTGATAGTCTACCTCCCTAACCGTATAACCGTTTTTTTCGCCCCACATGATGTACATGCGGTGAAGCATGTCCGCCCAATCCTGGCTCTCGGTACCGCCCGCACCAGGGTTTATTTCAATCATGGCACTGAGCTGGTCTTCCTCCTTGCTCAGCATCTTTTTGAATTCCAGCTCTTCTACGGATTTTGCCGTTTTCCTGAATTCCAGGTCAAGTTCATCCTCTGAAACGTCACCGGCTTCGTGGAACTCATTCAGGACTTCGAGGTCGTCGAGCTGTTTGGTAAGTGCATCATAAGCATCCGTCCACACCTTTTTGGTGCGGATATTCTTGAGAATTGCCTCTGCTTGCTTGGGGTTGTTCCAGAAGTCAGCCTGCTCGCTGATGCGCTGTTCGTCTTCGATTTCTACCTTTTTGCGATCGTAGTCAAAGATACCTCCTCAAGGCAGCCACACGGGCCTTCAAGTCTTTCAACTGGTCAGTTGTCATGATTCTGGGAATTAGTTGCGCGAAGATAGGCAGCGGACTCAAATAAATTGTCAACATGAACCATTTTTACCCTCAATCCATTGGCTGATAGTATTGGGAATCGCGGTCGATTGTCCGGATTACTGTTCCGTCTGTCAGGCGAAGGTAGCGGGGCTTGATAAATATCACGGCAGCCCCTGCACCGGCGAAGGCAAGCGCATAAGCATCACCCTGATCAAATCCGCCTGCCGTATAACCCAAAGCCTTGTTGGCACCGTCCACAGCCAGGTAGATCAGGCCTCCCAGGAAAAACAGGCCACCAATCCCGCTTTGCACATCGAGGCGATGCTGACTCTTGATATCCATCTTTCCAATGGACAAGAAAGAAATGGTATCCTGGGAGGTGAGCATCGAAAATTCATCCAGCTTCATGATGATCCCTTCCTTATGACTGCCGTTGTTGAGGACACACTTGAAGTAACTTCCTTCATAGAAGCGTGCCGCTACATTTCCGTGCTTGAGGAAAACCAGTTGCTTTTGGCCATATGAACCAGTGAACAATGAACCGGAAAAAAACAGGAACAGCATGGCGAGCCTGATGCCTCTTTTCGATTTCATGGAGGTTTGCCACAACATCAACTTGTCCATCAATAAAAATAAAAAATGCGGATGACTTATCCGCATTTGATTGTACTCAGTGTATGGCAACATCAGACCTCATGAATCCAGCCGAAGGGATCAGGTTTGGATCCGTGCTTGATGGCGTCAAGTTCATTCAAAACACGATTGGAGAACTTCCGGGTTTCCACCGGAGGCAGATAAAAGTTCTTTCCCTCATACCCGATCAGCTCTATGTGCGCGATGGTGGCAGCCGTGCCTGCGCCAAAGGCCTCCTTCACTCGACCGCTCTCCAGTCCGTCAACCAATTCTTTCACGGTGATCTTTCTTTCCTCCACCTTCATACCCCAATGCCGGGCCAGGGTTAGAACGCTGTCGCGGGTAATGCCGCGCAGGATGGAATCGGTCAGTGCGGGCGTGACCAGGGTGTCATCAAAGACAAACATGACGTTCATGGTGCCCGATTCTTCAATGTACTTGTGTTCGCGTCCGTCTGTCCAGATGAGCTGATGGTAGCCTTGCTCCTGGGCAAGCTTAGCGGGATACAGCGAGCCGCCGTAGTTGCCGCCCGCTTTCGCAAAGCCTGTACCTCCTTCAATAGCGCGCGTATAATGTGTTTCGATTTTTACTTTCACCGGTGTGGAGTAATAAGGTCCCACTGGTGAGTTAATGATCATGAAGGTGAAGTCCTGCGAAGGGCGGATGCCGATGTATTCGTCAGCTGAAAACATGAACGGGCGGATATACAGGGAACTTCCTTCGGTGGTCGGGATCCAATCATGGTCAAGGTCGATGAGGGATTGAATGCCTTCCATAAAAATATCTTCGGGGAGGTAAGGCATGCACATACGCTCGGCTGAAACGTTCATGCGCTTCCAGTTGTCCAGCGGACGGAAAATAAGGGCCTTGTTGTCCTTGCGTTTCAATGCTTTCAGTCCCTCAAAAATCGACTGACCATAGTGAATGGCCGGGGTTGCCGGGCTAACCAGCATGTGGCCATAAGGCACGATCCTCAGGTTGCCCCAATCACCATGGCGGTAATCGGCCATGAACATGTGGTCTGCATATATTTTTCCAAATGGAATGTCATGGAAATCAACTTCTTGCAGGCGGGACTTGGGTGTTTTCCTGATGTCAATTTTCAAGGTTTCTACCATGGCTTGACCGTTTAGGGCGGAAAGATAAAAGATATTTCAGAGTCAGGCTAACGGATGTTAGGAATAAATTGGGATATGCGTCAAACCCCTCCATGGTGTCTGACGCCTATCTTGCTTCAAATTAATTCCCATGCGCATAGGAAGAATGATACATGCCGTAGACTTGCACGCCTGCGGTGAACCGGGCCGGGTGATTGTCGGCGGGGTAATGGACGTACCGGGCAAGACCATGTTTGAAAAAATGCAGCACCTGGCCACTAAGGGTGACAGCCTGCGCAAGCTCATGCTCAATGAACCTCGTGGCTACCCGGCCTCGAACTGCAACCTTATCCTTCCACCCACGCACCCGGAAGCGGTGGCAGGCTATGTGATCATGGAACACGTTGAATACCCGGGCATGTCCGGCACGAATACCATTTGCGTGACGACAGCACTCCTTGAAACCGGGATTGTTCCGATGCAGGAGCCCATCACTGAACTTACCCTGGAGTCCCCGGCCGGGTTAATCAAGATCAAAGCTGTGTGCGCCAACGGAAAAGTGAAAAAGGTTACCTTCAAAAATGTTCCCTCCTTCGCAACCCACCTGGACGCAAAGATTGAGGTCCCCCATCTCGGCACGGTGGTCGTGGATGTAGCTTACGGTGGAATGTTCTATGTGATTGCCGATGCCACACAATTTGGATTAAAGCTGACACCGGATGAGGGTGGAGAGATTGTCCGAATCGGAGAGATGATCAAAGCGGCTGCGGCAGAACAACTTCCGGTAGTACATCCATTGCAGCCAGGATTTGAAGGCATTACCATCGGGCAGTTGTCCGCTCCCCCCATGAAAGCCGGGGCCCACAGAAAGAATTCCGTGATTGTTTCCACCGGCAAACTGGATTGGAATAAACCTTCTACGTGGAGGGGCGCGATTGACCGTTCACCTTGCGGCACTGGCACCAGCGCCAAAATGGCAACGTTGTATGCGAAAGGTCAACTCGGGCTAAACGAAGATTTCAATCACGAAGGAACATTGGGCACCGTATTCACCGGAAGGTTAATTGAAGAAACCCAGGTAGGAAAATACAAAGCGGTTGTACCGACGATTACCGGGTCAGCGTGGATCACGGGCTTCGCTCAATACGTTGTTGATGCCGAGGATCCGTTTCCGGAGGGATTTACGGTGGGGGATATCTGGTAGAAATACACAGTTCACAAAGTGACGGAAAGTGTATTTTGATGAAGATCAGCATTTCAGAGAAACTTTCTCTCTGTCTTGCCCGACCATGGGTAATGTTCCAAGACGATGGTGACGTCTTTCTTATACTCCTGCTGCAGGCGAAGTTTCAGATCCCCAAAGTAACCGGTTACTTCAAGGTTGGTCCAGAATTCTTTATCAATTGGAACAACAATCTTCAATTCCGTTGGACTAGTCTCAAGCCTGACTGCCGACTTATCTAGGTCATTAAAAAATCCGTCTTTCAGCAATATGTTCCCCAGCGTTTGCACACTTGCCTGGGAAGTATCTTCCTCATCATAATACACTGAGCTTCCGCCTGAACCAAAGGTTATTTTGTTGCCTGGAAAGGGTGGCTGCCAAACAGCTATCCCAGTAATAATAACCAACGATATGGCCAGACCGATCACCACTGCGCCAGCCACTCCCCAATTACTGGCGCTGGGATTCTCTTTTGTTATTTTCTGACTGATTTGCTTGCCAAGTAAACGTTTAAATACAAAGTAGATGATCAGTCCATAGAGCGCTGTAAATACCTGGTTCGGAATCTTATCCAGGATTTCATCCGGAATGACAGAAAGTGTGAAGAAAAGCAGAAATGTAAATCCCAAAGAGACAGCCATTGAGATATAGGCCTCCTTTTCCTTTCCTAATCTCTGGTAGTTCAGGTAAAACAAAATGCCTGCAGGCAGCGGGCCGCCCAACACGCCAGAAAAAGCGACCTGCTTTTCAGAAAAGAATCTCGTTTCCGCCGTCATTATTTCCTCGGCATCAACCCATCCCTCATCGCCGCCTGCCAGGCAAAAGCTGCCGTCATCACGGCATTGTGCTTCAGGTCGGCTTCGATGACTTTGTCATAGACATCCATGCTGGTGTGATGGGTTCGGGTACCGTATTCGATAGGGTCCTGAATGAACTGAAACGCAGGCAGGCCAACATTATCAAACGAGACATGGTCCGTGGCACCTGTATTGCTCAGGGTGAGCGTAGAGGCTCCCATTTTTTCAAATGGCTTCAGCCACGCGCGGAAGACGGGACGAACCCCCTCATTGCCCTGCATGTATACGCCGCGGTATTTGCCAGTCCCATTGTCCATGTTGAAATAAACGGAGAACTTCTCTCCTGCTGGCTTCAACGTAATGGAATCGTAAGGCGGCCGCTTGTCCAGCCTGACGCCAAAAGTACGCGTGACATACGACCGCGACCCAATCAAGCCTTGCTCCTCTCCTGCCCATAGACCGATGCGTATGGTTCTTCTTGGACTTACGCCGAGGGTTTTCAGTATCCTCATAGCCTCCATCATCACCGCGGAGCCAGAAGCATTATCTGTAGCGCCGGTACCGGCATGCCAGGAATCAAAGTGCGCTCCGATCATAACTACTTCGTCCTTGAGATCCGTACCCGGAATTTCACCGATGATGTTGAACGCGGGTGATGCCGGTGTAAATTCAGTCTCCAGCGTCAGTTCAAGTTTTACGGGCAAGCCCTTCAAAGACTGCCTGACCAACCTGTTGTAATATTCGTCGGCCACTACAACCTGGGGCAGTACTTTCGGCACATTCGGACTGTAGGCACGTTCGCGTTTATCGTTTGGAGTACTGTGGGGATACGGTACGGTGATTGAGCCGACGAGCATTGTCCCATCCTCCAGCCTCGCGGCAGGGCTTGCTTCCAATATGGCAATGGCTCCCTCCTTCTGACAGAGATCCCACTTTGCAAAGTTGAACTGCTGTGCCTGAGTATTCTGTTGAAAACGGCGGGGATCAAACGGTTCAGTCAGTCCAGCGTTCGACATGGCCAGTAAAGTAGAATCATTGAGACGAGATGCATCGGACTTGAAGCCAGGCTTCACCGCCACGGGTGCGCTAAACAAAACGATCTTTCCTTTGAGCTTCCCCTTGTACTGCTCCAGGTCTGCTTCGGTCTTTGCATCCAGATAAACAGCCTCCGCCTGGACCGTACCTTTTATTCCTGGTGTCCACGCCTTCGGAAATGCAACCAGGGGAAAGTATACCGGGCCAAGGCTTTGCAGGCTGAACTTCTTCAGTTCCCAGCCGCGTCCAAATTCTTCCGACCATGTGTCAAATGACACATTCTGAAGTCCACAGGATTCCAGTTTGCCTCTGGCGAACTCTGCCGCCTTCCTGTAACCTGGAGAATTGGTCAGGCGCGGGCCATGCACATCCGTCAGCATGGTCATGATGTCCATGACCTGGGAATGCTCAAGTCCTTCCTTTTTGATTTTGGCAATGGTGGCCGTATCTACCTTTTCAATCTTTTGGGCAAATGAGATGGTGGAGAGCGCCATCAGCATGGCAGCGCTGAACGGAAGGCTTTTCATAGTCCGGTTGGTTTAAAACTCAAATTATACAGCCACGGTCAGGAAACCTTATTCGTTATGGCATTTATTGACCGGAGTGGTGCAATGGCGCAGCGAAGGATCAATTGCCTCACTTAAATCTTCATCACCCTGTAGACGCAGGAGACTACATCCTGGGTTTCCAGGGTGTTTCCGGGGATCGCAGTTCTTTTGCCATCAGGCGGCACAGAACAAAAAGATAGTCTGAGAGGCGATTGAGGTATTGAATGACGAGGGGTTCGGTCTTCTCCAGATTATCAAGTTCGATCACCAGTCGTTCTGCCCTGCGGCAAACTGTGCGTGCTACATGCCCAAATGAAACCGATGGGTGACCGCCAGGAAGCACGAAGACCTTCATGGGTTCAAGCAAAGCGTCCATGGCGTCAATCCTGGTTTCCAGAAACAAAACATCTGCGGGTATGAGTGATGGTGTCTTGACTTTGGTATTGCCGGGCTCCGTAGCAAGGATGGAACCAATGGTAAACAACCTGTCCTGGATTTCAACCAGTTCTTCCTGGCGCTTATGATTGGCCTCCTGGTCGCGCACGACGCCGATCCATGAATTCAATTCATCTACGGTTCCGTATGTTTCAATCCGCAGATCAGCTTTAGAAACGCGCTTGCCTCCAAAAAGTGCGGTGGTTCCCTGGTCCCCGGTCTTGGTATAGATTTTCATTAACCAAACTTATAAATCTTTCAGTGATAAAAGAACATGACAGGCGTTGCCACAAACCGCAAGGCAACCGCGCGAAGTCGGATAAGCCTTAATTAATGTGCAACTACCGGTTCAGAAGGACGGCGATGAATGTTATCGTTCTTGAAGTCCTTCTCTACAAGGCCGTCGCGGAGACGAATAATCCGGTGTGCATAGTGCGCGATATCGTCCTCGTGCGTCACCATGATAATGGTATTACCCTTGTCGTGAAGATCCTGAAAGAGCCCCATGATATCAGTGGATGTTTTCGAATCAAGGTTACCGGTAGGTTCATCGGCTAGAATAATGGAAGGACTGTTCACCAGGGCCCTGGCGATGGCCACGCGCTGCCGCTGGCCGCCTGACAGTTCATTGGGCTTGTGGTGCCAGCGGTCGGCAAGAGAAACATTCTCAAGCGCCTCCATGGCCATTTCGTTTCGCTCACTCTTAGGGTAGCCTGCATAAATCAGGGGCAGCGCCACATTCTCCAGGGCTGAGGCTCTTGGCAGCAGGTTGAATGTCTGAAACACAAATCCGATTTCCTTGTTCCTCACCTGGGCCAGTTCATTCTCGGTCATCTCGCTGACCAACTGGTTGTTCAGCATGTAAGTTCCCTCTGTTGGAGAATCCAGACACCCTACAATGTTCATCAGGGTGGATTTTCCGGAACCAGATGGTCCCATGAAGGCCACGTATTCCCCCCTGTCTATGTTGATGGAAACGGACTGAAGGGCATTGACGATGTTCGTGCCCATCTTATAAACCTTTGAAATATTGTGTGTTTCGATGATTTTGGCCATTCGCGGAAATTTTGGTTCTGTACTCTACCTTCAACTCAAGAATAGGAATTGAGTTTCATTATTGGGGCAAATTTGGTCAAAAATTATAGGATTCGAGGTTTCAATAGTTTTATGGACCTGCTAAAGTCCCGTCCCGGGCTGATTTCAGATCAATTAAATCATTAAAATCTGCCAAATCAGGTCGAATCAGGACCTAATGAAGTCGACACACTGGGCAATGACGTGCTCGTCTTTCAGAATTCGGTTATGGCCCAGGCCGGAAGTCCGGAGGAGCTTCGCGGCGGGATAGGCCTTAAGCAACTCCTCTGCATGAAGGAAAATCACATCCTTGTCATCCTCATCCTGCACCACCATCAGGTCAATGGGATTGGGAAGGCGTTGTATGGTGTACAGCCCGGAGTATTCCTCGAAAGTTCTGCCACTCCGCTTCTTAACATAGTTCTTGAACTGCGCTGCCGAAAGCCACGTGCCGTTGATGGCCCTCAGAAACGTTTTAAGGATTTCGTCGCCGACCGATGGGCTGGCGATGTTGATCAATTTCCTCACCGGCAATCCATTCATCGCCGCATACAAAGTGGCCGCCCCGCCAAAAGAGTGCGTGATGATGGCAGCCGGCTCACCGAGGGCTTTAATAACATTTTGCAAAGACTCCTCAAACTCAAGGATGGAGGTCTGTCTTCCTTCCGACCGCCCGTGTCCGGGTCCGTCAAATGCGACAGCGCGATAGCCGGCAACATTGAGAGGTTCTACAAACTTTCTGAACTGCGTGGCGCGACCGGCCCATCCGTGCACAAACAAGACAAACGGTGCATTATCCTCACCCCAGCTGTAGACCTGTATTTTTTTTCCTGTAATGTCCAGCAAAAATTTTTTTGCCTGGCTCTGCGCTTCCACCTCCTTTTCGGGAACCGGGTAACGCAACGGAAAATAAAACACCAGTCTGAAGATTCTATTTGAAATAAATGGCGCCCATTTTTCCAGGTATGGAAATGCGGATCGGATTACTCTTAATATCAGTGGCGGGTTGTTTTTCCTTTTCTTCATGGCTGGCTCCTCAACGGATCAAATCACTGACTGATGCTAAATTCAAAAGTTCTCAACGAATACTCAAAACTCTTCAGGTCATACACCCGCTCAGCGAAGAGAACCCGGTTTGCACGGTCAACGAGCACAACCGTTGAGCAACGGGAGCCATAATTGGGTGTCTTGATAAACATGGATGAGAGCGCCCTCTCCCGCTCGAGGCCGATACCGGTATCCGGCAACTGGTCATCCGGGGCCTTTTGACCATCGTAGAGGAATTCAAACAGCGGCTCCGGTTCCAAAGAAGACTGCTCAATAACAGATTGAAACTTCAACTTACCCCTGACCACTTTTGGCCATGGCGTGTCCAGCAGATGATTGCTCAGGCCGTAGGTACCGGCCGCGAGGCCCTTAAGTCCTTCAGTGTAATTGGAGTAGTAGAACAATTCATCGACGGTTCCGGCCATCAGGTTAAAACCATTGTATGCCTTCCCACCTTGTGCAACCCCGGCCAGGTAATGCGCAGCATGAATGTCATTCCCAAGAAAATCCGAAACCAATTGTCCCCGCGACGGCGCGTTTGGGTCAATGTTGGCAGGGTCCCGGTAGTTGGTCAGCAGGCTGATCTTGCCGGCAGTTGTCATTCCCAGCCACGTACCTTGCGCCTTGAGGTCACGGCCACCCAGAATTTGCGGAGAATCCGGCCAATAAGACGCCGGTGCTGTCTCACGGTCATAAAATTCATCGCGGTTGGCTGCCACGATAAGTTTATACACCGGATGCTGATTAAAGGAAAGGAAAATGAGGCACATGCTTGGGCTTGCAACGTAAAGCCGGCAAAGGTAGTTCAAGTGACACCACCGCTCAACTATTTAATTGCTTCACACACCCAGGCTTGCAGGGGGCTGATCACAGGCTTGTCATTATAAGCGATGGCTATCTCCTTGCTTATCTCTTCCACGATGGGAACCACGGCAGCCGGATCCTTGCCCTTAATTTCGTTGATAACCGGATTCCCCTCCACGATACCCCGCGCCGCGTCCATGGCCGTTGAACTCCTTCCGACCTTCTTTACGAGCCGGACATCAACCGATGAAAATCCGCTTTGAAAGGGAAGGTTTCGCAGCTCATCCGGCTTGTACATTGAATAGGGTATGGAATAGAAGTGCGGTGGTTTATTATCGAGGAACCTTCTGATCACCTGGTTGGCGATGTGTGACACACCGTTGTTTTCAATTCTGTCCCACGTGCTAAAAAGAAATTGGCCACCAGGACGAAGAACCCGAAGAACTTCTCTGAGTGCCTGCACCTTGTCTGGTACAAACATGATCCCAAACTGGCAGACCACGGCATCAAACTCCTGGTCACCAAAAGGAAGGGCCAACATGTCGGCGGTATGCCACTCAATGCCTGGATGGGGCACCTTGCTGCGGGCCACCGAAATCATATCTGAATTCAAATCAGAAGCGACGAGGCTTGCCCCGGGCGGAATTTGTTTGCGCAGGTGGTTGGTTACACGGCCGGTCCCACACGCCAGTTCCAGCACAGCAGCAATCCCACTCTTAGGAACCCTTGATGCAAGGTCCACCGCATATGGTTCAAACAAAAGCGGACCCAGGTACTGATCATAGTGTCCAGGGATGGATCCTTCGAAAGCGATATCGGAGTTGCTCATTTTGCTAAAGCTAACACTTTGCCATCACTCCGTTCCTTCCTCAAACAACTCCAACTGGTCCGGCAGCAGCCGGAAACTCCTGCGGTGATAAGGTGTGATTCCCAATTTGATGATACCCTGCCTGTGCTCTTCGGTAGGATAGCCCACATTGGTATTCCAACCGTAGCCCGGAAATTCACCGGACAATCTGGTCATCAGCTCATCCCGGTATGTCTTGGCCAACACCGATGCCGCAGCGATGGAGAGATACTTTGCGTCTCCCTTAACGATGCATTGAAAAGGAAGTTCCTGATAAGGCTTGAACCGGTTTCCATCAATGAGCAACAGCTCAGGCCTCACCAGCAACTGGTCGATGGCGATGTGCATGGCCCTGAAAGAGGCATTGAGGATATTGATTTCATCAATCTCGATGTGACTCACTTCCGCTACGGCCCAGGCCAATGCGTCGCGAAGAATGTCTTCGCGGATATTGAAGCGTTCTTCCGGTGACAACTGCTTGGAGTCATTGAGCAATGGGTGCCGGTATTTCTTTGGCAGGATAACCGCTGCAGCCACTACCGGACCGGCCAGGCAGCCCCGGCCCACTTCATCACATCCGGCTTCTATTAGATCAACTGTGTAAGATGATTTGAGCAATTCAGACTGGGTTAAATTTCAGGGTTCAAAGTTCAAAGTTTAATGTCGATTTTTGTATTCCAATCTGAATCTAAAGCAAAGTTTGTGAATAGTGAATACAAAAGCCCCTGGACGACACTTTCGAGCCAGGAGAAGTACAATAACCCCTGGATTGCCGTCTCGGAATACCAGGTTATCAACCCCGGTGGAAGCCACGGCATTTATGGTAAAGTGCATTTCAAGAACAAGGCCATCGGCATCGTAGCGCTGGACGATGAATTGAATACCTGGCTGGTGGGGCAGCACCGCTTTGTCCTGAATGAATGGTCCTGGGAGATTCCGGAAGGCGGCGGTCCCTTGTCCATTGATCCACTCGAGTCTGCGAAAAGAGAACTGCAGGAAGAGACCGGGCTATCCGCGGAGCGATGGCAGCAGGTCGTTCACATTCACTTGTCCAATTCCGTATCCGATGAAGAGGGTTTCATCTTTCTTGCACAGGGCCTCACGGCCGGCGACCATTCCCTGGAAGATACCGAGGCGGATATGAAGGTGTGGAAGCTGCCGTTCTCAGAAGTGCTGGAGATGGTGGAGCAGGGAAAGATCACGGACAGCTTGAGTGTGATGGGGATAATGCTGGTGGGCAGGATGCTTAAAATCTAATCCCGAAGTTCACAACTTTTGGATTTTACATTCAGCCTTTTACATTTTACATTCATGCAATGCTAAAAATGTAAAATGCAGAATATCCAATGCAAAATGTCAAAGTGAAGTGATCCAGCAGTTCTTACCCCCCCTTTTTGAAATTCTTGTCCACATACCGCACCGATATCTCTCAGAGTTTCCTCCTCGCCTATCCCGTCATGCTCAGCCAACTCGGGCATGTCATGATGGGTGTGGCCGACAATATCATGGTCGGGCATATTGGTGCTCGGGAACTGGCGGCGGCCGGACTGGGCAACGTAGCATTCAATGTCCTGCTGCTCTTTGGGATCGGTGTAAGCTATGCGATCACGCCGCTGGTGGCCACCGCCGACGGAGAAGGAGATACCAGCAGCGTGAACGAGACTGTCAGGCACGGACTGGTGATCAACATACTGAACAGCCTGGCCCTGGTGACCATTGTGTTTTTTGGAAAGGAATTACTCTATCACATCAACCAGCCGGAGGAAGTGGTCACGCTGGCCATTCCCTACCTGGAAATCATTACGTTCTCCATCATCCCGGTGCTGGTCTTCCAAACCTTCAGGCAATTTTCCGAAGGGCTTTCCAACACGTGGATGCCGATGGTCATTGTGCTTTCATGCAATGTGCTCAACATCGGATTGAATTACCTGCTGATCTACGGACATGCAGGCTTCCCGGCCCTGGGACTAAACGGTGCCGGGTGGGCGACATTCATTTCGCGCATGGTGATGGGCGCGTCAATTGCTCTCTACCTCTATTATGCGCCACGGTTCAAAGACTACCGGCCACTGTTCGCCCTCGGCAGATACTCCAAAAAGCTCTTCAGCAAAATGCTCCACATCGGGCTTCCAGCCGGCCTGCAGTTCATTTTTGAGGTCGCCGCGTTCGACTTCTCACTGGTGATGATGGGCTGGCTGGGGACCAAGGCGCTTGCCGCACACCAAATCGCCATTAACATGGCGACGATCAGCTACATGACCACGTCGGGACTTGCGGCAGCAGCCACCATCCGCGTCAGCAACGAATTGGGCAAAGGTGATATCGTTGCCTTGCGACGTGTGGCTTTTGTGCTGTTGGGAATGGCATTGGCCCTGATGAGCGTTTGGGCCATTATTTTCATTATCGGAAAGAACTTACTCCCCCACTTGTACATTGATGACATGGAAGTGATCACCATAGCAGGACCTCTGGTCGTGATCGCCGGGCTGTTTCAGTTGTCGGATGGCATGCAGGTGGTCTGCATCGGGGCATTGAGAGGGCTCCGGGATGTGAAGGTCCCCTCAGTTTTCATCTTCATATCCTATTGGATCATTGGGCTGCCCCTCGGCTATTGGCTTGGATTTCACACCGGCATGGGGCCTTCCGGCATCTGGACGGGGCTCCTGATCGGGCTTACACTGACGGCCACGGCCATGTTTAGGCGTTTCAAATACCTTTCAGAAAAGCTCCTGAACAAACCAACCTGATCCTGCAATTCATAATTCAACCACGGATTGCTATCTTTTCAAACTAAACCTGACCAACCGTGGAGACTTCTGAGCCCGCAAGGCCTGTAAACCATTCCCGAACGACCATCACCGAGTTGATGGTACCCGCATACGCCAACTTCGGTAAAAAGATCCATGGCGGCATTTTGCTCTCCCTTATGGACAAGGTGGCCTATGCATGTGCCAGTAAACATGCCGGAACATACTGTGTAACAGTGTCTGTAGATAATGTTGAATTCCTCCAGCCCGTGGATGTGGGGGAACTGGTTTCGATGCATGCTTCTGTCAATTACGTGGGTAAGACCTCCCTGATTGTGGGCATACGGGTCGAAGCCCTCAACCTGAAAACCAACGTAGTCAAGCATACCAACTCCTCCTACTTCACCATGGTGGCCAAAGGCGATGACGATAAGCCTGCGGTTGTTCCCAAACTTATTCTTGAATCTAAAGAAGATGCCAAGCGCTTCATCGAGTCTCTTCGCGTACGCGAAATCAAAACCGCTGTAAAAGAACAGATGGACGATGTCCATTCAAACATTGAGGTAGAGCGGGCATCGGAGATATTGAAGAATGAAAGGTGCATATTGAAGATTGGTTAATTCGATAATGCTGTCAATTCGGTAATTCGGTAATGTTGCTAATTCGGTAATTTGATAGTGCTGTAATTGTTAATTCATAATTAAAAACTCACATGAAAACCCTCCTCACCCTCCTCCTTCTCATCACCCTCAACCATTCCCACGCCCAATATCCTGTCGTGCTGTCGCAGCGGGAGCAGGCCAAAGTCATCGACGATCTATTGGAAGACCGGCTCCGCAACCTGCTGCCCGCCCTCATGAAGCGCGAAGGCTTTGATATGTGGGTAGTCATCTCGCGCGAATACAATGAGGACCCTGTCATCAAGACACTTTTGCCGGCTACCTGGATGGCTGCACGCAGAACCACCATGCTGGTTGCCTTTGACGATGGGACTGACATGGACTATGTGGCCGTAGCACGGTATGACGTGGGCAAAATGTTCAAACGCGCATGGGATCCTGACGCCAACGCCGATCAATGGGCGCAGCTTGGAAAAATCATTGCAGAACGCAATCCAAAAAAAATTGGCGTAAACAAGGCGCCGTCCTGGGGGCATGCCGATGGTCTGACCTCGAATGACTATGACAACCTCATCCGGGTGCTGCCGGAAAACCTGAAGGCGAATGTCACCTCCGCAGAAAAACTGGCGGTGGCCTGGCTGGAAACCCGTTCGGAAAAAGAAATGGCCATTTACCCGCAGATCTGCCGGATTGCGCACAACATCATTGCAGAAGGCTTCTCCGATAAAGTCATCCAACCCGGCGTAACCACAACAGAAGACGTGGTGTGGTGGTACCGGGAAAAAATCAGGGATATGAAACTCGACACCTGGTTCCAGCCTTCCGTTTCAATACAGCGCAACGAACCGGATGCCCTGACCGCCAAGCGCACACAACCCCTGGTGATACTTCCGGGAGATCTGTTGCACGTCGACTTTGGAATCACCTACCTGCGGCTAAACACTGACACCCAGGAACACGCATACATCCTGAAGGCTGGCGAAACGGAGGCACCCGCCTACCTGAAGAAAGCATTTGCCAAAGGAAACCGGCTGCAGGACATCTTTACCGGTTACTTCAAAGAGGGCAAGACCGGCAATCAAATTCTGGCCGAGTCGCGCAAGCAGGCGATCGCCGAAGGGATTACACCATCCATCTACACCCATCCCATCGGCTACCACGGACATGCCGCCGGAACCACGCTCGGAATGTGGGACATGCAGGGCGGCGTTCCGTTTACCGGCGATTATCCCATGCATATTAAAACGGCCTACTCGATTGAATTGAATTGTTCAGTGAACATTCCGGAATGGAAGAAGGATATCCGCATCCAGCTGGAAGAAGACGGTTTCTTTGATGAAACAGGATTCAGATACATTGACGGGAGGCAGACGGACATCATCCTGATTCCAAAACCCATTTCCAACGTGAAATAAGCTGACAGCGATCGACCAAAGTATTTCGCCTCTTCCCACCTGATGAAATTACTTCGACGGATCCACACGGCTTACGGAATGGTGGTGTTCACGATTCTGTTCACCCTGTTTTTTATTCCGTTGATGGTGCCCATACTTTTTCCCAATAAATTCAGATGGGTCGGAATTTTGAACCGCTGGTGGGCCAGGCTTCTCTGCCTGTTTTGTTTTCTGCCTTACCGGGTGGAGTGCAAGGCACCGCTCGATCGCAAACGTCAATATATTTTCTGCGCCAATCACTTTTCCTACTTTGACATTCCGACACTGGGCCTCAATCCCATCAATACCGTTTTTGTGGGGAAGGATGCGATGGAAAACATCCCCTTCTTCGGATTCATGTACCGGAAACTTCACATCACGGTTGACCGGACCAGGCTCAAGAGCAAATACGACACCATCATCAAATCAAGACTGGCACTTGAAGAGGGGAAAAGTCTTTCCTTCTTCCCCGAGGGCGGAATTTACACCAAACATCCCCCAAGAATGGTACGCTTCAAGGACGGTGCCTTCCGGCTGGCTATTGAAAAACAAATACCGATCGTACCCGTCACCATTACCAACAATTGGATAATTTTGCCCCCTGACGAGTTTCTGCTCAGGCAAGGGACTGTGAAAGTGATCTTTCACGAGCCCATTGAAACCAAAGGAATGGACTTATCCGGTGTGGACATGCTCAGGGAGCAGGTCTTCCGGGTGATTGAAGACGAACTTAGCCGCCACCATGAATATAGACCGGGCCTTGCTGGATAAAATTGCTCACCTCTCCCGACTGGAGTTTGATGAGCAGGATGCCGACAAGATGATGAAGGACATGACGGCCATCGTGACCTGGGTCGAAAAACTGAATGAGGTCAATACCGAGGGTGTGGAGCCGCTCACCACGATGAGCCATGAAATCAATAGCCTTCGCGAAGATGAAGTAAAGCCCCACCTGGACCACAACAAGGCCCTCAGCAGCGCCCCGAAAAAGGATGCTGAGTATTTCCACGTACCCAAAGTCATACCTTAAACTTTCTGGCCACCGCCACATGCTATCCCTGTCATTCTGGAAATCCTGGCCGATCGTCTATCAGCGGTTACTGCTGATCAGTGGCGTTGTTTTTGCCGCCGCGCTGATCACCATGCTTTATTCATTTGTCAGGAGCCCGGAACCCGTGTTCACCTGGCAGCAATTGCAGGAACTCCGTCCGGAAGAAATTCCTGTGCGCAGCTTTGAAGTGGGTGGATTCGAGCTTACCATCTCAACTGACAATTTTATTCTCTTTGAACGCTGGTCATCCAATTCCTTGCAGGTGAATGCCTCAGCCACGTACATCCTCCTCATTTTCTTTGTTCTGGCCTTCACCGTACTCATGGCCACTATTACGACCCTTCCCCGATTCTGGTTCTTCATCGGCGCAGGCGCAGCCGTATTCATAATCCCGACTTTTCAGCTGGAAACCCTTCAGGTCTTCGGTCTGCAAAATAAAATACCGGCAGTAACCCTTATTGTGATTGTCCTCGGAACAGCGCTTTACTTCCAGTTTGGAAACAAGGCAGCATCATTCCTTCAACGGGTGCTGGCTTTCCTGATACTTTCCTTACTGGTCGGGCTTGTCCTGTTGAAGTTTTCGAACGTTCCCCAGCCCCTGAGGTACTTTGCCGTGAATACGCTTCCATCCTCCATTGTCCTGCTGCTGATCTTTGTGATTATGGTGGCCCATGAAATCATCGCATCCTTCGTGACGCTGGTGGGAAAGGGTACACGGAACAGCAAGAGCCTCAGGCATTATTTCCTCATCAGCAGTATCTACCTGATCAACATCTGGATGGCCTACTGGACCAGGATTGGCTGGATTGACTGGGGCTTCACCATTTATCCGGTTGTTGTTCTTTCCATATCCGGTATTCTGGCTGTCTGGGGAATCCGCCAGCGACAACCACAATATGAGAACATTGTTGATTCAGATCCGTTTGCAGTCTATTTCATCCTGGCGCTCGGCTCGCTCGCCTTCGCGACAATCGGCTTTTTCTACGCAACGGCCAATGATGCCGCGCTCCTGGCAATCAATGACCTCATCATCTACGCCCACATTGGATATGGGATGATGTTCATAACCTACCTGGCTTCCAATTTCCTGGGCATGCTGGCCAAAAATTATCCCGTTTACAAAGTGCTTTACAGGCCGACGGTTATGCCTTACTTTTCATACCGCCTGGCCGGACTGATCTTCACGCTGGCCTTCATCTTTTACAACGGCTGGATGGGGCCCATGAACCGGCTTACCTCGGGTTATTACACAGCCCTCGGTGACTTGTTCTCAACAGAAAACAACGAAACGCTGTCACTGGGCTATTACAAGCGCGCTTGGATTTACTCACCATTCAATCAACACGCCTCCACCGCCCTGGCCGGGATCGAAGCGGGTCGCGGCCGAAGCCTGAAGGAGCGGGAATACCTTTCATCTGCGAACAGCTATAGCCCGACTGAATTTACCCTGCTGAATGAAGCCAATGCCTTACGAGCAACCGGCAATTCCCTGGACGAAGTCTACGTGTTGCAACGGTCCCGAACCGCGCTGCCGGGAAGCGGCCTGATCAAGAACAACCTTGGGCTAACCTATTCCAGGCTTGGCATGGTTGATTCCGCATACATCTATTTCTCCCAAGCAGTTGCCGATCCGCACGCCCGGTCTTCTGCAGAAATGAATCTACTCGGACTGATGGCGGCCAACAACCTGGACGTAAATCCGGATTCTGTCTTTCAACTGGTCAAGCCTGAGGAATCCCGTATTGCCTGCAATGCGCTGGCCTTTGCCAATCGCAAGGGGAGAATGATCGAAACCGCCATTGAACTTCCCACAGATTCAGTCCTCGATGTTTTTTCTGCAGCCCATATCGGCAATTACATCACCAATCACCTGGCGAAAACCGATACCGCTCTTCTTTCGCGCTGCATTACATTCGCGTTGAGCAAAAAAAATGAAAGCGTTCGGGATATGGTGCTGGTTCCAGCCGCTGCGGCCTGTTATGCAACTGGCCAGGTGAACAGGGCCTTCCAGATCATGCAGAATATCATCTTTACCGGAAGCAGCCAGGGCAAACACAATACTACCCTTGCGCTTTGGTCGCTGGACCAGGGCAAGCCCGCCGCAGCAATTACTCACCTTGAATATGCCCTCAATCAATCTTCTGCCCGCGCATCACTGGCCAATGCATTAACGCTCGCAGAGTTGGGCCGGCTGGATGAAGCTGTTGTGGCCTGGGATACCCTCGGAAAAACCAAAGACACGCTTATCCACTCGATGGCGGAAAGCATGAAGCGCGTTCTGGCGGGGCCCGGCAGCTGGTACAAGGACTTCTCCGAACAGGAAAAATACCGGTACCTCCGTTATCGTGTATCCCTGGAGGATTCAATCCAATTTGGAATCCTGCTGCGACAAATCAACAATGAAGACCTGAAAGCAAAAGCGATCCTCGACCGCTCGAAAAAATATTTCGACATGGATGAGCCCGCCAAAGCATCCCGGTTGTTCCAGGGTTTGCAGGGATTAAGGCTGACTGACCAGCGGGTATTTGCCGAGGTCAAGTATTTTGAACTGCGCCTGCTGGCCGCCACAAACCAATGGCCAAAACTCCAGGAGCAGGTTGACCAGGGCATCTTGTTTGGCCCGTACCGAGAAACTGAAAGGATTTATTACGACGCCATGAAACTCGTCTCCAGGGGAGACAGCCTGACTGCAGCAAAATACTTTAACTGGCTGGCGGGCAATAATTCATATTTCGATGAAGGCGTGGTGGCTGCTGCCGGTTTCTTTGAGAAGCACGGTCGCGACAAGCGCAAGACCTATTCGATTTTGTCGGAAGCCCTGCAGGTCAATCCAGTGTCCGTGCGTATCCTGAAAAAATATATCCTGGCGGCCCTGGACCGGGGCCATGACGATTACGCCGCCAGCGCGCTGGAGACCCTCCAAACGCAATTATCACCACCTGCCTTCAGGAAATTCGTTGCTGAAAAACAGCTTTCAAACCTGCTCCGGCAATGACCGGTATTCTTTACCTTTGTCACCCTTGAACAGCATAGTATGGAATTAAAGAAAGTAGCACTCAACGATCTTCATGAAAAACTGGGAGCCAAAATGGTTCCCTTTGCCGGATACAACATGCCGGTCCGTTATTCCTCCGACCTCGAAGAGCACATGACCGTGCGCAACGGCGTGGGTGTATTCGATGTCTCGCACATGGGTGAGTTTGTCATCAAGGGGCCGCAGGCACTTGATCTCATTCAGCGCGTCACAAGCAATGATGCGTCCAAGCTGATCGACGGACAGGCACAGTATTCCTGTCTTCCCAACGAAACTGGCGGCATTGTAGACGACTTGCTGGTCTACAAAATCAGGGAAAACAACTATATGCTGGTGGTCAACGCTTCCAACATAGAAAAGGACTGGAACTGGATCATGAAGTACAATACCAGGGGAGCGGACATGATCAATATTTCGGACGTCACCTGTCTCTTCGCTGTGCAGGGACCGAAGGCGGTCAAGGTGCTGCAGACACTTACCGCCACCAACCTTTCACAGATCCCCTACTATCATTTCGCCATGGGCACTTTCGCCGGCTGTGAAGACGTGTGCATCAGCAATACCGGTTACACGGGCGCGGGCGGCTTTGAAATCTATTGCAACAAATCTGTAGCCGAAAAGATCTGGAACGCTATTTTTGAAGCGGGCAAGAGTGAAGACATCAAGCCAATCGGTCTCGGTGCACGCGACACGCTGCGCCTTGAAATGGGCTTCTGCCTGTACGGCAATGACATTGATGATGCTACCTCTCCCCTTGAGGCGGGACTGGGCTGGATAACGAAATTTACCAAAGAGTTTACAAACTCCCTGGCTTTGAAGAAACAGAAGGAGGCAGGTGTTACCAAAAAGCTCGTCGGGTTCAGGATGATCGACAAAGGCATCCCGCGTCACGGTTATCCGGTCAAAGACGCTGCCGGCCATACAGTGGGGGTTGTCACTTCCGGGACGATTTCCCCGGTGTTGGGGATTGGCGTCGGGCTTGGGTATGTATCCATCGGGCAATCAGCACCCGGATCTGAAATATTTATCGACGTGCGCGGTAAAGGACTGAAGGCGCAAGTGCAGAAGCTGCCGTTAATTTAATTAAAGCAGGGCAAGGCACCCGGCTCCCGTTTGCTTGTCAGGGGGACCGCTTCGCTGCGCCCGCGATGACCTATGAAGACAATCGATGTTTGTTTGAGTCCGGAGTTGATGCACCTGTACAAGACGGAAGACCGAACGGTCGTGGTCGTTGACATCCTGAGAGCGACGTCCTGCATGGTCACCGCCTTCGCGCATGGTGTGCAGAGCATCACGCCCTTTGCAAACGCAGAGGAGTGCCGGGCGATGAAGAAGCAGGGATTCATTACATCGGGTGAACGCGACGGGAAGAAAGTGGAGGGCTTTGACAAGGGAAACTCTCCCTTTGAATACATGGGCGCCGACATCAGGGAAAAAAAGATCGCGTTTACGACTACCAACGGAACCCAGGCGATTGAAAAGGCAAAAGGGGCACACAAGATCATCATCGGTTCTTTTCTCAACCTCTCATCCGTGGTGAAATACCTCCTTTTCGGAGAAAACAGTGTTCTTGTTGTTTGCGCTGGCTGGAAGGGAAAAGTCAACCTGGAGGATACGCTGTTTGCTGGTGCCATTGTTGAGAAACTGAAGAACCACATTGAGCCGGATTGTGATGCGCCACTGGCAGCGCAGCACCTGTATAACATAGCCAAGGATGATATGGTGGGGTTTCTGAGCAACTCTTCTCATGTGAAGCGTCTCAATCGCCTCAACATCCACAAGGACATTGAATATTGCCTGACGACGGATCAGTACCAGGTGATTCCAAGGATGGAACGGGGAGTGTTGTTGGCGTAACTAAAACACGGAGCTAAACGGAAAAAGCCCCAGACGATCCAAGGTAAGGTGCTTTACAAACTATTGCTGCTGGTTAAATCGAATTTCATGAACACCAAGTCCCACGCACTCCTGATCCTGTTCGTATTCTTCTGCGTTTCAGTCAAAGCACAAAAGACCGCCATCCTCTGCAAGACCCTGATCGACGGAACAGGGAAGACCATTTCCGATGCCGCCATCATCATCGAAGGTGATCGGATCATGGCCATTGAAAAGAAAGGAGCCTTGCCCAAGGGCATCGCCATCATCGACCTCGGCAACTACACCGTCCTCCCTGGCATGATCGATGCGCACGTACATCCATTGCTCTCTGCCGAAGACTACCAGGTAGGCCACTTGCGTGAATCGTCTGCTGGCAAGGCGCTGATCGGATTGAAGCGCGTCCAGGATTTGCTGAATGCCGGCTGGACTACCCTCCGCGTCGCCGGAGATGCTGATGTGGGTTATGCCAACTTGGAAATCCGCGACGCCATCAACAATGGAACATTTGTCGGGCCGCGCATCTATGGTGCTGGTCATTACATTTCAGTGACCGGCGGTGGCGGGGACATCAATTTTCTCTCCTATGAACAACCCATCATTGCCGACGGACTGATCGCTGATGGACCAGATGAAATCCGGAAGGCCGTCCGGACGGAAGTAAAATACGGCAGCGACTGGATCAAGATTTTGGCTACAGGCGCCTTCATGACCGTAGGAGACAATCCACAGAATGTTCACTTCAGTCCGGAAGAACTGAAAGTAGTGGTAGAGGAAGCCAAGAGGCGGGACGTACCGGTCATGGCCCATGCGCACGCCACCAATGGAATCAAAGAATCCGTGAAAGCAGGTGTGCGCTCCATCGAACACGGCTCCTACCTGGATGAAGAAGGGATGAACCTGATGGTAGAACATGGCACCTACCTGATTCCCACCCTGACCATCGGCTTATTCTTCGAAGAATCCATTCCCGACAGCAAGTCATTGTCGAAGGCCGTAGACCTCAGCAGACAATCACGGGCCGGCGTTTATGAAAACCTGCGCCTCGCTCATAAAAAAGGAGTGAAGATTGGCGTGGGCACCGATTATGTCGGCTTCCCTCCCGAATTTTCGGCGCGCGAGTTTGCGGAATTGGTGAAAATCGGGATGACCCCCATGCAAGCCATCCAGGCCGGAACCAGGGTGAATGCTGAAATGCTCATGAAAGACAAGGAGATCGGTACCATCGAAGCCGGTAAGCTGGCCGACATGATCGCCGTCAAGGGTGATCCACTCCAGGACTTGTCAGAACTGCAGCGAGTGAAGTTCGTGATGATTGGCGGAAAGGTCGTGAAGAACGTCAAGGAGTAAACATTGGCAGTAATAATGCATGAAAAAGTATTCAACTAATTATTTGGATTGGGGGATTTGGTTCATGTCATACTTGTTTTTATTGAGTGTGTTTTTCTTGGGTATATATAAAGGCTTAACCTACGACAAAAAATACTCTATGGATCTAACTGGTTATGGACTTACAATTGTGATGCTGGGTGGCGCAGGACTCATTGGTTGGGAGATGATAACCTTATTTGATTTTCTCATTAAGGGTACTAACGGGGATGTCTATCTAAGTAATACTGAACTTAAAATCCAGGGAAAAGACGGGCAAGAGATTCTCAAATTGCAAGAGATCAAATCAATTGAATTTGTTAGTCCGCGACTGGGCACAAAATCGGTCACAAGTTACGTTGAACATTGCAAGTTAACATTTAAGAACAAGAGGATAATTCTCACTTCATTTACTATTAAGAACAAAGAGATTGCAAAGCACCTAAATATTCGATTGACAAGCACGCGTAGCCGTGAAAGACGGTATTTTGAATTGATAAGTTGACGCATTACTGCTGCCAACAAAAGTCAAACGCTACTTCAGTTTCGGGTTCTGGTGATGGCGGTCCTTGTCCCGCAGTGTTTTCTTTTCCATGCCCTTTTGAAATTCTTCGGTCAGATTGACCCCCGTCTGATTGGCCAGGCAAAGCAACACCCACAGTACATCGGCCATTTCCTCGCCCAGGTCTTTGCCTCTGTCCGAATCCTTTTCTGACTGATCGCCGTACCGCCGCGCCATGATCCGCGCCACCTCTCCCACTTCTTCCGTCAGGATCGCCATGTTGGTGAGTTCACTGAAGTATCGGACGCCATGTGTTTTGATCCACTGGTCGACCTGGGACTGTGCTTCCTGGATAGTCATGGGGTTTCGGGGTCGGGGGTAAGGGTTCAAGGTTCAAAGTTCAAGGTTCAAGGTTCAAAGTTCAAGGTTCTTAGTTCGGGGTTCCTGGTTCATGTGATTTCCGTTTCAAATTTCTATTTTCCGGTTTCAAGCTCTTCAAAATCAATATCCATCACCTCATACTTCTGATACCCCACAAAATCAAAGTGCCACCACTCGGATGAGTTGACTTTGAAACCATTCCTTTCCATCACGCGGATGAGCAAGTCGCGGTTCTTCCTGATGGCTGGATCCTTGACGGGCGTGGTGGGCCAGGCTTCTTTCTTGAAAGAATCAAACGCTGTCGGCATGGGGACTTCTTTTCCGGTCTTTGAATAAAAGATGGTCATGTCCAGGGCGCAGCCACGGTTGTGACGGGAGCCTCGATAGGGCGAGGCCACATAGGTTGTGTCATGATAGAGCTCATAAAACCTGACGGTGGCGGAATAGGGCCGGTAGGCGTCATAAATCCTGATACCATATCCCTGAGCGCTAAAATCCGCCTGGGCCTTCTTCAGTGCTTCTGCAACAATCCTCCTTGAATAGGCTTTGGGGAGGTTGTAGATCTTCTCTTTCATGAAATTGTTGACTGTCGCATAGCGGATATCCAGCACAATACCCGGAATAAACTTTTCCAGATCAACCAACTCCTTTTCAGGATGGCTGGCCAGGCTCGTTTTATACTCAGCCAGGGTTGTTGCCTTGATGCCATATTTGCCTTGCCCTGCCACCAGCAACGGAAGAAAAATCAGACAAAGGATGATCGGCCGTGTGTGATTCATATTTACCTTTAGTTGTTGAACTGAAACGAACGCTTGCAAAGATGAAAATACTCAAAAGAATCCTAATCGTTTTCGTGGCATTGCTGATCTTCACCGTAGTCATCGGTTACGTTTACCTCAAGGCAACGAAGACCACCTATTCGGGTGAGCTGAAGTTCTCAGGACTTCACAGTCCGGTGGAGGTACTGTATGACACTTACGGCATACCCCACATCTATGCCCAGAATGCCGAAGATGCTTATTACACCTTGGGTTATGTCCATGCCCAGGACAGGCTCTTCCAGATGGAGATGCTCCGCAGGGCAGCGGCCGGAAGGCTTTCGGAAGTGTTGGGACCCGACCTTCTGAAAACAGACAAACTTTTCCGCACCCTGGGAATTAACAAGTTTGCGAAAGAACATGCACAGAAATTCTTCAGTACAGACACAGCAGATTTTCAACGCGCAGCACTGGCCTATCAGGGAGGCATTAACGAATTCATCCGAACGGGCAAAACGCCGTTGGAGTTCTCCATCATAGGAATACCCAAAACGGAATTCACGCCGGAGGACATTTATCTCGCTGTCGGGTTTATGTCGTTTGGCTTCGCTGAGGGAATCCGTGCGGATCCGGTCCTGGAAAAGGTCCATAGCGAATTGGGTGAGGCCTACCTGAAAGACCTGGCCGTGCAGACGCCCGATGACGCCGTGAGCATTAAAAGTTTCAGCGGTCAGGTTAAAGGCGCAACTGACCCCTTGATCACTTCCCTCGGTGAGGCCCTTGAAAAAATACCGGTGCCCCTGTGGACCGGCAGCAATGGCTGGGTCATTGACGGAAGCAGAACGGAATCAGGCTTTCCCATCCTGGCGAACGATACCCACATTGGATTTGGACAACCAGCAGTCTGGTATGAAGCCCACCTCGAATATCCGGGATTCAGCTTTTATGGTCATCACCTGGCCGGCGTGCCGTTTGCCATGCTTGGCAACAACCGTTACTGCGGCTGGGGACTGACCATGTTTGAAAATGATGACACGGACTTCTTCAAAGAAACTGTCAATCCGGAAAATCCCGAACAGGTCAAATACATGGACCAATGGGAAACCCTCACCGTGCGCGATGAAGTCATTAAGGTCAAAGGCGAGAAGGATGTAATCCTGTCGGTGAAGTCCAGCCGTCACGGCCCGATCATCAATGGCATCATGGAAGATGTTGTTCCTGCGGCCGCTCCTGTTTCACTTTGGTGGATGCTCAGCCATATCGACAATCAATCTCTTCAGGCAGCCTATACGCTGAATCATGCCGCCTCTTTTGCAGACGCGGAAAAAGCAGCTTCACTGTTTTCATCACCCGGGCTCAACGTCATGTATGGCGATGTTGCCGGCAACATCGCCTGGTGGGCAGTGGCAAAACTGCCCATCAGGCCAGCGCACGTCAATTCAAAACTTTTTCTGGACGGCTCTTCCGGCAAGGACGAATACACCGGATTTTATGATTTCTCCAAAAACCCGCATGCCCTTAATCCGCCTTGGGGATATGTCTATTCTGCCAATAACCAGCCGGATTCCGTTGATGGCGTGTTGCATCCTGGCTATTATTTCCCCCGGTCCCGTTCCGGCAGAATTGTAAGTCTGATCAGTGAAGACAAAAAATGGAACCTGGAAGAAACCAAAAAGGTAAACCTGGATGTTGTCTCGACCATGCACCGTGATGTAGCTAAAAGCCTTGCCAAAATCCTTCAAGCAGGCTCTCAGGAGGAGTTCAAAGATCTGATTCCATTGCTGGAAGGCTGGAATGGCGACCACCAGATGCCTGATGTGACTCCTTCGGTGTATTATAACCTGTTGGCACATGTCATGCTTTACACCATGAAGGATGAACTGGGTGCGGCCGGGTACAAGTCGCTTGTGGGCACTTCCGTAATGAAGAATTCCTATCAGGCTTTTGTCGGCAATGAAAAATCACCCTGGTGGGATGACATCACCACAAAAGACAAAAAGGAAACGCGGCTGGACATCGTACAAAAAGCGGGACGGCGTACACTGGCGCTGCTCCATGAAACCAGCGGGGCGAACCCTTCTGACTGGACCTGGGGGAAGATTCATACCCTCACGCACAAGCATCCACTCGGCGCAGTCAAGCCGCTGGATCAGTTCTTCAATGTAGGGCCGTTTACCGCACCCGGCGGTGATGAAGTAATCAACAACCTTCATTTCCCGCTGGACACGACTGGCTACTTCGGAGTCACAGGCGGTCCCGCGCTCCGCAAGATCACCGACTTCGGCGATTTGGAGAATGGCGAGACGGTCTCGCCCACCGGCCAATCGGGAGACGTGATGAGCGATCACTATGACGATCAGGCAGAGATGTTTGTCAACGGCAAATTCAGAAAGATGCTGATGAATGAGGAGGCGATCCGCTCCAGCTCGGGAAATAAATTGCTGCTGAAGCCCAGGTAGGGAATGGTTATGCGAATTATTCCCTCCTTCAACAATTATTCGAAAAAAACATAAAAGGACTTGCCACCCGGTTGCTGATGAATCACCGGGTTCAGGTGAAATGCCGTCTGGATGTTACTTTTGGTGATGACTTCAGCAGGCGCACCGCTTGCCAGGACTTCTCCCTTGTTCAATAAAAGCAGCGTATCCGCAAACCGGGCCGCGAGATTAAGGTCGTGAACTACGCCAATCACTACGAGTGTAGGGTCTTTCAGCAAAGTCATCAGCTTATGCATGAACTCGAACTGATAGTGTATATCAAGGAACGTCAGTGGCTCGTCGAGGAACAGGTAACGCGGCCGGCCTGGGGATACAAACCAGATCTGTGACAGGACCCGCGCGAAATGGACGCGCTGTTTCTCACCTCCGCTCAGGGTCAGGTAGTTTCGCCCGGACATTTCCCATACGTCGAAGAACTTCATGGCTTCTTCCACTGCCTGTTCATCCTTGGGGCCGGGTTTGCTGATAAAATGGGGATACCGTCCAAGCATCACTACTTCCCAAACGGTCAGCGGAAAAGCCAGGTCGATGTTCTGAGAAAGGACTGATCGTATCATTGACAGGTGCTCATCGCCGAGATGATGGAGATCTTCATATTCATAAAAGATTCTTCCCGCTGCTAGCTTCACTTGTCGGCACAGAGCCTTGATCAACGTTGATTTGCCTGCGCCGTTGGGACCGATGATCAGGTTCATCTTTCCTGCCTCAAAGACCGCGGACACATTATTCAGCAGCAGCTTGCTTCCCACACTTACCGTTATATGCTCTGCCCTGATCATGACATCAAAAATAGTAATGGTTTTTGCGAAGCAGGTAAATAAACACTGGCACACCTACCATGGACGTAACGATTCCAATAGGAAGTTCCGCCGGCGCGAGCAGCAGCCGGGCCGCGAGATCAGCGAGGCTTAACATAATACCGCCCAACAATGCGCTGCCCAGTAAAAGGAAACGGTTGTCGGAACCTTTCATCAGGCGCAGGAAATGTGGAACAATCAGACCCACAAAACTGATTACCCCCGTGAAGGCCGTTGCTACTGCCACGAGCACAACATTGATGGCGATGATGGTGAACTGCAATTTTCGCATGGAGACACCCAGGAATACGGCCTCCTCCTCTCCCATCATCAGCGCATTGAGGTGCTTGGTGTAGCGCAAACCCCATAGCAGACAACCCACGGATGAAAGGCCGATCAGGATCACTGCAGTCCAGTTGGCGCCGGACAGGGTGCCCAGGTTCCAAAATGTAATGGATCGCGCCTGCGGATCACGTGCGATGTAGGACAAAAAGCCAACACCGCTCAGGAAGAGGGCATTGACGGCAATGCCCGTGAGCAAAAGGGATACCACAGAACTCCTGCCGCCTGACTTGTTCCTGGAAATGAAAAACACAAGGAAAGTGGACAGTGCGCCGCCCAGGCATGCCGCAATTGGCAGTGTCCAGGTGCCGGTATGGAAACTGAAGGTTGCACCCAGTACGAAGTACAGGGATGCGCCCAGCGCCGCGCCGCTGGAAGTGCCTATCAGGCCGGGTTCCACAATCGGATTCCGGAAAAGGCCCTGCATGAGCACGCCCGACATGGCGAGGCTCGCACCCACCAACACACAAGCAATCGCCCGCGGAAGCCGGATGTCGAGAAAGATTCGCTCGGTGAGGTTCAACTCTTCGGGGCTGGTCCAGAGCTTTTGAAAAGCCGATGAGATGTCCGCGAAAGAAATAATGATCGCCCCGAACTTGATAGAAAATAAAGTCGTGATGATCAGGGCGATCAGTAAAACAGGAAGGATGCCCCGGTAACGGCTATTGTATTTTGTCATCCTGGTGAATCAGCTGCTGGAGCAAGAGCACATTCTGCCCTGTCCGGGGACCAATGTACACCATGTCATGTTCTTCGACACGGTAAATCCTGTTGCTGTTCGAGGCTTTGGTTCCAGCTACCCCCGGCAGTGTTTTGATCTGGTCCAGCGTGCCCAGTTTGTCATAACCAAAGTCAGTAAGCAAAATGACATCCGGATCTGCCTGGGCAATGATCTCCGCGGAAAGCGGTTGCATGCCACGCTCGCCCTCAAGGGGGATCTCACCCCCCGCCCATTCAATCATCTTGCCACCTATGGTGTTCTTCATCAACGTCAGGTATACGTTGTTTGCCCTGCCAAAGTGGATGACCACTACCTTTGGCTTTGTCTTGTAAGCACGACCAGCTTCCAGGGCCTTCTGCATGTCAGCATCCAGTTTTTGATTCAGGGAATCGGCTTGTTCTTCGCGGTGAAAATATTGTCCTATTTCAGTGACAAGGGCCTTGGCTCCTTCCGTGTCTTCGCCTTTTGCAGCGAATACTTTCATCGGTATTTTCAAGTCATTCAGCTGCGTCATAACCTGTTCCGGCCCAACGTTGTTGTCGTGGATGATCAGGGTCGGCCTGGTGGAGAGAATGCCTTCTGTGCTGAGGGCACGGTGATAGCCAACCGTGGTCACGCTCTTGATCTCCGGCGGGTAAGTGCTTGACAAGTCCACGCCTACCAGGCTTTTCTGCGCGCCGAGCGCAAAAATAATTTCGTTATACTGTTTGGAAAGGCAGACGATGCGCTCTTCGCCCTGATGGACTTGCTCTTTATTGTTGAAGCGGCCGCAGGATATGAGGACGATCAAGCCAAGGCTCAGGTATTTTTTCATGTTTGATTTGTTTTTGAAGAAAGGCGTCCGACACCCGGAAGGTGCCTGACGCCTCTCCATCATTAGAAAGTATACTTCACATTTAATCCGCCAAAGTAATTTGTCTCCCTGGGTCCGGCCAGGTATGCGTCCGGCAACTGGTTGACGAATACCATCTGATAGTAGCGGATTCCAGTGATGTTGTTGATCCCCACATAGGCATCCACATCAAAATGTCCGATCGTCTTCCGGTATCCCGCTTTGGCATTCAGCAGACCAAATCCAAGTGCTTTGGTGAGCCCGTCCGGTGTATAGGGCATGCTGTCGCGCCAGAGGTAGGTGATGTTTCCATAAGTCCCGGTGCCCGTGGTGAAATCTAATCCGCCATTGGCTGTGTATTTGGGAACTCCGGCCACCTGGTTACCGGTATAGTCAGCAGGAGGTGTCGAGATGTTGTTTTGGAAGGAGACGCCATTGTACTTAAAGTCAGAATAAGTCACGTTGGCGAAAGGCCTTACCATCCTCAGGAATCCGTTGTCCGACTGGTACGCGGTGTACTTCACCAGTACTTCCAGGCCCTGGTTCTCAAATTTTCCGCTGTTTACAACATAGCTGTACAGGGTTGCCGTGCCTGCAGCATTCGGAACGCCTACCAGGGTCATCTTATCGGAGAAGACCGCATTGAAGTAAGCAACCTCATAAATCAAGCGGTCCTTCAGCAAGCTACCCTTGGTACCAATCTCAAACTGAGTGCCTTTTTCTGGCCTCAGGGATGTATTCACAGTTCCGGCCAACGGGGTATAAATGCTGGATGCCACGGGTGCTTTGTAGCCCTGGCCGTAGGAGGCGTAAACCGACAGGTGGTTGTTGACGATTTTATTCACAGCAATACGGGGCGACACCATGTTCTTATAGGACATCGAATAGGTCGTCGGCACCGTGTTGGTTGGCGTGTTATTGGCAGCTACGTAAAATTTGTCAATGAGTTGAATATCCATGGAACTTGTGCCAATACCCAGGGTTACTGAAAGATCCCTGGGCAAGGCCACCGTCCATTGCGTAAACAGGGAGTAGGTACCTGAAATGGTAGTCTGGTTGCTTCGAATGGCTCCGATGATATTGTAACCATTCGGGTCAGCATTGTTTGTGATCAGCGGGTATCCGATAATTTGAGCATATTGTTTTTGCGCCTCTATGCCGGTCACACCCGAAAGCACGATATGGTTCTTGAGGCTGAACCTTGTATCGAATACAGAGCGGAACCCGTAATTGACTGGAGCCTTATCTGTCCATCCGCCGGCGGAAGCGGCGTTGTTGCTCATACCGGTGCCAAACACGGAAGTGGTATTGGCAAACTTCTCCGAAAATTGATAGGTGTGCCCGATGCCAGCCCGAAAGCTGATCACGTTGCTGTGCGCATCATTCTTGATATACGCGGGATTGCCACTGAAATCGTCCGTGATGTACTGGGCCTCTGTCAATTCACCATTCCGCTGGTCATAGCTGTTGCTGTATCCAAAATAGGTAGTCAGGCTCTGCTTGTCGCTGAGTTTGAAATCGCCCATCACATTGACAAAGTCCTTGTAGGATTTCGTGTGCTGCATGTACCCGTCAAAGTTTTGCTTGCCATAGTTGATGATGAGAGAACTCCGTTCGGTACTCACCTGGAGATGGGTGGTGAAGCGATTGAGGCCATAACTGCCAAACAGCACATCCTGTCCCACGGACACCTTGCCGGCCGCAGGTTTGATGGTTTGCATATTGATAACCCCGGCGATGGCGAGTCCATAAAGTGTTCCGGAAGGCCCTTTGGTTATTTCAACATTGCCGATGGAGCCAAAGTCAATGTCGTCCATCAGGGTGACGCCTTCCGCATCCGTGATTGGAATGCCGTTGAGGTAAGCCTTGATGCCTTGCTGGTCAAAATTACTGTTAATACCACGAGGCCCCGGACCGCCACCGCCGTATCCGCGGATGTTGAAGTTCTGACCGCCACCGACCGTTCTGCGCTGCATGAACACACCGGGGATGTTGGCATTAATGGCATCATCCATGAATAAGCCGGTTGACCGTCCAATTTCAACTGCGCCGAGCTTTGTTATGGAAATCGGCTGCGACAACATGGACCGGCTGATGGCCGAAGTTGCCGTGATCTCCACTTCGCTCAGCATGGGGTTGGCAGGAACCAGCGCAACTGATAATCCCGCTGAACAGTCGCTCACGGATTGCGTTGCTGTCTCATAACCAACGAATGAGATAATCACCTGCATAGGCCCGGTACATTCAACCGAAAACTCACCGTTCTTGTCTGTGATGGCTCCCCTTTCTGCACCCACCCTGACCGATGCGCCCTGCAATGGGGTGTCGCCATTTTTGTCAGTCACCCTGCCTTTCAGGATGTTGGCTTGGGACCATCCCGCCATACTGATTGCACTTAATATGATAGTATATATATATATTTTCATCGCATTTCATTGTTAATAGACATTTAGAAACGGAGGCGCGAAGCCTGCCTATGATGGTTCAAAACAGGAGTTGCCAGGAGATATTCCTCCTGTGACACACTTAGTTCTGTTTTGAAAAAAATAGAAAGATCAACCCCGGGGTGGCGGGGAAGAAATCTGCGGTGAAACCGAAAGATAAAATGAAACCCAGGTCACTCGCCGGAGGCTTGAGTGTTTGGAAACGGGGGTGTTCTGAACATCCATTCCAATGCTGAAGAACTGGGGCTGAGGATTTCCCTTTTTGGCTCCATCCTGGCGGCCGCTCTTCGTTAAATCAATCATCGACAGCAGCATTTCTTCCATCGTATCATTCTTGCAAAGGATGGTGTATCCGTTCTTGTCTTTTTTTATTTCAGATACATCGTACATGCGCCCCTTCCATTCAAATTCCGTATGGTCGTCAAACCAAACAATGGATGCAAAATCCTGTTCGCTGAAAGAGAGCTTATCAAGATGTGCGACCGGGGCCTGGCGTATTTGAGATTGAAAGGCCTGACGGTGGTAGTTGGTGTAATAGGACGTAAACAGTCCCATCGTCCCTGCCAGGTAGGAAAGGACCAAGAGGATAACTGCCAATCCGTGCTTTATGTGTCTGTGGGCGTCTGCCATCCTATCAGTCCGCTAGTTTAAAGCATTTTCAACTCTAACAAAAGTAAAATGTGACGGCAGCGGGTTGAGGGTGAAAATGCTATCTTCCGCCAACAATGAGATTAATGAGCATGATCAACCTTGATTTGGTAAGGTCAGAAACACCCGGTTGCAAGACCAAAATTCACTTCAACAATGCTGGCGCCTCGCTCATGCCCATGCCGGTGGTGGGGGCCATGACGGAGTATATCACACTGGAATCGATGACCGGCGGCTATGAGGCGGCGGACCTGAGGGCATCCCAAATGGAACTTTACTACAGCAGCATGGCCCGGCTGCTGAATGCGCAGCCTGAAAACCTGGCCTTTACCTCCAGTGCGACCAACTCATTTGCCCGGGCGCTGTCGTGTATTCCCTTCAACCAGGGAGACAGCATCCTCATCGCCAATGAAGACTACATCTCCAATCAACTGGCATTTCTCTCCATTCAAAAAAGGCTGGGCATAAAACTCCTGAGGGCCGGAAGTTTGCCTGAAGGCGGCGTGGATGTGGCTGACATGAAACGCCTCATGGATCTCCATCACCCGAAACTGGTATCCCTCACGCATGTACCCACCAACACTGGCCTTGTGCAGCCCGTGTCAGCAGTTGGCGCTCTTTGCCGCGACCGGGACATTTTGTATTTGGTTGACGGGTGCCAGAGCGCAGGGCAAATGCCCGTCGATGTCAAGGCCATCGGATGTGATTTTTTCTCTGGAACTTTCCGCAAATTCCTGCGAGGGCCGCGGGGAGCCGGCTTCCTGTTTGTATCGGACCGGGTGTTGCAGGACCAACTCGAGCCCCTGTTCATCGACATGCGCGGCGCAGATTGGACTGAAAAGGATTCCTATATCCTGCGACAGGATGCCAAACGGTTTGAAGACTGGGAACTACCGTACGCATTGGTCACGGGAAGCCAGGTAGCTGTTGACTATGCTTTGCGCATTGGCCTGGATGAAATCCAGAATCGAAATCAAAAGCTTTGTCAAATCATCCGAAAGCAATTGAGCGACTTGCCATTGGAAGTGCTCGACAAGGGAAAGGAACTGAGCAGCATCATCACCGTGCGGATTCCCGGAAAGGAGTCAAGTGCCGTCCTTCACGGTTTAAGAAGCAGGAATATCAATACCTCCATCACCTCCCGAGGTTCCGCCATCATTGATTTTGACGCAAAAGGGGTGAGCTGGGCTTTGAGAATTTCTCCCCATTATTACAATACTGAACAAGAGATCGCCGTTCTAACGGAGTCTTTGGCTAATATCATTAAGTGAAGTAAACTGACCTGACATGGATCGTTCTTCGTTTTTGAAAGTACTGGGGTCCGGCACTGTGTTGGCCTGTGCTGCCTGCCTGGAGTCGTGTTCTTCCAACGGCACAGACCCTGCACCAACCAATGTTGACTTTACCCTCGACCTCACCCTTCCTGAAAATGCATCATTAAACTCAGTTGGAGGATCATTGTCAAAAAGTGGCCTAATCATCGCGAGGCTTTCTGTTTCTGAATTCAGCGCGCTGTCGCAATCATGCACCCATGAAGGAGCGGTCGTAACCTATCAACCTTCCCAGCAAAACTTTATCTGCCCAAGGCACTCCAGCAAGTTCGACAAGAATGGCACAGTACTCAACGGGCCTGCGAGTTCGCCGCTGCGGAAGTACAGTACCACGCTCACGGGTACCAACCTGCGGGTGTTTTCCTAGAAGAAATACCTCCATACCAACGCAAAAGCCTTTATTGACGCACAGGCTTCAGTATTAGTTACTCGATGCCGGAGGCTGCTGTAAGGCGAACTTCCACAGTCCAAAATGCCAGGTTCGATAACCAGAATTACTATATTGTATTGGTGAAATCCAGTGCAATCCTTCTCCTAGTCGTTGTTGCCGAAGCCCTTGTCGCGGCCCTGGGACTTTCCATCTACGGCTGGACCATCGAAGGACTTCAAGCTACCACCCGGTTCTCCGGAAGGCTCTCCCTGCTGATTTTCAGTTTTATCTTCCTTCTCTATCCCGGAAAACAAAACACGCTTCATGGCATTTTATCCCCAAAGCCATTTCTGGCTTTCGCCCTGGCGCACGGCATACACCTCGTTGAACTGCTCAGTTATGTTTACCTGGCGGGAATTGTGCTGGTACCCTACCGCGTAGCCGGCGGCTTCATGGCCTATTCCATGATCTTCCTCATGCCGTGGTTTCAGCAAAGGGCCGAGACCGGAAGCCTGGGTAAAAAACGATTCATGATGATCTCCATGATCTACCTTTTCTATGTCTGGTTCATTTTCTTCATGACGTATGTTGCACGGCTGAACGGAAGCTTCCAACATGCGGGCGGAACTTTTACAGAACACGCCATACTCATGGGCTGGGTGTGCGCGATGCTCATCCTTAAGTTGACATCCGTCTTCATGAAGAAGAACGGCCAAACTGAAAATCTCGCAGCATGATAAGGCATTTGACTTTACTTTTCTGTCTGGTGGCGCTTGCATCCTGTACGCAGCGGCAGGACAACCGGCCCAACATCGTTTACATTATGGTGGATGACATGGGATATGGCGATCTAAGCTGTTACGGACGGAAGGAATACCAGACGCCTGCGCTCGACGCGTTCGCCAAAGAAGGCATGATGTTCACCCAGGCATATGCCGCCGCACCCGTCTGCACACCCTCGCGTGTCGCATTCATGACCGGACGATATCCGGCCCGAAACCCGATCGGGCTGCGCGAACCGCTGTTGATGGACTCCACGGATATAGACATGGGTTTGTCGCCAAAATTACCAACCGTTTCTTCCCTCCTTAAGAAATCCGGCTATGCCACAGCCTTGTTCGGCAAATGGCACCTGGGCTTCAATCCCGAGTTCTTTCCGGCGGCGCATGGATTCGATACGTTCTTTGGCATCACACCGGGAGGGGCGGATTACATTAGTCATCGGTATGAAGGAAAGCATGCGCTCTACGAAAATGATAATCCTGTTGATGCTGAGGGGTACCTTACCGACCTGATCACTGACCGGGCAATCCAATACATTCAACAAACCAAAGGACCATTTTTTGTCAGCCTCCAGTTCAACGCACCGCACTGGCCATGGCAGGCTCCCGGCGATCCAGCCTACCCAGATTCTGTGAAAATGTCCTCCGGGGGCAGTGCAGAAACTTATGCTTCCATGATGAAGAACCTGGACCAAAATATCGGCCGTGTGCTCTCTGCTATTGAAGATTCCGGGACGAAGGAAAATACCTTGATCATTTTCACCAGCGATAACGGCGGGGAACGGTATTCCGGTATGGGCCCCTTCAAGGGTAAAAAGTTTCAATTGTGGGAAGGAGGCATTCGTGTGCCGGCTTTTGTCCGCTGGCCAGGTAGGATCAAGGCTGGTGCCACAACCAACCAGGTGGCAGTAACTATGGATTGGACAGCCACCATACTGGACGCCGCACAAATCAAACTGGATGAGAAACTGGCATTCGACGGCATGAGTCTTCTGCCCATGCTTTCAGATGAGGACAAAACAGTCGGCCGCAAACTCTACTGGAGGGTAACCAACCGCGAACCCTGGGGCGCCTACCGAGATGGCGAGTGGAAATACATCACAAATCCTGAAGGGGAAGGATTGTACAACCTGCGAGAGGACTTAGGAGAAACGTCCGATCAAAAAGAAGCGCATGCCGACACCTTTCAGAAACTAAAGACGGAGTATGAAGACCTCAACCGTGAGATGCTGCCGCCCTACGTTTTCCCAAAAAAGAAGTAGCCATTATTTGATCGTCAGCAGCGCTTTCAGAATGCTGCCCCCGTCCGCATCACCCAACTTGCCACGATAGGCATCCATACACCACCGGGCTGTGGAGCTGGAGGGGTCCTTCTGAAGCCATTCTGACAAAATCTTCTCCCCATCAGCGGCACGGTTCAGTTTGTTCAGCGAGAGTGCCGTGACCAGGGTATTGATCCCAGGCCCGCTCTCTCTAAACCCAAGCACTTCATTCCATTTTTTTAATGACGCAGGCTGGTCTTTGAGTTTCTCATAGCAAAGTCCTTCCATGTACTTTTCCACACGTGTGTCAATATCCGCTTCATACGGTCTGCCTGCACCCAGGTTCTCCGGCCATTGCTGCGCCTGATTAATTGAAGTGAGCGCACCTTTGAAGTTCTTGACCTGGATCTGCTGCACTGCCTGCATCAGCCAGGCTTCATTTAACATTTGTCGCCCGTCCGTTGCGCCCTCGTATGGAAGGATGGTCGTGACTGCAAGCAGATCGGTGCATGCCTTGTATTGCCTGTTGAGCAAATGGGCCTTTGCCAGCAGCATGGTGATGCGGAAGTCCTGCGGAAACCAAGCATGGTACTTCTTCGCGGTAGCGAGTGCCTCGGTATAGTTCATTTTTTCAACGTAATAGTTGAAGATTAGTCTGCCATACCTCCACTGGTTTGGATTGATCTGAGCAGCCTTATTTAGGTATTTCAACTTATTGTCATCATCACTGATCGACGCCAGCGCTGCGTAAAAGGGAGAGAAGTCCGCATTCTCACACTGCGCAAACAATTCCTTCGTCCGGGACAGGTTGTTTTTGCTCCAGTAAATCAGGCCCAGATAATACTTCGGCTCCCACCGCGCGGTCTGGTTGATGCACCATTGGAGTACTTTAGCCGACGAGGAACGAAACGGGAAAACCAATTCGGGTGTCATGGCGTTGGCCCTGTCAATAGTCTCCTTCGACTCACCGCCTTTTTCGTTTCGTTTCAGGTAAGCCATCCAGTAAAGCACCTCAGGATTTGCCGGCGCAAGCCTGAGCACTTCCAGGCTCTCCTTCTCCAGACCGACAGACAGGTACCAATCAGCCAGTTGCAGGTAACTTTCATGGGGCATTTCATTCCTGATCAATGTGGTGAACTTGTACTTGGCTGCTTCCGTATTCAACAGCCGATATTCCTCAAACCTGGTGAAATGGTTCAGGGGGTTTATCTTAGCCAGTCTCCCGATAGCATCCACCGCTTTGTCTTTTTCCGCGTTTAACCGGTAAGAAAGGGCCATCACCTGGTAAGCCTGTACGTTGGTTGCATTGCTCTCAATACTCTTGCTTGCATACGTCAGTGCCCTGGTGTAATTATTTTCCCTGAGGTACACTTTGCTCAATTCCACATACGCTGCACTCCTGTATTCGCCCGACTGTGCCGCAATGTCAAATCCATCTTTTGCATCGATGATGTTTCCCAACTGCAGGTGCGCCAGTCCATAATAGAAATTAGACTGGGGATCATAGGTATCAATGGAAAGCGCCTTGCGCGCATACTCCAGGGATTTTTGATACTCCATGTTCCGGTACATCAGCATGGACAAATCGGCGAGCGCCGGAAGGTAATTGGGGTCCAGGGTAAGGCAGTTCTTAAGGTTTTCTTCCGCCTGGGTATAGTTCCGCTCCCGGATATTCTCCTTTCCCTGCACATACAGTCCATAGACAGACTTCCAGTTAAAATCCGCAGGTGTTTCCACCGGACGATCCAAGTCGCCGTCCTTGGGGTTGGTGCTATAACGCATTAAGTTTTCACCGAGGGTAACGGTCAGGTTATTGGCATTCCCGTTGAACTTCACCGAATCAGAGGATACTTTGAGTGTTTTCAGGATGACGGATTTCGAATAGACCAGGAGGTCACCCTCCATTACCTTCATCTCTGCTTTCAGATCCTGCAGTGGCATGAAGTCCACCTTCAACATTCCGTTTGCCATCCGAACATTGAGCGCCCCATACGGGTTGGCCTGAACAAACCCTTTGGTGTCCTTCACGGGAAACCAGTACTCAGTCCATGAATCTGATGAAGACGGTGCAAACCCGCGGTGCTTGAAAGGCGTGAAGGTGCTTTGGTCGCCGGTCTGGTTAAAGAGCCTGCCTGATTGTATCTCCGCGTATTGACCATCCGTATCGGTCAGCAACTTGTCCCAGATCATGCCCTGCTGGGAAAGTCCCCAAATCCAGATCTTCTTTCCGGCTTTTTCATCGTGTGCGGCATAGCGGCCCATGCCGAAATTTTCCTTGTGGTAGAAGGCGCCAAAGAAATCGGTGTACTTGCCAAAAACATGGTAGGACTTGTAGCCCCCGAAGTTGTTGTTGTCATAGAATGAAATATCCTTGCCATTGGCGGAGTTGACCTTCCAGTCTCCCAACTCACCGCCATGCCCAAGGAAGCGGTTGCCCGGGTATACAAATTCCAGGTTCCCGGTCACCTTGATGCCGGTGTTCATCCAGGTATAGTATGGTTGCTCAAGTGCGGTGGAATTGTACCAGAATGACCGCGTCGTGAAGTAGGCCTTGTCTTTAGGAAGGTTAATCTCCATGGTCCAGTAGGTCTGCGTGAGCAGGTCAAGCGTGCCAATGTAGCAACTCACGCTGCCATCGTCCTTCTTTTCAACAATATAATCCACCGGGGTAGCCGTGTTCGGCGTATGCCCGATGATACCATAGTTCGCCTCGATTCCACCGCTGGTCCACGGGCCCCGCATCGCGATGTCCCGGAATTTCACCACCTGGTTGTAATAGATGAACGGCTTGCCGGTGGCCTTGTCCCACGCACCCCAGATCTTGCCGCCGATCTCCGGCAGTACCATGACCCTGATGAAATCATTTTCCAGTTCGACAACTTTCCATTCCTTGTTTACCGGCTTGTCTGTGTAACCGTCAAAACGATAATATGGATAAACTGATCCCATTCGCGCGATAGGATCAGGGTCGGAAAAGCCATAGGTCTTAAAGGGCTTCTTGTATTCTTTGATGGCGGATGGGTTCTGTGCCGAGATGCTGTAGCCAACCAATACAGGGATCAGGCAAAGCAGGATGATGTTCTTCATGGTTCTTACGTGATGCGTTTCAATAGAAATGCAATTTCACAAAAAACAGGAGACCGGCAACTGACTTTTGAAGGTGGGGGACTATTAACTGCAGAGACGCAGGGGCGCAGAGAAATTCAATAACAAACAATCGGGTTTACTTTGCACTCAGGCGAGTTTTCGCCGGAAACGCACCTCGTTTTGATTACTTTCCTTGGCGCCTCTCCGCCTCAGCGGTAAAATTTGAGAGATATTCCCCAACCTTCTCCTGCGGCACAAAAACATAATCCTGCGAAAAAGCGCAGTTGAAATCAGCGATGGATTCAACATGAATGGGCTTGAATTCTATTGAAGGCTTATAAATATACATGTTAAGTTCGGTTGCCAGGTCATAGATGTCTTTGACATTGTCCTTTATCTGCTGCTTGTTCTTCTGGCTTGTGAGCACTTCGCAAAAGACAATCGGCCTTTTGGCTTTCAGTGTCTGCTTGATTCCTTTGAGTACCTCGTACTCAAATCCCTCCACATCAATTTTGATGAAGGAAATGTCATCGGTGAGGCTGGAAAGGAATTTATCGCCGGCAACAGCGTAAATGGAAGTGGAGTATTCAGCCTTCGAAGGACTGAAGCCCTCAATCATGGTGCTGGTGCCGCTGTCCCAGGCGTTGGAGTGCAGGTAAGAAATACCGTCCGTTTGCGAAACGGCCACGGGAAAAACGTGCGTATCCGGAAAACGGTTAAGCCGGATCAGTTCGTAGAGGTAAAAGATACAGGGGGGATTGGGTTCAAAGCCTACATATTTCAAGCTCTTATTTACCGACTTCAGGTTTAGCATAAACTGACCCACGTTTGCTCCAATGTCAATCACGGTCTTTGCCGGGTAGAGTTTCGAAATCACCTGCAGGTTGTTCTTCTGCCAGGCAGTGAAATCCGGCACAAAGTGAAACCGGCCCATGCCGTGAATCAGCGGGATTTTTATTTTTAGTCCATGATAATCCAGGGAGGCCGTCCTGACGCCCATCTTTGAAAGCCCCACCAGCACTTCACGGACAAGTTTTCTGATGAGGAGGGGCGTGGACTGGGAATTGATCATGGAAGTCTGGTGCAGTGTAAGTTGCAAACTTAGTCCATATGATTTGTTCTGCAATCCATTCTTGCGCAAATACCACCAGTGGTACCAAAACCGCTGCTGGTAAATACCTGCCGGCTTACTTTGTTCTAATCCACAGCAGCATGCCTTTGCCCTTCGGAACCAAGATGCTTTCACCGGTCTTCAGGGTCTGCCCCGGCTGGAAATCCTGTATGGCCGGCGCCTCCATGGAAACAGCAGGCGGCATTCCAAGTGCCTTCCAGTTGATGTTGAGTCTGACAGGAACATCCTCCTTCGCCCAGCTGGCCACCGCCATCATGACTGCTCCGGGCTTTTTATAAATGGTCACCTTCACATCGGGATTATCCGATTTCACCGGGTTGGACGGTACCCAATAACCAATCATTTCACTCTGCTGCATGCCAAAAGTATCCCAGGCCTTCCAGAGATGCGAAGGATCATTGCCGTCATAAGGCATACGGTTCGTCATGCCGTAAAGCATCCCCCGCCACTTGTTACCCCCTTTCTCCAGCATCTCCCCCATCAGTCCAAAGGGAATGCCCGAAACCTCTGTCAACCAGAAGTCGGGTGACTTGTCGTAATCAAAATACTCACCAAACCACAGCCGGTCGAGGTAAGGAAAGTGATCGAGGTAGAGGTTTGCGCTATTGTTGAATCCGTCTCTCTTGTTATACTGGTTCGCGGAATGCAGGTCAATGATCCCCGGTCCGCGCTCGCTCTGCAGCACCCGGCGGATGCGCTTCATGGTGGTCCGGTCGAAAGCCACATCATCGAGGTAAATGCCGTCGATGCCAATGTTCTTCACGAGCCAGTTCATGCCTTCCACATAATAGTTATGCCACCGGCTCATGCCACTGTTGATGATGGCCGCATCCTTCAGGTCGGGCACGAACCAGGCCGCGATGTAGTTGTCGCCAATGTGTTCCTGCAGCCAAGAGAATCCGCCACCGGCACCAGGCGAGTAAATCTCTGTGCCCAGACTTCGCATCGGGTGGGTTTCATAGGCTCGGTTAGACAGCTCACGGATGGTATTGTAGATTTTCACCTTGATCCCCTTGCTTTGCGCCTCATCAATGTAGGCCTTCATCTCCTTTGTACGGATAAAGGGATAATTAATGTAGGGATTGATGGCATTGGCATGGTGTATGTTGGCCACGGTGGAGCCGCGCTTGATCACGCTGTCGACCGGGCTATACCGGTGGTAGAACCGGGTCTTCCACTGGAAGTCGGTATTAAGCACATGGAAGGGTGTGATCAGCAAGGTAAAGTTGAAATACTTTACTTCATCTTTCTTCATGGCTCGTGGTCCGCTGTAGGCTGTGACCAGGGCAACATCATCTCTTTCAGTGATCTCGATACCTCCCCTTCCCTCATTTCCCCAGGAGGCGGGCAGCACCAGGGGCTTTTGTAGATAGAAATTGGTGTTGAGCGGACGGGAATAATTTTCATCACGTAGAGAGAATTGCAACCCTGCATTGACATCCCCGATCCACGCGCCATCTTGGTTCTTTGCCGCCACATCCCATTTCCACGAAAGTGCCGGAGCTCTGTATCCGCCCGTCTGACCCAGTCCCAGCATGTATACGGCTGAAGCCTTGCTCATGGGCATGATCATGCGTGCATCGTCAAGGCTTATATCCTGATTTGCCATGAGTTTGACCGTATATGAAACAAAGCCGTCGAATTCAACCTGACCTTGCACTTCCATGTTGCAGTATGCTGATGTTGATGTGGCTTCCCACTTTACAACGCCCGCCTTTGTTTCAATAAACTTCACCCCTTCTGATTTCCATGTTACCGGAGACTTGCCCACTTCCGCCAGGAATTGAAATGGTCCGGTGATCACCGGCTTCGGGGTTTGGCCGATGGATGTCATTTCCGTTGTGAAGAAACTTTGGATGGCGGCCGGGAGGCCATTCGATCCAATTTCAAATTTTCTTCCCAGCAGAGAGACCGTTTGTCCCTGCAGCGTAAGTGGCGTGTAGGGTGCGATCACCTCATCATTCATTGCCATGGTTGAATTGAGCCACGTGAGGCGGGTTTGCTTCCAGGGCTCTGCTACTCCGCCATCAGTCATCAGCTGATCATCGATGGATAGTTTCAAATTGAAGGTCTTGGGCTGCACTCCCTTCACGCTGAGGGTAATGCCGGCCTCATACGCACCGGGCTGGGCATCGGTCGGCACATTGACCAGACACCACAATGCCTGCACGTGATTGGGATCAATGGTTATCCTTTTGGTAAACGGCTTCCCATCCCAGTTGATGCCTTCCGTATTCAGGCATGAGAGATTCTTTGAGGAAATCACTTTTACGCCGCTTTTTAGATCAGAGAACTGGATTTTGACATCTTCCAGCTTTTGATTGCCTGCATAGATTCCCAATTGAAACGCAAAGTTCTCCCCCCTGGAAGCGGTGGCTGAAAACTGGTCCGCAGGACCCGATTTGATCCAGCGGTAAGGCAGATCTTCTTTCATCACGATCGGATGAAGCCGGTCTTCCGGGAATACAAGAAACGGCCTGCCCGCACCGGCCTGCAGCAAATCCCGCACTTCCTCACGCGTTGCAATCAGCTCCATTGGGTAAAAGCTGTTGAGTTCGTCGATGGACTGAAATTCCGTAACCCTTCCGAGGGCAATCCTGGATGAGCCCATCAGTTTTTTCCACTCCGCATCTGCGGTTTCGGTAAATGGAGGGTACACAATCACCGGGTAATTAGAGCGGCCCTTCGACTGGTAAGGCAGATAATAGCAATAGTAGTCTCCGGCACCGGAAACGGGTTCAAAGAAGATTTCCCCCTGTTCCCTGTTAATGGCGCCGCGGGCCACATTCCTGATCCGCCTGCCTTGCTTGTCGGTAACAACGATGTTTTTGTCCTGCGGTGACTGATCTCTCCTTCTCCAGGGGATAATCATTTTCGCAATTCGACCGGTCTCCTTCACCTGCATCACAGCCCGGTGATTGCCAAGCGAGTCGGCATTCCAGCAGTTTTCGCATGAGGAATACTTGATTTCCTGGGCATTCACAGAAGCTGAAAGGCCAAAGGCGAAAAGCCAAAGGCCAAAAGCTGAAAACCGAAAATTGAAAGTTAAAAACCGAAAAAGGTTAAACTGCATAGGAATGATTGATCTAAAGAGAAGTTATTGCCCCATCATGACAAAGGCTCCCCAATAATACGGATCCTTGTATTTCGTCATGAGCTGAACCTGGGCCTGCTTGAACGCAACGCGTTTGCTTCCGCCTTTGGCCAGGTTGTTGTAGAAATTCGTCATCAACGCCTGGGTAGCTGCATCATCAACTTTCCATAAACTCATCACCAGGGCTTTTGCGCCCGCCACCAGGAACGATCGCTGCAGTCCGTACACACCTTCGCCGGCACGCACTTCACCCAACCCGGTTTCGCAAGCACTGAGTATAATAAGGTCTGTTCCATCCAGGGATAGGTTCATTGCCTCGTAGGCAGTCAGGACACCATTGTCATTGCTCTCCAGGTTCGGCAGCACTTCTCCCTTGATGGTGGGTGATGCGCCAGCCAACAAAATTCCAGAGCGAAGCAAAGGATTGTTCTTCGCATTCACTTCATTGACAGCAATGGAGGCGCGCTCGACATCCTGTTGGAAGTAGCCGTGTGTGGCGATGTGCACCAGCGTAGGGCCCTTCATTGCTTTCACGGCAGCCTCCGTGGCTTCGAGCTGCAGGTAAGGCGTGGCCTGATAACCGCCGGCCTTCAGGATCGCTGCAATGGATTCGATTTCCACTTTAGTACCGGGCAATGCAGCCACGGCATCTCCGCCATAATCCGGGAAGCCAAGCAGGAATGCTTTCTTCTTCGAAACAACAGGCTTGCGGCCTTTCAGGGCAACAACATCTTTGGAGTTACCAACCATCACCAGGTCATAGCGGTTCAAAAGGTAATCACCGTCCGGTTTTTTCAGCGTGTTCAGGCTGATCTGGTTGTACACACCGTCGGCTGAAATGTAAATGACCTTTTTCCCGGCCAGCGCCGGATCAAGACGAGACCAGAATTGCTCGTATGAATTCTGATCAGGAATTCTCTGCTGGATGACATTGCGGTAATATTTGGCAAACTTGTTCTCGAGTTGGTTACCATTGTCCAGCACCACCAGCTTGGGTGCGGCGGCTCCCTTGACAAGGACCAATGCCGCATATTTTGAATCCGCCGTGAAGTCCTTGTCGAACGTGCGAATCCTGACAAACTCCACAATGGCCTCGTTGTCCGCCAACGCTGCGGCAACCTGGGTGAAGCTGACTTTTTCCGTCGAGTATCCCTTCGAAAAATCACCTGAACGGGCAGACAGGGAGCGCTCCATGTCATTCGCCTCCTTCTCCAGGGCGGTCAGATCGATCTTCTGTTTAGCAAGCTCTTCCCTGGAAAGTGAATAGTACCGTGCGAGTGTTTCCTTCTTATCCAGCCAGGCCGTGTAGTCTTTAATCAGCTGATCGTTGCCACTGGAGAGAATGGCGTTCTTGATTTTGTTGGTGGAATTGAGGAGCAGCCCTTTCGTCGCAACCTGGTAATCGTACATGTCATTAACAGCCGTCGGGATGGTGGCGTTGGCATCCAGACAATAATTGTAGTAGCGCTGGAACCTTGGCTGCAAAACATCCCAGTACTTGGTCTTCTCTACCTCGCTCATGGGAGGAAAATAGCGGTTAATAAAGTCGATGGACTTGCTCATCGCGCTTTGGTAATGTTCGGCCGCTTTTTCCACGTCGCCTTTCTTCCAGTAGAGAATTCCCAGGTCTTCCTGCGATTTGACAAAATCCGGGTGATTGACATCGAGAACCGCACCGCGTATGGTTAAGGACTGAACAAGGTTCTGTTCGGCTTCCGGAAAGCGGCCTTGCATCCTGTAAAAATTGCCCAAATCGTTCAGCACCTTGGCATAGTTGGGGTTCTGATCACCAAACCTGGATTTGTAGACCCCGGCCGACTTCTTGAGGTAATCCTCCACCTTGTCCGTCTTGCCCATCTGAATATACAACAGCGCAAGGCTGTTCAGGATGCCCGCATAGAATGGGTTGGTGTTCCCCAGTGATTTTTCAAGTTTGAGGTAAATGGCCTCCGCTTCCGGAAATTTTCCGGTTTGCTGGTACAACAAAGCCAGGTTGGACTGGAACCCAACCTGATCGCGGAGGTTTTTCTTTTTCAGGCGGTCCAGGATACCAATCGCCGTACTGAGTTTGCTCACGGCAAGATCGATCCGACCGATTTCTGAATACAAAATCGCCTGGTTGTTCAGTACAGTGGCATACTCCTGACTTTCCTTTCCAAGCGTGGCCTCAACGGTTGCCAATGCCTCCTCGAAATATTTGTCAGCCTCATTGTAGTGGGCCGTCTCCTGATTAAGCACCGCGATGTTGTTCAGGGAAGAAGCGTAGGCCTTGCTGCTCTTTCCCAAAGTCTTTTCACGTATGGCCAGGGCCTCCAAGGTGTATTTCTCTGCCGTGCCGTACCGGCCCATCGTCGCATAGAGCAACCCCATGTCCGCATGAATCTTGCTATAATTAATATTGTCGGTCAGGCCGGCATTCTCATAAGCCAGCATGGCATCGAGGAAAAAAACCTCAGCCAGCGAAAATTCCTTCTCTTCATACGCCTTCTCCGCAAAATCCAGTTTCTCGCGGCATTTCTGCACGGCTGTCTTTTCAGACTCTGACTTAGTGAGACTCGAACCCATGTTCATCGTCTTCACCACCCGCTCATTCAGGTCCTTCACATTCATCATCCCTGAATTGTCAATAACCGATATGGCGTAGTTGAAATCGGATGAGTCCAGCTTGTCCCTCATCTTTTCAGGGTCTACCTCACTCGCGACTGCCTTGGCCTGCTTGTTTAGTTCCTTTTTTAAGATGTCTCCAAACTGGGCGTGCGACTTTATAGTCAACAACAAGGCCGCGGCGATCACTATATATTTCATAAAATCAATTCGTTAAAAACCATCACTCTCACGGTATGCTTTGATGAGGGCCATTTCACCCTCCTTGCCTTCTTTCGCATTTCCATGCTCCATACCCATCACACCCCGGTAGCCTTTATCGTAGATATGCTTGAAAATATTTTTGTAATTGATCTCGCCGGTGGTCGGCTCGTTGCGACCGGGGTTATCGCCGATCTGGAAATAGGCAATCTCATCCCAGCTGCGGTCAATGTTAGGGATCAGGTCTCCTTCGTTTCGCTGCATGTGGTAGATATCGTATAAAATCTTGCACGACGGGCTCTTCACGGCTTTGCAGATCTGATAACTCTGATCGGAGGTTCTCAAAAACAGATCAAGGTTGTCGCTCAAAGGTTCCAGCACCATGATTAGTCCGGCCGGCTCGAAGATTTCGGCGCCGCGGCGAAGTGCATCCACCACGTTTGCGGTCTGCTGGCCGATCGGTGTCCTGCGGTCAAAATATCCGGGCACGACCGTCATCCACTTCGCATTGACGCGTCTGGCTACCTCGACACAAGTCTTACAGGTTTTTACAAACGTGTCCTTAAATTCCTGTTTACCAGTAGTGAGCGAGGTCTTCCAGTTGTCTCCGCCTTCCACTACAAAAACACCCATGGTCATCCCAAGCTGCGCCAGGGTTTTCCCGATTTTCTCCTGCTCCGCCACCGGGCGCCGCAACATATCGTTGTCTTCAATGCCACGAAAGCCCTGGTCGTGGGCAAACTTGATCTGGTCAATAAAATCAGCACCGCCATTGTTCCTGAACATCCCGTCGTGGGGTGAATAGTTCAGTTTGAAGGTTGGCTGGGCGGGTTTCTCCGCTTTGCGGGGGCCACCCAAGACTGTAGAAACGGCAGTTGTTGCCGCCAGGGCTGCAAGTCCGCTTTGAATAAATTTTCTTCTCTGCATAACAATCGGATTGAACAACCCTGAAGTTAGAAACTATCCATGAATATCTTTCTAACTTTCGGTCAAATAATCGATCCTTGAGACTTTACCACAACCTCACCGAGGCCGTCATCGGTGCACTCCACGAAATTTTTGTTGAAAACCGCTATGCCGACAAGGTCATAGAAAAAGTACTGAAGCAAAATCCCAAGTGGGGCGCCCGCGACAGGAGGTTTATCGCTGAAACTACCTATGACATCGTACGTTGGCACCGGTTGTTTAAATACGCTACCGGTGCAGCCGACGAAGATCCTGAGCTGAACTGGAAATTGTTCGGCGCTTATTGCCTGTGGAATAAAATAGACCTGCCGGGCTGGGACGAACTGAAGGGCATGGACCGAAAAGCTTTCTTTGACAAGGCTGATGAAGCTGAATCCACCACGGCGCTTCGGGAGTCCATCCCCGACTGGCTTGATGAATTGGGCAAGAAGGAACTTGGAAGGGCATGGGAAAGAGAGATTCATGCCCTGAACGAACAGGCCAAAGTGGTGCTGCGTGTAAATACCCTGAAAGTTTCCCGGAAAGAACTGAAAGCCCAGTTGAAGAAAGAAGAGATTATTGCGGAAGCGCCCGAACGGTATCCGGATGCACTCATCCTCGAGGAGCGTCAGAATATTTTCACGCGGCAGCAATTCAAAGACGGACTTTTCGAAGTGCAGGATGCCGGATCACAACTCATCGCACCATTCCTTCAACCGGCGCCCGGCATGCGCGTGATTGACGCCTGTGCCGGCGGCGGCGGCAAGACTCTCCACCTCGCGGCACTCATGCAGGACAAGGGCAGAATCATTGCGCTTGACACGGAAGGCTGGAAACTTGATGAATTGAAGAAACGTGCGCGCCGTGCAGGAGCCAGCAACCTCATTGAAACCCGTGTCATCGACTCTTCCAAAGTGATCAAGCGACTGGAGAACTCCGCCGACCGCATCCTCCTGGATGTTCCCTGCTCCGGCCTCGGTGTACTCCGTCGCAACCCGGACGCTAAATGGAAGCTCTCTCCCGATTTTATTGAAAAAGTAAAGGTCACCCAGCAAACCATCCTGAAGGACTACAGCACCATGCTCAAGTCCGGCGGCAAGCTGGTGTACTCCACGTGCAGCCTCCTCCCATCTGAAAATGAAAAACAAGTGGAGCGTTTCCTCAAAGAACAGGAAGGAAAGTTTGAACTCGAAGAGCAAATCAGCATCATGCCCAGCGAGGGGTTTGACGGATTCTTCATGGCAAGAATGAAGAAACTTTCAACCGGTGCTAGCGCCTGATTGCAGGCAGACTCTTTCATCAGAAGGATGGCGTGGCGCATCCCGTCAGGGATTATCCGGATTCACTATTTTCGTGCAATAAAAACTTGCAAGACCCATGCGCTTCACGTCCCTAGAGCCCTTTATCCCATCCGGCAGCGACTTTAACAAATCCAGAGAACTATTTCTCCAACTGGGTTTTGAAATCCAATGGGAGGCCGATGGTTATGCCGGCTTTCGTAAAGACGCCTGCCGGTTTATTCTCCAACGGTACGACGACAAACATTTTGCTGAGAACCTGATGATGCGCATGACCGTGAGCAGCCTGGACGGATTCTGGGAGGAATTGAAGGGAAAAGAGCTCACCAGGAAATTCAACATCAAACTTACAGAGCCTACGAAGTACCCTTACGGCAGGGAAATTAACCTCATTGACCTTGCCGGCGTGTGTTGGCACATTGCAGAAGGAGAGTAACATGATCCTGCGATCGTCCAGCCGTCTGGCAGGAATTGTGTCTGTATGTGAGATTGAATTTTTGCATGCATTGTGTCCTTTGTGCTTTCTTCGTGATCTTTGATTCCTGCATTTATATCCCAAATCAGCATGCACCACCTGAAAGTAATTGCCTTCGACGCCGACGACACCCTCTGGGACAACGAGATCTTTTATCATGAGACTGAAAACAAGTTCCTTGCATTGCTGGAGCACTACATGCCCGCTGCACAGGTATCTCAGGAACTCCTGAAGACCGAAATACAAAACATCGCACGTTACGGCTATGGCATCAAGGCGTTCATGCTTTCCATGATTGAAACCGCCATTCGTATAACCGACAAGTCCGTCAGCGCTGTCGTCATAGAGAATATCCTTGCCTTTGGGCACGACATGCTGGAGAAGCCCATTCAAAAACTGGACGGTGTGGATGAAGTGCTGACCGAACTGAAAGGGCGTTACCGGCTGGTGGTGGCAACCAAGGGCGACTTGCTGGACCAGGAGAGAAAACTGAGAAAGTCTGGGCTGGAACATTACTTCCATCACATTGAAATCATGTCCGAGAAACGCGAATCCGACTATCAGAAACTCATTCACCACCTGGATATCTACCCCGGTGAGTTCATGATGATTGGAAATTCCATGAAGTCAGACATTCTACCCGTTCTCAACATTGGAGGCCACGGGCGCCACATACCCTACCACATCACCTGGGGACACGAGGTGATTGAAACCATGGTTGAGCATTTCAATTTTAAACAACTCTCCAACATTCGCGAAATACTGGACCATGTATAGCTCAATACTTTAAAATATCATTCAGGGTCTTTACTGCCAGGGCAAGATCAGATGGCTCTATATTTCCACACTTCCTGGTAAGCCTCTCCTTCGGGATCGATCGAAGGTGAAAGACCAACAGCTCAGATTCATGTTTCAGTCCGTTCACTTTTGTTGGTCCTAAAATAGGATTCCCCTTATACTTCTTGATTTTGGTTGTCAGCGGCGGCGCAATGACGATGGGCAGGTGCTGATTCAGCAGGTTCCCGCTTAGAATGACGACCGGCTCACTTCCTTTTGACGGGTCAAGGTTTGCGTGCCAGATCTCTCCCTGCTTCATCTCTCGAATTGCTTCAGGTAATCACTCATCCCCTCTTCAGCAATTGTCAGCACATTATTATCGTCAGCAGCCCTCTTATAAGACCGCGCATATTCTGCGCTTTCCAGGTGTTCCAGGTACAACCGCAGCGCATTTTCCATCAGTTTGTTTTTTGGCAATGACATCGCCGCTGCTTTTTCGGTTAGCAATTGGAGCAAGTCATCAGGAAGTGAACTCGTGAATGTGGCCATGCATGGATAATTTCTGTAAATAAAATATATACTTATGATTTATACCTACAATAGCCAAATGATGATTCTCACAGGCCCAAAAGGGCTTTCTTCAGTAAACCCGCAAAGAATCCGTTCCTTTTTTGTTCTTCGTGCCCCTGTATCTATCGGTGCGCTCCTATTTCCAGGAACTCCGGCCGGTGCGCATCATCATTCATTTTATATCCCCGCAGCCGGTACACTGTAAAATACCGCGCTACTTGCCCTGACCTGAAAATGGTGAACGTGTGGAGCACTTCCATCGAATCAAAGTACTTTGCATAACTCTCCGCCAGTATTCCCGGATAATTGCTGGGCACAATGCACAATGCATCTTCGCCCTTCTGCAGTGAGGGCCGCACCCGGTTAGTCCATACATACTGGTGAAGCTCGACAAAAGTGCCTACGCCAATCAATGGCTTGTTTAGCGGCCTGGCAACATAGTAATCCATATGGGCCCCGGGAAACCACTTGTACGTGACCATTTTGATCGCGGGGTCAATCACGCCACTTCTCTCCTGCTTGTCCAACCAGGGCTTGAACTCCTGCTCAAGTTGTCTCCAACCATACATGTCCAGCGTGAAATCACTCTCTCCGTAACGCCCCTTCTCTTCCGAGCCAATGGTGCCGGGATAAAACCTGATCACCAGCGTAGCAAGACCCAACGCACATACGGTCAACCAAAGGCTGATGGTGAGCGCAAGTGGAACACGCCTTACCGACATCTTCATCGTCTCATCCAGGTAAGCGGCAGCCAGTAGAGACAGTGCCAAGAATCCAGGGCCACTCCAGTGTGGAAGCACACTGTTAAAAAGTCCCATGCCCGTCACCACCAATACCATAGGCAAACCATTGATCAAAATGAACCGTGCCGGCATGCGGTCAATGAAATTCATGGTCTGCAGCTTCCACAAGGCGATGATGATGATCACGCTATTGATGGGATTGTTGTACAGAATCTGCCCGGCGATAATCTGAGCGAAATAATCCAGGTGGAACAGACTTCCCTCCACACCCATCCTGCTGTTGTGGTAACGGTAGGTGATAAAATCATTTTGAATGTTCCACCAGAAGATGGGGCTGATCACCAGCAAGGTCAGGAAGCCTGCCAAGTAAAGGCCAGGGCTGGCAAGCAGTTTAAGCTCGAAGAGCAGGATGTACAATCCGAAACCACCCCAGAGAAAAATGCCGTGAATCTTGCAGAGGATGGTCAGTCCGGCGAGCAGGCCAAACAGCAGCCAATCCAACAGGGCAACGGATTCCTGCTTGCCGGTCCTCGACAAAATCTTATACATCACCCACAAAGACGCCAGCCACAACACAACCTGCGGACTATCAGGCACAATGAAGGTGCCGGCGATCACCGAGGCGTAAATGCTGCTGTTGTACAACAGGGCAGCGAACCAGCCAGTCTGCTCATTCTTCATGACTGTGCCAAGCCGATAAGTAAGGATCGTACCCAACGCCGAGCAGGCGATAGCGCCAAGGCGGATAAATAATTCCTGGGTCAGGAGGTTGTTGAAGGTGAACAGGCGGATCAGGAATGCCACCCCCGGCGGATGATCGAAGTAGTTGGCCGAAAGGTCCAGCGAGTAGATGTAGTAATACACCTCATCATTGCCCAGTTCCAGTACCGCACCCACGACCACCCGGATGACTGTGGCAATCAAAACCAGGTAAAGCAGTCGTTTGGGCAAGTTGAACATCAAATTGAGGTGTGAAAAGTTCCTGATAAATGTAATCCTTTTGTTTTTTACTTTTAGATCACCAACCTTGATATTTCAGAAATGCAACGCTCCCTGCTTGTCATCTTATTGCTCCAAAGTGCCCTTCTTTCCCAGGCACAAAATGTCAAAACCTATGATCAGAAAGTCAGCGGTTCCACGGTAGCATTCAAAATGATTGCTGCTCCTGAGGGAAAATTCCAGATCGGCAGCAACAGCGCCATGGCCGATGCCGACGAATCGCCAACCAAAGAAATTCAGGTGTCCCCTTTCTGGATCGCTGAGCATGAAGTCACCTTCGAGGAATGGGACCTCTACTTCAATGACCTGTCGCTGCCTCAAAGCAAAAACATTGACGGCATTACCCGTGCAACGCCGCAGTACATCGACCTGACCTGGGGCATGGGCCGGGAACGCAAACAGCCCGCCAACAGCATGAGCCAGCAGGCCGCCATGATGTACTGCCAGTGGCTGTATTCTCGCACCGGGTTTTTCTTCCGCCTTCCAACCGAAGCTGAATGGGAATACGCCTGCCGCGCCGGCGAATCCAAACCCTTCGATCCCGAAAAGACAAAAGAGCAGGGTTATTTCAAAGACAACAGCGAGTCAAAATACCATCCGGTAAAAGAAAAGAAGCCCAATGCCTGGGGTCTCTATGACATGCTCGGAAACCTGAGTGAGTGGACCATTGACCAATATGATCCAAAATACTACGCCACCATCCAGTCCAAAGATCCTGTCACAAAACCTGGCGGCCGTTACCCGCGCACGGTCCGTGGCGGCTCATTCGTTGATCCCGTCACGGCCCTGCGCTGCAGCAACCGCATTGCCTCCGAAGCCAGGTGGAACCAGCGCGACCCGCAGGTACCGAAAAGCCGATGGTGGCTGACCGACGGCAGGTTTATCGGATTCCGTGTGGTCAGGCCTGTGCAGCAGCCATCCAAGGCTGAGATTGCAGCATTCTATGAGTTGTACAATAAGTAGGGTGGGTTCAGAGTTCCGGGTTACGGGTTTCGAGTTCCGGGTTCCGGGTTACGGGTTCTGTGAGCCCTGAGGGGGGCGCGATAAAACACGGAACCAGCCACAGAAAATTCACCGCAAAAACTTAATATAAACCCTATATTCGATCTCCCTTAATAACCACAAACCATTACGCTTATGAAGCCTACTCCCTCCCGCCGTGATTTTATCAAACAAACCACCCTGGCCGCAGGTTCCCTGATGGCCATGCCGGTGATCTCCAACGCGGAGTTCTTTCACGCTTCCGCCGACGACACCATCAAGATCGCATTGGTGGGTTGTGGTGGCCGTGGTACCGGGGCCGCCATGCAGGCTATGCTCACCAAACAGAACGTGAAACTCGTGGCCATGGCCGATGCGTTCCGCGACCGCATCGACGAATGCTACAAGGCGCTTACTGCCGATGATCTATCGGAATGGACCGGCACGGCAGGCAACATCAAGTCACGTGTTACCGTGAAAGAGGAAAACAAGTTTGTCGGATTTGACGGATACAGGAAAGCGATCGCCCTTGCCGACGTGGTGATCCTCACCACCCCTCCCGGCTTCAGGCCCATTCATTTTGAAGAGGCGGTGAAGCAGGGTAAACACATCTTCATGGAGAAGCCCGTTGCGACTGATCCCGCCGGCATCAAGAAGGTGCTGGAAGCTGCGCAGATCGCCAAACAGAAAAAACTAAACGTGGTGGTGGGCCTCCAGCGTCACTACCAGAATTCTTACCGTGAACTGTACAAGCGCCTTGGTGAAGGCATGATCGGCGATATCGTCTCCTCGCAGGTGTGGTGGAACAACGACGGTGTGTGGGTGAACATGAGAAAACCCGGCCAGACTGAAATGGAATACCAGATGCGCAACTGGTACTATTTCAACTGGCTTTGCGGCGACCACATCGTGGAGCAGCACATTCACAACATGGATGTAATGAACTGGTTCAAGGGCGACTTCCCGGTCAAGGCCCAGGGTATGGGTGGACGCCAGGTGCGCACGGGCAAAGAGTACGGCGAGATCTTCGACCACCACTACGTGGAGTTCCAGTACGCCGACGGCAGCATCATGAACAGCCAATGCCGCCACATCAAGGGCACGCTGAGCAAAGTCGACGAGCAGATCATGGGTACAAAAGGCACCATTAATTGCGGTGCGATGAACATCACCGACCGCAAGGGCAGCGTGATCTACCAGTTTGACAAGGAAAAAGAAAACAACCCTTACCAGACCGAGCACGATGAGCTGTTCGAAGCCATTGCGAAAGGTGAATACAAATTCTGGGATGCGGAACGTGGCACGAAGAGCACCATGACTGCCATCCTTGGGCGGCTTGCTACTTATTCCGGCCAGGTAGTTGAATTTGAGAAAGCCCTCAACTCGGGCCTATCCATCCAGCCTTCGCGTTATGCCTGGGATGCAGACATGCCGTCGAGGCCCGATGCCAATGGATTTTACTCCATTGCTGTCCCGGGTGTGACAAAATATTTTTCGTAGCGGGTCATGAAAGACAAACGCGTCGATGCCTATATCGCAGCGTCGGCCGGCTTCGCCAAACCGATTCTTAGCCACCTGCGCGGATTGGTTCACCAGGCTTGTCCCGATGTGCAGGAAACCATCAAGTGGGGGTTTCCGCACTTCGATTACAAGGGCATCATGTGCAGCATGGCTTCGTTCAACCAGCACGCCGCTTTTAGCTTCTGGAAGGCAAGTCTGATGGAGGACTTTGACAAGGTCCTCCATCCCCGGGGTGAGACAGCCATGGGGCATTTCGGGCAAATCAAATCATTGCCAGACCTTCCCTCCGACAAAACAATGATTCAATACATCAAGGAGGCCGCCAGATTGAATGAGGCGGGCGTTAAGGTAGTGCGTCACAGGGCGCCCGTCGTGAAGAAGACACTGACAGTCCCCGCCGATTTCAAAAAGGCCTTAGCCAGAAACAAGAAAGCCCTTACAACCTTTGAAGGCTTCAGTTACTCGCACAAGAAAGAATACCTGGAATGGATTACTGAAGCCAAGACCGATGCAACCCGCAGCAGGCGAATAGCCACGACCATCGGGTGGCTGGCAGAGGGAAAGGGCCGAAACTGGAAATACGCGGTAAAGTAAGGACTGATAGGAACAGCCGTCATTACGGCATCCTGGACAGGATGCACGTCCTGTTTGCACGGCGGTTAAGATGAAGGTCGTTACCCCCTTGCCTCTCTGCTTCGTTTAAACCTTAATTGTTGGTAGTGGTTTTCACTTTACTATTTAATTTTTCTTGAACTGTGTTAATAGTCCGACACCTAACCAGTACAATAATAAAAAAGGTATTCCTGGAATAAAGAATAGAAATAAGATTTCAAAACCCTTCGGAATGTTCATTTCAGTGACATAAATAACAATTGCTGATGCAAGTCCAACTAGACCAAATACTGTCGTCAAAATTGGACTCCATATTTTGACATGTCGTAAGTTGAACAAACGTATTGAAAGCCATATTATTAATGAAAACTGAATAAGTCGTCCCAATACTCCGATGTTAATAATAGTTATGTTGTCATACGTTTTACCGAATTCCTCGACTTTCTTTCCATGGTCAATCCAGTCTTTTAAAGCCTCTGGGTATAAATAGTGGTGGGTGAACTCCCAAATAAATTCCACAAATGCAAGAATAAAAACCAAAGCTATTATTGACCTGGCAATAGTTTCTCTTGTTTCCAATGAATTCTTCTTCAAGAGATATAAGCAAAAGACTCCAAAAAGAATCGCGGCCATAAAAAGAAAAATATACCTTAAATGTTCGCGCTCTGGGTGCTCCAGCATTTTTATACTGAGGTCAGGTGCTGCGGCTAAACCAATTATTCCTATAATAGGACAAGCAAGCAAAAAAAGCAGTAGTCCGCCAACTAATAAGCTACCAAATGACTGCGTGTAATACTTTGAAACTACAAATACAATGAAAATAAAAGCCATTAAAATAACCGTCCAAATTATTAAATAAGTCTTAAAACTGTTCGAGTCAATATAAGGCGAATATTTGCTTGTCGGAATGCCAACCAAAAATGGAAGTGTGACTAATATTAAAGTCGTAAGTATTAACAATATTTTCTTTGTCATTTGTAATTAGCTTAAAATTTCAATGTCCTAAATTAGTTATTAAGTGTCGCTAAAATCACTGTCAACGGTCAATGTATGCGGCAGTAGCGTAAACTCGAAGCGGCCGGTTTAATTGGGCTTACAGTCAATTTAACACATTAATATTAATCGCTTGTTCCATATGGTGCGCGCGTTGCCCCTTGACATTATGGCGCGACGCCTGTGGCGCGTGCCCACCGAATCTCTCATCAAAGCAACCATTGCCAAAATCTCTCTCCATGGAAATATCTGTAAGTCCTCATTTAAGGAATTCTATCTCAAGATAAACCTTCCCTCCCTCATAAAATTTAAACGACGGAATCCCTGACGATTCTGAAATTGTGGTTCACTTCCACCTTCCATTGCATTATAATTTCAATTCTGCACCCGTTGCACACGCGTCGCAGACGTCGCGCGATAGTTGCAGAAGAAGACGCGCGCTATAGGAG
>JAYTVB010000050.1:0-39630 GCA_043744235.1 Cyclobacteriaceae bacterium | reverse complement strand
GAAGGCAAAGTTCACTCGCCAAAAGCCGGACTATATTCACAATAACCCTGTGGCAGAAGAGATCGTTGGGGAGGCATCGCACTATTTATATAGTTCAGCGCGGGATTATGAAGGAGGGAAAGGTTATCTTGAGATAGAATCTATTGAATAAGGTCTTACTGATATTCCCTGGTGAGAGATTATGGCATTGGCGGCTTTGAGCAGAGATACGTTGGGCACGCGCAACAGGCGTCGCGCCATAGTGTCACGGGGCAACTCGCGCACCATTTGGAGAACAATGCGCAACGAAGTCAATATTCTGGATAAAGTTCAGCAAAATGGACCAAGCCATATATGAACAAGCGGGAAACTATACTTTCAAGTAGGTTAACAGTAATTCTGCTTACTGGTGCAATCTTATTGGGTTGCAGCCCAACTCCCAATATTACAGGGACTTGGTCATTTTGCAATGAAAAAGGTATATATGTTGAAGTTAGTTTTCTTGAGACAGGGGAAGTAGTAATCTGTCCGGAATCCGAAATTGATGGACGGGACTACTTATACAGAATCAAAGACGATTCTTTACTGACCTTAAACCTAAAAGGAGAAGGGGTAAGCTCATGCAAAATTACTATTGATACCAAACAGAACCTCCTTGATATAGTATATGCTGATGAGGTTAAGTCCCACAAGATTCAATACGCCAAAATATTCTCTGTGCCATTATTGCAAAAATCCTTTATGGACACAGTTAATGACGACTTTAAGTCTTACAAACAAAATTACCTTTTTAGAAAACACAATAAGGGTTGTGTCAGCATTACGGAGGACTACTCCAGGCATCTGAAGATTCATGAGGTGGATACTGTTTTTGACGATTTTTAGGTTGTCAAAGTTGCTTGTCCTTTGTTGGTGTCTCGCCGGCCGCCTTTATCACCTATATTTTTTCGATCAGAGTGACAAGGTATTGTGACCAAGTCAAATCGAAGCCATGTGATGAATGATGACCTGACGAATTTAGTTCACACCGGAACGCGCTAAAAACGCGCGCCAGTCAGATTGGTGGATCCCTGGCTTGTAAAAATGAACTCGTGCTGACGGTTTAAAAATTAGTGATACATTTAAATCCTCACCACAGCCTGAACCATGATCACCATCATCTGGATTTACCTCGTATTGCTTGCTGCCTGGTTCAGCTACCTGTTGTTCCGGGACTTTTACCAGCACCGGCATGAACTGGAACAGACCAGCTGGATCAAAGCAGGTGCCATCGGGTTTGTTGTCAATTTTTTTGATGTACTTGGCATCGGGGCCTTTGCCCCACAGACAGCCTTGCTCAAATTCACCGGCCAGGTGGAAGACAGGGTCATACCAGGCACGCTCAATGTCGCCAACGCACTGCCTGTACTGCTGCAGGCGATCATATTCATTACCGTCATTGAAGTTGAGATAATCACGCTCGTGCTGATGTTGGTCGCCGCAACAGCGGGCGCCGTGATGGGAGCGGGCATCGTGGCAAAACTCCCTGAGAGAAAGATCCGGCTAACCATGGGCTACGCGCTGCTGGTCACCGCCGGTTTCATGCTTGCCGGAAAGATGGGATGGATACCGGGTGGTGGTGAAGCCATTGGCTTGTCCGGTGTAAAACTGGCCGTCGCCGTGGCGGTCAACTTCGTGCTGGGTGCCCTCATGACCGCCGGGATTGGATTGTATGCACCTTGCATGTCCCTGGTGTTTGCATTGGGCATGTCACCCGCTGTTGCCTTTCCCATCATGATGGGATCCTGCGCATTCCTTATGCCGCCGGCCTCTTTCCGTTTCATCAAAGCCGGAGCCTACAACAGAAAAGCCTCCGTCGCCATGGCACTGCCCAGCCTGATCGCTGTGGTAATCGCCGCCTTCGTGGTGAAATCACTTGAACTGAATCTACTTCGATGGGTGGTACTGTTTGTGATTCTCTACACTGCAGCTGTTATGCTGGTAGCCGGATATCGCAAGAGAGTGAATGGAGATAGGTGAACACTAATCGGTAATCAGGTAATCGGTGATCGGTGGGGCGGATGGTCGGCAGCAATGGTAATTAGGAATCAGTAATAGGTATTCAGGTAATCGATAATCGGTCGGTGGGTCAGAATAACAAGACTGCCAAGAGAATGGGCAAGTGTCCTCCATAGACCGAAGCTGTTCCAGTGGCTACCTGACTACCCGATCACCGATTACCCGATTACCTGATCACCGATCACCTGACCACCGATTACCCGAATACCGACCACCGCTCACCGACCCACTTGCCCGTCCCCATCCCATTTAGTAGCTTTAATCACAGATTGATCCCCATGGCCACACTGACCGAACAGCCCTTCACTCGCTTTGCCGAAAAAGTGATCGGAAATGACCTGGTCATCGAAGATTCATTCGGAACGAAGAAACTGATTTACGCGGATTGGATCGCTTCCGGCCGGATGTACGAGCCGATTGAAAGGCTATTGACCGATTACTTCGGCCCGCTGGTAGGAAATACCCATTCTGAATCAAGCCTGACGGGCGAGGTCATGACAACTGCCTACAAAATGGCGCACGACCTCATCAAAAGGCACGTTCATGCCAATGCGGACGATGTCATGCTGCCGGTGGGAAGCGGGATGACCGGCGCCGTGTCAAAACTCCAGCGCATCCTGGGATTGCACATTCCCGAAAAGGCCAAACCTTTTTACAAACTGCCGGCCAGTGAAAGGCCGGTGGTTTTTCTCACGCACATGGAACACCACTCCAACCAGACTTCCTGGCTCGAATGCGAAGCAGATGTGGTGGTGATTCCGCCCGGCGATAAATTGCTGGTGGAGCCAAAGAATCTTGAATTGGAATTGTCAAGGTACAAAGACAGGAAGCATAAGATCGGTTCCTTTACTTCCTGCTCCAACGTTACCGGCATCTTCACGCCTTACCACGAGCTCGCTGCCATCATGCATCGTCACGGCGGGTTATGCTTTGTTGATTTCGCGGCTTCGGCTCCCTATGCAGACATGGACATGCATCCGGTCAGACCGGAAGAAGCGCTGGATGCCATATTCTTTTCCCCTCATAAATTCCTGGGCGGTCCCGGGAGTTCAGGAATTCTGATCTTCAACAAGAAGCTATACACCAATGCCGTTCCTGACCAGCCCGGCGGGGGAACAGTGGTGTGGACCAACCCCTGGGGCGAGCGCCAGTACTTCGAAGACATAGAAACCCGCGAAGATGGCGGTACGCCAGCATTCCTTCAAACGATCAAGGCTGCGCTGGCCGTGAGACTTAAGGAGAAAATGGGAACCCGGAATATCCGGGAGCGGGAGCAGAAACTGCTGGACATTGTTTTCGAAAAACTGACTAAAATTCCCGGACTCGTCATCCTGGCCCCCGAGACCCATGAACGACTGGGTGTCATTTCATTTTACATTGAAAATCTCCACTACAATTTCGTTGTCAGGGCGCTGAGCGATTACTTCGGCATCCAGGTGCGTGGCGGTTGCTCCTGTGCCGGAACCTACGGGCATTACCTTCTGCATGTGTCCAGGGAACAGTCCCATGAAATTACCAGCAAGATTGACGCAGGCGACCTCTCTTCCAAACCCGGCTGGGTGCGGCTTTCCCTTCACCCGGTGATGACCGAAAAAGAGGTCCTCTTCATTTGCGACGCCGTCGAAAAAGTCGCTGCCAATGCCCAGTCTATGTTGGAATCCTACCACTATTCCGTCAAGACCAACGAGTACTACCCGGTGGAAGAAAACAAGCAGTTGAGGCAAAAATTGGAAGGATGGTTCAGGCTTGAACTTGATGCCTGATGGTTTTAGGGCTTGCGGTTCTGCTTCAAAAATCATCCTCGATTTATAGATTACTTATTAATTGTTAATGATCATGTAGTCAATAGCTTATATCTATTGTAATGATCTACATTGTCGGTAAAATAGCTGGGCCTATCCACACGAAGAACTACCCGATCTGGTAAGGTTCCGTCCAATTATCCTCATTCACCTGCCTCATGGGGTTGCTGCGGATCAGGTGATTTTTTTACATTACGACTCTTAGTCCTGGCCAGCGTGCCGGCAATCATCAATCCAGCAATATGAACAAGACAAGAATTTTTACCTGGTCCATCATCCTCGCCCTCGGCGGGTTCCTCTTTGGGCTGGACACTGCCGTAATTTCCGGGGCAGAACAGTCCATCCAGAAACTTTGGGGACTGGATGTCTTTGAACATGGACTTACTGTTTCCATCGCACTGATCGGCACCGTCATCGGGGCCATGCTGGGCGGGCTGCCTTCCGACCGCCTGGGCCGAAAGAAGACCCTGTTTCTTGTTGCACTCCTATTCTTGCTCTCCTCACTGGGATCAGCCCTGGCGATGGACTGGTACACTTTTCTTTTCTCGAGATTCCTTGGCGGACTGGCCATCGGGTGCTCTTCCGTCACCGCGCCCATGTACATCAGCGAACTATCGCCTGCCTCACACCGGGGCCGCCTCGTAATCATGTTCCAGTTCAACATCGTGCTGGGGATTCTCATCGCCTACTTATCCAACTACCTGCTGCAGGGTGTAGGCGAGAATTCGTGGCGGTGGATGCTGGGCATACAGGCATTCCCGTCTGCGTTGTTTATGGGATTGCTGTTGGTCGTACCGGAAAGTCCACGGTGGCTGGTCATAAAAAAGCAGGCGCTCGCTGAGGCCACCCGGATTCTCACCTTGATTGATCCTTCCACGGCCGCCAAAGAACTTGACGCCATTATCCATTCGCAAAAACAAGCCGTCCCCGGACAACAGGAAAGTCTCTTTAATAGAGAGCACCGTGTCCCGGTGACCCTCGCCGTGCTGTTTGCCATATTCAACCAGGTTTCCGGCATCAACGCGATCATCTATTATGCTCCCCGGATTTTTGAAATGACCGGTTTGGGCTCGAGTTCGGCACTGCTTTCCACAGTCGGTATTGGCGTAACGAACCTGCTCTTTACCCTGCTGGCGGTGAATTTCATAGACCGGTTTGGAAGAAAAAGACTCATGCTGATCGGCTCCTTTGGACTGATCGCAACCCTGGCGCTGGTTTCCTTCTCGTTTTATACCCAGCGCTTTTCCCTGGTGCCCGTGTACCTGTTTGCGTACATCGCTTTCTTCGCCTTTTCACAGGGGGCAGTGATCTGGGTTTTTATTTCGGAAATATTCCCCAACAGCATCCGCGGAAAAGGGCAGTCCTTGGGGGCCTTCACACACTGGCTGGTGGCAACAGGCATTGCCTTTGTCTTTCCCTACATCGCTTCGACTTTTGGCGGCGGAACTTCCTTCATGATTTTTTCGGTCATGATGGTCTTGCAGCTTATTTTTGTGGTGAGGATGATGCCCGAAACAAAGGGCAAGTCCCTCGAAGAGATTGATGTTGAAACCATTCCCGTGCATTGATACCATGATGAAGAGAATCACCAGGATTGGATTCCTGGCGTTGGCAACTGCTCTGGCGGGTTGTTCGCCCGACAACAAAACAACAACAGGCGATCAGCCGTACACAGAACCGTTCCGGCCCCAATTCCATTTCTCTCCTGAAAAGAACTGGATGAACGATCCCAACGGCATGGTCTGGCACGAAGGGGAGTATCATCTTTTTTACCAATACTACCCCGACAGCAATGTCTGGGGTCCCATGCACTGGGGACATGCCGTGAGCCGCGACATGATCCGCTGGGAGCACCTACCCATTGCCTTATACCCCGACAGCCTGGGATACATCTTCTCCGGCAGTGCCGTTGTCGATTATTACAATACATCAGGGCTCGGTTCTCTTCAACGGCCGGCCATGGTAGCCATCTTTACCTACCATCGGCCTGATGCTGACAAGACCAACAGCAACGATTTCCAAAACCAGGGCCTGGCCTACAGCCTCGACCTGGGCAGGACGTGGAAAAAGTATGAGAAGAACCCTGTTCTCCGAAAGTTGGGTGAACGCGATTTCCGGGACCCGAAAGTATTCTGGGATGACAGGTACGGGCAATGGTTTATGATCCTGGCCGTAAAGGATCATGTTGAATTGTATGGATCAGATAACCTGAAGGAGTGGACTTACCTGAGTAAATTTGGAAACGACATGGGAGCCCACGGCGGTGTATGGGAATGTCCGGATTTCTTTGAAGTTGAAATCAGGGGTTCACGGGAGAAGAAGTGGGTGATGATCGTCAACATTGGCTCGGGTGCCATCAATGGCGGTTCAGGCACCCAGTATTTCGTTGGCCAATTTGATGGCAAGGAATTCAAGGCGGAAAACAAGGACCCCTTGTGGCTTGACTTCGGCAAAGACAACTACGCCGGCGTAACCTGGAGCATGCCTGTCGCTGAACAGAGAAAACTGTTCCTCGGTTGGATGAGCAACTGGCAGTATGCGCAAGTGGTTCCCACCACCCAGTGGCGCAGCGCCATGACAGTACCCCGGTTGCTGAGCCTCGTTCCAACCGAAAGCGGACTGCGCCTGGCCACCTTCCCGATATCCGAAGTCCGCTCGCTCCGGGATGGCCCACCGGCAGAATACACAGACAAGCTTTCGTTCACGGAGAGCGCCGCTGAAGTTACTTTGCCAGGAAGTCAACTGGAAGTCGTTATAGAAATTGACAGGGAGAGCAACCAAAAGGATTTTGAAATTGAACTGTCGAATGCAGCGGGGGAAAAACTGCTGATCGGTCTGCGGTCCGATTCAAATCAAGTGTACGTCGACAGGAGGCAGGCAGGACTTTCAAATTTCTCGCCTGACTTTGCCGGGGTTCATGCCGGCAGGCGGAGTTTCACCAGCAAGGACATCAAAATTACCCTGATCGTGGATACCGCTTCGATCGAAGTATTCGCCGATGATGGCACCGTGAGCATCACCGAAATCTATTTTCCTGCTGCACCCTGGAAGACCATGAAATTCAAAGCACCGGGGAAGGGAGTAGCGGTGAAGCTGCTGCAGGTCGCTCCCCTGAAATCAATCTGGAGGGACGGCAGTCAGGTTCCAGGTTAGCCACCCATTTTCCCATACCATCGGATCAGCATTTCTTCGAACTGTGAAAGGCAATCACCGCTGAAAGCCTCCAGTGCAGCCACCGTGGGCTGACCCGCAAGCAACGACTTTTCCCGGTCCAGGAATGATTGCTGCAGGACCATGCGCTCTTCGTGGATAATGGCTTTTCGTTTCTGGTAGTCTTTACAAATCCACCGGTGTAATCCTTCTGCACGCCACCATAAGGACTTGTCCATCACGGCGGAGGGCTGAGTAAAATTGTCAAGTGTTTTCGTTCTGAAGAAGAACGGCAGGTACACCGACAAGCAAGGCATGGATGTGCCTGTCAGCCAAACGGTCTGTGGTTGGCTGCTTCGAAGTTCAGCCACCATGCTTCCGGTGGTCTGACTGGGGTTCAACAGGCTGGTGGCATGCATGCACACCGAACCCGTATTGGCTTTTCGGGGCTTGAACTCATGCTCATCCAGGTTATGGGTCTGCAGGATATTCATACAGTCGCCGGCGCTGAGAAGTCCGGTTCTCTCCGCCGCCAGCCTGGCGGTGCATGCTTCGCGCCGCGCCGCCCTGCCCATGCGCGTATAGAACCAATCACTGTAAGCTTCCCTGAAATTAAATGAAGATTCACCATTCCACCAGCCTTTTGATTGGGCGAATGTTTTTGCAGAAGCGCTGACTTGGTCAGGATCCGTAACGCTCAACCGGTTGGAAATGCTCCGGATGCCTTTCACCTTTTCCGCTGCCCAGACCTTGCCAGCCGTTTCCAGTACCCAGCCTAAGGTCGGATCGGCAATCAGGAAACTGTTATGATAATAAAAGCCCTGGTCCCGATAACCGCCGCAAGCATCCTGGCCGTATCGTTCGAGCAGGGAAGTAATGCATGCCACGGCTTCTGACGCTGTTTTGCACCGTTCCAGCGCCAGCCGCAACATGTCCATACCGGTCAGGCCGGTGTTGCGTTTATCAATCTTCACTTTCGTAAAAACGGCCTCATTGCCAATGGCCAGTCCCCATTCGTTGACACCCATCTCGGCTCCCCACATCTGGAAGGGCTTTGACAAAATACATTCATGGCGCTCAGCAACCTGCGGTATTTCGATAAACGTGCATTGAACATGGCTGTCAGCGTTCGATTGGCGCGGAAGGTGGAGCAGGGCCTGTGCTTCATCAGGTTCGCGGTCGGAATTCTTGGAAAGCAAAACGCTTCCGTCGCGTGTGGCAGATGCTAAAGCGATGAGTGTGTCGCACATGTTTTCAAAAACAAAAATTCCAGATCCCGGCGTGGTCTGATTTTCCAACCGGCATCAACTTCCCGTTCAGCACAAAAAAAGGCTGGCCATCGGTGCCCAGGTCCCACAGTTCACCGCGAAGGAAGACATTGGCGCCGACCAAGGCAGGTGTTGCGCCAATCCTTCCCGGAAGGGCATACTTCACCCAGGCTTCCCGCTCGGTAATTCGTGACACATCCGTGGCGTCAATATCATCGGGCATGGCGCCACCGTCATAGCCTTTCCAGGGCTGGGTCATGGTATTGTTCCCCGAACAATACGAAGTGACCAGGACCACTGCGGCACCTGATTCCCGGATCTGCACGTAACTTTCCGGGTACCAGGAATCCGCGCATACCAGGACCGCCGTTTTTCCGATCGGCAGGTCAAAGACCGGGAGATCCTTTATCGGTGCTGCCTTGACAAATGGAAGTTCAGAGTGAATGGGGAAGGATTTTCTAACACTTTGGAGGTCGATGCCGCCGTCGGGTGTGAAGATAAAACTGGTATTGTACAGCGGGAGGGAAGCGTCCACCCTGATTCGGTTGTCTGATACATCAGGCCCCGGCAAAACAATGGAGCCTGCATTGATGGTCACGTTGAATTCATTCGCCAGCCTTTTGAAGGTCTCCCCGTATATCTCAGCCATGCGCTCCGACTTCATCCTGAATAGGGCGGCGGCGAATCGGTCTTCCTCATTTTGATGAACAAAAAAATACCGGGCAAACTTCAATAGATTGCTCGCCACCATCAGGGTCATGGCATCCTGAATGGTCGCTGATTCAGCAACAGAGGATTTCTCCCCTTCAATCACCAGCCAGGTGCCGAGGTATTCCGGCAGCAGCACCAGGGTGTTGTCGCGGAAATAGCCAGCCTGCCCGGATTGCTCAAAGTAGCCCTTCATCTTCTCATAGAAATGCCTTTCATCCTGGTAGTCCCGTGTGAGCATGTACGGCTGAATCCCTGCAATATTTTTCGAACAAAGGGAGTCTGCCGTAACCGTTTCCATAATGTCGATAGAAAGTTCGCTGGATTCCCATTCATGGGAACGGCCTGTATAACACCACAGGGCGTACAGGGTGACAGCAATTCCCATCGACAGCAAAATCTTTCTCATCTGTTTTGAAGGGCCAGCACTTCCTGCGCGGCGCGTTCACCAGCCAGCACCGCGCCTTCGATGTATCCATACCAAACCTGGGAGGTTTCCGTGCCGGCCCAGTGAATATTCCCGGTTGGTTTCGCCAGCGTGTCCTGAAAATTTGTCCATGCTCCCGTGGGGTAGAGCCCGGCGTAGCATCCTTTGCTCCAGGCTTCGTTTGCCCAGCAATGGTCCACATACCGCAAAGGCCGGGTGGCTTCGTTTCCGAAATACCGCTCAAAGGCTTTCAGGGTGATGCCTTTTCTCTCTTCCTCATCTTTTGAAAAGAAATCGCGGGCGCGGTCAGCAATACAGAACGCCATGAGGGAGCCGTAACTGGAATCGGCGGGAGATGCGTCAAATAATGTTTGAAACGGACTGTGTTCATCAGCCACCACCTGGCCGCTGTACCCTTTTCCCCGCCAGAAGGGCTTGTCATAGATGCCAAGCACCTTACCCACAATGCCCATGGACAGCTTCTGCAGCATTTGAGTTTTGTATAGCGGCAGCGATGGGCTGAATTCAATATCCGAAATCAGAACAGGAGGTATGGCGACAATGACAGACCCGGCTTTAAAGGCAAATCCATTTCCTTCCACTGTCACCAGGTCTCTATCCTGAGTGATCTTGCTTACGGCCTTGTTCAGGTGAATGGACGCCATAAGAGGTTCAGCCATCCGTTCGGCCAGGGTTTGCATGCCACCCTTGAGGCGGTGCTGCTGCGCCCCGTCCTGGATGCTCAGCAGGTTGTTTAGGTTTGTTCCCGACCTTATGTAGAACAGCGCGTGCAGGAGGGAGACTTCATTGAGTTCACAGGCATAGACCGTTTCCAGGCCGGCCCTGACAACCTTGTAGCAATTTTTTGTGTAGCAATGCTTCCGCACAAACGCTTCCAGGGTCAGGCTGTCCCATGCCTTTGCCTGGGTGGCCGACCAGGGTTTGTCCAGCGGGACGGACTTTGCCATGGATTCAAGTTTCTTAAGTACAACGTCGATGTTGATGAGTGATACAACATCCATTTTGGGAATCAGGCCCTTGTAGGTCTTGAGTGTTTTGTTCAGGTCAATGATGTTGATCCCTTCATTGTAGGTTGCATACCACTCGACTTTGTGTTCTGTTGCCAGCGCATACATACGGTCCTGGGTAGGGCCGATCCACTGGCCGCCGAGGTCAACATAGCGGCCGTCATCAAAGCGACGGGTGTAAGTTCTTCCGCCCACGCGGTCGCGGGCTTCGAGCAGGACAAATGTTTTGTTTTGCTGTTTCAGTATGCGTGCCGCCGCCAATCCCGAAAACCCTCCGCCTACGATGATTACATCTGTTAGCCCGGTCATGCCTTGATGGTTAATGCACGAGTAATATAATCACTTTCAACTTCGTTTCCATCCGTGGAGGCGGCTGACACCTTGCTTACGGATGCTCCCAAGGCGTCTGACACCTTTCTTGCCAATGCTTTCGAGGTGTCTGACGCCTATACTCCGAGGCGTCTGACACCTTTCTTGCGGATGCTGCTGAGGCGTCTGACACCTTTCTTACCAATGCTTTCGAGGTGTCTGACGCCTATACTCCGAGGCGTCTGACACCTTTCTTACGGATGCTAGCGAGGTGTCTGACGCCTACCTCCCAAGTTGATCCTTCCTTACAAGGAAATTAAAATGCTCAAACTCGAACATCACCGCCCGCTGGTCTTCAGGATGGTTTGACTGATTCGGTCTCACGGGTTGCTTCACGCCGCTTCGTATTGAGCCAAATGCTTTCTGAAGGTCTACCAGGTGGGAAGGCAATGCGGTAGGCTTGTTGTGAGCGGGAAACACTGAACTCAGCTTCGGCGCAAGCGCCGCAAACCTGGCGATGCTTGTCTCATAGGCATCAAGGTCCGTTCCGTCAAAGAAGAGCCAGATGGTCGCCTCGTAATACATGTCGCCGGTCCACAGGTAGCCCGCTGCCCGGTCGAGCAGCGCAACACAGTCAGGGGTGTGGCCGGGAACCTGCCATACTTCAATCGTGCGGTTGCCCAGGTTGATGGTGTCGCCGTCAGCGATGAATTTTTTGATCTTGTCCTGGTAGGGTTTGACGAAATAGGCGGCGGTATCAAGGTCGGGAAGTTTTTCAAAGCAGAATCCTTCCCTGGTGACTTCCTGCTTCACCCGGTCATGCGGCCATCCTTCGGCAGAGAACTTCCTGGTGTAGGTGGTGTCCACCGCATAGATGGTTTCAAATTCTGTGTTGCCGCCGATATGATCGTAGTGTGTATGGGAATTGATCACGATAACGGGCAGGGGAGAGAGCTGCTTCACCACCTCTGATATCCGGTCCATGCCCATGCCGGTATCAAAAAGAATATTCCTTTCAGTACCGATGATCAGGTAGGAGATCACCTCCTGGAAATTGTAGGGTTCTGCGATGGCGAATACACCATCACCCCCGGCATACACCTTAAACCACGGGTGCTGGGTTTTGATTTCATTAAAATTGGAGAACTCCGGGCGCAGCGGCTGGTTACACCAATTTTTTGATTCCCCTCCTTTATGAGTGGAACATGCCATCGATAGGCAAAGGATCGCAACAATGATTTTGTATCTCATCGCTAAATTTAGGTCAGGTGGTCAACAAGCTTTTGCCTGGTGAAGTTAGGAAATTGATCCGCAGCTTGATAATTTCTCAATGTCACAGCCAAAAAATACGAACTTTATGGCCCATTAAAACAGGTATGAGACAACCCATCATTGAAAAGGACACCTTCCTCTTCCTCAAGAACCTCTCCCGCAACAACAACCGCGATTGGTTCAACGCCCACAAGAGCGGCTACCAGAGGGCCAAAGAGAACACCGAAGTATTCATCGACGCGCTCATAGCCAAAATGAATACCCACGACCAGATCGAGACTCCATCCGGCAGGAAAAGCCTGTACCGCATCTACAACGACGTCCGATTTTCAAACGACAAGACGCCTTACAATCCCCGCTTCGCCGGTTACATGAGACGTATCAAGCCGATGCTGCGGGGCGGATATTACTTCTGGATAAAACCAGGCGCTACCCGTGTGGGGTGTGGCTTTTCCTATCCCAGTCCCGATGACCTCAAGCGCATCCGCCTGGATATTCTGCACAACTACCCCGACTGGCGAAAACTCCTGAACTCGAAATCCATTCATTCGACCTTTGGGGAAATGGAGGGTGAACAGGTGAAGTCCGCGCCGCGCGGATTTGCCAAAGACCACCCGGCCATTGACCTGCTTCGCTACAAACAATATTGGTTTGAACATGCCTTTACCGATAGCGAGGTACTATCAAAGGACTTTCTCGGGAACATGAACAAAACATTCAAGAGCATACGCCCCTTCTTTGACTACATGAGTGAGGTGTTGACCACTGACCTTAATGGGGAGAGCGTGCTGGTGAGGAGATTTGGTAATCAGTGATCGGTAATCTGTATTCGGTGGTCGGTGGATGGCTGCATTTTATTCAACTGAACCGGGCTTATCTCGCCCCTCGATCAGGTCATCGAGCTCAATAAGCAGCTGGGTAAGTTGACCAGCCTCCGGGTCGGCATCAAAGGCACGGACGGCATACGTGCCCACCTGGCTCTCATCAGGAAAATCACCGTTGTCCGTGATGATGGCACGTATGTTTATAACCAGGATAAATTGAATCCACTGCTCAAACGACATGGTGTTCGATCCAAAGGCACCCATGTTTTCGTATTGACCTTCGGGCAGGGGAGTATCCTGCCATCGACCCAACCGCCTGAGCTCAGCTTCGATTTTATCAGCCTGGATTCCGGCACGGGTATAAGTGTTGAGTATCTCCATTGCTATTTCTTTTTCTTATCGAGCCTCTCAAGATTCTCTCGCACCCGTGCTTTAACAATTTTGCTGACCAGTTTGGCGGGCAGTGGTTTTTCCACGGTGAACCTGAGGGTGCCTGTTGAGGTCTTGTAGGCCTTCACCTCATCCTTCATCGTATTCAAAATCTGGCTCCCCGGAAAAAAGCTGCAGTGTTTGGTGAAGGCAGCAAAGTACACCAGGATGCCATGAAGCTTATAAGCAGGCATCTGGTAGCTTATGATTTCCTCAGCCTCCGGTGCCGCTTTTCGTATTGTCTGCCTCAGCTTATGTAGTACTGCGCTTACCTTCGCAGGCTGAGCCGTAAGGTAATCGTCTACATTTTTGATGGGTGTGTTCTTTTTCATGACGGCATCATGAGTGTTTTGTTCTCATCTGTTGCAGGCGGCCCCCCAGCCTGGCAGCGGGAAGTGACAAGGCGGCCAAAGAAATGGAATACCACTCAGGTGTTAACTGCGCCAACGTATAGGTATCGCTGGCTTCCCAGGGCCGATAGATCATAAGATAGCCTGCTGTATTGAGAAGCAGTCCGATCACACCAACGGCTAAGGCATGCCGCATAGGCCTGGCAGGCGCATACACAGCGGCCAGCCAGCTTCCAGCCACAGCATAAAGGGTCCGATAAGCAGTAGCCAGGGCAACCATCCAGGTAATGTTGAAAGTGAGGTTGGTCCGCGGAAAGATGCCGAGCTTCTGCATGAGCATATCGGTGCCGGTGTCGAGGACAACAATCATCAGAAATCCGGCAAGGACAGCACCGATGCTGTTAAACACTTTGGACATGGCACGAATGATTCATTGGATCAAAAATAGCAGTTTCAACATCGCGTCCTATTGAATGAGCCTGGAATGCAAATTAGCCCAAAATTCAAGAGCCCTGATCTCCAACGTTTTGCAGACAAGGCTGCACAACGTGGGATGCTGATTTGGGCAGATGCGCTTGTCGCGGCAGGGATAGTTTCTTCAATGCTTGTATTGTTTTTGTCGATTTACTTACCTTCCCGCCCTAAGCTGCAGGCATGAAATTTACCGCCGAAAACATTGCCGATTTTGTAAGAATCAACTACCGGCTTGATGCTGCCCCGGTCCAATTGCCGGGTGAATTGGACGACAACTTCCAGCTCATCACCTCGGGTCGTTCTTACATCCTTAAAATTGCCAATGCCAACGAGCTCAGGGAAAATCTCATTTTGCAAAACGAAGTCATCAGGCATCTTTCGGGCAAACCTACCAGCCTGGAGAACTCAACCCTGGTGTCATCCGCTAGTGGCGAAGATATTCTTACCGTGACAGACGAAAAGGGCCGGCAACGCTTCGTCCGGTTACTCACCTGGGTGGAAGGACGTGTTTTGGCCAAAGTGAATCCACACAGCGAATTGGTTCTTTTTCGATTGGGGGAAATGTGCGGCAAATTATGCGAGGCGCTCGCCGACTTTGACCATCCGGACGCTCACCGGTTCATGAAGTGGGATCCTTCGCAAACAGCATGGATAAAGCCGCACCTGGCCAAGTTCACCGGGCGAAGGGGAGAACTGGTCAGTTATTTTTATAAACTCTTTGAACAAAATGCGCTGCCCGCATTTCCACGACTTCGCCAGAGTGTCAACTATAATGACGCCAACGACTACAATGTTCTGGTCAGCCTTGACCTCAGCGATCCCCATGTGCCCGGCGTGATTGACTTCGGTGATGTGGTCTACACCCACACCATCAATGAACTGGCCATCGCCATCGCCTATGTGGCCATGAACAAGCCCGACCCCCTGGAAGCGGCTTGCCATGTTGTGAAAGGCTTTCATCAGTCGTTTGCCCTTCATGAAGACGAACTCTCTGCCTTGTTTTCATTGGTGGCTGCCCGGCTGATCATCAGCGTCACCTGTTCAGAGTTGAACCGCATTGAACATCCTGAGAATATTTACCTGCAAATCAGTGATGCCCCAGCCTGGGAGCTGCTGGAGAAATTAAGAAACATCCATCCTGCCCTGGCTCACTATTCGTTCAGGAACGCCTGCGGCCTGGAGCCTTGTCCAATGCAGGAGAAATTCATTGGCTGGGCAACTGCCAACGCGGCGGCCGCGACATTCCCGGTCAACAGGCAACAAACAACCCAATGGCTTGACTTAAGTGTGGGCAGTCTTGATCTGGGTAGCAGTGCCAACCTGCAGGATACCACTAAACTGGACGAGCAGGTAACACACTTGCTTCGTGAAGCCAAAGCCAGCCTCGGTATTGGGCGCTACAATGAAGCGCGGGCCTTCTATACCACGGATGCTTTTGCGGCTCCCGGCAATGATGCCCTCTTCTGGCGCACCATCCACACCGGAATGGATTTCTTCACCAAGCCCGGAGAGGAAGTGTTTTCAGTTTTGGATGGAACTGTCCACAGCTTTGCGAACAACCAGTCGGAGCGGGACTATGGCCCAACCATTGTAGTAGAACATAAGCCGAAGGATGATGTGACCTTCTATACGCTGTATGGTCATCTCAGTACCGATTCCTTAAAATCCATTAAGGTAGGACAAGCGATCAGGAAGGGACAGGGGTTGGGAAGGATCGGCGAGCGCCATGAGAATGGTAACTGGCCGCCGCATCTACATTTTCAAGTGATCCTGAACATGCTTGGGAAGGAGGGTGACTTTCCCGGCGTTGCCAGCCACGCGCAGCGCAAAGTCTGGACGAGCCTTTCACCCGATCCGTGGTTATTGCTTTCCGGCAAAACATCAGAGACACCACAATCATTAGCCAAGCCGGAAATCGTTGCCTATCGGAGAGAGCACCTGGGCAAAAACATGAGCATCTCCTACCAGGACCCGATCAAGATGGTGAGAGGTCATGGTGTCTACCTCCTGGATGATTCGGGGCGACGGTATTTGGATACGGTCAATAACGTGGCGCACGTTGGGCATGAGCATCCGCGCGTCGTTTCAGCAGGCCAGCGGCAAATGGCTGTACTCAATACCAACACACGGTACCTGCACGAAAACATGGTGAGGTTCGTGGAAGAGTTGCTATCCACCATGCCGCCGGAGCTGAACGTCGCCTTCCTGGTGAATTCCGGGAGCGAAGCCAATGAACTCGCCATTCGACTGGCTAAAACCGCTACCAATCGGAAGGACATGATTGTATCCGAAGTTGGCTATCACGGCAACACCAACGCATGCGTAGAGGTCAGCTCCTACAAATTTGACGGTCCGGGTGGCAGGGGAGCAGCACCAAACATTCATGTTGTCCCCATCCCGGATGTGTACAGGGGCAAATACCGTTCGGATGACCCGGCTGCGGGAAGTAAATATGCCGGACATGTCAGGCAGGCGGTTGCCAAGATTCAATCGGATGGAAGAAATCCAGCCGCGCTCATGCTGGAGTCGGTGATCAGTTGCGGTGGACAGGTAGAACTGCCGATGAATTTTTTGCAGGAAGCGTATCAGCATGTTCGCCATGCTGGCGGCCTGTGCATCGCCGATGAAGTGCAAACAGGCTGCGGCAGGTCCGGAAATCATTTCTGGGCATTTCAAGCACACGGCGTAGTGCCCGATATTGTTACCATTGGAAAACCGATTGGCAATGGACATCCGCTGGCCGCGGTGGTTACCACGCAACGGGTAGCTGATGCATTTAAGAATGGCATGGAATATTTCAACACCTTCGGCGGCAACCCAGTCTCTTGTGCCATCGGTCTGGAGGTGCTGAAAGTGATAAAAGAGGAAGGCTTGCAGACCAACGCCAGGGATGTCGGCAGTTACCTGAAAAGCAGCCTGGCCGGTTTGATGAGTAAGTACGAAGTCATCGGCGATGTGCGCGGCCCCGGCTTGTTCCTGGGCATTGAAATGGTGAAAAGCCGGGAAACAAGAGAACCGGCCGCGGCACAAGCGTCCTATTTTGCCAACCGCATGCGCGACAAGGGAATATTGATGAGTACCGACGGGCCATTCAACAACGTGTTGAAAATCAAGCCGCCGCTCGTGTTCTCAAAAGCCAATTCGGATTTCCTGCTGGAAACCATGGCGCAGTTGCTAAAAGAAGATTTCATGCAACCAGGGTAGTGGAAGGTCCAGTCACAAAACACAACTGCGAACCTTCCCACAAGACCATTCCTTATTTGAATCTGCCTGCATTTAGAAATCCGATCGGCATCGCCGTACTGCCCTTCATCGCCAGGTCCGCTGTCACTTCACCTATCAGGCTCGCGAACTTGAAACCATGCCCACTGAAACCTGCCGCGATCACGACATGCTTGTCCTGACCGGGAAGATAATCCAGGATGAAGTTCTCGTCCGGTGTATTCGTATACAAACATGTTTTCATCACGTGCGTGGACTCATAACCGTCCGGCATGAACTTGTTCAGGGCGTACACCAGGTTGGCTTCATCTTCTTTTGACGGCACCCTGTTGACCGTGTCCGGATCGGAAGGAGTGCCGGCATAATGGTGCGCCAGCTTCAGACCGATGGGGCCGCCAAATCTTCCGGGAGGCAGAATCGGGAAGCCGTAATAGATGCCCGGCTTTGCGTCATCGGCGATCGTCCAGCAGGGAAAGTTACCCAGGGTAAACGAGTCCCACTTTTTTGGTTTGACCCAGGCAATCATCTGCCGTGTCACGGTCAGGTTCTTCGCCAGGTTAGGAATCACTTTCCCGACCCACGGACCGGCCGTGATGATCAGCTTGCTGCATTGATAGGTGCCCTTGTCGGTCTTGACGGCAATGGTGGTACCCGTTCGAGTCCACTCCAGTGTTTTTTCCTTTGTGTGAATGGCGGCGCCCAGTCTCAGTGCCCGTTCCGTATACAATAAGACTGATCTTTCCGGCGTAACCAGCCCTGCGTCGGGTTCGAAGAGCCGGTCGTACCCTTTGGAGATGCTGAACTGCGGAAACTGCTGGCTTTGCTGTTCGGCTGTCATGTCGCTTACGTCAATACCGTATTTCGTTGCAGAAAGTCGCAGTCCTTTGATCAGCGCATGGTCCGGCTTTCCGAAATACAGCAGGCCCGTCTTGAAATAAAGTTGCTCACCGGTTTCAGCTTCAAGCGACTTCCAGTTCTGGTAGGCCCGCTCCAGTAGGGGAACATAATCCGGATGTTCGAAATAGGCCTTGCGGATGATGCGGCTCTGACCGGCATGCGACCCGAGGTCGTGCGGGATGTCAAATTGCTCCAGCCCCAGAACCCGGTGGCCCTGCTTTGCCAGGTAGTAGCAGGCGGCTGAGCCCATGCTCCCCACACCAAGGACGATGACATCATAGTTTTTCTGCTGATCGATGGAAGCGCGGGCTTGCCGGCTAACGCGTCCATACAATTCGGGAAGGGGCACGGTGGTGGCGGCAGCTGATGCACCCAATGTCTTGCCAAGAAATTCTCTTCTCTTCATGGTCATAAAGCTAAATGGCTAAGTTCGGCCTTTTTCGCCCTTCATTCAAGCACTATCCTGTTGGCGGTCATGGTAAATTGAGGGTAGGCGCAAGGTAATAGGTCACCACTGACATTGATCACGCCAGGTGGTGATCTTCATCACTGAAGCGGAAGTCCATGGTTGCTAATTTGCACATGATTCGTAGTGTCAATTTCAATGAAATATGAAACCGAGCGGATTGATGGTGAGGGTATTACTTATAATACCATTTGCGTTCTTCGCCTGCAAGAAGGACAGTGAACCAGCGCCTGTGCAATACACGGTATCCGGCAAAGTCATAGATACACTGGGTGCCGGTATTGAATTCATCAAGGTCTATTACAAGGGAACTTCATCTGTATCAACCGATGCAACGGGTTCATGGCAGACCGGGTTGATCCAGGGAAAGACAACCATTGAGCCCCAGGATCCTGCCTATCAGTTTACGCCGGCTACAGTTGAAGTTACCGGCTCCGCCTCTGACTTGGTTTTCACGGCTCATAGGGTCTATCCGCCAACGGTGGCGTCGTATGTGTACCAGTGGTTTACCCGGGAACAATTGGCCAACGGCCTGCTGGAAAGTACCGAGGGCAGTAATTTTGTGTCACTGTATGACAACGCGCTGGCCGCCATGGTCTTTATTGCAAAGAAAGATTATGCGAGGGCTGAGAAGATATTCGACTTCTTCAACGGCAGGGTGGACGGCGAACTGCTTTCCGGCACGGGTGGATTCTCACAGTTCCGCAATGCCAATGGAGTGCCCACCGGAGGCCGCTGGCTGGGCGACAATGCCTGGATGCTGATCGCGCTGAATAACTATGCGGCCAAAACCGGCAGCAATAAATACAGCCGGTTGTCTTCCTCACTCGCCGGGTGGATCAGAAACCTTCAGGATGTGGACGGCGGAATCTGGCAAGGCTACGACGGCAGCGGCGCCAAGACCGGGAAGATAACAGAGAACATGATCGACGCATTTAACGCCATCAGCGGTTATGATGCTTTCCATGTCAACCTCCTGAACTATTTCAAAACATACCGCTGGGAGCCCATTCAAAAACTCCTTGTGTCCTGGCCGGGAAGTCCTTATGCCTATGCCATGGATAATTTTTCATGGGGCTACTGCACGTTTGAGGATTTCCCCAACAGTGTTCTGCAGAAAGCCGACATGTTTCTCAGTAACAGGACCTCAACGATTACTTCGGTACCGGTGAATGGTTATTGCTTTGATACAGACCGTGACGTGGTGTGGCTGGAGGGAACAGGCCAGATGGCTGTAGCCTTCAATAAGGCCGGGCAGACGGACAAGGCGAGCTATTACCTGGGTGAAATTGAAAAAGTGATGAAAGTCAGCGGGGCCTTTGCGCCAGCCAGGGGATTCCCTTATGCCGCGAACTTTGGATCAGGTTATGGATCGGATCCATTATGGACGGGGGTAGATACCAACATCTGCATTTCCTCCGGCGCGTGGTATCTTTTCGGCGTGTGGAGGTTTGATCCCATGTCAGCTGGTTATGTGAAGAACATCCCGGTTGGTGATAAGTTCTGGTTGTGATAACTTGTGGCGAATGATCAACACCGTGCACCCGGCCGACCTCGGCAATATCCTGCTGCGCATAGGCGCTTCCTTGCTGCACGCGGGAGCGGGAACGGCACGGGTGGTCAAGAACGTCACACGCATAGCGGACGCCTACGGATATGACGCCCACGTTGACATGGGTACACGCTCGGTTTCAATATCCCTGGACAACAAGGATATGGATGACCACGTGTTTACCGGCTCTCGCAGCGCTCCATCCATGCCTGTTGCCGATTTCAGAGTAATCTCTGCCATCAGCCGGCTGAGCTGGGCTGTGGTGGAAAAGCAACTGAATTTGTCGGATCTGGAGAATGAGTATGAGCGGGTAGCAGTTTCCATTCATTATCACCGGCTGGTCATCCTGGGATTAGTAGGGCTTTCCGGTGCTTCTTTCTGCTTCACTTTCGGAGGAAGCTGGATTGAAATGTCAATAACCTTCGTGGCGACGGTGTCCGGACTGCTGGTGAGGCAGGAATTGCAGCGGCTCAAATACAATCCCTACCTGATCACCTTCATTGCCGCCGCCAGCGCCACCCTGGTGGTATGCCTGTTTTCACGACTGCATATCAGCGCGGGCCTTGATCATGCATTCGCAACCAGCATTCTGTTCCTGATTCCCGGTGTTCCGCTGATCATAGCCTTTATTGACCTGATGAATGGATACATCATCAACGGTCTTGATCGGGGCGTGCATGCTTCGATGCATGCATTCGCCATTGCCGTCGGCCTGGCCACCATGCTCTACCTTTTCAACATTGCGTAATGGAAGCCTCCTTTGAAATATTTTTGAAAGCGTTCTGGTGCGGCTGTGCTGCCCTTGGCTTCAGCGTGCTGTTCAACACACCCCGTCGCGCGCTGGTATCCGTATGGATTTGCGGCTTTGTCGCAGGACTCATTAAATACGCCGTGTTTTCTCCGGGAGTGGGAGGAGGGGTGCTTGTGGCCTCCTGCCTGGCAGCCTCCGTGGTCGGCTTCGCCAGTATTCCGTTCTCACATTGGAGTCATGTTCCACCCACCATCATATCCATTCCCGCGGTGATCCCGTTGGTGCCGGGGTCGATTGCCTACCGCACCATGCTGGGACTGATCAAATTCATCAACGACACCGATGAGTCCGTTCTTACGGGGACAATCCATAACGCACTGATGACGCTTTTTATACTCATGGCCCTTTCGATCGGGGTAACCCTTCCCATGCTCCTGTTCAGAATCGAGAGCGCGAAGAATGTTCGGTTCAGGATTCCGTGGTCCAAAGACCAGGATTAAGTATTTCCACGTACAACCTTGAGCCTCTTACTTCTTCGTCTTGCCGAAGGCCTTGCTTTCCAGTAGGTGGTCCTCGCCCTTTTCGTAAATGACATTGGAGCGGCCCACGATGAGTGAATCAATTTTGCCGATCATTTGAGGATCCTTGTTGCTGTAAGGGAGTTTGTGCAATATGTAACGCACGGCATTTAACCGGGCTCGCTTTTTACAATTCGATTTGACAACGGTCCATGGTGCATCGGAGGTATCCGTATGGAAAAACATCCTCTCCTTGGCTTCGGTGTATTCTTCCCACTTGTCAATGGACGCTTTATCGACAGGCGAGAGCTTCCATTGCTTCAGGGGGTGGCTCTTTCTATCCTTGAACCTTCGCCGCTGTTCATCCTTGCTCACTGAAAACCAGAATTTGAACAGCACGATGCCGCTGCGCACGAGGTTGCGCTCAAACTCAGGGGCTTGCCTCATGAATTCATAATATTCATCCTTGGTGCAAAAGCCCATCACCCGTTCTACTCCCGCCCGGTTGTACCACGACCGGTCAAACATGACAATCTCGCCGTTGGTCGGCAGGTGTTTTATATAGCGCTGAAAATACCATTGGCCCCGCTCTTCCAGGGTGGGCTTCTCAAGCGCCACCACCCTGGCTCCCCGGGGATTCATGTGTTCCATTATCCGTTTGATCGTGCCGCCCTTTCCCGCTGCGTCTCTGCCCTCAAAGAGAATGACCACCCGGCTGCCGGTTTCCTTCACCCAGGCCTGCAACTTCAACAGCTCAACCTGGGTATTGTACTTTTGAAATTCATAATTCTTCCTGGACATCAAATATTTGTAGGGATAGGCGCCATCCTGCCAGCCTTCCGTCAGTTCCGTATCGCGGCCGATTTTGGAGGGGTTAAGCCTGAATTCCTCTTTCAGTATTTTCAACAGCAGTTTCTTTTCCTCAGGTGGAAAATTGGCCAGGTAATTCTGAACAATCTCTCTCTTGTTGCCGGGCTGTTTGGCCTTGTCATTCAACACGGCGGCCTCACTGTTCAGTTTGGCCCTGAGCCTTCTGTTGACCGTGTTGGCTCTTGCCGCAGTGGCGGTATCGCCGGTGATGATGTCGCCGGCACTTACCTTGCGCGGCTTGGCCTTCAATGCTTTTGCTTCGCTGATCTCAGGTGTTGACTTTGCCATCTTAGTGGGATTTATGGTTTGGATAAAGTTACATAAATGATGTTTCCATTCCTGCCGATTGCGGGCAAGTAAGTATGATTTTTGTCATAATCCTCATCCTTGCGCCAGCCAGCCACCAAAAGCCAACGGCCTGATTTTAATCATACCAAACCATGACCGGGAGCATAATTATCCGGGCACATTCCGTATTAAATTCACGGCATCTCGAGAAACGAACACCCTGCCATGAAAGACAGCAATACCAAGCCGGTAAAGGAAAGGAAAATCAAGGGGAAGGTTGAGATTGATATCCAGAAATGTAAAGGCTGCGAACTTTGCATAGCCTCCTGCAAGGAAGGGGCTCTTTCCCTTTCAGAAACCATTAATATCAAAGGCTACCACTACATCATTGCCAACAACGATGTGTGCAACGGTTGCGTGAATTGCGCGCTGGTTTGCCCCGATGCTGTCATCACCGTTTACCGAACCCATCCAAAGAAAAAGCCGGTTGACGTTACGCCGGCGGATATCAAGGAACAAATACAATTGATGGCCAAACCTTCAAAATGAAAGAAATCAAACTCATGAAGGGAAACGAAGCCCTCGCAGAAGCCGCCATCCAGGCGGGATGCGATGCCTACTTTGGTTACCCCATTACCCCGCAGTCCGAAGTGCTGGAATACCTGGCCAGGGAAATGCCTAAGCGCAAGGGAATTGTCATGCAGGCAGAAAGCGAAGTGGCCTCCATCAACATGGTGTATGGAGCCGCCGGCGCAGGTTTTCGCGCCATGACCAGTTCTTCTTCTCCTGGCTTCAGCCTGATGCAGGAGGGTGTTTCCTATCTCGCAGGTGCCGAGCTGCCTTGCCTGCTTGTCAATGTAAACCGTGCCGGCCCCGGACTGGGCGGCATTCAGCCGGGACAGGGCGACTATTTCCAGGCGACAAAGGGAGGAGGGCATGGGGATTACAGGATGATCGTACTGGCCCCATCGTCCGTACAGGAAATGGCTGATTTTGTCTTCCTGGGTTTTGACCTCGCGGACAAATACAGAAACCCTGTTTTGATCCTGTCGGATGGCGCCATCGGGCAGATGATGGAAAAGGTGGAGTTCAGGCCGTATCAGATTCCACAGGTTGACAAGTCCTCATGGGCTACCCGGGGCAAACCCAAAACCCGTGAACGGAATTTCATCACCTCTTTGTTTATACAGCCCGAAGTATTGGAAAAACACAACATCAAACTGGTGGAGAAATTCAACCGGATCCGGGAGAATGAAGTGCGGTGGGAAGAGATGAATACCGGTGACGCGGAATACCTGTTTGTCGCCTACGGCCTGAGTGCCAGAATTTGTCAGAAAGCCATGGACATGGCCAGGGCAAAAGGAATAAAGGTGGGGCTATTGCGACCGATCAGCCTGTTCCCTTATCCCTATCAGCGCCTGGAAGCGCTCGCCTCTCAGGTGAAACTGATGGTCAGCGTGGAACTAAACAGTGGCCAAATGGTGGAAGATGTAAGGCTTGCCGTGAAAGGAAAAGTGCCCGTGGAATTTATTGGGAAACTGGGCGGCCTCATATTCACGCCTGAAGAAATTGAAGAAAAACTGGAAACCCTGGTCAAAAGCCATGCAAACTGAAGATCATCTATTGCCGACCACTTCGCTTGAAGTTCCCGCCCCTGAGTGCCACGAAGAGGAGTATGAAATGGTGTACCACAAGCCGGCCACCCTGGTCGATGCGAACATGCACTACTGCCCGGGTTGCGCCCACAGCCTGGTACACAAACTCATCATGGAAGTCGTGGAAGAAATGGATATACAGGACAAGACCGTTGGCATTGCACCCGTCGGCTGTTCTGTATTCGCTTACGATTACATGAACATCGACATGCAGGAAGCTGCACACGGCAGGGCAGCGGCGGTGGCCACTGCGGTGAAAAGACTGATGCCGGACCATTACGTGTTTACTTACCAGGGCGACGGCGACCTGGCGGCCATCGGCATTGCCGAAACACTGCATGCCGTTAACCGCGGTGAAAACATCCTGATCGTTTTTGTAAACAATGCCGTGTACGGCATGACCAGCGGTCAGATGGCTCCAACCACCTTGCCCGGCATGAAAACCACCACCAGCCCCGAAGGGAGGGATACCAGTTTTTATGGATCACCGATAAAAGTATCCGAACTCTTGGCGCAACTGCCGGGGGCATTTTTTGTCACCAGGCAGGCGGTCAACAGTGCGCAGGCCGTGCGGAAAACCAAGAAAGCCCTGCAGAACGCATTCAAATACCAGCAATTGCACAAAGGAACGTGCCTGGTTGAAATCATTGGCAACTGCCCGTCGAACTGGAAGATGACGCCGCTGGAAGCCTCAAAATTCATTGACGAGGAAATGATCAAGGCCTTTCCGGTGGGAGACATTAAACTTCCCAAAGCGGAAGACCTGAAAACTTTAACGGAGGATAAATAATCATGCTGGAAGAACTCATCGTTGCTGGATTTGGAGGACAAGGGGTCTTGTCGCTTGGCATGACGCTGGCGTATGCGGGCATGCTCGAAGAAAAGGAAGTTTCATGGATGCCATCCTATGGTCCCGAGATGCGTGGCGGCACGGCCAACTGCATCACCATCCTGTCCGACCGGAAGATCAGTTCTCCCATCATATCGAAATTTGATTCAGCCATCGTGCTGAACCAGCCGTCGATGGACAAGTTTGCAGATAAGATCAAGCCCGGCGGCCTGTTGTTGTACGAATCCAGCAACATCTTCAAACCCAGTACCCGGACAGACATTGACATCATCGGTATACCCGCGACAACCGAGGCGTTTAAGATGAAGAATTCAAAAGTCATGAACATGATCATCCTGGGTGCTTACCTGAAACTCAGGCCGGTGGTCAGGAATGAATCCATCCTCGATGCCCTGAAGAAGGTACTGCCGGAGAAATACCACAACTTGCTGGCCATCAACGAACAGGCGTTGACCAGGGGAGAATCGATGGTCAGGGAGCTGAAAGGGCAGCTGACTTAGACAACTATCTTCTCACCTTAATTACCCACACATGGGAAGAGGCAGAACGAAGTGAAGCCGGGATGTTAATTTCTATCCGGTCACCAGCCGCTTTCCATTTTAACGACGCTTCGCTGCCCAGCACACTCAACCGGGTACCCTTTTCAAATTTCATTTTGGTAAGCACCACCTTGTCTTTCGGAAAGCCGAACAGGAAGACATACCACGTCTTGCCATCCTTGCTTTGGGTAAAGCGAACGTCGTCGCCATCCTTGAACACGGAATACATCCGGGTACCGTAGATCGCCTGGCCGTTGACCTTCATCCAGGCTCCGATTTCCTTCAACCGCTCGTAGGCTTCCGGGTCAAACTCGCCTTCCGGGCTCGGCCCAATGTTCAGTAAATAGTTGCCGCCCTTGCTGACAATGTCCACGAGTTTTTCAATAATCTCATCGGTAGGCTTGTAGCGGTCATTGGGCACATAACTCCAGCTGGTAGCCATCGTCATGCATGTTTCCCAGGGATAGGGCAGTCCTTCGTCAGGGATGTGCTGCTCGGGGGTAAGGTAGTTCTGGTGTTCCCCGGGAACAGCCCGGTCTACTACAAGTAATCCCGGCTGTTTGGCCCGAACTTCTTTCACCAGCCCGGCCATATCGATGTCCTGGCTCTGGGGGTTGCGGGCCCAGCGGCTGCCTTCGTACACGTCAGCCATTTCCTTCACCAGTTCTTCGTCCGTTTTCCTGCGCACCCAGCCGCCGTCCAGCCAAAGGATATCCATCTTGCCATAATCGCTGACCAGTTCGTTGATTTGGTTGTGCGTGTATTGCACAAACTTCTGCCATTGTTCCGGGTACTTCGAGATACTGTAGTTCGCATTCCGGTCGGCAGGAGGGAACTGCTTCCACCAATAATAGTCGGAGTGCCAGTCCGGCTTGGAGAAGTAGGCGCCGATCCAGAAGTTCTCCTTCCGGAAAGCGTTAAAGACTTCTTTGGTAATGTTGCTTCGGGGATTTGAACCGAAGGGTGTGTTGGTGATCTTATAGTCTGTGTATTTCGTATCGAACATGCAGAACCCGTCGTGGTGTTTGGTTGTGAACACCATGTACTTCATTCCGGCTTCACGGGCAGCGGCAGCCCACTTTTCGGGATTGAATTTTACCGGGTTGAAGGTTTTCGGCAAAGCCTCGTATCTCTTCAGGTAGTCAAAATATCCATCGGATACACCAGGCTTTCGGGCACCCGTTGCCCAGCCCAGGTCCTCGGGGCATATGCTCCAGCTTTCCACGATGCCCCACTGACTATAGGTGCCCCAATGCATGAGCAGCCCAAACTTCAGGTCCTTCCAGGATTCGAGCCGGCGGTGGATGGCGGTATCCGGGTCGGGCATATAGGCGTTCTCCTGCGCCTGCAGTGGGCCCTGGAAAGGCCAGGCGGCAACCACAAACAGGGCAACGGAAAGGATTCGGTGAAGTGCCATAGAAGATTTGCTAATCATGGAAGACCTGCGACGTATAATGACCGGCCAAACTAAATCGATATACGCTTAATCCAAAATAAGTAAATTGGATTGCATTTATCCCTGTCGCATGAAGCCCATTGCCATTATTTCACTTGCAGTAATCCTGTTCGCCTGCAACCCTACCTCTTCTCCAGCGCCGCTGGAAGAAAAGTGGACCTGGCCAACCGATCGGCTGGAAAGGGCCGTGAACCAGGTGAGGGCTGGCCGCGACCTGACCCCCAAGGCCTGGCCTGACGGCGGGAGGGTGGCCGTGCTGCTTTCTTTTGATGTGGACAATGAAACCGTTGCGTGGTGGGAAGGCGAGCCGCCGATCTCGGAATTGTCAAGGGGCGAGTATGGATCACGGGTGGCGCTTCACCGGGTTGTGAACCTGCTGGAAAAATACCATGCGCCTGCTTCCTTTTTTATTCCTGCGCTCAGCCTGCACCTGGCTCCTCAAATGGCAGATGAGATCAAGCGGCTGCCACGGCATGAGTTTGCCGTGCACGGCTGGATTCACGAAAGAAATACAACAGTGCCTGCCGATAAGGAACGGGAGATGATTGTCAATGCCAGCAAGATGCTCACCGAACTTACCGGCGAAACACCCGTGGGCTACCGTGCTCCTTCATGGAATTTCAGTGCGGCCACACCGCAGATCATCCAGGACATGCATTTCCTCTATGAGAGTTCAATGATGTCGGACGACCGGCCCTATGAATTGGTGTTTAATGGAAAACCTTCGGGGATTGTGGAACTTCCTGTGGAGTGGATCCTCGATGACGCACCGCTGATCGATCCCAAAGGAATCCGCTACACCAACCCGCGTGAATGGCTGCAGGTGCAGAAGGATGAATTTGATATAGCCTATGAGGAGGGCACAATGTTCCTGCTCACCATGCACCCGCATTACATCGGTCACCGGTCGAGAATCGTTGTCCTCGAGGAATTGATCCGGTACATTCAATCCAAGCCCAACGTCTGGTTTGGCACGCACCAGGAGGCAGCGGTGTATGTGAAAGAGCAGGCGGGAATGAAGTAGGTTTTATAAGCCACGGATTGCACGAATGTACACGGATAGCAGAACCTGATTTGTCCGTGTTGATCAGTGTAAATCGAAGCAAGCGTATTTTCATCCTGACCTTTAACTTTTAGAAATTATGGAAAGAGTAACGAACCCTGATTCAGGAAAACACAGGAGACAAGGCATGAATTACCTCGTGACGGACAAGGAGGTCCGGCAATACCAGGACCTTGGCTATATCGTACTCAACGACGTCATGACCGAAGAGGAGATGCAATTCCTGGACCCCTGGTTCGATCATTTCATCCATGGAAAAGAAATGGATAGAATGGGCCGCGACTTTTGTGATATGTCACAGCCCTACGGAACGCCGGTGGAAGACTTTCAGCTGGTGAATGCCATGCTGCCAAGTCTCTACCGGAAAGAACTCGTCAACAACGCCTATTTCCAGGTGGCGCAATCCATTGCCAATCAATTGTATGCTGGCGGCAGGCCGGTCATGGACTACGAACAGTTCCTCGCCAAGAAGCCAACCAAAGCAGGAGCGGAGTTCGCCATGCACCAGGACCTGGGCTATTGGCCTAAGACAAAAAACACCTGGACGGCGACTTTTTCTTTGGCCTTGACAGATTCTGATCTGGTCAACGGCTGCCTTCAGGTAATTCCCGGAACCAACCATGAGCCGGCCTTGCGCAAGCATTCACCCAAGGCATTTGACGGCGAAGCCAGCCGGGACAGCACCCACACCCTCGTGATCGAAGAAAATCCAAACGACAAAATCATTTACCTGCCCGTGAAGCGCGGCAGCATCACCATCCATGACGAGCGCATCGTTCATGGTTCAGCAGGAAACAATTCCCCGAACTGGAGGAAGACGTATGTGATGGCCTTCAGGGACGATAAGACTGTAGCGGAAGAACGTGCCATGGGTTTTACGCATTCACACAATGATCAGGTGAACTGGGATGAAATCATTAAATGAGCCGGGAGAAAGCATAATCACTCACTCATGAAGATTTTCTCCACTGCAATCATTGCACTTTGTGCTCTCCTGTTCTTTGGACGCTGCGCCCCGACACCTGAATCACCCAAAATTGCGGCTTTATCCGAATCTGATTTCCTAAACCCCCCACTTGAAGCACGGCCTGGAGCTCTATGGACATGGATGAATGGGTATGTGAATAAAGAACAGATCACGAATGAGCTCGAAGAAATGAAAGCCAAGGGAATGCGCGGCGGCATTATCTGGGACCTTGGAAATCTGTCGGATCCGGATAAGATAATTCCAATCGGACCGGCCTTTATGGGAAAGGAATCTGTTGCATCCATTCATCATGCCATGGACGAGGCATCACGGCTTGGACTTGAACTTGGGTTGGTTGCCTCCAGCAGCTGGAATGCCGGCGGAGCATGGATAACGCCAGCCGATGGGAGCAAGGTCCTGCTATGGTCGGAAACCCAGGTTACAGGGCCGCTTGCCTTTAGCGACACGCTGCCCCGACCCAAAAACACCAATACATATTTCTCTAATGCAGGCGTGATGGCCATCCCTCATCACACGGATTCCACTCCCTTCGAGGTTCAGTCGATTGTGAACATTGGAAATCTTATGGATAAGACAGGCAGGCTGACCTGGAATGTGCCTGCGGGGAAGTGGAAGATTATCCGGTATGTGAACAGCAATACCGGGCAATTACTCGAGTGCCCGAGCCCGAATTCCAAAGGGCTTGTGATCGATCATCTCAGCCCGGAAGCCCTTGACCACCACCTCAATTTTATGCTGACGAGATTGAAGGAAGGAAGAAAGGACATGGGTTCGCTTAAATATTTCTTTTTCGATAGTTATGAAGTTTGGGAAGGAATCGATTGGACGGAAAACTTTGTGCCAGATTTTGTGAAGGCCTATGGCTATGACCCGATCCCTTACATGCCGGTGTTGTCAGGCACCGTTGTCGGGAGCAGGGAGATATCAGCAAGGTTCACGCACGACTACAGAAAAGCAGTCAGTGATTTCATCATCGCAAACCATTTCAAAAGAGGAAAGGAACTGTTAAACAGAAATGGGATTCAACTGATCGGGGAGGCCGGCCACGGCGGCTATGCGAGGGTGGATGTTCTGAAAGCACTGGGGTCAGTTGACGTTCCCATGGGCGAGTTTTGGAACAAACAGCGGTTTTGGGTAACGAAAGAGGCAGCGAGCGCTGCGCACATTTATGGTAAGAAGCTCGTTCCCGCGGAGTCTTTAACTGGCTGGCAGCATTGGAAGGACGGTCCGCTTGAATACAAACGTTTGATTGACGTGGCTTTTTGCGCAGGATTGAACCAGGTTACCTTCCATACGTTTGCACACAACCCTGCTGAAGCCGGGCTGCCTGGCTTTGCTTATCATGCGGGCGAACATTTCAATGTCAACACAACCTGGTGGAACTATTCGAAGCCCATGCTGGACTACCTTTCACGGTGCAGTTACATGCTCCAGCAAGGGCAGTTCGTGGCAGATGTTTGCTTTTACTATGGTGATCAGGCGCCGAACCTGGTTCCATCGAGGCGGATCGATCCCTCACTTAAACCTGAGTATGATTCAATAAATTGTTTGCATTGCGGCAAGCCCAGGCCTATCCAGGTAAAGCCCCTTGGTCGCGGGTATGATTATGATTACGTGAATGAAGAGGTTCTGCTGACACGGATGAAGGTTCAGGATGGGAAAATTGCATTGCCCGATGGAATGAATTACAAAGTCCTGGTACTGCCCGAAAACGAAGCAATATCGCTGGACGTCCTTAAGAAAATTGAAGAACTGGTTTATGCCGGGGCTGTGGTCGTGGGGAGAAAACCGGTTCGCTCCAACAGCCTGAAAGGCTATCCATGGTGCGATGAACAGGTGAAAGCCCTTGCAGAGAAGGTATGGGGTTCCTGTGACGGTAAGAAAGTAAAGGAAACCCGCTACGGTAAAGGAAAAGTAATTTGGAACCTGCCCTTAAAGGAAGTGCTTGCCAGCCTTGGTACCGTAGCTGATTTCACGGTGGACGACGTTTCCAATAACGATCAGCACATTGACTATATTCATCGGAGGACCAGCGATGAAGATTACTACTTCATCGCCAACAGTTCAGACAGGTCAGAGCATGTATCTTGCTTCTTCAGGGTAGGAAACAATGTGGCACCCAGGCTTTGGAATCCTGCCGATGGTTCAATATTAGAAATTAAGGAATATGAAAGGGTGGAAGGAGGAGTTAAAATCACATTAGATTTGGCGCCAGCAGGGTCACTATTTATCGTCTTCAAAAAAGATGCTCGCGTGATTCAGGACATTACATCAGCCGCGAGTTCAAAAACCGAGATGAAGAAGTTCCAGCCGCAAGGTGACACGACAATCTTCCCTAAACCCTGGACAATCAGATTCTCAAAAAACCGGGGTGCTCCGGATTCTATCGTCATGAAAGTATTGGGCAGCTGGACAGAATCGTACGTTGATGGGGTTAAATATTATTCGGGTACAGCTATTTACTCCAACCATTTCACCGCGGTCAACAGCCCGGATTCTCATCAGTCATACTTCCTGGACATTGATGAGATCAAAGAAGTGGCAGAGGTCTTTATCAACAATTCCAGCGCGGGAATACTTTGGAAGAAGCCATTTAGAATGGATATCTCCCGGTTTATCCAACCTGGTGAAAACCAAATAGACATTGCGGTCACGAATTTGTGGAACAACAGAATTGTGGGTGACTACCAGGCAGGTGTTAAACGAAAATACACCCGAACCAACATGAAACGAGGCTTCAATTCAGCAACCCCGCTGATTCCATCAGGCATTATTGGCAAGGTTAGAATCGTAAGAGCGTTGGAAGAGAGAAATGTGTCCAACTAGGAGTCAATCCATAGCCTCAAGATGCAGGCTGCTTCCGTGGCAGAAAAATACCTAGCTTTCGGTTGAAATTGTTCAGGAAATTCATGAAAACAACAATACCAAAGCGCAAACTCGGAAAATGCAACCTCGAAGTGTCGGCACTCGGCCTGGGTTGCATGGGCCTCGACTATGGTTATACACCGCTCCCGGACCGGGGGGAAATGATCAAACTGATCCACGCTGCAGTGGAGCAGGGCGTGACTTTCTTTGATACCGCTGAAGCCTACGGACCCTTCACCAACGAAGCCCTGGTGGGCGAAGCGCTGAAACCGCATCGCGCCAACGTGGTCATCGCAACCAAGTTCGGATTCAACATCCAGGATGGAAAGCAGGCTGGTGTCAACAGCCGACCTGAGCATATCAAAGAAGTCGCGGAGGCCTCGCTCAGGCGCTTGAAAATTGAGGTCATTGATTTGTTCTACCAGCACCGTGTGGATCCGAAGGTACCCATTGAGGATGTGGCTGGCGCTGTAAAAGATCTGATCAAAGCGGGCAAAGTCAGGCATTTTGGCCTTTCAGAAGCAGGAGCAATGACGATCCGCCGGGCGCATGCGGTGCAGCCTGTCACCGTCCTGCAGAGCGAATATTCCCTTTGGACCCGGACTCCTGAAAAGGAAATCCTTCCGACCCTCGAAGAACTGGGCATCGGTTTCGTTCCGTTTAGTCCGCTGGGAAGGGGATTCCTCACGGGAAAAATGAATGAAACCGTAAAGTTCGAGACCGGAGACTTTCGCAACAACCTACCGCGATTTACCCGGGAGGCACTGAAAGCCAATCAATCGCTGATCGACCTGTTGAGAAGGGTATGCCTGGAAAAAAATGCAACGCCTGCACAGATCGCGCTGGCATGGCTGCTGGCACAGAAGCCGTGGATTGTCCCGATACCCGGCACCACCAAATTGAGCCGTCTGACTGAAAACATCGGGGCAACGCAAATCCAGCTCTCGGCCGATGACCTCAAGGCAATTGACGAGGCTGCTGCGAAGATCGAAGTGATGGGCGCCCGGTATCCGGAGTATATGGAAAAGTCAACCGGATTATAATCGGTACAAATAAGCTAAGGGAATAAAAAAAGGCGGCCCGTTGCCAGACCGCCTCAATAACTAACTATGGTACTACAATCAGGCCAGTTCGAAGCGATCCAGGTTCATCACCTTGTTCCACGCTGCGACAAAGTCCTTCACGAACTTCGCTTGCGAGTCCTTGCATCCATAGACTTCAGCGAGGGCGCGAAGCTCGGAGTTGGAACCGAAGATGAGATCGACCCGTGTGCCCGTCCAGGTCAACTCGCCCGTAGCACGGTTGCGGCCATCAAACATGTCTTTGGATTCCGAAGTCGCCTTCCATGTTATTCCCAGGTCGAGCAGGTTAACGAAGAAGTCGTTCGTGAGCGCCTCCGGTCGTTTGGTGAAGATACCATGCTGAGACTGGTCAAAGTTTGTGTTAAGCACGCGCATGCCGCCAACGAGCACTGTCATCTCGGGTGCTGTCAGTGTCAGGAGTTGCGCACGGTCAACCAGCATTTCCTCTGACGAGACGGGGTACTTGGACCTGGTATAGTTGCGGAACCCATCGGCAAGCGGTTCGAGGACGGCAAATGAATCTACATCGGTTTGCTCTTGCGATGCATCTGTGCGTCCGGGCGTAAAGGGAACCTTCACATCATGACCGGCATTCTTTGCCGCTTTTTCAATGGCTGCACATCCTCCCAGTACGATCAGGTCGGCCATCGAAACTACCTTGCCTGCAGACTGGAAGTCTTTTTGGATACCCTCCAGCGTCTTCAGCACTTTCGCCAGTTGCGCCGGATTGTTGACTTTCCAATCCTTCTGTGGTGCCAGGCGGATACGCGCACCGTTTGCGCCGCCCCGTTTGTCGGAGCCACGGAACGTTGATGCCGACGCCCAGGCGGCAGAGGCGAGTTGAGACACCGTCAGTCCTGAGGCAAGAATCTTGCTCTTCAGGGAAGCGATGTCCTGGTCGTCAATCAGTTTATGCTTAACGACTGGGATCGGGTCTTGCCAAATTAATTCTTCTTTGGGAACCTCTGGTCCCAGGTAGCGTGCGCGCGGACCCATGTCGCGGTGCGTCAGTTTGAACCACGCACGGGCGAAGGCGTCAGCAAACTGGTCCGGGTTCTGTAGGAAGCGCCTTGATATTTTCTCATAGGCTGGATCCATCCTCAGGGAGAGGTCGGTCGTCAGCATAAATGGCGCGTGTTTCTTTGACGCGTCGTGCGCATCCGGTACGGTGCCAGCGCCTGCTCCGCCCTTTGGTTTCCACTGTTGCGCGCCGGCAGGACTCTTGGTCAGTTCCCATTCGAAGCCAAAGAGGTTCTCAAAGAAATTGTTGCTCCACTTCGTTGGGGTGGTAGTCCATGCTCCCTCAAGGCCGCTGGTAATCGTATTCACGCCATGGCCGCTGTTGAGCGTGTTCTTCCAGCCGAGTCCCTGCTCTTCGATGCCCGCTGCTGCCGGCTCAGGACCAACGTACTTGCCTGGATCCGCCGCTCCATGGGTTTTGCCGAAGCTGTGACCGCCGGCAATGAGCGCAACGGTTTCTTCGTCATTCATCGCCATGCGGCCAAAGGTCTCGCGAATGTCGTGCGCAGCGGCGACCGGATCCGGTTTGCCGTTGGGCCCTTCTGGATTAACGTAAATCAGTCCCATCTGAACAGCGCCCAGTGGATTTTCCAGTTCCCGGTTGCCGGTATACCGGTTGTCGCCCAGCCACTTGTTTTCCGAACCCCAATAAATGTCTTGCTCAGGTTCCCAGACATCTTCACGGCCACCGGCGAAGCCGAAGGTCTTGAAGCCCATAGACTCGAGGGCGCAGTTGCCGGCAAGTATCATCAGGTCAGCCCACGAGATACTCTTGCCGTATTTCTGTTTGACCGGCCAAAGCAGCAAGCGAGCCTTATCGAGGTTAGCGTTATCAGGCCAGCTGTTGAGGGGCGCAAAGCGCTGGGTGCCGTTGCCGGCGCCGCCACGGCCATCAGAGATTCGGTAGGTGCCGGCCGAGTGCCAGGCCATCCGAATGAAGAACGGGCCATAGTGGCCATAATCGGCCGGCCACCAGCTTTGGGAAGTAGTCATCAGGCTGACGATGTCTTTCTTCACGGCAGCCAGGTCGAGGGACTTGAACGCGGCAGCGTAGTTAAATCCCTCGTCCATCGGGTTGGATAAGGTAGACCGTTGGCGTAGGATGTTCAGCTTCAGTTGATTGGGCCACCAGTCACGGTTTCCAGGGCCTGCGCCGGCGACGTTCTTGAGGGCCCCTCCAGTAAACGGACATTTGCTTTCGCTGCTGCTATTGTTTGGTGATGAGCCGGAAGTTGTGTGCTTTTCCATTTTTTACAGATTTATGAATGATTAATTTGATTCACGATGATAGTCTCTATCTACAAAATCTCAATGTGTGTAGTACTGTATAATTTACGCAATAATAGTTAATTCAGAAAGCATCAGAGCCTCTGAAAAGCAACAATTCCTGCCTAAAATATTCACCTACACTAACACGTGAATCACACGTTTGTTCAGCTCAAATTAGCTGTTGGTTCGCAGGCCGCCAACCCTGCCGAACCGGCGGCCGGATCCTTCAATTTGTTGACATCCTACAATGAAGTTTTTTTCGAAGTGATCAGTCCTAACCTGATGTTTTTCAGCCGGTTATTTGATTGCTGTGGGTCGAAAACTTTAATCCAGGTCTAAACCGACCAGCCGTGGCTCACCACGCAGAGATCTACTTCTTTACTATTTTGACGCTGTGTAGCACCTTGCCTTGCTGTATCTGAAGGAGGTAGACGCCTATCGCCAGATGTTGAACGTTTGCCCGATAGCCATCACCGCGATTATCAAATTCGATGAACCTTCTTCTTCCGGCAAGGTCGAATAGTTGTACATCAGACAACTCACCCTCTATTCCGGATAATTCAAAATAATTTTCAGCAGGGTTTGGGTAGGCGATAATTGAATTACTATATCCCGCCAAATCACCGGTTACAATTACCGGAGCAGCCGCGAATGCACCATTGAAAGCAGAAGTTAGCTGATCCAATCTCAACGGCGTTTCCGATGAACATCCGGAAAATTCCCTTTATCTTTAGCGAACAGGTATTCGATTAATAAATGAAACTTAAGTTCACAAAATGCCAATGCAATTCTATCGGGGAGCGATTTTGATCCTTCTTGCCCTCACCGGTTGTGGCTCTCCCAAAACAACAGAGAGCCTGTCGGACGATTCACCTGACTCCACTGCGCTTACTGGCAATACCAGGGCAGAAGAAATGGAAAACGATACCCCATTCGGTAACGCTGTTGACAGTTATCTTGCGGATAATGTTACAGATACTGCCGCCTTTCAGCTGATCAGCGGAACCTGTGCAATCATTACGGCAGAAACCGAAAAGCAGGCGGCTGAAAGAGAGAAACGCGAGCGTGAGGCTTTTCTGGAAAACGAGAAGATAGCGCGACAGGCATGGGATAGCCAACCGCATGACAGCACGGAAACATTTGAATATGCTCCAGGCTACGAAGGTGACGGGTACAGTTACCTTGAAAAAACCAAAGAAATGCTCACTAAGTTAAACATACCATTAATTACTGCTCAGCCGAAGGATTACGTGAGGATAAAGAAAAGCAATGGAAAGTTCTATACGGTGAACGTGCGCAACGAATTAATCGTACCGCAGTGGACGATCATCCTGTTCCATGTTGACAAAAGTCCAATCGTTATTGACGCCATGGACATGACCGAGGAGCCGGTCAGGCAGTACTTTTCCAAATAAGTGAAGTAGGGGAGTATTACATACCGCGCAGAACGATCACCGGACCGTTGCCGGACAGCAGGTACAGCGCTATTGGGATGAACGCGGACGGATCCTGGCTGATCGCTGTTAAAATCATTGATGAAGCAGATGGATCGTGCCTACGGCACTTGGGATGCAGTTGTTACCGTTTACCCGGACTGAATTCCGGGCTTATTGGATAAGGCGAGCCTATGGCTCTTAGTGCAGTTGGAGAACTTAAACAGGATAAAAAAAGGCAGGAAGGAACTTAGTCAGAGGCGTAGCCTCGCACGATATGTTAAGGACGGGTTTTAACCCGTCCAAAAAAGAAACCTAGAACCAAAGGAGAGCCGTAGGCTCGATAAACATGTGGCTAACCCGTATGGTACAGCGCTACTGGGATAAACGCGGACGGATCCTGGCTCATCGCTGTTAAAATCATTGATGAAGCAGATGGATCGTGCCTAAGGCACTTGGGATGCAGTTGTTGCCGTTTACCCGGACTGAAGTCCGGGCTTACTGGATAAGGCGAGCCTATGGCTCTTAGTGTAGTTAGAGAACTTAACCAGGATAAGAAAAGGCAGGAAGGAACTTAGTCAGAGGCGTAGCCTCGCACGATATGTAAAGGACGGGTTTTAACCCGTCCAATAAAGAAACCTAGAACCAAAGGAGAGCCGTAGGCTCGGTACATATGTGGCTAACACCTAGGGTACAGCGCTACTGGGATGAACGCGGACGGATCCTGGCTCATCGCAGTTAAAATCATTGATGAAGCAGATGGATCGTGCCTACGGCACTTGGGATGCAGTTGTTACCGTTTACCCGGACTGAAGTCCGGGCTTACTGGATAAGGCGAGCCTATGGCTCTTAGTGTTGTTGGAGAACTTCAACAGGATAAAAAAAGGCAGGAAGGAACCTAGTCAGAGGCGTAGCCTCGCACGATAAGTTAAGGACGGGTTTTAACCCGTCCAAAAAAGAAACCTAGAACCAAAGCAGAGCCGTAGGCTCGGTACATATATGGCTAACACGTATGGTACAGCGCTACTGGGATAAACGTGGACGGATCCAGGTGCAAAACAACCCTACCAATTCATCTATACACTCAACATTCCCGCCACCTTTTTTCTGGATGCGCCTAGTGCAAACAGTGACCGGAACATAAGGTCTACAGTGACCGAGTTATCCGCAGCCTCCATCTTGGCTACTCTTGATTGACTTGATTTTATACGTCTGGCGAGGTCAACCTGAGTAAGTTTTTTTGACTTGCGTAAATCCTGGAGCGCTTTGCTTAAAGCGAGTTTAAGCTCAATATAGGCAGCTTCTTCAGACGAAAGGTTCAGGAATTCCGCTGTACTCCCAACCTTCCAACCATTTGCTTCAAGGCGCTTTTTCTTTGCAATATTCATTTGTTTACTTTTTGCATTAGTTATCATCATACTTTCGAATCCGTTGCTTACAATTGTCAATCACTTGTTTGGGTGTTTGTTTGGTTTTCTTCTCAAAAACTTCCAAAACGACAATCGCATCAGGATCTGTTCGATACACGATTCTCCATGTTACATCCTCATCATCGATACGAAGTTCGTGGCATCGTTTGCCGATGGAGGGCATTGGGCGTGAGTGCGGCATGGACAATTTTTCACCCTGCTGAAGCCTGCGCAACAACACACCCGTCTCAATGCGAGCAAGCACTGAAAAAGGTGGCGTTTTTACTACACCGTGCAGCCAAACGAGCGGCTTATCCATAGCATTTTGCCCTGCAAAGTTATGTCGAATATGACATATGTCCAAATTGACAAATGATTCGTTTCAAAGCTTGACTTTTTCCAGAGTCAATAAAAGCAGGAGCGGACCCTCTCTTTCGTTTAAATAGACACGGGGCTGCCTGCGCAGTGCTACTACGGCGGGCATGGCACGTCAATATGCAGCTGCTGCCAGTCCCTGAGGCCCTTTTGAGCCTTTAAATACCAGGAGGCGAACAATTCAGGCCTAAAATGGTTTTAACAGTCGTATGGCAAACCTTCTCATTATAGGCGCTTCTTCTGGTATTGGATCAGCGCTGGCAAAGCAGTTGATAGCCTCCGGGCATCGGGTCTATGGAACCTATAACAAAACCATTCAACCTGCCTCTGGTTTTGCAGCCTATCAACCGCTGAATGTGTTGGACGAAAGTCCTGACTTCAGCTTCCTTCCGGATACTTTGGATGGATTGGTGTATTGTCCCGGGGCAGTGAACCTGAAACCATTCGCCCGCATCAAGCCGGAAGATTTCATTTCGGATTATCAATTGCAGTTGGTCGGGGCAGTAAAAGTAATCCAGGCTTGCCTGCCTAAATTGAAAAATGCCGCCAAGCCATCCATCGTATTGTTTTCAACCGTAGCTGTACAAACGGGATTTAATTTTCATTCCCTGGTGGCATCTTCAAAAGGAGCGGTGGAAGGATTGACCAAGGCCCTGGCGGCGGAGTATGCACCTAAAATCAGGGTCAATTGCATCGCGCCCTCGATTACTGATACACCGCTGGCCGGAACGCTCCTCAATACGGACGAAAAGAAGGAAGCCAACGCCCAGCGACATCCACTCAAAGCCATCGGCAAGCCCGAAGACCTTGCCAACTTGGCTGAATTTCTATTGTCAGAAAAATCCAGCTGGATCACAGGTCAGGTACTTCATGCCGATGGCGGAATGTCGACCCTGAAGGTGTAAACTTGCAAAGACTTGAAAGGACCAAAATTCATCAGACACTTTAAATGACACCCCATGTTTTCACTATTCAAGAAAGATC
>JAYTVB010000049.1:0-10490 GCA_043744235.1 Cyclobacteriaceae bacterium | reverse complement strand
CTTAACGAACCGCTGTATACGAGGCCCGTACGTACAGTGGTGTGAGAGGCGCACCGTGAGCACTATGGCTCACGGCCGCCTACTCGATTGTAGGGCGTAGGTTATTCGAATTTCTTTTTAGGATCTTGCCTGACATCAAAGAATGAGAGAACAATGATTTTGTTACCCCTGATTCTGTAAAGTATTCTTGTTTGCCGTGAAAGTTGAAAGCCGCGAATATTTTCTTTTTCAATCGGCCCCATTTCAGGAAAGTCTTCAAGCAATTGGAAGAGTTTGTCCGCCTTTTGACCAAATTCTTCAGCTGTCTTTTCTCCCCATTCCAGTGCTATGTAGTCCTTAATCGAGTTATAGTTCCGCTCCGCACGGCGAGTAAGGTATACTTTCATTTAACCTTCTTATTGACCTCATCCCAGGTAACAAGATTCTTGTCGTCTTCAGATTCTTGATAGGACAGGTAAACCTCTTTTTTTTGCTCCTCTGTGAGTGATTTCCAAATTTCTCCCTCTTGTGAGTTCTCACTGAGTTTTAAGAAATCATAGATCGTTTGAAGCAATTGTTCATTGTCAATTTTATCCACGATTTTGTGAAGGTTAGATTTTAGCTCAATTGTACTCATCGTTCAGTTATTTGAGTTCTAATTTAAGAATTTCCTTTTGAAACCATTCCGCCGAAAGCCTATGCCCTACAACGTTTGTGTTTCTTCAGTGGTGCGCTTGCGAAGCCGCGTCCTGTCCCCAGTTAAGTCACAATTTTACTTGCAATTTCAATTACTGCAATTGCTTGTTCTCTTTTAACTGTCGGAAAGTCGTCCAAGAACTCGTCAAGGGATATTCCTTTCTCCAAGTGGTCAAATAGTGTCTGGATGGGCACTCTTGTTCCTCTAAAAACTGGATTTCCAGATAAAATCTCCTTGTCAATATTTATATAGTCCTTAACTCTATACATAGTCCAAATGGACAAATGTTATAAGTGAACTTCGCTGTCCGAAGGGCTTTCCGCCAACCTCTTTATATCGGAGACCAAGTCTCCGATATACTTTATTCTACTCCTTAATCCCCGCCAGGTCCAGCAAAAACGCCTGCCTCCGGGCCTCATCGGTAATCGCCTTCAATCGTCCCGATGCCCCGCCATGCCCGGCATTCATGTTGGTGTAGAGCAGCAACAGGTTATTGTCTGTCTTCATCGCACGAAGCTTGGCAACCCACTTGGCCGGTTCCCAATATTGCACCTGGCTGTCATGAAGGCTGGTGGTCACGAGCAGGTTCGGATAATCTTTCTTCTCCACCTGGTCATAGGGTGAATAGGAGAGCATGTATTCGTACTGCTCCTGGATATTGGGATTGCCCCACTCACGCCACTCGAAGGTGGTCAGCGGGATGCTTTCATCCATCATGGTGGTGATTACGTCAACAAAGGGTACGGCCGCGATCACACCCTTGTACAACTCAGGCCGCATGTTGGTGATGGCACCCATCAGCAGTCCGCCCGCGCTGCCGCCGTAGGCGAATAATTTATCCTTGGCGGAATAGTTGCTGCTGACCAGGAAATCTCCTACATCAACAAAATCGGTAAACGTATTTTTCTTCTTCATCATCTTGCCGTCTTCATACCATTGGCCGCCCATCTCCTGGCCGCCACGGATGTGGGCAATGGCATAGACAAATCCGCGGTCCAGGAGGCTCAACCGGTTTGAACTGAATGTAGCATAGGAAGTGCTGCCATAGGAACCGTACGCGTACTCCAGGCACGGGTTTGTGCCGTCCTTCTTGAATTTATCCTTGCGGTACACAATGGAGACGGGCACTTTGGCGCCATCCCTGGCCGTGGCCATGACCCTTTCGGTTTGATAGTCTGCCGCATTGAAACCACCCAGTACCTCACGCTGCTTCAGCAGTTTCTTTTCATGGGTGTCCATGGAATAGTCGTACGTGGACGGCGGGGTGGTCATGGACTGGTAGCTGTAGCGTATGACATTGGTATCGAACTCTGGGTTGTTGTCGATGCCGGCGATGTAGGCGGGCTCACCAAAGTCAACAGTGGATTCTGATTTGTCGGACCACTTGATGAGCCTGATTTTGGTGAGGCCCTCGCTTTCGTCTTCCACCGCGAGGTAGCCCTTGAACAGTTCAAAGCCGCGGAAGAATGCGTTGTCGCGCTGCGGGATCACGTCCTTCCAGTATTCCTTGCCGGGTTTTGCGGCCGGGGTTTCCACCAGGCGATAGTTTTTAGCATTCAGGTTCGTGCGGATGTAGAACTTATCCCCGGCATGGTCGGCTGAGTACTCCACGTCATTCTGCAGGGGCTCGATGAGGGTCAGCTTGCTGTTGATGTTGTCCGCATCCAGGAACTGTGAAAAGGATGCATCGGTGCGGCTGGAACTGACCAGGATGTATTTTTTTGATTTGGTCTTGTTCACATAACAGGAAAGCGTCTGGTCTTTTTCCTCATAGATCAGCTTGTCGTTGGCGATGGTGCCCAGCGTGTGCCGGTGCACCTCGTTGGACCGCAGCGTGGTCGGATCCTGCTTGCTGTAGAAAATGGTCTGGTTGTCGTTGGCCCAGGCGAGGTTGCCGGTGGTGCCGCCGATCTTGTCGGGCAGCATCTGGCCCGTGGTCATGTTCTTCACCTTGATGGTATAGAACCGCCGGCCAATCGTGTCTATGCTAAGCGCGATCAGGTCATGCTTCGGACTGCTGGCAATGGACATGTTGAAGTATTTCTGGTTCTTGCCCAGGTCGTTGCCGTTGGCGATGATTTCCTCGACGGCATCCAAGGCGCCTTTTTTGCGGCAGAATATCGGGTAGTCGTACCCTTCCTCAAATCGAGTATAATAATAGTAATCTCCATCTTTGTAGGGCACGGACTCATCTTTTTCCTTGATCCTTCCCTTCATCTCAGTATAAAGTTTCTCGCGCAGTCCCTTTGTGTCCGCCGTCATGGTGTCCAGGTAGCGGTTTTCGGCCGTGAGGTAGTTGATAACGGCGGTATCTTCCCTTTCCTTGAGCCAGTAGTAGTCGTCGACGCGTTTGTGGCCGTGTTTGGCGATAATCTCAAATGGAATTTTCTTCGCCACCGGAGGCTTTACATCGGGCCTGTTGCCGGATTCTTTGCCCGGGGAGCAGGCGGCCAGAATGGCAATGGTGCAGAAGAACAGCAGGGGGTTTGATTGTTTCCTGAACATGATGATTGTGGATTAGTGAGCGAATATTGAAAAAAAATGAATTCGTTCCAACTTGGACCAGGCTGAACAACCGTCCCCAGAGGCTCCTGATCGGTCCGTACTGAAGTTTGGGTGCCGTTGAAGTTAATCACCGTTCCGGAAGATGAACCCTGCTTTAATATTTAATAGTCCTCCTAGGCAACTTTATGCGTCTGGAGTAGTTGAAATACATTGTTAGACTTAAATTCACCTTGTAAACAACCTTTTTACCATGAAAACCAAACAATTGATAATTGCTCTTCTGATGATTTTGAGCTTTGGCTCGGCCCAGGCTCAGAAAGTTGATGAGATTATTTCGAAGTATTTTGAAAATACGGGTGGTCGAGACAAATGGAATGCCCTGACCGGCTTGAAGATTTCGGCAAAAATGAACCAGGGCGGGATGGAGATTCCAATTTCCATCGTTCAGCTGAAGGACGGAAGACAGATGTCTTCATTCAACTTACAGGGAAAGGAAATCAAGCAGGGCGTTTATGATGGCGCTGCACTTTGGTCTCACAATTTCTCGACCATGAAAGCTGAAAAAAGCGATGCCGAAGCAACAGCCAACTTTAAACTTGAAGTAGGTGAGTTCCCGGATGTGTTCCTGCATTACAAGGAAAGAGGACTGAACGCAGAGCTGCTCGGCAAGGAGACCGTTGAGGGGACCGAAGCCTACAAGATCAAGTTAACGAAGAAGCCTATTATGGTGGACGGGAAACCTGCTGACCAGGTTGTCTTTTACTATTTTGATGCTGAGAATTATGTTCCGATCATGATGGAGGCTGAGATTAAGTCGGGTCCTGCAAAAGGCATGATCAGTCAGATCAAGTGGAGTGATTACCAGGAAGTGGGCGGAATCATGATGCCTTTCTCTATGGCACAGGGCGCAAAAGGTAGTGGTAGCCAGCCCATTACGATTAGCAACATTGAGCTGAACCCAAAAGTAGAGGACGCCGCCTTCAAGTATCCTGAAGGAAATTAATATCGACAGAACCTATCACAAGGGCGGCTTTTAGTCAGCCCTTGTTTGTGTTCGGACCTGAGTAAAAAGCAAATAAACATTAAGATCATGAAGAAGATATTATTTCTATTCTTTTCGATGGCCGTTTGTGCACCCCTGCATTCTCAGCCAGCCGAAGCCATTACGAAAGGCAAGGAGTTGTTCGGCGATTTGCGGGCCCGTCATATCGGCCCTGCCCTCATGAGTGGCCGTATCACTGATCTCGAATTGCATCCAACCAACGACCGCATCATTTATGCCGGAACAGCCGGCGGTGGCGTTTGGAAAAGCAGCAACGGCGGTGCAACCTTCAACGCCATCTTCGATGATTATTGCCAATCCATCGGGGCAGTAGAAATCGACCCTTCCAATCCAGACAATGTGGTGTGGGTCGGTACAGGGGAAACCTGGACCAGAAACAGTGTTTCGGTGGGCGATGGTCTGTACAAAACCGTTGACGGTGGAAGCAACTGGATAAAGATGGGCTTCGAAAAATCGGAACACATCGCAGGTGTCCGCGTCAACCCCAAGAACCCAAATGAAATTTATGTTGCAGCCATGGGGCCACTCTGGAGCGACAGCGAGGAAAGGGGCTTGTACAAGTCGCTTGACGGCGGCAAGACCTGGAATAAAATCCTCTATGTGGACAAAACCACGGGTTGCAGCGACCTGACGTTGGATCCGAACGATCCCAATATTGTGTACGCGGCATTCTGGGAATTCAGAAGAAAACCCTGGGCATTTAGTTCGGGTGGAGCCAACAGCGCCTTGTATAAATCCACTGATGGAGGTAAAACCTTCAACAAAATTCACAAGGGGTTTCCCGCCGGTAAATTGGGAAGAATGGCCATTGCCGTAGCGCCCTCCAATCCAAATATATTGTATACGGTCATTGAATCCGAGCAGGACAAAGACAAGGGATTGTACCGGAGCGATGACGCCGGCGCGAACTGGAAACAGCTGAATAATGATTTTGGAATTGTTGTCAGGCCTTTCTATTTCTCCAGAATTGAAGTCGATCCAAGAAACCCCGACGTGGTCGTGAAGGCAGGACTGCTGGGTTCTATCTCCCGCGATGGGGGAAAGACATTCAAGAACCTGGGCCCGAACCACTCCGATGTGCATGATATTGTTTTTGATATTAGTAATTCTGACAGGATGTATGCTGCCACTGACGGAGGAATTTACCGTTCATGGGATGGTGCAACTACCCTTGAAATTGTTGAGAACCTGCCTGTATCACAGTTCTATCATGTGAGCCTTGACAATGAAGAGCCCTACAATGTGTACGGCGGACTTCAGGACAATGGATGCTGGTTTGGGCCTTCCAAATCTCCTGGAGGAATTGAGGCAAAGGATTGGGTTCGCGTCGGTTTTGGCGACGGGTACCGTGTATATCGGCATCCAACAAAAAAACTGGTGTACTCAGAAATGCAGGGCGCTGAAAATGTATGGCGTTTTGATCCGGCCAAAGACCAGGCACAAACTATCCAGCCTCTCGCAGCAAAAGGCGACCCGAAGCTTCGATTCAACTGGAATGCAGCCCTGACAACGAGTCCCAATAAGGAAGACCGTGTTTACATGGGAAGTCAGTTTGTTCATCGTTCGGATGATATGGGAGAAACGTGGGTCAAAATTTCGCCTGACCTCACCACCAACGATCCAGCCAAGCAAAACCAGGAGGACTCCGGTGGTCTTTCCCGTGACAATTCCGGAGCGGAAAATCACTGTACCATCTTTACCATAGCGGAATCACCACTGGATGAAAACCTGATCTGGGCAGGTACCGATGACGGCAACCTACAACTCACCAAAGACGGAGGTAAAACCTGGACCAACGTCGCGCCCAACGTTCCCGGCCTTCCTAAGAATACCCTCGTCTACCACGTGGAAGCCAGTGTATTTAACAAAGCCAATGCCTATGCTGTTTTTACCGGATATCAGACCGGCGACATGAACACGTACGTTTACAAAACATCGGACTATGGTGCAACCTGGAAATCCATTGCCACGCCCGACATCTACGGTTTTGCCCGGAACATCCAGGAGGATTATGAAAATGAAAACCTGCTGTTCCTGGGAACAGAATTCGGATTGTTTATAACAATCAATGGCGGCAGGAACTGGTACAAATTTACCAACAACATGCCCGCTGCCAATGTGCACTATATTGACCTTCACAAGAAGACCAGTGATTTGGTAATTGCCACCCATGGCCGCGGAATCGTCATCATTGACGACATCAGTCCGCTGCGGCAGCTCACCGAAGAAAATATGAACAAGGAATTACACTTCTTCACAACAAAGCCCTCGGTGATTCCTGAGAATAATGGGTTTGGCGGGGCCAGCACCGAGACACAATTTGTCGGAGAGAATCCGAGCTCCGCCGCCAGGATCATCTACTATCTGAAGAAGAAGCACCTCCTGGGAAAGATGTCGCTTGAGATCCACGATGCCAACGGCAACAAACTGACTGAAATTGGACCGGGAAAATCCAAGGGCATAAACGTGGTGAATTGGAATTTCAATACGAAGCCCCCGAAAGTGGCCACTGGCAAGACCTTCACTTTCGGTGGATTTGCATCGCCACGTGTGCCTGCCGGTACCTACAAAGTGGTTATTCAGAAGGGCAAAGAAACCTATACCAATGACCTCATTGTTGAATATGACAGCCATTCCGGAATCTCCCTGGCCGACCGGAAACTGCAGGAGCAGGCAACGAAGAAGATGTTTGACATGACCCAGGAACTGGCCTACACGGTCTACACGCTCGACGAGTATTTGAAAATTGCCGAAGGAGTAAAAGCGAAGGATGCTCAGGGTGCCAGGGTTGCGAATCCTTTCATTGCTGAACTGACCAAGCTAAAGGAAACACTGGTGGTGACTAAGGGAGATAACTACGTCGGCACAGCCGAACCCCAATTGAGGGAGAAGATGACCGACCTGTATGCGAAGGTAGCATCGAGTTATTATAAGCCGAACCAGGCCGAAAAAGATAACCTTGAAGCCATTGAGTCCAGGTTCAATACGGCCAAGACTGATTTCAAGAAGATCAAAGAGAAGCATCTTCCAAAAATCAATTCGTTTATCAACAAGGACAAACTGCAGCCCCTCGTGATGAAGACGTATGAGGAATATCTGCAAATGCCATAACGAGAGCACTCACATTCTTAAAGAGGCTATCCAGGAGGGTAGCCTCTTTTTTTATGTAATCCGGCCGGCTTAAAAATTTGATATTGCCCGGTCGTGATAGGTAAATGTCGACGTGCGGATGCTGAGCATGACTTCATTGGTGATGAACTGCGCGCCTACCGAGGCACCGGTGGGAACTTCAAGCGCATAGGTCAGGTGGTATTTTTCCAGGAAGTTGACCTGGGCGGTGATGCCATAGGTGTTGAAGCTGCGGGTGTACAATCCTGCCGAGTATTTCCTGTCGATGATGAAATTGAAGTTCAGGTCGGTGGAGAGCGGAGCGCCGCTGGCGGCTTTCAGCAAAACAGCGGGTTTCATCACCACGCGCTCCGACAGGAAGAAGAGGTAGGATCCCAGGAAGTAAAATGTTTGCTGGTAGACGCTGATCTTCTGCCCGCCCATGTCGAAGGTACCGTTGATGAGCCGGGGCATGGAAAGGCCGACCATGAACTTGTCACCTTTGAGCATAACGCCCGCACCCAGGCTGGGCTTGATTTGGTTGATGGGCGCGAAGAGCGGATCCGTGGGGTCTTGCAGGGTAAGCCTGGAAGGATCCATCTTGTAATTGATGAACCCGGCCTGCATGCCGAAGGACAGGGTGGTGCCATCACTGACAGGGAGTTTGTAGGCAAAGGTGCCGGTAACCTGGGTGTTGGTATTCTCGCCGATTTTGTCGCTGACAAAGAGCAGTCCGGCGCCGATTTTGTTTTGGCGAAGGGAAACGTGGCCGCCGGCGTTGAAGGTGCTCGGACTTCCGTCAAAGCCGGCCCACTGATTGCGGTAAGTGGTGAAGGCGGTGAGGTTGTTGTTGATGCCGGTGTAGGCGGGGTTGATGACCAAGGGGTTGTTGATGTACAGGCCGTAGATGGGGTCTTGCTGGGCATGAACACCCGCTGCGGCAAAACAACAAAGCGCACACAAGAGGATGCCGATGAGCCTGCGCCTGGACCTTGATTGTTTTGTGGTGATCAGCTCTTTCATCGCTTGAGGGATAAATAACCTGTCATGGTCTTCCGCCCGGAAGCAAACTCAATTTTGTAGAAATAGGTACCGGTGGGCAGTTCATTGCCGCTCTTGTTCAGGCCAATAAATACCCTGTTGACGTTATCATAATTGCTGGTTTCAAAGACTGCATCGCCCCAGCGGTTGAAGATGGACACTTTGTTGTCTTTTGTATCAGGCAAGGCATCAATGTACTGGATAAACCAGGTATCATTCTTTGTATCCCCGTTTGGAGAGATGCCCGTGTTCACAATAATTTCTCCCGCCACCTCAATGGAAATTACCGATTGGGCGCAGACCCCGGAGAAGTCACATACTTCTATGGTTAATTTGTCCGTGCCGGCGAAGGATGTGCCTTTGTAGTCCAGCAGCAGGGTGGCGTTTGGGCCGATGCTGGCAGCCGCGCCGCTGGTCGGCTGCTGGGTGACTTTCAGCGTTGAGACGTCGAGGTTGTTATCGGGGTCAGTTAGAAGAGCGGAAAGGGGCAAACTCACCGAGCCCTCAATCACGGTTTTGACTGACGTGGCGGCAATGACCGGTGATTGATTGCAGAACGTAGAGGTAAATACAGTCGGGTCCGAAGCGGGGCTGTTGCATCCGCCGGCCGTGGTAACAATCAGCGTGTAGCTCCCTGCGGCGGTCACATTGATTTGTTGAGTGACAGCGCCATTGGACCAGGCATAGTTTGCAAATCCGTTGGGCCCGGAAAGGGTGGCCGCCGTGGTGGTGCAATTGGAAGTAACTACGATGGGCTTGGGAACAACATTGATATCGGCGACGACAAGGGATCGCGGACTTTCACAGGAGCCGGGCTTGAGGGATACAAAGTAATTTGTTGGAGTGGACAGCACAGGGGTGGTGTAGGTGCTGTTTACCTGGCCTGCGATGGCGGTTCCACCGGTAGCCACAGCATACCAGCGGTATTGACCGTTGATTCCGCCTGAAGCGGTGAGTGTAACACTGGCCGCGATGCAGCTGCTGGCATTCGTGGTGGTGGGTGCTGGCGGCACCGCATTAATGAATAGTCCTTCGTCAAAGGTGATTACCTGTGCGGCCAGGTCACCATTGATTCTGCAGCGGTATCGGCCCAGGCCAAACATGCCGGTCGTGTTTACGGAGAGGGTTGATGTTGTTGCGTTTGAATACCCGCCGCCGTTGTTGATGTCGACAAAAGGAGCGATCCCGTCGGGGGAGAACTGCCACTGGTAGGTGATGTTGGTGGTGCCGGTGGCGGCGGTAGTGAAGGTGGCTATTTGACCAACGCAGGCAATGAAATCAAGGGGTTGAGTGTTAATAGTTATAGTAATCGTAGTAACTGTAAAGACACCACTGCTTGTCGCCGTGTTACAACCAACAGCTATCGAAATTGTTCCGGTAGTCGCCCCGACCGGAACGACTGTCGTTATGCTGGAAGCTGTGCTTAAGCTGACAACGGCAGCAGTGCCATTAAATAGTACATTGTTATTGGCTGGTATAGGATCAAAATTAGTTCCTGTAATGGTTACGGTTGTTCCTATAGCACCAGAGCCCGGAGAGAACGATGCGATGGTGGGGGGTGAAATGCTGCCTATTGTATTGCGAAATACAGATACAGTAGCACTGCCAATATTTGCCACCGCGAGGTCGGCTTTGCCATCCCCGTCAAGGTCGCCAATGGAAACTGATTGAGGAAATGTTCCAGTCGTGAAATCTACTTTAGGGGCATAGCTTATAATGCCTATGCTGCTTGTATTGCGAAATAACGATACGGAAGCGCTGGTTTCATTTGCCACCGCGAGGTCGGCTTTGCCATCCCCGTCAAGGTCGCCGATGGAAACTGATTGAGGATCTGTTCCGGTTGTGAAATCTACTTTGGGGGCGTAGCTTATAACGCCTGTTCCACTGCTCGTATTGCGAAATACCGATACGGTGCTGCTGCTATAATTTGCCACCGCCAGGTCGGCCTTGCCATCTCCATCAATGTCGCCAATGGAAACTGATCGAGGATTTGTTCCAGTTGTGAAATCTACTTTGAGCCCATAATTGATACTGCCTGTTCTGCTGCTTATATTGTGAAATAAAGATATGGTATTGCTTGCTTCATTTGCCACCGCC
>JAYTVB010000048.1:0-222608 GCA_043744235.1 Cyclobacteriaceae bacterium | reverse complement strand
ACTTTCCGTTTTTGCAGGTGTAGGAGAACGCACACGTGAAGGAAACGATTTGCTTCGTGAGATGATTGAGTCTGGCGTTATACGTTACGGTGATGCGTTCAAGAAGTCGATGGAAACAGGTGGATGGGACCTTTCGAAAGTGGACATGAATGAATTGGGTAAATCGCAGGCAACACTGGTGTTCGGACAGATGAACGAACCACCAGGAGCCCGTGCCCGCGTTGCGTTGTCGGGTCTTTCCGTTGCTGAGTATTTCCGCGACGGTGATGAAAAATCAGGCGGTCGCGACATTCTTTTCTTTATTGATAACATCTTCCGTTTCACGCAAGCCGGTTCTGAAGTGTCAGCGTTGTTAGGCCGTATGCCTTCTGCAGTTGGTTACCAACCCACTCTCGCCACTGAAATGGGATTGATGCAGGAACGCATCACTTCTACCAAGCGTGGTTCTATTACTTCCGTGCAGGCTGTTTACGTACCTGCAGATGACTTGACTGATCCGGCACCGGCCACCACATTTGCCCACTTGGATGCGACCACTGTATTGAACCGTAAGATTGCCGAGCTTGGAATTTATCCAGCGGTGGATCCACTGGATTCTACCTCACGGATTCTGACTCCGCTGATTATCGGCGCTGAACACTATAATACGGCTCAACGCGTGAAAGAGATTCTTCAGCGTTACAAAGAGTTGCAAGACATCATTGCCATCCTCGGTATGGATGAATTGAGTGATGAAGACAAGCAGGTCGTTTATCGCGCCCGCCGTGTTCAGCGCTTCCTCTCCCAGCCTTTCCACGTGGCAGAGGCCTTCACGGGATTGAAAGGCGCCCTCGTAGACATCAAGGATACCATCAAGGGATTCAACATGATCATGAACGGTGACTTGGATCACCTGCCTGAAGCCGCCTTTAACCTGGTGGGTAACATCGAGCAGGCCATCGAGAAGGGTGAGAAACTCATGGCAGAAGCTAAAGGCTAAACAGCATGTACCTGGAAATAATCACACCGGACAAGAAGTTATTTGAAGGGGAAGTCTCCATTGCCACTTTTCCCGGCTCAGACGGATCCTTTCAGGTAATGAACAACCACGCACCCCTCATCAGCCTGCTGAACGAAGGCAACGTTGAATACAAGGTCAACGGCCAGCGTCAGCATGTGAAGATTACCGGCGGCGTGGTGGAGGTGCTGAAGAATAAAGTGATTGTCCTGGCAGACGGAGCGAAAGCGTCCTGATATATTTCCCGGTACTTCCTGGCGGAACGCAACATTCTTCTATAAAAAAGTAAAGGCCCGAAAGGGCCTTTTTTGCTATGCTGCAATAGTCCTATCGACGTATCAGCCACCGGACAAAAAATACCAGTCCGATAAGTATGGATATCCCCCCCAGGACGTTGAGTGTGGAACCGCCAATCACAAGACCCACCAGTCCTGCGGCACCAAAAATCTCCGCCATTCTTAGATCCTTGCTAGAGCCTTCCTTTACCGGGGGTGTTGCGTTGTCGGCACTTTTGGCTGCCTTGATATTCAGAAAAGTACTTTTTCCTTCAGGCAGGGTGTGAACATTGATTGGCATGGAAGGCACTTGATAAATTTGCTGTGCCCGGGCCTGTGAAGCCGAGGGGTTTCCAATTAAATTGGTTTCTGGCTGACCGGTTGATGCGGTGAGGAGTCCGGGATCCGGGGCAAGCGGTTTCTGATCACTTGTCAGGTCATGCCGATTATCACGGCCTTCGTGTCGATGATCAAAGTAGTAGGCGTACCGGGGTGTTGAGCAGGCCTGAACCAGCAACATCACAGAGCAGACGAGCACCCTGTTTTTCATCATGGTTGATTTGCCTTTTTATCTGGTCGGAAGGTTCGCCTAAAGAATCGTTTCTCAAATTCCCAAAAGAAACTGAATTGGCCAAAGACAAAGCCGTAGATCAGGAGGAAGATGTTGTAGATGGGAAGTATGAGGATGTAATACAAGACGCTTGCCCAGAGCGGCATCGGACCCCCTTCAAACAAATAGGACAAGATCGGCCTCTTGATGAACACCACCGTAAAGCCTGTGCAGGCAAACACCAGCAGTACGATCGCCACCTGGAATCCGCTTTCCAATTTCCACCTGCTCTTAAGCTTATCTATCCAGCTCACGTCAGAAAATCAAGGCGTGAAAATAATGATTATTTCGCATCAAACACGTTCCACCATTCCGCATCCGGTGTGGGAGCTTTGATCTCCATATTATCCTTCTTCACTGGATGAACAAATCCAAGATTACGGGCATGCAGGGCTATGCTCCCATCGCCGGTGGGGGTGTCCGAACCATATTTGAGATCCCCCAATATCGGACAGCCCATGGAAGCAAGCTGCACCCTGATCTGGTGGGATCGGCCGGTGATTGGACGGACCTCCAGCAAGTAGCGGCCCTTTCTTTCCGACAGCAGTTTGTATGTCAGCTCAGACCTCAGCGCGCCTGGGGTCTCTTTCCTGAACGCTGTCGTTTTGTTTTTGGATTCATCCTTTTGAAGCCAGTGCACGAGCGAACCCTCGGCTTCCGATGGCTTTCTTTCTGTGATGGCCCAATACACCTTCTGGGTTTCCCTGGATCGGAAAAGCTCGTTCATCCTCGACAAGGCTTTGGAAGTACGGGCAAAAACCACCACGCCGCTGACAGGCCGGTCCAGCCGGTGTACCACGCCGAGAAAAACCTCGCCTGGCTTGCCGTATTTCTTTTTGATGTACGCTTTACAGGCCTCAACGAGGGGCTGGTCTCCCGTTTCATCGCCTTGCACAAGCACACCGGGCTGCTTGTTGATGACAAGCAGGTGATTGTCTTCATAAAGGACCATTAACGGAGACTCCATATTTCATCCATGGCAGGGCCCGGAATGCCGGGAGATGCTGCCCTAATCTTTGAATTCCGAAGTAAAGTGAAAGCGAATATCAGGGAAATTGTCCTGCACCATCTGAAGCCAGGCCTTTGACTCCGCCATAAAGACGAGTTTTCCGTCACGGTCCCTGGCGATGTAACGGAGTTTGGAGCTTATGAATTCCTGCAGCTTGGCCTCATTGTTACTGCTGATCCAGCAGGCCTTGTAAATGTTTTGCGAAACGAATTCCACCGTTGCGGTGTATTCGTGTTTCAGCCTGAACTGAATGACTTCAAATTGCAGTGCCCCAACCGTGCCTATCACTTTTCGTTTTCCAATATCAAAGGTAAATAGCTGGGCCACCCCCTCTTCCATCAGCTGCAGCAGTCCCTTTTCCAGTTGCTTGCTTTTCATGGCGTCCCTGTTAACCACCTCTTTGAAGATCTCCGGTGAAAAGCTGGGGATGCCGGTATAGAGCAGCTTCTCTCCTTCCGTTAGTGTGTCGCCAATCTTGAGATTGCCTGTATCATAGATACCGACAATGTCGCCAGGCCAGGCTTCATCGATCGTCTCGCGGTCCTGCGCAAGAAAGGCAGTCGCATTCGAGAAGCGAAAGCTCTTGGCCTGTCTTACGTGAAAGTAGTTGCTGCCCCGTATGAAAGTACCGGAACAAACGCGGACAAAAGCGATCCGGTTTCGGTGCTTGGGATCCATGTTGGCATGTATCTTGAACACAAAGCCGCTGAATTTCTTTTCGTCCGGCAGCACAACGCGCAGGGTGGTTTCGCGGGGGATGGGGGGCGGGGCGATGCGGATAAAGGAGTCAAGCAATTCTTTTACGCCAAAATTATTGACGGCGCTTCCGAAGAAAACCGGCGCTACCCTGCCGGCCAGGTACTCCTCAACTTCAAAATCAGGATACACGCCTTCAATCAATTCAATATCAGCCCTGAGTTGCCGGGCATGATTTTCACCTACAATCTCATCCAGCTGGGTGCTGTTGATGTCCTGGATCTGTATGCCTTCCTGGATGACCGTCTTGCTGGCGCTGAAGAGGTGCAGGCTTTTCTCATAGAGACTGTAAACCCCCTTGAAAGTCTTGCCCATGCTGATCGGCCAGCTGAGCGGACGCACTTTGATATTTAGTTTCTCCTCAATTTCATCGAGCAGGTCAAAGGGGTCGCGTCCCTCGCGGTCAAGTTTATTGATGAAGCAAATCACGGGCGTGCTGCGCATGCGGCAGACGTCCATCAGTTTTTCGGTCTGGGTCTCGACACCCTTCACGCAGTCGATTACCATGATGACACTGTCTACGGCGGTGAGGGTCCGGTACGTATCTTCGGCAAAGTCCTGGTGACCGGGCGTGTCAAGCAAATTGATCTTGATGCCGTTGTAGTTGAAGCCCATGACCGAGGTGGCCACCGAAATACCCCGCTGCTTCTCGATTTCCATCCAGTCGCTTCGTGCGTGGTCCTTGATTTTGCTGGATTTAACGGCGCCGGCCTTCTGAATGGCGCCGCCAAACAGCAGCAGTTTTTCTGTTAAGGTCGTTTTTCCGGCATCGGGGTGGCTGATGATTCCGAAAGTTCTCCGTTTGGCGATTTCCTGATCTATGGACATTTAAAAAAATAAGGTCGCAAATCTAGAGATTCGCAGCGTAATAGTTGCTATGCCGGAGCCGGGCAGGAACCAGACAACAGCCGGGCAGGTCTAGCCGGTGAATTTGAATTCGGTCAGGCGGATGTCATCAAGGCCCTGCTGATCAAACGGATGTTCCATTTCGTCCTGAACATTGAACAGTGAAATGAGGATGAATCCGGTCATCATGCTGAGGGCATAGACGATCCATTGCTCCGGAGAATGTGATTTTTCAGCCAACCGGTGCAGTAATGCTGGTGTGTAAATCAGCGGGAAAAAATAGATGAAGACCTGACAGTATGCCCTGAGGCTGATTGGCGTGCGGTGGGTGTCAATGGCGATCACGTTCTCCACTGTCGTGTGAACATCTTTCATGAAGCGGAATATTTTCATGGCTTCGCCTGTACCCACCTCTTCCTTGTGATTTTGAATAAATTCAAAGACGTCATTCAGACCTTTGCGCAATTCACCCTGGTCCTTGTTCTTTTTGGCAAGGTGATCAATAAGGGACGTGGAGATGCCGGCCAGTATATTCCTGATTTCGGTCTTCTTCAGGTCATCGAGCTTCTTGGCCCGTTGAAAGGAGTAATGCACAATCAGCAGGCTGGCCCTGAAGCGGCTCAGGTGTTCCAGGGCCTTTTCCCGTCGCCTGAAAGCAGCCCGAATGGTGAAAACAAGGGGAAAAATGATGGCAATGCTGATTACCGTGAGGTCATAATTGTATTGGATATCGTACTGAATCACCAAAAAAGATGTCACCGCACAGATCAATAACACTTGAAAAGTTCTGATATTTATGATCTGCAAGTATTTTCTCATCTGCATATTTTCATGGTTTCACAATATCCTAAATCCAACGTATGAAAAAAATAGTCTCCTTTATCTTTTGCGGGTTACTGCTTACCCAGGTGTACGCTCAGAAAACTGACATCACCCCGCTATTCCAGGGTGATCAGGCCCTGGACCTCAAATTGAAGGTCTCTATCAAAGATATTAAAAAGAAAACCAACGATTCAACTTACCTGCCTTCCGCCCTGTATATGAAGAATGCAACAGGGGGCTGGGACTCCGTCAAGGTGATGGTGAGGGCCCGGGGCATATTCAGGAGAAAGAACTGCTATTTTTCTCCCATTAAGATCAAAATAGATAAGAAGGACGCCAAGGGCACCATTTTCGAAGGCAACAAAAGTCTGAAGCTTGTCATGCCGTGCCAGAACAACGACGGAAAGAATCCCCTGGTCATGCGGGAGTTCATTGCCTATAAGATGTTTGAGCAGTTAACGCCTTACTATTTTAATACGAGGCTTATCAATCTGGATTTCACGGAAGCAGAGGCCAAGAAATCTAAGAATTTTCAGCTGACAGCCTTCTTCATTGAAGATGATGACATCGTTGCCAAACGCCATCATGCCAAGATCATGGAGAAACTTAATCTCCACCCCAAAGGACTCAACGACACCAGCGCACTGAAGCACGATTTCTTTCAATACATGATCTCCAACACAGACTGGTCGACGACCTTCCTGCACAATGCCAAGGTGATGTTCCGGGAACCGAGAACGTACATTCCGCTTGCCTATGATTTTGACATGTCCGGTTTCGTTAACCCGCCCTACGCGGAGGTTAATGTTGACCTGGGACAGACTAGTCTGCGCGACCGACTCTACCGGGGCTTTTGCAGGGCTGAAGGTCCTACCCGGGAGGTGCGCCGGCAATACCTGGAAGCAGAACCCAAAGTAATGGGTGTTCTGGCAAACTATGAAAAGGCGGTAGGTCCGAAGGAATACAACGACATGAAGAAGTTCGTTCAGGAGTTTTACGTCTTCCTCAAGGACGACAAACAGTTCAAGGCCGTCATTTTGGATGGATGCCGCACAAAGTAAGCCTGCATGGAAGCCACCAGGTAGCCAGCCCTCTGCCATTGTGTCACTTTTGAGCCTGATTTCCCTATTGGCATAACCCTTGAGCGAAGTGTTCAGATTTTGAAATAAAAACTGAACATATCATGGGAAAGATCATTGGAATCGACTTAGGAACCACCAACTCGTGTGTAGCCGTTATGGAAGGCGCTGAGCCAGTGGTCATTGCGAATAGCGAAGGACGCAGAACCACCCCCTCCATCGTTGGCTTTTTGGACAACGGGAAAGGCGAGCGAAAGGTAGGAGACCCCGCCAAGCGGCAAGCCATTACCAATCCGAGAAACACGGTATCCTCCATCAAACGCTTCATGGGAAAGAAATTCCAGGATGTAAGCGGCGAGATGAAGATGGTCAGCTATGGCGTGGAGAGCGGCGGCAATGACACCGTGCGCGTGCGCATTGGCGACCGGCTTTATACGCCACAGGAAATTTCCGCCATGATTCTTCAGAAGATGAAGAGTACCGCCGAAGACTACCTGGGCACCACCATCACCGAAGCAGTTATTACCGTTCCCGCCTACTTCAATGACGCCGAACGCCAGGCCACCAAAGAAGCCGGGCAGATCGCCGGCCTCGATGTAAAGCGAATCATCAACGAGCCGACCGCTGCTGCACTGGCCTACGGTCTTGACAAGAAACACAAAGACATGAAGATCGCCGTGTACGACCTTGGCGGCGGTACTTTCGATATTTCCATTCTTGAACTGGGTGAAGGCGTATTTGAAGTGAAGTCCACCAACGGCGATGTACACCTTGGCGGCGATGACTTCGATATGCGCATCATGAATTGGCTGGCCGATGAGTTCAAGGCTGACCGGAGCATTGACCTCCGTAAAGACCCCATGGCCCTCCAGCGCCTGAAGGAAGCGTCAGAGAAGGCCAAGATTGAATTGTCAAGCTCCCTGGAAACCGAAATCAACCTTCCCTACATCACCTCCGTGGACGGCGTCCCGGAACACCTGGTGAAGAAACTGAGCCGCTCGAAATTCGAACAGCTCTGTGAAGACCTGATCAAGAGAACCCTGGAGCCTTGCCGGAAAGCGGTGGCCGACAGCGGCATCTCTGTCACTCAAATTGATGAAGTGATTCTGGTGGGCGGCTCAACCCGCATTCCAAGAATCGTTGATGAAGTGGAGAAATTCTTTGGCAAGAAGCCCTCGAAAGGCGTAAACCCCGATGAAGTGGTCGCCATCGGCGCCGCCATCCAGGGTGGTGTGCTGACAGGCGAGGTGAAGGATGTACTGTTGCTGGACGTTACCCCGCTGTCGCTGGGTATCGAAACCATGGGCGGTGTTATGACACGGCTCATCGAGTCCAATACCACGATCCCTTCAAAAAAATCTGAAGTCTTTTCAACAGCATCGGACAACCAACCCTCTGTGGAGATTCACGTCCTGCAGGGCGAGCGCCCGCTGGCGAAAGACAACCGCACCATCGGAAGGTTCCACTTGGATGGCATTCCCCCCGCACCACGCGGCGTGCCGCAGGTTGAAGTTGTTTTTGATATCGACGCCAATGGAATCCTCCACGTTTCAGCCAAGGACAAAGGCACCGGTAAAGAACAAAAAATCCGCATCGAGGCATCTTCCGGTCTGACCGACGCTGAAATCAAGAAGATGAAGCAGGAGGCACAGGCCAATGCCGAAACCGATAAGAAGGAGAAGGAGAAAATAGAAAAGATCAACCAGGCAGACTCCCTGATCTTCCAGACTGAAAAGCAGTTGAAGGAATACGGCGAGAAGCTTTCTGACGGAAACAAGTCTGCCATCAGCGGCGCACTTGAAAAACTGAAGGAAGCCCACAAGAGCCAGGACCTGACTGGAATTGAAGCAGCCATGAATGCGCTCAATACCGCATGGCAGGCCGCTTCCCAGGAAATGTACGCGGCGTCCGGAGCGGGTGCAGCAGGACAACCTGGCGCAGGCACCAGCAGTACGGGCGCTCCGGAAGGCGGACCCTCTGCCGGCACCGGCGACGCCACCGATGTGGAGTATGAAGAAGTTAAGAAATAATCAGGATTGAAGGATTTGCAGGATTGAAGCGCGGCCTTGGCCGCGCTCTTTTTTTGTGCCTGGCCGGCCGAAGACTTCCCTGCAAAGGCTTCCAGCCCTGAACATGTCGATGCATGTCGAAGACCTCATATTGCGGATATGGCCAATAAGCCATAGCTTGTTTTCAAATTCCACCTACATGAAAAATTATACAGTCGCTCTTCTGCTGGTTATGACTGTCACCGCGCGGGCACAGAACAACACAAACGACGAAATCAAAAACCTCAAAGACGAATTGACCAGCCTGAGCTTCCAGATCGACCGGCTTCGCAAGGCCAACGACGATATTCTATGGTATAACAAAGTGGGCGACGTGGCCTGGATTGATAAAGTATCCATCACCGGTCCGCCTGAGAAGAGCGACAAAAACCCAACGGCCCAGGGCGCCAATAATCCCCTGGTTTTCCGCAGCTATGTGTTCATCCCAAAAAACTTTGACATCAATAAAAAATACCCGCTCCTTGTCTATTCCCATGGGGGTGTTCACGGCGACCTGGACACCTTTTCCGGGCACATCATCCGGGAACTTATGATGCAGGGCTACGTGGTGGTTGCCCCGGAATACCGGGGAAGCACCGGGTACGGGCGCGATTTCTATGAATCCATTGACTACGGTGACAAGGAAGTCACCGATGCCAACAATGCCCGGGATTATGTGGTCGAGAACTATTCTTTCATTGACAAGGACCGCGTGGGCATCCTCGGATGGAGCCATGGCGGCATGATCACGCTGCTGGACATCTTCAATAATCCAGGCGAATACAAGGTGGCCTATGCCGGTGTGCCGGTCAGTGACCTCATTGCGCGGATGGGCTACAAAACCCAGGGTTACCGTGATTTGTTTTCCGCCGACTATCACATCGGCAAATCCGCAGATCAGAATGTGCAGGAGTACCGGAAACGCTCCCCGGTATGGAACGCCCAGAAACTCAAGACCCCGCTCCTCATCCACACCAACACCAATGATGAGGATGTCAACTCACTGGAGGTTGAACAGTTGATCCGGGCGCTCAAGGCTGAAAACAAGAAATTCGAGTACCAGATTTACGAGAATGTTGAAGGCGGCCACATCTTTGACCGCATTGACACCAAAGTTGGGAAAGAAATCCGGCTGAAAGTTTATAAGTTTTTGAACCAGTACCTCAGCCCAAACAAGCCGTTTCAATCGTTGCAGGAACTGGAACGGTCCAGCTACTATTTTCAAAAATAGGAACGGCCAGTGGCGAGAGCCAATCATTGATTTATCTTTGCCCGCTGTCAGCCTGAGCCTGTTTCGGGCAACAGCGAGAAAGAGATAAACAATAACGGCCACAGATTACACAGATTGAATCTGCGGCAAAAGAAAATTTACACTATGCTGGTTCTGAAATTTGGCGGCACATCGGTTGGAACACCGGAACGTTTGAAGAAGATCGCTTCCCTGGTATTGAGCACACCGGGAAAAAAGATCGTGGTCCTTTCCGCGCTGAGCGGTACCACCAATACCCTCGTTAGAATCGGTGATCACCTGCTGGCCGGAAGAAAGGCCGATGCGGAGCCCGAAATAGCCACGCTCGAGAAGCATTATGAAAAGTATGCCGGCGAGTTGTTCTCCTCCCCGGAATACAAGGCCATTGGCCAGGACATCGTCAGCCGTTACTTTAGTCTGATCCGCCTCCTGGCCGCAGGGACATTTGATGACCGCAGCTACCGTGAACTGCTGGCCCAGGGCGAACTGGCCTCCACTGAGTTTTTCTATTACCACCTGCGTGAAGCCAAAGTTGATTCGCGCCTTCTGCCTGCTTTGCACTTCATGTCCATCGACGAAAACCTGGAACCGGAACTGGAAAAAATTGGCGATCGGCTGAAGGCCCTCCTGCCGTCAATGAGTCACCTGGATGTCCTGATTACGCAGGGCTACATCTGCCGCAACCATCGCAATGAAATCGACAACCTGAAGCGGGGTGGCAGTGATTATACGGCATCACTGATTGGGGCTGCCATTCGGGCGGAGGAGATTCAGATCTGGACAGACATTGACGGCATGCACAACAACGACCCGCGGGTCGTGAAGAAAACCGTTCCCATTGCCGAACTGACTTTTGATGAAGCATCGGAGCTTGCGTACTTCGGCGCCAAGATCCTTCACCCTTCCACCATCGTGCCCGCACAAAAATACGGCGTGCCCGTAAGGCTGAAGAACACCATGGATGAAAAAGCCTTCGGGACGCTGATCAGCGATAAGGGCACGAGCGGGGAGTTCAAGGCCATCGCAGCCAAGGACGGCATCATCGCGATCAACATCAAGTCTTCGAGGATGTTGCTCGCCTTTGGATTCCTGCGCCGCGTGTTTGAAGTCTTTGAGAAATTCAAAACCCCCATCGACATGATTTCAACGTCAGAGGTGGCCGTATCGGTTACAATCGATGATGCCAGCCGCCTGCCAGAGATCATCAATGAGCTTGCGGCCTTCGGCACCATTGAAGTGGACAAGAACCAGACGATCATTTGCGTGGTGGGAAATAAAATCGCTGAAAAGAAAGGCGTGCTCCACGAGGTATTCCAGTCCCTGGCTGATGTTCGCGTCAGAATGGTGTCGTTTGGCGGGAGTCACAACAACATCTCCATCCTGGTTGACACCACCCAAAAGGAAAACTCACTGCGCGCTTTGAACCAGGGGCTTTTCAACCTCGGAGAATAGACGCCCTGATGGATTGACCCGGGTTACCGCTCATAAGATTTCACTGTAATTTATTCGCGGCCCGACTTTCAAAAAGCATTTTTTCGCATATCTTTACTTGCGACCAAAACGCTGAATATGGAAGTCATTGTAATCCTGATATTCGTGGTGGGCTATCTCGCCATCGCCCTTGAGCACCCCATTAAAATAAACAAGACGGCTTCTGCCCTGCTCACCGGTGTACTCTTGTGGACCATGTATGCCCTTTTTTCGGCAGACAACAAATTGGTTGGGGAACAACTGGGTCATCACCTCAACCAGATTTCGCAAATACTCTTCTTCCTGATGGGCGCAATGACCATCGTGGAATTGGTTGATGCCTACCAGGGTTTCAGGCTGATTACTGACAGAATTCAAACAAAAAACATTGTGACCTTACTCTGGCTTGTCTGCTGGGTCACCTTCTTTCTTTCTTCCATCCTGGACAATCTTACTACCGCCATTGTGATGATCTCCCTGATCAGGAAACTCATTCCCGCCAGGGATATGCGCTTGTTCTTTGCCGGGATGATTGTGATTGCAGCCAACGCGGGCGGCGCCTGGACGCCCATCGGCGATGTGACGACCACCATGCTCTGGATCGGTGGCCAGATTTCAACCGTGAACATCATGAAGGTGCTGTTCATCCCCAGTGTATTCTGTATGCTGGTGCCCCTCATTTACCTGACTTTCACCCTGAAGGGAAGCGTTGGTGAACATCCTGTCGTTGAGCAGGAAAATGGCGGATATGGGACAGAAAAAATAAAAGGCAGCGCTTTGATGCTCGCCCTTGGTGTAGGCGCCCTGGTATTTGTACCCGTATTCAAAACGATTACCCACTTGCCACCCTACATTGGTATGCTGCTGGGGCTCGGCATACTATGGGTCGTATCAGAAATTATCAACCCGCACGCGGATGAGGCAATGCGCAAACCGTATACCGCAGCCGGTGCCTTGCAACGAATTGATACCTCCAGCGTTCTTTTCTTCCTCGGGATTCTGTTGGCTGTTGCAGCCCTGGAGTCCATGACCATCCTGCACCATTTTGCCGAATGGCTTGATCATGCTATTGGAAGTCAGTCCATGATTGTCACCCTCATTGGTCTGCTCTCCGCGGTGATTGACAACGTACCGTTGGTGGCTGCCAGCATGGGCATGTATAGCCTCACTGACTTTCCAATGGATCATTTCATCTGGGAGTACCTTGCCTATTGCGCCGGCACGGGTGGGAGCATCCTGATCATTGGCTCAGCAGCTGGCGTGGCCGTCATGGGCATGGAGAAAATTGATTTCATCTGGTATATGAAACGCATCAGCCTTGTTGCCATGCTGGGATATTTTGCTGGATGCGGGGCATACCTGGCCATTGAACATCTTTTGGGAGCTTATTAAACGATTGTCACTCTCTAGTTAATCATAGCAGTGACTCCTGATGAAATGAACATGTTGTTTTGCGTTTCGTGCCTGCTGATGCCTGCCGACAGATCGAGTTGAAATCTCGTGCCAAGTTTGTAAGTAATACCGCTATCAATCCCATGTTCGCCCTGCCAACGGCTGGGCACGAACATAAAGTACTCCAGGAACAAGCCAACCCTGGGTGACGGCAGATAGTCAAAGCAAAATGAGGCAGTGAATTCCGGCCTTCCATGAATTTGATCCCAGATAAAGCCAGCGTTGTAGTTGAGTGCCATATTGGGATAGAAGTCATTTTGAAATAGCAGTAAGAATTCGTATCCCATGGTTTCAGGGTGTGAAGGCGCATCATTCGTAGGGATGACCAGATTCGCAGCTATGTCAATTTCAGGTATTCGCTTGTTTTGCTTGACGACATGGCTTTTGAAGCCGACTGACACGGGTCCGGAACCGCTGAATGAACTCCCGTCCGTTCTGTCAATGACATGCCGGTTTCCTATTCTAAGTTCGGTTCGCTTGCTGATGCCTGTACGGAGGAGCCCTGCGGGCAGGTTATAAAGTTTGCCATCATGGCGATCGAAGTAATCAAATCCGAGCTCAATCTGGTAGGTGCCTTTGGGAACGGTAAAGGGTTTGTCCGCCATACCGGGCCGGTCAACAGTAAGTTCATTGAGAACTTCCTTCTCCTGTTCCTGGGAAAGAGCGATCTCGAAAGTCAGGACGCCAATTAACACAAGAAAATGCCTGACGGCCACGATACAGATTAATCTGTCGACCGTCGCTCGAGGGCAAATGGAACAATGAAAGCTCATAACTTTCGTAAACAAAAAGTGAAATGAGGGAAGGCTACGACCAGGTGTTTAGTTGGTGAACCTGGGCAAAAAAGCTCCTGTCCGACAGGAAACAGCGCATCAGATGATCAATGCCCCAAGGTCAATATATAGTTTACTCGATTGAGTCTTGTTGAGGTATTTCAGGAGAAAGCTAAAGTAGCGCGTGTCATAAGCATAAACACTTACCCGGCACACATCATAGGTGAATTCATGGGAGCTGGATTCCTCAGTGCCCGAAACACTGAGCTTAGTAGTCTTCCGGAATTCATGAAACCCTTCTCTTGAGTGCTCAGTCAGCCACTTGCCCGCAGAATGATACGCATGCAACGCCCTTATCGCCCCATGACCGGAATATCCAACGTTGGAAAACAGGACCATGAAGATGCAGCAAAGGGAAAATGTGCGTCTGATCTTCATGGTCCAAATTTATCAATCTTTCGAATCACCTTTATTCCACAATTCGCTGTTTCAACGACTTTTCCCTCCGGTGCCAGATCAGGTATATCGCCGGCAAGGTAATAAGTGTCAGGATCGTATCAGAAATCAATCCTCCAATCATTACCACAGCCAAGGGCCGCTGGGTTTCTGACCCAATACCCGTAGACAAGGCAGCGGGCAACAGACCAAACCCTGCCATCAATGCGGTCATCACAACGGGACGTACCCGCGACAAGGCTCCCTCAACAATGGCAGTGCGCACATCCGCACCAGCCTCCTTTAATTTATTGAATACAGAAACCAGAATCACCCCATTTTGCACTGATACACCAAACAGTGCAATAAATCCAACTCCGGCCGAAATGCTGAAGTGTATTCCAGTAATAAACAACGCCAAAATTCCACCAATCAACGCAAAGGGTACGTTCATCAGAACGGCTACCGCATTTTTGGCAGAATTGAACATGAAGAAGAGCCACATAAAGATCAGGCCAACCGAAATGGGCACGACTATCTTAAGCTGGTTGGTCGCTCTGACCTGGTTTTCAAATTCCCCGTTCCAGGTAAGATCATAGCCCCTTTCGATCCTGATGGCCTTTCCCACTTTCTCCTGTGCTTCGGCAATTGTGCTGCCTAGGTCACGCCCGCGCACCGAAAACTTGATCGGGATGAACCTAAGGTTGTTTTCCCGGTATACAAACGAGGGACCGTTTTGAAGTTTGACTTCCGCAATTTCATGAAGCGGAATTTTTGTGCCGTTGGTACAAGGAATCATTAGTCTCTCAATGGAGTTTTCATTTTTCCTGAATTCAGGAGAGAATCGGACGCGAATGTCAAATCGACGTTCACCATCATAGAAGGTTGAAGCCTTTTTACCGCCCACGGCCATTTCAATAATATCATTCGCTTCCGCCACATTGGCACCATACCGAGCCATTTTTTCCCGGTCCAGTTCGATGCGCATCTCAGGGGCCCCAAGGCTTTTGAAAATGCCCAAATCCTGGACCCCTCGAACGGTACTCATGATCGCCCGGACGCTGTCTGCCTTTCGCTCCAGGACCTGGAGATCATCGCCAAAAATCTTGATGGCCATTTCACCCTTTACACCTGAAACTGCTTCCTGCACATTATCGGAAATGGGCTGTGAAAATCCGAAGACTACACCGGGGAACATGCCAAATAATTGCTTCTGCATGTCCGCAATGATCTCCTCTTTGGATAAACCCCGAGTCCATTCCCTTTTATGATAGAGGTCAACAAAAAACTCAACATTAAAAAATCCGGTAGGGTCCGTTCCATCGTTTGGCCGTCCATTCTGTGAAATCACGCCTTTTACTTCCGGGTATTGCTGGAAGATTTTTCTCATTTCAGCTGACATTCGGTTAGCAGTAGAAAAATTTATGCTTTGTGGCATGCTGGCCCTTACGTAAATCGATCCTTCATTCAGCGAGGGCAAGAACTCAGAACCCAGTTTGGTAAAAATGAATACACTGACGGCCAGCATTAGCGCTGATATACCAATGCGACGAAAGGGATAATTCAATGAATTCTCGAGAATGGGCCGGTAGATCTTCTTGATCCACCTTACAAGAAAATTCTCCTTCTCAACAATATTTTTTGTGAACAATAATCTGCTGAGCAGCGGAACAAGCGTCAGTGTAAAAATAAGCGCACCCATGAGGGCAAAGCCCATGGTATAGGCCAGCGGACTGAACATCCTGCCCTCCACTTTCTGAAAAGCAAAAATGGGGATCAGTGCTGTGATGATGATGAGCTTGGCAAAAAAGATTGGCTTACCCATCTCGAGGGAAACCTCACGGATCATCGACATTTTAGCCATGGCATTGAACCTGGCCACACCGACTTTCAATTGCTTATGGGCCAGGTAAGCAAATGCTCCCTCTACCATGACCACAGAGCCGTCAATGATGATACCAAAATCAATGGCACCAATGGAAAGCAAGTTGGCTGACATGCCTTTCAATCGCATACAAATGAAGGCAAAGAGCAGCGCAAGAGGAATGATAAGCGCTACAATGACCGTGGCCCTCCAGTCGAGAAGGAAAATCGAAACAATAAATGTCACCAGGAGAACTCCAATGGTAAGGTTTTCAAGAACTGTTGTGATTGTCAAATTAACGAGATTGGTTCGGTCATAGAACACTTTGATTTTTACTCCCGAAGGCAGAATCCTGCCGTTCAAGTCATCAATCTTTTTGTTGAGAAGCTTCAACACTGCGCTGGGATCTTCGCCGCGACGCAACAACACGATTCCTTCAACCACATCCGGCTCATCATCGCGGCCAACTTTTCCAAGCCGTGGGGTATAAAACTCCGTGACCTTGGCCACATCGCTAATGAAAATCGGCGTTTCATTGATATTTTCAATGATGATTCTCTCGATGTCCTTCAAGCTTTTAACCAAGCCAAGCCCTCGTACCAGGAAGGCCTGTTGACCCTTTTCAATCACGTCGCCGCCAACATTGCCATTGTTGGCCTGGATCGCGTCAAAAACATCCTTTGGACTGAATTCGTATGATTTGAGCTTCTGGGGATCCAACGTCACCTCGTAAGTCTTTACCTCACCGCCGAAACTAACTACGTCCGCGATGCCAGGTACCGCCTTGAGTCTCTTATCAATGACCCAATCCTGAATTTCCTTCAATTCACGTAAGGATTTCTTCCCTCCGCCGTCTAGTGTATACCGGTATATTTCACCGGTGGGACCTGAAGGCGGCTGGACCTCCGGGTCTACTCCATCCGGAAGGGTAACATTCTCTATCTGGTTGTAAACAACCTGGCGGGCATAGAAATCATCAACATCATCTTCGAAAAAAATCGTTACCACGGACAGACCAAACAGAGAGATCGACCGCAAACTTGTCTTTCTCGGAACAACATTCATCTCTACCTCAATCGGGATAGTGACGAATTTTTCCATTTCCTCAGCACTTCGGCCGGGCCACTGTGTGATGATGACTACACGGGTATTGATTACATCGGGAAAGGCCTCGATCGGAGTCATTACAAAACCGCGAATTCCGAGGGCGATGATAAGGCCAGTGCCTACAAAAATCAAAATAGGGTTCTTGAGGGAAAATGACAAAATATTTTTAATGAACTTGTTCATATTGCTTCTAAGATCAGTATTTACTTAAAAAGACAAAATTGAATGATTAAGAAAGAGTCAAATAGTAAAACATGAAGTGCTCCTGTGATTTGAGGACTTATGAACGGACTTTAGTTCTTGGGTCCAGGTCATGACTACGAGAATGTCAGATCTGAAACTGACAGTTCAGCAGAAAAACACAGACATAAAATGATCCTAAGACACGAATTGGAAAGTTCCGAAAATTAGGAGTCCGCAATCTATGGGATGAAAATCCAATTTCCCCTTCTGCTGCTCCTTCTAAGCTAGAGTGGGAATCTTCTTCCAATTCCGTTGCAGCATCCCAGGACTCAAATTGCATTTCAAGACGGATGGCGTTGTTATGAATCTGCAGTCCGGAAATATGGGATTCGCCAACCCGACTGGCAATGGCTTCATTCAGCGATTCACGGCACCATTGATGCAGACCGCTGAACAAGAATATCAGGGTGAGAATTAGAGCTTTAGTGTTTTCCTTCTTCAATTTGTCCGAAACTAACTTCCACGGATGCTAAAATAACCAAGCAAACCTAATACCGCCGGTCGCATGCCGGCCATCGGCCTGCCCTTTGGCATACAGGTTGGACAGGGTTTCGGTGTACACAAAATGAACCTGAAACAAACTCGTGCCCGCACCTGCATCTATATCAACGCCCAGGGAAACCTGGTAACCTAATTGGTTCATCACATAATTATCGGTTACCCAATTGTATGGATGAAAACCATCAATCACACTCTGGTAAGTCTGGTTGACACTAAAGGTGTGTATCAAGGTGGGCCCTACCGCTCCACTGAGTCGCATACCTTGCTGCAGGAAATCCTTGGGTGTCCTTAACAGCAAGGTGAGCGGTATTTCGACTGTATTAAAGCGCAGTCTTTCCAGGTGGGTAGAGTCGAGGTCACCGCTTCGATATCCTTGCGGTGTATCAACGAAGATCCATGGATGGGCAAAAGCCCCCCCCGTAACATCTGTATGGTTGATACCGGCACCCCGTTGTTGATAGCCAGCGCCGATTCCGACGCCCAGGAAAGAATTAAAATAATATTCTGCCCTGATGTTGAATCCGACTGAAGGTTTTATGAAATAACTAGCCTGTGCTTCCCCTGTGATGGTGCTGAAATACTGGTGGTAACTGATGCCCCACCTGAATCTCTTGTCAAATGCATTCTTCAATTGACCCTCCGCCAGGATTTTTTCTTTCAACTTCTGTTGAGAGAAACCGGCGGGGGAGAAAAGCAGCGCGGACAGGAATGCCACCGCAAAAATCATTCTTTTCATATCATTAAAGTTTGACCTCATTCAGATATTCCGTTACTAGACATTATGCCCCGTACTCTTGTTCCACAATTGATAAATGGCCGGCAGCGTAACCAGCGTAAGGATGGTCGCCGAAATGAGGCCGCAGATAACTACCACCGCCAACGGCTTCTGGGTCTCAGATCCAATGCCGGTAGAAAGGGCCGCCGGCAACAAGCCCAGTCCGGCCATCAGCGCCGTCATCACCACGGGGCGTACGCGCGTCATGGCGCCTTGAATGATGGCATCATGAAGGCCCAACCCCCGGTCATACATCTTGTTAAATACGTCTACCATAATGACTCCGTTTTGAACGCAAACACCGAACAGTGCAATGAAGCCAACTCCGGCGGAAATACTAAAATTGATTCCTGTGAGGAAAAGACCAAAGATGCCGCCTATCAGGGCGAAAGGAACATTCAACAGGACTATCCCCGCATACTTTGCGCTGTTGAACATGAAGAACAGCCACATGAAGATCAAAGCGATTGAAATAGGAACCACAATCTTCAACTGGTTGGTGGCCCTGACCTGGTTTTCGAATTCACCGTTCCAGGTCATGGAGTATCCCTTTTCCAACTTGATGGCTTTATGGACTTTTTCCTGTGCCTCAGCAATCGTACCACCCAAGTCACGGTCTCTGACAGAAAACTTGATGGGTATGAACCGCTGATTGCCCTCTCGATAAACAAAGGCTGGTCCGGTGTGGCGATTGATGTCGGCTATTTCGCGCATGGGTATTTTTGTGCCGTTGGTGCAAGGGACCATGATCTTTCCAATCTCCGTTTCCGATTTTCTGAACTCGGGGGAAAAACGAACCCGAATGTCAAACCTTCTTTCTCCATCATAGTATGTAGAAACCTTCTTGCCGCCAACGGCCATTTCTATCAGGTTGTTGGCTTCCACGACATTCACGCCGTAGCGGGCCATTTTAAGTCGGTCTAATTCAACGCGAAGTTCGGGCTGACCAAGGCTTTTGAAAATCCCCAAATCCTGCACGCCCCTCACTGTGGTCATGATATTGCGCACACTGTCGGCTTTTCTTTCAAGCACCGAAAAATCATCACCAAAAATCTTGATGGCCATCTCGCCTTTGACGCCAGAGACCGCCTCCTGTACGTTGTCAGAAATCGGTTGTGAGAAACCAAACACAATCCCGGGGAACTGGCTGAGCAATTTGGCTTGCATGTCCTTGATTATTTCTTCCTTCGGAACGCCCCTTGTCCATTCACTTTTTGGAAACAAATCAACAAAGAACTCAACATTAAAAAATCCGGTCGGATCGGTTCCGTCATTTGGTCGGCCATTCTGTGAGATCACACCCCTGACCTCAGGGTATTGCTGAAATACTTTTCGCATTTCCGCTGACATCAGGTTGGCCCTTGAAAAAGCCACGCTTTGCGGCATGCTTGCTCTCACATAAATAGAGCCCTCATTCAATTGTGGCAAAAATTCCGTTCCGAGCTGAGTTCCAATCACTAAACTGATGGCCAAAAGGACGACGGAAATGCCCATACTAAGCTTAGGTTTGGTCAATGACCACACCAGGGCTGGTTTGTAAACGCGTTCAAGTGAACGCACCAGGATATTATCTTTTTCCTTTACATCCTTTTTCAACAAGATTCCGCACAGAAGCGGTACCAGGGTAAGGGTAAAGATCAAAGCTCCAAGCAAGGCAAACCCAATCGTATAGGCCAAAGGACTGAACATCTTGCCCTCCACCTTCTGAAAGGCAAAAATCGGAATGAGCGCTGTAATGATGATGAGCTTCGAATAGAGGATAGGCTTGCCCATCTCAATCGAAATCTTTTTCACCATGCCCAACTTTGCCATCGCATTGAACTTGGGCGCTCCAAGCAGCTCCTGTTTGTGGGCCAGGTAAACGAAAACACCCTCCACCATCACGACTGCTCCATCGATGATGATACCAAAATCAATGGCTCCGATCGATAACAGGTTGGCTGACATTCCCTTGATCTTCATACAAATGAAGGCGAACAGCAGAGCCAGCGGGATGATGATGGCCACAATAACGGTCGTGCGCCAATCGAGCAGGAAGATGGATAAGATGAACGTAACCAACAGCATTCCGATAATCAGGTTTTCCATGACTGTGTGGGTCGTGAGATTAACCAGGGTCGTGCGGTCGTAAAAGACCTTTATTTTGACGCCATCCGGGAGGATGCGGTCATTCAGGTCATCGATGGTGGTATTGAGAAGTTCCAGGACTTCGCTGGGATTTTCACCCTTTCTGAGCAAAACAATCCCTTCAACGACATCATCTTCATCTCCACGGCCAACTTTTCCAAGCCTCGGCTTAAAAGACTCAGTGACATCGGCTACATCCTTCACAAAAATCGGAGTGCCATTGATGTTCTTTATGATGATGGTTGCGATATCCATCTTGCTCTTCACCAATCCCAGACCCCTTACCAGGAAGGTTTGCGTACCCACTTCAATGACATCTCCGCCGATGTTCTCATTGTTCTCCCTGATCGCATTGAAAACGTCTTCCGCAGTGAATTGATAGGCGATTAGCCGGTTGGGATCCAGGGTAACTTCATAAATTTTTGCCTCCCCGCCAAAACTGATGACATCGGCAACCCCGGATACTGCTTTCAGCCGTTTGTCTATTACCCAATCCTGAATCTCTTTGAGCTCCCTGATAGTTCTCCCTTCACCCGCCAATGTATACCGGTAAATTTCACCGGTTGGCCCGGATGGGGGCTGAATCTCCACATCAGCGCCTTCGTGAAGGATGATATTTTGAATTTGATTGAAAACTAACTGCCTCGCATGAAAATCATCAACGTCATCTTCAAAGAAGATAGTAACTACAGAAAGTCCAAAAAGCGAAATCGATCGAAGGCTCGTCTTTCTCGGTACCACGTTCATCTCGATTTCAATCGGAATGGTAACGAACTTTTCAATTTCTTCCGCACTCCGACCCGGCCACTGGGTGATAATCACGACCCGCGTGTTGATAACATCGGGAAATGCCTCAATGGGAGTCGCTAGAAAACTTCGTATGCCCAGGGCTATAATAGCGATCGTCCCCAAAAAAACAATGGACTTGTTTTTCAGCGAAAACCCGATGATTGCTTTAATTAGTTTGTTCATTCAGAAAACGTCGGTCTGTTGAATTGTGAATGTTACTTTAGGTTAAACCCAGTCAGTACGAAAAGAGAGCCTTCAGAAATAATGCGGTCACCTTCCTGAAGGCCATCAAGGATTTCTGTGCTGCGGTCATAATTCTTTCCAATGCGAACTTGTTTCTTCGCAAAAGAGTTAGCCCCCACCTCTTTCATAACATAATAGTTGTTATTCTCCAGCACGATTGAGGTTTGTGCCACAGCCAGGACCTTCATGAAGTTTTTAGGTGTAATGATGACGTTAGCGAACATTTCAGGCTTCAACAACCCTTCCCTGTTTACCAATTCGGTACGGACTCGGATGACCCTCGACTGAGGATCGAGCATAGTGCCGATTTTCTTGATCGAGCCCTTGAATTCCTTGTCGGGATAGGCGATGGTTTTTACCGTCACCAGGTCGCCTTCATGCACTTTGGCCATGTCGCTTTCATGTACGTTGGCCCATACCCAAATGGTTTCCAGATCGCTGATGGTAAAAATATTGGTAGCATTGTCTGTTCGGATTTGCGTACCCTCATTGATGTTCCGCTCCACGATGTACCCGGAGCGGGGTGCCACTACCCTGAACATGGCATCCAATTCCTTTTCGGAACCGCCATACAATTCCAAAATCTGTTTCTTTTCGTTGAATTCAGAAAGGTTATTGCTGTGATCCTTTTGTGACTCTGCAAATTCCTTGGAGGACAGCATTCCAGACTTGTAGAGTTCCGTCGACCGTTGGAGGTTTGAACTGGACACCTCCAGGTTTGCTTTGGCGATATTGTAGTCCCGCTGATAGGTACTGATGTCCGTACTCAAAATGGTCGCGAGTATTTGGCCCTTTTTTACATAGTCACCCAAGGAAACATTCACCTTGCTGACACTTCCACTGACAATGGGATAGACCCTGACCACATTGTTTTCGTCAAAGCTCACTTCACCTACTGCCGTAAACTCATCCATGGCAGGAATTCTCCTGACCGTATCAATCTTGACATACTTCAGCTGCTCATCTGTAAATGATATCTGGCCGGGTGGAATAATGGCCGCTGGCTTTTTTTCGCCCTCCTTCTTACATGCTCCTGACAACAATATCAGCAGAGAGAAAACTATAATTTTATTGGTCATATCAAAGCCTTGTTAATTGTCGATTAATGTTTGCCCTACGTAGAAATTCAACTCGCTAATATTATTAAGGTACTGTCTTTTCAATTCGATCAACTGTAGATTGGTGAGAATATATATACGTTGCTGGTCAATGAACTGAAGAAGGCTGATGTTCCTCTTCTGAAAGTTCTGATTGGTGCTCTGATTCAATTCCTTGAGCCGATCGATGAATTGAGTATTGTAGTAGGCCAATCCATCATTCGATCGTCTGTACCTGTTAACAGCAGCCATTACCTGATTGCGGGTCTGATTTTCCAATTGGTCATATTGAAGCATGGACTGGCTCACGGATAATTTCGCCTGTTTAATTCTTCCCTGGTTCCGATCATAAATGGGAAGGAAGATTTCCGTAGTAAACCCGTGATATGGCCTAATGTAGTTACTACCCCGGTCGTAGGGTTGATAACCCACCTTGACGTCCGGGACTCCGCTTGATTGCTGCAATTTCAAATTTCGTTCCTGGTACCGGATGTTGATCTTGGCGGCAAGGATGTCCGGTCGCTTCTCGATGGCCTGCTCGGCCAACCCATTTGGATCAAACGTTTCTCCAACAATGGGTATCTTTTGTTCAACCAAAAAGGTCGTATCCGCCGGCAGGCGCAGCAGTGAGCGGAGATAGCCAATCACTCTTTCCTTTTCATTGTAGTTCTCCAGTGCGTCTGCTTTCACGTCAAGGTATTCTGCTTCAAGGCGGATAGCCTCGGTGGTGGAAATAGCGCCCACTTCCAGCTGTCTGCGTGTGGCATCCATTAATTTGTCATAGTTGGTAATAACCTGTTTGTAGAGAAATTCTTTGGATTCCAAAGCCGCCAGGTCATTGTAGGTGGTACCCATCTCAAACATCAGACTACGGATCACATCTTCCATTTGCTTTTCCGCCATTTCTACACCCACGCGCGCCAGCTTGACAGAGTTGGTGTGTTTCCCGGCCGTGGAAAAAGTCTGTTCAAGCTGCCATAGTGATTGGTTGCGCAACGCGAAGTATTCGTTCGTTTCCTGGTTGTACATATCCCCGTTGATGATAAAATTGGGGTTGTTCCACACCTTGGCCTGAATCACCTTGGCCCTGGCAATATCGATATCGTAATAGGCAGCCAGCAGGCCCAGGTTGAAATTCAACAAGCGGGCTTTGGCATCCTGAAAGCTTAAGACCGTATCCGGTGCCTGAGCAGCGGCCCCGGAGGCCATGCAAGCCAAGATGATGATACAAGTGAATTTTCTCATGCAGTGAAACGAAACTTCTTAAACCAAAATGTTTAACAGAGAGGAATCCCTTACCCGAAACGGAGAAAGGGATAATGAAAAACCAAGTAAATGCCTAAAGAATTAGCGCACCGTATGCAATAAATCGCCTCTTCGGGTGACCGTGAGAGAGGTGTGGCCGCTGAAAGGAACCGTATTGCCCGGTTGATAGAATGCCAAAATCATCAAAGGTGAAATGGGGGTAAACACCATTGGCGGTCTCAGACCTGATTTCATCCGAAATACCCAGTTCATGACTTTCGCGAAATTCATGTGCTGCCTCCTGTGAATCCGCAATGAGTTGCGTCTCGCAAGGTCCCGGATGAACATTGGCATCATAACCAAAAAATGAAACAAACTGCATGGACGTCAGCAGCGTCAGGCTGATAAGGAACAATGAAAATACCTTTTTATGTTTCACGGCACAAATGTAAATATTTCCGGGTATACTCGAGAATTTTATCAATAGCTTCAAATTTATGAAAAGGACATGTCCTGCAGGTGGGGCATTGCTACCATTTGTTAGGGTATCAAGACAAGCTAATCAGACACCCCCCGCTTGAATCCAGCCGGGCATGCGTCACGCTTTTCAACGTGTTGACTTCCCCCCGCATCCTCAGCACTCCTAAAAAAGCAAAAACCAGCGCTTCTTTAAAATCAATGATCTTGCGATCAGGCAGTACCACCTCCACCTTTCCTGATAATTTCCCGCTGATCAGCGAAACAAGAAATGTGTTCAGGGCACCACCTCCAGTGACCAGCATGCTTGAACCTTTCTGAATAGAGGGCATGGCGTGGAGAATCTCCTGGGAAATGGATTCGGCCATTGTCCGCATGCGGTCCTTAACTGCTACCTGAGAATTATTAAGAATGGGAAGCATCTCTTGTTCAAACCGCTCCCTGCCAATGGATGGCCGTGATCTGCGTAATGGCTTGTAAACATCATGGAGCTCTTCAAGCATGGCCGGATGAATGTTGCCCATACCAGCCATCCTGCCTCCCTTGTCGAATGTCAATCCCGACAACTCAGCGAGGTGATTCATCCCCAAGTTGCAGAAGCAAATATCAAAGGCCCTACGTGTTCCCTGGCTATCCATCGAGAGATTTGCGATCCCGCCAAGATTGAGACAAACATCATATTCAGAAAAAAGAATCTTGTCACCGATAGGCACAAGCGGCGCGCCTTCACCGCCCAGGGCAACATCAAGGCTTCGAAAATCATATATCACCGGCCATCCGCTGGCCGCATGAATGGATGATCCATCGCCGAGCTGAAAAGTAAATCTCTTTTCCGGCTGATGGAATACCGTATGTCCATGCGACGCTATGAAATCAACTTTCCCCAACTTGTATTTATTCACAAAATCGCGGCAAGCACCCCCGATGTACGCGCCATATCCTGCATGCAGTTCCATCAATAAACCTCCCGGCAAGTTGTGGGCGGTCGACAACTTGCTCTTCCACTGCGATGAATAAGGATACGTACGGCCCGCCAGGATGCGGAACGTCCAGGTTTTCTTTTTTTCAAATTGACAATAGACGACATCCAGTCCATCCAGGGACGTGCCGGACATAACACCGATAACATGGTACAGGTTTGATTTCAAGATTCAGTCTTTATCCGGACGCAGCTATTTTATAGATTCGTTGTATGAATATGGTCGTCGACGCGGGCAATACCTTCACCAAAGTAGGAATTTTTGAAAAGGATTCTCTGAAGGAGAAGCGTGAATTCAGTTCAGACCTTGAATTGCGTGCATTTCTGCTTGATACACCTTCGGATAATATCATGGTTAGTTCGGTCAGGGGTAAGGAGGATGAAATCATTTTGTGGTCCGGCGCCAGACGATCGATTGTCCTTCATCATAGTACCCCGTTGCCTGTGCATAACCGTTATGCCACACCCGGTACGCTGGGAGTTGACCGTCTGGCGGCGGCCTGCGGGGCATGGCTTCTGTTCCCCGGCCAGGATTCACTGGTGATCGATATCGGAACGTGTATCAATTATGAGTTCATCAGCCGCGTGGGAGAATATCTTGGAGGTGCGATATCACCGGGCGTGAAAATGCGCTTCGACGCCATGCATCATTTCACAAAAAAACTGCCAGCAGCTCGCCCGGTCCAGGATTCGAAACTGACCGGGACGGACACCATTGGTTGTCTTCAGAGCGGAGTCATGAATGGCGTAGAGGAAGAAATAAAAGGAATTATCAGTCGTTACAGAATTCAGAACCCCGGCCTGCGGGTGATTTTGTGTGGCGGGGATGCTCATTTTTTTGAAAACCATCTGAAACCTAGCATCTTTGTGGCCCCTGAATTGGTTTTGTTGGGTTTGAACAGCATTCTGTTGCATAATGTCGATTCCTAAGCTCTTTCTTCCGGTTATCTGCGGTCTTTTACTGGGCAGCACCATGGCGTTAGGACAGGCGGCGAAGAGCCCCTTTTCATCCATTGGCCTCGGCGAAGAATTCAGTACTGCCTTGACCCACAACCAGGGGATGGGCGGTGTGGGAATCAGCAATCCGCAATATTGGTACCTGAACAACCTAAATCCTGCTTTATTGGTGTTTAATCGAATTACCACCTTCGAAGCCGGGCTGATTGGAGAATCGCGCAAGCAGAAATCCGCCACCTTCTCTGAGAACAGTGGAAGTGGTAATCTCAATTACATTGCGCTGGGCATTCCCATTAAAGTCACAAAATGGACAGCCGCCATAAGCCTGATGCCTTACACCCGACTGAACTATGAACAGCAGAGAATTGAACCAATTCAAGGCGACACCACCTTCATCAATGTACTGGAAAAAGGCTCAGGAGGCATCAATCAGTTTTCCTTTTCAAATGGCGTGGCTATTAATAGCAAGATTTCTGTTGGACTCAAAGCAACCTATTTCTTCAGCTCGACAGTAAATGAATATTCCAACTTGTTGCTTGGCACACAACAAGTACTGCTGATATCGCCCAACATCATTGAAAGGACCTTTGTCTCCGACTTTCAGATTACGCCGGCCGTGTCCATCCATCTTGATTCCCTTGGCAGAAGAAGGGAATACAAGTTCAATGCAGGCCTGGTGTACGATTTCAAAGGCAATCTCGACAGCAAGTTCAATCAGATCGTTGAGCGCAGAAACCTGGCGGGGATTGTTGATTCCGTTACCACAATTTCCAACAAGCCCGGCACCATAACCATTCCCAGCAAGATTTCCCTCGGCTTTTCGTTCAGTAAATTATACAAGTGGACAGCGGCCGTGGATGCCACCTTTTCCAACTACTCCCAATACCGTGACCTTGCCGGTCAAAATCCTTATGGCGCAAATGCCTGGACAGTGGCTGCAGGCTATGAAATCACCCCGGATGCCGGTTCTTTGGGCAGCTATTTAAAAAGAATGACATACCGAACAGGTGTAAGCCTTCAAAATAGCCCCTATTTGGCCAACGGCAATGCAGTTAGAGATTTTGGCATTACTTTTGGCCTCTCTTTACCGGTAAATCGGGTGTCCAGCCTTGATATGGCTCTGAAATTTGGCAAGAAAGGAGACGCGGCACTTAATACCGTTGAAGAAAGCTACATAAAGTTCTATTTTGGCATGACTTTTAATGATCAATGGTTTATAAAGAGAAGGTTTGACTAACATGAAATAGTAACAACTATGAAAGCAAGAGTAGTAATGGCGATTTTCTCCACTGTCTTTTTGATGGGCGCATACTCAAATGCCCTTTCACAGTGCAAGGAATTCAAATGGCCTGAAAACCGGGCCAAGGCAGATGAGTGCGTCGCCGTCTGGGGTGATGCGATCAAGCAGGGGAATTATCGGGCCGCAACAAGTTCGCTGCAGTGGATGCTGACCAACGCCCCCAACTGGAACACCAAGTTGTACATTGATGGTGCCGATGTTTATGACAAACTCGCCGACAAGGAGACCGATCCTGTCAAGAAGAAAATCCTGATAGACTCCCTCCTCATGCTCTACGACATGCGCATCAAGACGTGCGGAGATGAGGCCAATGTCATGAACAGAAAAGTCTACGCTTCCTATAAGTACAACATCAAGAACAAGGAAAAGCTGGCTGACTTGCTGACGCTGTATGATAAGGTATATGAAATCAGCGGCAACAATGTTTCCGATGGCAACCTGGTAGCCTATATGACCACGGTAAAAGCCAATCAGCTTGCTTTCAAGAATATCACGGATGAGCAGATTTTTCAGCGCTATGACAAAATCATGGGCGTAGTCGACGCTAAAATAGCGAAGGCTTCAAGTGAAAATAAGACCGCGGATGTTGACAAACTGAAAAGCTACAAGGACGCTGTGGATGGATTGCTCATCAGCATGGTAAAGGTCAATTGTGACTTTGTCCGGAAGAACCTTGCACCCAAATTCAAGCAACATCCTGATGATATGGTAATCGCCAAGAAGATCTTCAATTTCATGTTGCAGGATAAGTGCACTGACGATCCCCTTTGGCTTGAGGCAGGCGAAGCCATCCACAGGCTCAGTCCCGAAAAAGACTATGGTTTATTGAAGACACTGGCCAGCCGGTACGTCATCAATGGCAATATGGAAAAAGCAGAAGGCCTCTTTAAGGAAGCTCTTCCCCTGGCCAAGACACCCCAGGACAAATCAGAGGCCCTGATGTACCTTGGAAGCATTGAGTCCAAGAAAGGAAATTATAACGGCGCAAGGGACTTGTTTCGTCAGGCCATTTCCGCAGATTCCAACAACAAGGATGCCTGGGAAAAAATCGGTGATCTGTACTACAACAGTTTTGACAACTGCTCTAAAAAACAAAGCCTCGCTGAAGACCGCCTGGTGTACATCGCAGCGTACGAGATGTATGTTAAGGCCGGCAACAACAACCTGATGTCCAGGGCGAAAGCCCAGTTTCCTTCCAAAGAGGAGATCTTCCTCCTCAACTGGCAGAATGGAAGCGCTCAGAAGGTTGGTTGCTGGATTAACGAAAACGTAATCCTGAAGACAAGAGATTAATTGTATTGATCAGCACAAAAAGCCCCGGGCAGTCGGGGCTTTTTTCATTTCTGGAAAACCATGATTTACCGAATTCTGCTTATGGGGTGCCTGTTGTTGGCAGGCTGCAAACCTAAAGACCCGGCTGTCATGGTGGAGTATACGGGGCCGTTGAGTGAGTCAGAGAATGTGGATGTGCTCTATTTTGAAACGGACCACATTAAAGTGAAGATGAAATCCAGGAAGATCCTTGAATTCAAAAACGGTGACCGCGAATTCCCCGAGGGGATTTACCTTGAATTCTACGATGAGCTCGGCAACATGACTTCCACGCTGAAGGCCAACCAGGCCTATTACTTCAAAGACATTAACCAGTGGCGCGGCCGCGGCAAAGTGGAAGTAAAGAACATCGAGAAAAAACAGCAATTGAACACCGAGGAATTATTCTGGAAGCCAGATACCAAGAAGATTTTCACGGAAAAATTTGTGACCATCAAACTCGAAAATGAAGTGTTGTACGGAACAGGGCTGGATGCCACCCAGGACCTTTCTACCTACACCATCAAGAAGCCGCAGGGCGAGTTTGAGATTAAGGATTGATGGCGTCCGGTTAAGCTCGGAATACAAACGCCAAAAAAATCGTATTTTTGCTGTCCCATGAAACTTTTTGATACCGTTTTGCTCTCCCTGGGCGTCGCTTTTATCATCATTGGCATGTACGAAGTGATGACCGCTGGCCTTGGAAGCGCGTATCTCTTCATTATGCTGTCCATCGGGGCATTCCTCTGGTTTACCTACCGTAAAAGATCACAGGCTTGATGGAATCGCTTTATTTCTGGATCATCACGTCATTGGCATTTTCCTTCTTTTTCTCGGGAATTGAGATTGCATTCCTTTCCGCAAACCGGTTGCAGGTTGAGCTGCGGGGAAAACAGGGTTCCTGGTCCGGCAAGATCATGGCCCACTTTATGCAAAATCCCTCCCGGTTTATTGGAACAACCCTGATCGGAAACACCCTTGCCTTGGTTGTTTTTGCTAATACCATGGCCCTCCTGTTTGAGCCCTTGCTGGTTGACAACCTGCCCCCTTCCATCAACCACGGTCCTGGCCTCCTGCTTATACAAACCACGTTGTCGACCATGTTGATTTTGTTTACGGCCGAGTTTCTTCCCAAGAGCCTGTTCATGATCAATCCAAACCTGATGCTCTCTTCACTGGCCGTCCCCTTCGTTGCGATGTATGCCTTGCTGGCGCCAATCACGTTTTCGATCGTCAACCTTTCAAAATGGGTCATCACCCATATCCTGAGGCTGGAGTATTCAGAACAAAAACCGGTATTCGGACTTACCGACCTGAACCACTACCTCCGCAACATGCAGAAGGTAAGTCATGAAGACGAAGAGATTGAATTGGACAAGAAGATCCTGCACAATGCACTTGAATTCAAGACCGTGAAAGTGAGGGAGTGTATGGTTCCCCGAACAGAGATCAGCGCCATCGCCCTTGAGGACGGGCTTGAAAAACTAAGAGCGGCATTCGTGGAAAGCGGACACTCAAAAATTGTCATTTACCGCGATACCATTGACGACATCATCGGTTATTGTCATTCGGCAGCCCTTTTCAAGAATCCGGCCAGCATCGAGGAAATCATGACCCCCATGAGCATTGTTACGGAAACCACCATGGCCAATGATATGATGGTCCAACTCATCCGCGAACGCCGAAGCCTGGCCATCGTGGTGGACGAATTCGGCGGCACTGCAGGACTGGTGAGCATGGAAGATGTGATTGAAGAAATCTTCGGTGACATCGAAGATGAACATGATGCCGATGACCTGGTGGAACAAAGACTGGATGACAAAAGCTATCTCCTCAGCGCAAGGCTGGAAGTGGATTATCTCAACGAAAAATACCATTGGCGCCTGCCCCTGGGGGACTATGAAACACTGGGCGGGCTTATCATCTCTTTTGCTGAAGATTTCCCCCAGAAAGGCGAAACCATCCTGGTACCGCCCTATACCTTCACCATTCAGTCCACCAAAGGCAACGGCATTGACATTGTCAAGACACAGGTGGAACCGGAGCTCCAGGACCGCTAGAAACCCCTGAATATCAGTTGATTTTACTTTTGTGAGGCCTTTGCTGAATAGAGCAAACGGTTTAAATTTGCGGCTCTTTTGCCAATGGAGCAGGCAATAACACAAGAGAGTATATCATAAATTCTGAATCGTATGGCGCTGATTAGCACGTTGAGAACCAAGATGACCAAGTTCGTAGTGGGAGCAATCGCACTGTCCATGGGCGCATTTATCGTAGGAAGTGATCTGTTTGGAAGCGGGCCCCGGTCCATCTTTGGAGGAAGTGACCGTGAGGTCGGTGAAATTGCCGGTAACGCCATTTCAGTGGACGAATACAACCTCGTCATCCAGGAACGTGAAAACAGCTATATTCTGAACTTTGGACGCCAGCCAGGTGAACGCGAAAGACCCACCCTGCAAAGCCAGGCATGGGAACTTCTAATTGCGCGAAACGCCATCCAACCCCAATACGAGGAAGTTGGAGTAAAGGTGAGCAACGACGAAATCTGGGACATGGTGCAAGGCAAGCATGTAGACGAAAGCATCAAAACCTCCTTCACGGATTCCGCTGGCCGCTTTGACCGCAACAGGCTGATCTCTTACCTCAAGCAAATCGACGCCATGCCCGCGACTTCCGAAGCCCGGGTGCGCTGGGATATTTTCAAGAGCGATCTCCGCCCGGCCCGCGAGCGCATCAAGTATGAAAACCTGATGATCAAAACCGTTTATGTTACTGAGGCAGAAGCAGAAAAGGATTATCACAGCCAGAATGATGTCGCGGAAGTAAAGTACCTCTACGTTCCGTTCTTCGCTGTCAACGATTCACTCATCAAGACCGATGATGCTGACCTGAAATCCTACTACAACAAGAACAAGGAGAAATATAAGGTTGAGAATACACGCAGCCTCAGCTATGTTTCTTTTCCGGTTGCGGCTTCTCCTGAAGATACGCTTGCCATTCGTGAAGAAATGAACAAGCTGGCTACGGAGTTCAAAACCGTTACCGAGGATTCACTTTTTGCTTCCTCCAACACCGACGGAAAAAGTCCCTTCTCAAAATACACCATCGCCTCCCTGCCAACCATCCTGAACAACCAAATAGGAAGCCTCGCCGCAGGGCAAATCATTGGACCCGTGATGGACGATGGTGCCTTCAAGATATTCAAAGTCTCGAAGGTCGGCGCCGACACTGTATACAATGCAAAGGCAAACCACATTCTGATCAAGTGGGACAACACAACCCCTGAAGCCAAGAAGGCAGCCAGGGACAAGGCCCGCAAGATCCTGAATGACATCAAGGGTGGTGCGAGCTTTGCGGCCAAGGCCCGTGAATTTGGTACCGACGGAACTGCTTCCCGTGGAGGCGACCTCGGCTGGTTTTCATCCGGTCAAATGGTGAAGCCTTTTGAGAAAGCAGTATTTGACGCCAGGAAAACTGGCCTCCTGGCAGATGTTGTTGAGACTGATTTCGGATACCACATCATTGAAGTAACGGGTGTCAAAAACAATATTTTCTATTCTGTTGCCACCATCGAACGAACTATTACAGCCAGCGATGAGACGCTGAATGAAGTGGTTCGGAAAGCCGATTCATTTGCCGGCGACCTGTCCGGAGTTGATGCATTCAAGGAGAAAGCCAAGAAGGAGAACCTGGTGGTCCTTGAAGCCAATGACCTGGGTACTAATGACCGGCGAATTGGGAACTTTGAAGCACGTCAGGTCATTACCTGGCTGTTCCGCGAAGGGTCTGAAGGTAAAGTCTCCGAGGTATATGACATTGAAGGTGTGGCCTACTGGGTAGCTGTAATGACCGGTGAAACCGAAAAGGGATACAAATCGCTTGAGAAAGTAAAGGACGATATTGCCCCCGCGGTGCGCAACGTGGCCAAAGGAAAATACATTGCCGACAAGCTGAACGGCAAAACGGAAGCCCTGGAAGAACTCGCCAAGCCCTTCGGTGTTGACGCGGCAATCAATTCATCCAGTGACCTGAAAATGAACACCAATTCCATGACGTCGGTCGGTTACGATCCGATGGTGATTGGCGCTGTATTCAGCCTGGAGAACGGCAAGCGGTCCAAGGCCATTGTGGGTGAAAATGGCGTTGTATTGGCCGACATGCAGAACAAGACTATCGCCCCAGCCATTGGTGACTTCTCTATGTTTAGGGAGCAGCTGAAGCAGGCTCAAGGCAGCCGCGGAGGTTATTTCATCACAGAAGCACTGAAGGAAGCTGCTAAAATCGAAGACAAGCGCTACAAGTTCTTCTAAGAAGGATACTGACGTAAGGAAGGTAAGTACGCGAAGCAGACCGGTTGTCCGATGGAGGATCCACAGTGGTTTATTTCATTCCGTGAAAAGCTGGATAAATTTTATGCCTGGCCCTCGTTGTATACCTTCAAGTTCATTGTTCCGGCAGAAAGACAGGAGGCCCTGAGAAAATTGTTTCCCATGCACACCACGGCGGTTGAAAAGACCTCTGAGAAAGGAAGGTACGTCAGCCTTACCTACCAAATGATGATGCCTTCCGGTGACTCAGTAGTTGACGTTTATAAGAAGGCTTCGGTCATTGAAGGTCTCGTGGCGCTCTGATCAGGCCAGGCCAGTTGTAACAGAAGGGATTATCTGTTAACTTTTTCCCTTCCTAACCCATCATCGCAGCCATGTGGAAAGAAGAAAATAACCGGCTTTTGAAAACTTTCACATTCGGGGATTTCACCGAGGCCTTTGGTTTCATGACCAGGGTGGCATTGGTTGCCGAGAAAATGAACCACCACCCCACCTGGACAAATACCTGGAATACAGTCAGCTTTGAGTTGAGCACGCATGACGCTGGAAACCGGGTAACTGAACTCGACCACAAGCTGGCCGCCGAAATTGACAAACTCGTCTGGCGTGGATAAGAAGGTTTCACTCTACCTGGTTCCAACCCCCATCGGCAACCGCGGCGATATTACATTAAGGGCCCTGGAGACCCTTAAAAAGGCAGATTGCATCCTCGCAGAAGACACCCGCACCTCGGGCCAGTTGCTGAAGCACTACGAGATCAGCAAGCCAATTCAGAGCTTTCACATCTTCAATGAACACCAGATGCTGCAGAAGCTTATCAATCGGATGGAGCAGGGAGAAATTTTTGCCCTGGTGAGCGACGCGGGAACGCCAGGAATATCAGACCCTGGATTTCTGCTCGTAAGAGAATGCCGAAAGGCCGGCCTTGTGGCCGAGTGCCTGCCCGGACCAACCGCACTCATACCCGCACTGGTAAATTCAGGCTTTCCTACCGATCGGTTTGTCTTTGAGGGTTTCCTTCCCCATAAAAAAGGAAAACAAACCATGCTGAAGCAAATAGCCGACGAAGTACGCACGGTCATTGTTTATGAATCCCCACACAGGTTGCTCAAGACGCTCGAACAACTGAAGGAATTTACCGGCCCCGGCCGACAGGTCTCCGTTTCCCGTGAACTGACCAAATTATTTGAGGAGACTTTCACGGGCCCCCTGGAGGAAGTCATCAGCCACTTCAGTAAAAAAGAGGTAAAGGGCGAAATTGTAATCGTCATCGATGGGAAAAAAGAATAGCTTTCCTTCTTATGGCCTTTTTATCGCTTCAGCCCTGTTGTTGTCAGCCGGCTGGCTGATGGCTTCATTTCCCATCTTTATTTTCCTTGCCTTGGCGCCCTTGTTCGCCCTGACGGACCGCGCTGCCGACACGTCATCGGTGTGGGAAAAAATGGAATGGGTGCTGCTCGCGCTGATCATTTCATTCACAGCCGCTCATGCTTTTGACTCCACCTATTTGGTTTCTTCCATGCTGTACGCCATTTTGTTTACCCTGGTCTTCATCGCTCATGTCTGGGTAAGGCAAACTTTGGGAAGCCGCGCAGGGAAGATCACCATCATCATTTTCTGGCTGGCCATTGAGTATCTCATCCTGAAAGTCCGGCCTGGAGAAAGCGCCTTCCTGGCCGACAGCCTCCGGCTTCAGCCAGCCTGGTTGCGCTGGAACATTCACACCGGATACCTTGGATCCACCTGCTGGATTTTGGTAACAAACCTGCTGGTATACCAGGCCTTCCTGTCAGAAAAGCCATTTGAATGGTATTGGCTTTCCGCAGCGGTTTTGTTCCTGCTCGGTCCGTTGGTCTATTCCTACACGCTGGATAATGCCGCCATAGACCGGTCCACGATGGTAAGTCTTTATGAAGGGGGCCCAGCCGTGAAAGATGTTACGTATCTTGCAAGAGGAGAATTTATGGTTCGCACGGCAGGCTGGCTGTCAACCTTAATTCTGCTTTTTACGTTTGTCAAGAGTCAAACCACCCGGCCATGATCGATCTTTTTGCCATTGAGAAAAGTGTTATGGAAGTGTGCCGCGAGGTGGGTGATTTTATCGATCTCGAAGGATCCTTGTTCGACCGAAGCCGCATTGAAAAGAAAGAGGGCTTCAATAATCTTGTTTCCTATGTAGACAAAGAGTCAGAGAAGAAACTTGTGCATGCCTTGTCCAGGATTCTTCCCGGTTCAGGGTTCATCGCAGAGGAAGGAACTGCGGTAGAAAGCGCCAACGGCTACCGCTGGATTATTGATCCGCTGGACGGCACCACCAACTTCACTCACGGCATGCCCTTGTTTGCCATCAGCATCGCGCTGGCCCTGAACGACCGGGTCGTGCTGGGAATTGTCTATGAAGTGAACAAGAAGGAAATGTTCCACACCGTGGAGGGTGGTCGGGCCTATTGCAATGACCGGGAGATCCGCGTCTCCCCGGTGCACATGATGCAGGAAAGTTTGCTGGCCACCGGTTTTCCCTATTATGAGTTTGAAAAGATGGATGCCTACCTCAGGATCATCCGCAATTTTTTGAGACAGTCACACGGCGTTCGGAGGCTGGGAAGTGCTGCCACCGACCTGGCGTATGTAGCATGCGGGCGATTTGAAGGGTTCTTCGAATACAACCTCAATCCATGGGATGTGGCCGCAGGCGCTTTTCTCGTTCAGCAAGCCGGAGGCACGGTCACAGACTTCAGCGGCGGCTCGAACTACCTTTTTGGCGGTGAATTAATCGCCGGATGCGGGGTACAAAAGGAAATGCTGTCCATCATCAGAAAAGAGTGGGGCAGTTAGTTCCTCGCCTCCTGACAAAATAATTAATTTAGCGGCTGTGTTAGTCCCAGAATCATAATCCTCATTACCATGAAACAAAATCGATTTTTCCTTCACCTGATTATCCTGTTGCTCGCAACCGGCTTCTCTTCAGCGCAAATCAATCTCACTGACAAGATCCCTGTAGCACCGGAAATCAAAGTGGGAACGCTGCCCAATGGGCTAACCTACTACATCAGGAAAAATTCAAAACCTGAAAAGAAAGTGGAACTTCGTCTTGCCGTCAAGGCGGGTGCTATCCTGGAGGACGATGACCAACAAGGACTTGCTCACTTCACCGAGCACATGGCGTTCAATGGCTCCAAACACTTCAAGAAGAATGACCTGGTTTCTTTCCTCCAGTCCATCGGTGTGGAGTTCGGTGCGGACCTCAACGCCTACACGGGATTTGATGAAACGGTTTACATTCTTCCGATACCGGTTGATAAGCCGGAAAATCTCGAAAAAGGTTTTCTGGTCCTGGAAGACTGGGCCAGTACGGTAGCCTTTGAAACACCAGAAATCGACAAAGAGCGTGGCGTAGTGCTGGAGGAAGAGCGGTTGGGCAAGGGCGCGGAGGAAAGAATGTCCAAGGTCACGTTGCCCCGCATCCTCGAAGGGTCAAAGTATGCGGCACGCCTGCCCATCGGTAAGCCAGAAATCCTGAAGACTTTCAAGCCAGAGGTCATCAAGCGCTATTACAAAGACTGGTATCGGCCCGACCTGATGGCCGTCATCGTGGTGGGCGACATTGACCCTGCCGCTGCCGAGAGCATGATCCGGAAGCACTTTGAGAAATTGAAAGGGCCTTCCAATCCGAAGCTCAGGGTCTATGCTGACGTTCCATCCCGCCAGGTTTCCGACGGCATTGTCGTGACAGATCCTGAGGCAACCAACAACGTCCTGTACATTTATTATGCAACCCAGAAGGCCAAAATCGAAGTTACAGTAGGCGATTACCGCGAGAGCATCATCAAAAGCCTCAGCGGACTTATGCTCGGTCAGCGGCTTCAGGAACTGACGCAAAAAGCAGAACCCCCCTTTGTGTTTGGCGGAAGCGACCGTCAGGCATTTGTGCATGGTTATGAATCCTATTTCGGATTCGCCCTGATAGGAAAAGCCGGCATCACACCTGCCATCAATGCGCTGATCCAGGAAAATGAAAGGGCGCGGCAGTTTGGCTTCACCGATGCTGAAATTGACCGGGCAAAAAAATCCCTGATGAGAAACATTGAGCGGGCCTACAACGAACGCGAAAAAACCGAATCACAGGCCTATGTTGAGGAGTATGGGCGCCACTTCCTGAGCAGCGAACCCATCCCGGGAATTCAGAATGAATACGATTATCACAAACAATTTCTGGGGGGTATTACCCGGCAGGAAATCAATGAATTCACTGTTAAAAATATTCCTTCCAATGATGTCAAGAAACTGGTGGTGTTCCAGGGTCCTCAAAAATCCGATTTCGCCATCCCGGGCAATGCTGAACTCCTGGCCATGGTAACCGCGGCTGAAAAACTGCCCGTTAAACCCTATGAGGAAAAGGCAGTGGCTTCCAGCCTGATGGCGGCCGCTCCGGCAGCCGGAAGGATTACTGCCGAGAAGAAAGTTGAAGACCTGGGACTAACAGAGTTAACCCTGGAAAACGGAGTTAAGGTGGTGGTAAAGCAAACAGATTTCAAGAATGACCAGGTACTCTTGTCCGGTTTTCGTTTCGGCGGCCAGTCTTTATACGGCGATCAGGATATGTACTCCGCTCAATATGCCGCCACCCTCGTTTCTCAAATGGGCATTGGTGAATTTTCTCCGACCGACATGAGGAAAGTACTCGCCGGCAAAACGGTGAATGCATCTCCCAGGCTCACCAACCTCTCTGAAGGAATCAATGGACAGTCCGGCTCGGCCGATGTCGAATCCATGCTCCAGATGGTATACCTGTACTTTACCTCGCCCCGCAAAGACGATGAACTGTACAAGTCGTTCCTCACCAAGCAATCGGCCATGCTTCAGAACATGATGAGCAATCCACAAACCGTCTTTCAGGATTCCCTGCAACGCATGCTTTACAACTCCCATCCACGCGGGCCTCGTTTTCCAAGGGTCACAGATTTTGACAAGGTGAATTTGGACAAGTCACTTGCTATTTACAAGGAGCGCTTCGGCAACGCCCGTGGCTGGACATTTTTCATGGTGGGTAGTTTTGATATTGCTAAACTCAAGCCCCTCATTGCATCTTACCTTGGAGCACTTCCTGCTTCAAGCGCTACTCCTGCCGGCTTCAGGGACCTCGGCGTGCGCCCCGTCAAGGGGATCGTCAAGAAAGACATCAGGAAAGGGCAAGAGCCGAAGAGTTTTATTTCCATGGCCTTCACGGGTGAAGCCCCCTTCACGGAAAGCGATCAGCTGAAACTGCAGGCATTGATTGAACTCATGAACATCAAGCTAATCGAGACACTGCGGGAAGACCTCAGCGGCATCTACGGCGGAGGCATGAGCGGAGCCCTTAACAAAAATCCCTATAATAATTACACAATCAATGTGTCACTGCCTTGCGGACCTGAAAATGTTGAGAAACTGGTAGCTGCTACTTTTGCAGAGATTGAAAAAGTCAAGAACAACGGCCCGCTGGAAGCTGACCTGAAGAAGGTGAAAGAAACATTCATCCAGGGGTATAAGGTGGATGTGAAGGACAACAACTACTGGCTGCAACGGCTTCAGCGCAGCGCTGAGTTGGGCACCAACCCTGCCAGCATCCTCACCGTTGAGGCCCGGGTAAACGCATTGACGGCAAAGGACATCCAGGAGGCCGCAAAGAAGTACTTCAATACCAGCAATTATTTCCAGGCTGTTCTTTATCCTGAAAAATGATTCCAGGGTGTTAAGTCACGGTTGACATCCGTCTTTTTCTGAACCGGGCAAACCTTTCTGCCCGGTTCTTGTTTTTTTTGAACAGGAATAAAAGCTATCTATGCTGTGACGGATTGGCCATTTTTCGATTCTATTGTTAAAAGCTCATGAGAATTTCTGTATGTCTGTTACTGATACTCCTTCTGGCATCCTGTTCATCTGACAGAAAAAGTATTCCGCGCGCCTCCGGCATGCCGGGAGACATGTATATCGTCATGGACTCCGCCCAATGGAAAGGACCAGTCGGAAGGGCTGTAGATTCGCTTTTCAGCGCTGAAATGCCCGGGCTTCCAAGAAAGGAATCTGTCTTCAAAAGCCGTTGGATTGACCCGCGAAAACTCAACTTTGTGTTGAAGCAAAGACGAAATCTCGTTTTTGTCATGACGCTTGACCGGCATGGTGAAGGAGCCAGGATCGTACAAAGACTTTTTACACCAGGATCGCTCGAGAAAATAAAAAGCGAACCGCTTCAGTACAGCCGCATCACAAAAGATCTTTTTGCCAAAGGACAGGAGGTCGTCTTTCTATACAGCAAGGATGAGCAGACACTGCTGAATAACCTGAAGACCGGAGGCCCAAGACTGGTTGATCATTTTAATCAAAAAGAAAGGGAAAGAATCACCAAATCACTTTTCAAATCCGGTACGGTAAAGGGCGTGACAGAAGCGCTGGCAAAGGACATGCACTGCGACATTAAAGTTCCTTTCGGATTCAAACTGGCTTTAAGAAACCAGGATTTTGCCTGGCTGAGACAGATCAGCCCCAGGGATGACCGGGACATCTTCATAGCAAGAAAAGCCTACACTTCACAAAAGGATTTTTCAAAAGAAAACCTGATCAGGTTTCGCGACGACATTTGCCGTCAGTATCTTTTTGAGGATCCTGAACAATCGGATACCTACATGCTGACCGAAACGGCTGTACCGTTCATTCCCGTCACGGCTGATACCGTCAACTTCAATAATCATTTCGCCATTCAGCTCAGGGGTTTATGGAGAACCCACACGCTGGGCATGGGCGGGCCGTTTCAGGGATTTGCCCTGGTGGACGAAAAGGCGCAGCAGTTCTATTATATTGAAGGATTTACCTTCAGTCCTGGCAAGGACCAGCGCGAAATAATGCGCGAACTGGAGACTATCCTGTATACTTTCAGAACCAGCGCCGATCTCATACAGAAATAGATGCCGGAAGGGCCCATTGTGGCATCCCCGGCAATATTGGGCCCCACCGCCTGACAAAAGTCAGTTCTTCCATTACAATGAATCTATTAACTTGTGATTCATTTATCTAACAACCATGTCACTTAAAATCCGAAGAGAGGATGCGCTCAACTATCACACGATGGGCCAGCCCGGCAAAATCGAAGTAGTCCCCACAAAAGTTCTGAGTACGCAGCTTGACCTTGCGCTCGCCTATTCCCCCGGCGTTGCAGAACCCTGCAAGGAGATTGTCGAGAACATTGAAAATGTCTACAAGTATACATCCAAGGGGAACCTGGTGGCGGTCATCACCAACGGCACTGCGGTGCTGGGGCTTGGCAACATCGGGCCTGAAGCTTCCAAACCGGTGATGGAGGGCAAAGCAGTGCTCTTTAAGAAGTATGCCGGAATCGACAGTTTCGATATTGAGATCAATGAAGAAGATCCCGATCAGTTTATCAAGATTGTAAAATCACTCGAACCGACCTTTGGCGGCATTAACCTGGAGGACATCAAGGCTCCCGAATGTTTTAAGATCGAAACAGAGCTTCGTGAGATGATGAACATCCCGATCATGCATGACGACCAGCATGGCACGGCCATCATCTCGAGCGCTGCGCTGCTGAATGCCCTTGACCTGATTGGAAAGAAAATTGGAGAGGTTATCCTCGTTATGAATGGCGCGGGTGCAGCCGCCGTCTCTTGTTCAAAATTGTATCTGGCGCTCGGCCTGAAGAAGGAGAACCTGATCATGTGCGACAGCAAAGGCGTGATCCATGCGGATCGCCCTAACCTGGACGCAAGCAAGAAGCAGTTCGCCACTTCACGCAAGGTCAGTACACTTCAGGAAGCGATCAAAGGCGCGGACGTCTTCGTGGGCCTTTCCATCGCGGACATCCTTAAACCGGAAGATATCCTGGCCATGGCAAAAGACCCGATCGTATTTGCCCTCGCCAATCCCAACCCTGAGATTGCTTACGACCTGGCTAAAAAAACACGGAAGGACCTCATCATGGCAACGGGTCGTTCTGATCATCCTAACCAGGTGAACAACGTGCTGGGCTTCCCCTACATTTTCCGGGGTGCACTTGACGTCCGGGCCAAGGGAATCAATGAAGCCATGAAGCTTGCTGCTGTGATGGCCCTGGCCGAACTGACCAAGGAGCCCGTCCCGGACAGTGTCATGATGGCTTACGGCACCGAGAAGATTGAATTTGGAAGGGAATATCTTATTCCCAAACCGATGGATACCCGCCTGATAACAACCATTGCACCGGCCGTGGCCAAGGCTGCGATGGATTCCGGCGTGGCGGCCCATCCGATTACGGACTGGAATGCCTACCACCAGGAACTTCTGAAACGCATCGGCATCGACCAGAAACTGATCAGCAAGATCATCGACCGGGCAAAAAAATCACCGCGGCGTGTTGTCTATGCTGAGGCGGACAATCCCAAAATCCTCAAGGCTGCGCAGATGGTGCAGGATGAAGAAATTGCTGTCCCGATACTGCTCGGCAACCGGGCCGTGATCGAGGGCCTGATCAAGGAGCATAAACTGGAGCTGACAGACTGTACCATCATTGATCCCCGGGAGGATCATGAACGCGCGAGGCGTTATGCCCAGGTCTATTACGAAAAACGTCAAAGGAAAGGCGCAACCTTTATTGATGCCCAGCGCACCATGCGCGACCGCAACGCGTTCGGTGCCATGATGGTCGAACTCGAAGAAGCCGACGCCCTGATTTCCGGACTTGCGAGCGATTATTCCAAAACAATTCTTCCGTCCCTCCAGATCATCGGCATGAGGCCGGGCGTGAAGCGTGTGGCTGGCATGTACATCATCTTGAACAAGAAGGGTACATTCTTTTTTGCGGACTGTACCGTCAATGTTGATCCAACACCGGAAGAACTGGTAGGCATAATCGGGCTCACTTCCCGCGGAGCCCGGTTCTTTGAGACCGATCCCAGGGTGGCTGTTCTTTCCTACTCCAATTTTGGTTCAAGCAAAGGTGAAATTCCGGACAAGACCCGTGAGGCGGTTAAACTGGCCAAGATCAAGTACCCCAACCTCGTTATTGAGGGAGATATCCAGGCAAACGTGGCCCTTGATGTGGAGTTGCAGCGCGAACTTTATCCATTCAGCGCGCTGGCCAAAGAGGGCGCCAATACGCTCATCTTCCCCAATCTTTCTTCCGCCAACATAGCCTACAAATTGCTGATGGAGATCGGTGGAGCAGAAACGATCGGGCCCATTTTGCTCGGCATGAAGAAGCCGGTCCACATCCTGCAACTGGGCAGTTCGATCCGGGAGATCGTCAACATGACAGCCATTGCTGTCGTTGATGCTCAGTTACAGGAAGAAAATGCGAATGCGGCTAAGAAATGATAGCTTACCTGAGGGGCAAACTGGTTCACAAGGAGCCTACACATATCGTTATTGACGTCGGCGGGATCGGGTACCAGGCTTCCATTTCGCTTAACACCTTCTCCGAAATCAAGGACAAAGAAGAGATACGGATTGCCACTTACCTGCACGTGCGTGAAGACGCTCACATCCTGTTTGCTTTCGCCTCGGAACTGGAAAAGTCAATGTTTCTCAACCTAATTTCCGTCAACGGAATAGGCCCCAATACCGCCATGATGGTGCTATCCTCCCTGCAGCCCGCCGAGCTCAGGGCGGCCATCCTGCGTGAAGATGCCGGCACCCTGCAGGCCATCAAAGGAATAGGGGGAAAAACGGCCCAAAGAATGATATTGGAGCTTAAGGACAAGCTCCGCAAAGGCCCTGCTGACGATCCCTCAATTTTAGGGGGAAAAGTGAGCAATACCATGCGCCAGGAGGCGTTAACTGCATTAATGACCCTTGGAATTGGCAGGGCGGCGGCAGACAAAAGCGTGGATGCCGTCCTGAAAAAATCAGGAAATACCATTAGCTTGGAAGATTTGGTCAAGCAGGCACTGAAAAACGCATAGAGTACGTTTGAATCACCTTACCTGGACAAAGAAGTTCGCCCCTGGACTGGGCACGATCATGCTATCGTGCCTCGTGTCGTTTTATGCGTCGGCCCAGTTCCGTCAAGACACCACACGGCAGGACTCCCTTAAGTACCGTTCACTTTACCGCCCCAATTTCCGGCCGCTCGACCGCTACGGCGATCCATTTTCAAACAAAACCACCCAATCACCGCTCTTCCTGAAGGATCCGAAGTCGATGAAGCTGGAGGTTCTTCCCGATACAGGACGGACCTACAGCATCAGCGAGCGCATGGGCACCATGAACTTCCGCTCGCCCTCCTACATGACATTCGATGAAGCGAGCCAACTTCAAAATGAGACCATACTGAAGGACTACTGGCGGGGGCGGAGCCGCGCCCTTGACGGAGAGAGCGCCGTGAGCAGCAGAAACCTGCTGCCAAAACTTTATGTCAGCCCCGTTCTGGACCGGATATTCGGAGGAAGCTATGTTGAACTCATCCCGCGCGGATTCGTAACGCTTGACTTCGGGGGTCAATGGCAAAAAATTCAGAATCCGTCCATACCCATCCGGCAGCAAACGAACGGCGGCTTTGAATTCGACCAGCAGATACAATTAGCAGTGACGGGCAAGGTCGGTGAAAAACTGAAAGTCACCACCAACTTTGACAACAACAACTCCTTCGATTTTCAGAACCAAATGAAGATCGAGTACACAGGCTTCAAGGAAGATATTCTGAAGAAACTTGAAATTGGCAATGTGAGTCTTCCACTCAACAACAGCCTCATCACCGGCTCGCAAAACCTGTTCGGCATCAAAGGTCAGATGCAGTTTGGCAAGATGTTCGTCACCGCAATTGCCACCACACAACGCGGCAAGCAGTCCAGTATCAATATTGCGGGAAGCACAAGCGGCGCCGCACAGGGACGGCCTTTTGAAATTGTTGCTTCCAACTATGACGAGAACCGCCACTTTTTCCTGGGACAGTTTTTCCGGGACAATTTTGAACTCTGGCTTAGCACATTACCCCAGGTTACCTCGGGCGTGAACATTACCCGCATTGAAGTTTACCTGCTCAACCGGCAGAATGACACCCAGACCCTGCGTGATGTAATCGGCCTGATGGACCTTGGCGAGTCTGACAAAGTCTATCGCAAGGATTACTATACCGTAGGCGTTCCCGACAAGTCGCCCACCAACAACACCAACAACAGCCTGTTCAACCAGGTTTCAGCCCTGCCGCCCAACTCTGACGGCATCAACCAGGCGCTGGAAAGCCTTTACGCACCCAAACCATTCGTCAACGGAACAGACTTTGAAAAAATCACCAGTGCACGCAAACTGGCGCCGACTGAATTTACATACCACAAGGAACTTGGTTATATCACTTTGCAACGCAAACTTCAGAATGACGAGGCCCTCGCGGTGGCCTATGAATATACCTACAATGGCAGGGCCTACAAAGTGGGTGAACTTTCCGAAGACTATTCAAACAAGGGAGAAAAGGACGTGGTCTACCTGAAGATGCTTCGCCCCAGGAAAATTGCTCCGAAAGACGACTTCGGAAAAATTCTGCCAACCTGGAACCTGATGATGAAAAACATCTACAACCTCAGCGTTACCCAACTGCAGCGGGAAGGATTCCAGCTTCGCATCATTTACCGTGACGACCGGACGGGCATTGACAATCCTCAGCTCCAGGACGGTGAGTATGTGCGCACCAAGCAGCTCATTGAAGTGTTCGGACTCGACAAACTCAATCCCTACAACGATCCTCAGCCAGACGGAAATTTTGACTACGTCGAGAAGATCAGCATCAACTCCGAAACGGGGCTCATCATTTTTCCATACCTGGAACCATTCAATAAGGCCTTGCGGGATGTCATTGCCAAGGAGCCCAATCCCAATACCCAACAGCTGATGGTACAGAAGTATGTGTACGACACACTCTACCATACGACCAAGGCCGAAGCCGAACTTGTTGCCAACAAGAACAAGTTTTACATTACCGGATCCTTCAAGGCCGGGGCGGGAAAAGAGATCATCATCCAGGGCTTTAACATTTCCCCCGGATCGGTAAAAGTCTTTGCTGGCGGGTCACCCTTACGGGAAGGTGTCGACTACCAGGTTGATTATACCTTCGGAAAAGTGACCATCCTCAATGACGGGATCCTGAGCTCGGGGAAGAATATCAGCATTAACTATGAGCAGCAGGATCCCTTCGCCTTCCAGACACGGTCGCTCCTTGGCACCCGGCTGGACTACAAGCTGAATAACGATGTTAACATTGGCGGTACTTTCCTCTACTACAATGAGCGGCCCCTCATAACCCGAAATCTGATTGGCACAGAACCGGCCCGCAACATTCAATACGGGGTAGACCTGAACATGAAGAAAAACTCCAGGCTCCTCACGAAGGCGGTGGACGCACTACCCTTTCTCCAAACCAAGGAGACCTCATCCTTCACACTCAACGCTGAATTCGCCCAGCTGCTGCCGGGCACATCCAACGTGGTTAACGGTGATGGCACATCCTTCATCGATGACTTTGAGAGTACAGCAACCCCATACAGCCTGCTCAACCCGGTAGGCTGGAAACTCGCTGTTGTGCCCCAAACCCCTGACAATCGATTTGACCTGAGTGGCGGTACGCTTGATGATGTCAGGGCTGGTTATAAACGGGCTAAACTCGCGTGGTACCAGATTGACAACCTGTTTTACCGCCAGGCAAGCACCTACAAGCCAGACAACATCACTGAGAAAGACCTGCAAAACCATTATGTGCGACCGGTACTTCCCCAGGAAATTTTTCCGTACAGGGATCCTTACGTAGGGAACTTCTACGAACAGATCTTCGACCTGGCCTATTATCCGGCAGAACGCGGACCCTACAACTTCAATCCTGATCTGAACACAGACGGAACGCTGAAAGATCCTAAATCCAACTGGGCGGGCATAACTACCGCTATCCGGACGGAAGTGGATTTTGACAAATCCAATGTGGAGTATGTTGAATTTTGGTTGATGGACCCATTCATCAACAATGAGAATGGCACCATAGACGACGGCAGAAGCAACCCCAAGCCCAACACCACCGGCGGAAAACTCGTCTTTCACCTTGGCAGCATCTCTGAGGATTTGATGCGTGACGGCAAACACGCGTTTGAAAATGGCCTGCCCGCGGACGGCAACCTGCAAGGAGGAGGCGCCACCGAAAACAATTGGGGATTTGTGACCTCACAACAATACCTCAACAACGCCTTCAATACGGATCCCAACGCGCGTGCCAACCAGGACGTAGGTTTGGACGGCGTAAATGATTCAAAGGAGGTCCAGAAGTTTCAAAGCTTCCTTACCGCCATCAATCCTCCGGCGCAGGTCATAATCTCGCAGGACCCTTCGGCGGATGATTTTAAATATTTCCTGGGACCTGAACAGGATGCGGCCAATGCCAAAATTCTGGCACGGTATAAAAGCATCAATGGCCTGGACGGAAACTCTCCTATCATTACGGGCAACGAGCCCTTTGCACAATCAGGCTCCAACATCCCGGAGAACGAAGACCTCAACCAGGACAACACACTGAGCGACCTGGAGGAATACTATGTGTTCAACATGGACCTGAGGCCCGGCCAGCTCGAGGTTGGAAAGAAATACATCGTTGACAAAATCGTGCCTGAAGGGAAGAGTGATGTTACCTGGTACCTCGTGCGGATTCCCATCCGGCAGTTTGAAGAAAAAGTAGGCGGTATCAACGGGTTCAAATCCATTCGCTATGGACGCATGATCCTGACCGGATTCCAGGAGCCGGTGGTATTGAGGTTTGCCAATTTCAGGGCCGTCGGCAACCGCTGGAGAAGGTATACGGCCAATCTCTCGGAGGCAGAATTCAGCGAACAGCTCGAACCCAATCTTGATAATTTTTCGGTTTCTGTAGTGAATGTGGAAGAAAACGGGATGGGCAACAATGAAAAGCCTTCTTACGTGCCTCCTATCGCACGCGACCGCGATGTTACGTCCACCATTAACCGCAGGCTCAATGAGCAGTCTGTTCAAATGTGCATCAATAACCTGGAGGATGGCGATGGCCGGTCTATTTACAAAAATGTTGGGTTTGACTTTTTTAATTATGGCAGGATCAAGATGTTCATCTCAGCGCATGCCAAAGGACTTAAGGATGATCAACTTACCGGTTTTTTGAGAATCGGAACTGACTTCGATCAGAACTACTATGAGATTGAACTTCCCCTGAAAATCACACCCCCCGGAAACAATCCCAGTGTAAGTGTAGTGTGGCCGGAGGACAACCAGATTGACCTTGACCTGAACGAGCTCTATGCCCTGAAGGCTTCCCGCGATCGTGAGAGCTTCCCGCTGGGCGAATTGTACCCCCGGGCCGGGCCCAAGCAGGTTGGAAAGCATGGCATCCGGGTATTCGGACGACCTGACCTGAGCCAGGTGAAACTGATGATGATCGGTGTACGAAATCCCAAATCACCAGACGGCAAAGCGCTGAGTGTGTGCATCTGGGCGGATGAGATGCGCCTTACTGATTTTGACCAGACCGCAGGCTGGGCCGCCAATGCCGTGCTCACCGCCAAACTGGCCGACCTGGGAAACCTGACCACTTCCTACAAAAAGATCACCTACGGGTACGGCGGTGTCCAGTCCAAGATTTCCGAGCGGGCCAGGGGCGAGACAAGCCAGTTTGATATCGCTGCCAACATCAGCGTCGACAAACTCCTCCCTCGCAACACGGGTCTCAAAATTCCCATGTACTTCAGTTATGAGAACACCACGTTCAATCCAAACTTTGATCCAGCCAACCCCGACATGCGGCTGGCCGCCATGGACAAATCGTTCAATACTGATGCGGAACGCGAGGCCTATCGAAAGGTAATCCAGGATGTAGCCATTCGGCGAAGCCTCAACTTCACGAACGTCCGAAAGACGAAGGTGAAAAAAGATGCAAAAAGTAATGTATGGGACATTGAGAATTTTGCATTCACTTATGCCTTCAGCGAGGCGACCAAGACCAATTTTAACCTTCTTGAAAACACACAGCGGAACTACAAGGGCGCGGTAGCCTGGCAGTTCAATCCCAAATTCAAGGGAATCGAACCCTTCAAAGAGGCGTCGTGGAAGTCCCCGTGGCTGCAGCTGATCAAAGATTTTAACCTGAATCCGGTTCCCACGGCGATCACCGTGCGCGGTGAACTGGACCGGTCATTCAACAAGATCATTTATCGCAACTCCACAGGCGCAGCAACCAGCACCCCACCGCCCAATATTCAGAAGTACTTTCTGTTCAACCGGTTCTACACGGCGCGCTGGTCAATCTCCAAGGCGCTGACCATCGATTACAACGCAAGGGTCAATGCCATCATTGACGAACCTGACACCGATCCGGACGGCGGATATTCCCAGACCCTGAAACGCAATATCACAGCGCAGGAATACAAGGATTCCGTGATTGCCAACCTGAAGCACTTTGGCCGTAAGAAGAACTTTGAGCAAACCATCACGGCTAACTACACCGTACCCTTCGATAAATTTCCACTCACGAATTGGATCGGCGCTGAATACCGCTACAATGTTGGATACTCCTGGAGAGCCGGCCCGGTGGGACAAATAGAGAGTCTGAAGCTTGGAAACATTATCCAGAACACACAGGACCAGGGACTGAACGGAAGGATTGACCTGGTAAAACTGTACAATAAGATCGGCTACCTCAAGAACATCAACACGCCAAAGCGGCCGCTGACGCCAACGGAAAAAGCAAGGCCAGACACCACGAGGAGGCCTCCTGACAATGTGGTGATCAATGGCGTATTGCGGTTGCTTATGTCCATGCGGAATATCACAGCCACCTACAATGTAAACCAGGGAACCATTCTACCAGGCTTCCTGCCAACACCCAACTTGTTCGGCATGGACAACAACTGGAATGCGCCTGGGTGGGGATTTGTTTTGGGAAGTCAGGATCCCAACATCCGCTTCAAGGCAGCCGAGAATGGATGGCTCACGCAGGCTCCCGGCCTCACGACACCGTTCAGTCAGAACCAGATGAAGGATCTCGGCATCAGGACGGCGCTTGAACTCACGTCGGATTTCAAAATTCAGCTGGATGTGAAAAAAACGACAACTTCCTCTTTCCAGGAAATCTTCCGGTATAATCCGGACAAGAAGGACGAATTCGGAAACCTGGAACCAGGTTATGACGAGTTAAGTCCAAGCCGAACGGGAAGCTACCGTATTTCTACCATTTCCATCGGAACATCTTTCAAAGACAATTCGAGCCTGGCTTCTTCCGTATTCAAGGATTTTGAAAACAACATCGGAGTGATGAAAGAACGATTCAATGCCATCAGCGGTTCGGGTTACGAATCAAAATCGCAGGATGTGCTGATACCGGCCTTCATGGCTGCCTATACAGGCAACGATCCAAGGACCATCGGGCTTACTCCGTTCCCCTCCACGCCGCTGCCCAACTGGCGGCTGGACTACACCGGACTCAACAAGATTGAAGCCCTCAAAGACAAATTTCAGTCCATCAGCATAACCCATGCTTACTCATCGACCTATTCTGTGGCCTCGTTCTCCAACTCACTGGAGTACAAAAACGTTTCAAATGATCTCCCGCTTTCAGATTACAACAATGGCGTATTCGCTACCCAGGCTAACAACAGTGGCCAGTTGATCCCCGTGTATGTTATCAGCCAGGTTCTGATTTCAGAACAATTTGCCCCCCTCTTTGGCGTGAGCGTTCGCACCAAAAGCAAATTTACCGCCCGGTTCGAATACAAGACCAAACGAGACTTGTCGCTGAATATTTCAAATGCGCAGATTACAGAAGTAAACTCGAAGGACTGGTCATTTGAGGTGGGCTATATCAAAAACAATATGAAGCTCCCCATCAAGAGCCAGGGCAGGGTTATTACCATGAAGAATGACATTAACTTCCGACTGAACTTTAGCATTACCAACAATGTCACCATCCAGCGGAAAATTGATGAGCTGGGTGTCATCACCAACGGTAACATCAACCTGCAAATCCGGCCGAACATCAGCTACGCCGTCAACAACAAACTGAACGTCCAGTTCTACATCGACCACAACGTCAACGATCCCCTCGTGACCAACTCATACCGCCGCTCCACCACCCGGGTCGGAACCAAAATTCTTTTTAACCTGTCTCAGTAAAGGGGCAGAAGCCGCGTCGCTGACACCAAACTGCCGGAAGCCTAGGGCCAGGGACTTGGGGCCAGCCCGAAAGCCCTTCCAGTTCTCCTAATCTTCCCTTATTTTTGGCATTCCAAAACGAACCCATATGAATATTCCCGAAGGACTGAAGTACACCAAAGATCACGAATGGATCAAAATTGAAGGTCAAAAGGCCACCATAGGCATTACCGATTTTGCACAGGGCGAATTGGGCGATATTGTCTACATCGATATCCCCAGCGTTGGCCAGGACGTCAATGAACATGAGGTTTTCGGTACGGTTGAGGCTGTCAAAACTGTAAGCGACCTGTATATGCCGGTTTCCGGCAAAGTTCTCGAAGTGAACAAGGAACTGGATGGCAGTCCTGAAAAAGTGAACTCAGATCCTTACGGCTCAGGCTGGATGATCAAAATGGAAATAAAGAACGCCTCGGACGTTAACAACCTGTTGAGCGCTGCTCAATACAAGGAACTTATCGGGAAGTAATTCTCGTTGAGAGCATATAAACCCGGATGATCGAACTCCCCGTCATTTCACAGGAAGAAATCAGGAAGCGCAAGCCCAGCTGGCTGCGTGTGAAACTCCCGGTGGGCCCGGAGTACGCCAAGGTTCGCCGTCTGGTAGACGAACACAAGCTCCACACCATCTGCGAAAGCGGCAATTGTCCGAATATGGGTGAGTGCTGGGGCGCAGGCACGGCCACGTTCATGATTCTGGGAAACGTCTGCACGAGGAGCTGTACGTTCTGCGCGGTAGCCACTGGCCGGCCCACCGAATACGACGCCGATGAACCAGGGCGTGTCGCTCAAGCGATCAAACTGATGGGCGTTAAGCATGCCGTGATCACCTCTGTAAACCGCGACGAGCTGCAGGACCGTGGCGCCGAAATCTGGTACCAGACTGTGATTCAAACCAAACAGGTCAGTCCTTCTACAACCATTGAAACCCTTATCCCTGACACCAAAGGAAACTGGGACGCACTATACAGAATGATTGAAGGCGGACAGGAAGTGGTCTCCCACAACATGGAGACCGTGGAACGCTTGTACCGGCGGGTGCGTCCGCAAGCGAGATACGAACGCAGCCTCGAACAAATCAGGCGCATTCGTGCAGCAGGCAAGCGCACGAAGAGCGGCATCATGCTCGGTGTGGGCGAAACCAAAGAAGAAGTATTCAAAGCAATCGATGACCTGGCTGCAAACGGTTTGCTTATCCTGACCCTTGGCCAATATTTACAACCCACCAAAATGCACCTGGAAGTAGCGGAATTCATCCACCCGGATACGTTCGAGATGTATAAAGAAGAAGGCCTTAAACGCGGACTCAGGTATGTTGAATCCGGTCCACTGGTGCGCTCATCCTACCACGCCGAGAAGCACGTAGATGTGCCTATTGTCTAGGCTTCGTCTTCGCCCAACCCGACATTCCATAAGGCACCTTCACTTATATAATCAGGAGACGTTCAGCCTGAGCGAACTCGAAGGCTAGACTGAAGCCTCCAATTGCTTCAAGAACGTCAACTGATTACTTGCCCGTACCAGGTTCTGGCCTGCGTAGGTTGTATGGTAATAGGTATCACCATGGAGATAGTCTGCCAAAAATCGCAAAGCCATGATGAACGTCATCATCTTCCCCGCAAAGGGAATGGCTCTTGTTTCTTCAGCTGACATCACCGGTGACATCTCTGAGAGGTACCCGGTCAGGAGGGCATCATACATGGGTTTACGGAATATAATCTTGGAAACATCTTTCTCTTCTTCACTTACCGGACTGACAAACGTCCTGACCATGTCGCCCAGGTCGTAGATGAAATAACCTGGCATTAACGTATCCAGGTCAATGACGCACACCGCTTTACGGGTAGCCGCATCAAAAAGTATGTTGTTGATTTTGGTGTCATTGTGGGTGATCCGTAGTTTGAGCGATCCGCTGGAAATCAGCTGCCGGTACTGATCCACCAGGTGGTACATGCGATGGCTGATCTCAATGCAGGCATCGGCCTGCTGCAGCCGATCAGTCGACGCTCCCGACAGGGCAGTTTCAAACTGCTCGTAGCGCCAGGACAAGTCATGAAATCGGGGTATGGTCTCCCTGAATTGGTCCGGGTCAACCTCGTGCAGGTTTCGCGTCAATCTCGCGAATTCCTTCGCGGCACTGTAGGCCTCTTCCGTTGTGCCGACGCTATTCAGGGTGATGGTATTCTCAATATAGGGAAACAGTCTCCAGGGAAATCCCTCCTTGTCATACTCCATGTCCCTGTTCTTGCCGGAGAGGACACATCGTAAAAAGGGATAATCCGGAAAATTCTTCCTGAGGTGTTCCGATGCCAGACGTAGGTTGGAGGCAATAACCTCCGGTTCCTTAAACACATTCTTGTTGACCCGTTGCAGGATGTACTTCCTGGGACCCTTCAGTTTAAAGGTTTGGTGAATGTGCCCTGTTCCAACCGGCTCGATCGAATAATCTGAAGGATCCAGTCCGTAGCGTTGAAGGATGCCCGAATCAGCCGAAGGTCCTACTTCCATAATTTATCCGGGTACACGCCCGCCTTCACGAGGGCACGGATTTTTCCGGTAACTTCCTCCTTGTCGTTCTTGTAGGTTACACCAAACCAGGTATTGCCTCCGCTGATGATCTCCACTTTGCCAAGGTTTGCTTCAATTAATTCCGAAACCATGAGAGCGATGTAAAACTCAGCAGAGGGCTTGTCAATGTGTTCCCTGACGAACTCAGCAAACAATTTCTCTGAAAGGCCAAAGATGCCAGGCTGAAATCCCCAGCAGTTCATTGATACCGGCAGCGACGGCGCCAGTTCACGGTCTCCTGTTGGTTCCTTCGAAATAATCCTTCCTCCTTCTTTCACAATCGTGGTGAGCTCGCTCAGTTTTTTGAGGTAACCGCTGGCGTCACGCTCTTCCGCTACGCCGCGTGATACGCTGCCGTGTTCTGATAAAACATTCTCAAGTGTGTAGCCCACCATGGCGTGGTGATCAGGGGGAGCGGTAGCGAAGAATTTGGCCAGGGCAGCAAAAGAATCCTTTCCATAGAAATCGTCAGCGTTGATTACTGCAAACGGACCGTCAATCACGTCCTTCCCGCAAAGCATGGCGTGGGTGGTACCCCAGGGCTTCTTGCGATCAATCTTGTCGAACCCGGCCGGCACAAACCGATCAAGGGACTGCACCTCAAAATGGACAGAAGCCTTGCCTGACAATTTCGGCAGGAACATCTCCCTGACCGTCTCTTTGATTTCCTCCCGGACCACGAATACAACATTGGTGAATCCCGCCCGCAGGGCGTCATACAGGGAGTAGTCCATAATTGTCTCACCATTGGGGCCGAAGCCGTCAATCTGCTTGATGCCTCCGTACCGGCTGCCCATGCCGGCTGCCATGACGAGCAATGAAAGTGGTTTATTGTTTTTCAAGGGAATGTATGTTTAAGATCAAGGAGAAAATCTACCGGTAAAAATAGGATTTTAGCTTGAAAACTAATCCTTACTTTAGTGCCATGTCAAAACCTGAACGCCCCGCCAATTATACGACGTCAATCGTCATTATAGGCGCACTGTTTTTCATTTTCGGATTCGTCACATGGCTCAACGGGACGTTGATTCCATTCCTGAAACTGGCCTGCGACCTCCAAACCGACGGGCAGGCCCTCCTGGTGACTTTCGCCTTCTACATGGCCTATTTCTTCCTGGCCATTCCCTCCTCCATGATCCTGGAGCGGACGGGCTTCAAAAATGGGATGTCACTGGGGCTGGCCGTGATGGCCCTGGGAGCCCTTCTTTTTATCCCGGCAGCGTTGGGGCGCACCTATTCATTATTCCTCACCGGCTTGTTTGTCCAGGGTATGGGGTTATCCCTGCTCCAGACTGCCTCGAACCCCTACATCTCCGTCATCGGACCACTGGAAAGTGCTGCCAGCCGAATCAGCATCATGGGCATCTGCAATAAGGTTGCCGGGGCGATCAGCCCGCTCATACTGGGTGCCATTGTTCTGAAGGGTGCCGCTGAAGTAGAAGCCAAAATCAATACGACCACCGACCCGGCAGCCCGTGAAATTCTTTTGCAGGAACTCTCGCAGCGCGTGATCCTGCCCTACGCAATCATGACAAGCGTGCTGCTCCTGCTGGCTGTGATGATCCGGTACTCTTCCCTGCCTGACATTGAGTCAACCCCCGAGGACGAAATCAAGGACGGCAGCAAGACCAGCATTTTGCAATTTCCACACCTCTTGCTGGGAGCGCTTTGCATTTTCCTGTACGTAGGAGTTGAAGTGATGGCCGGTGACGTGATCAGCATTTATGGAAAAGCCATTGGCATCAGCCTGGACGACGCGAAGAATTTTACGTCCTACACCCTTCGCTCCATGGTGGTGGGTTACATACTCGGCATACTGACCATCCCCAAATACATCAGGCAGGAAAAAGCACTGGCCATTTCAGCAGTGACTGGAATACTCTTCAGCATCATGGCCTATGCTTCTTCAGGTTACACTTCGATCGTTTTCATTGCCCTGCTCGGGTTTGCCAACGCCTTGATGTGGCCCGCCATCTTTCCGCTCGCCATCGATGGTCTCGGCAAGTTCACTAAAATCGGGTCCGCCCTTCTGATCATGGGCATTGCAGGCGGAGCGATCATTCCACAGATTTATGCCAGGCTGGCATTAACGTGGGGGCCACCGGTGGCGTTTGTAACCATTATGATCCCCTGCTATCTCTATATACTGTTTTATGCCCTGAAGGGGCATAATGCAGGCAGAATACGAGGTTGATATGTCCCCATTAGCCACATGGCAGAAAAACTCATTGCTTTCTATGTCCCTGTGCTATTGAAGTACGCTTCCTTTTAAGATTATATCAAGTTCCCGCCGCACCATGCTCTCCCGCTCCGGATAGGAACCATGCACAACGGTATAGGGTATCTTCCTTCTATCCAGTTCACCCTTAAATACCTCATACATCTCCTTCCTTCTCTCACCCAGGTCTCTCAATCCATCCGACACCCAGGGCACATCAGTATCAAAAAGGAAATACAGATCGTACTTCACCATGGCCTCCAGTTCATACAAGACAGGCGGCACAATCCCCAAATATTGGCGGCTGTAAATCTGTGTGGTGATCAGGTCGGTATCACAAAACAATAACTTATTGGCGGTTCCTTCTTTTGCCAATACGCGCTCGGTTTGGGCTTTGCCAATAATAATGATGTCCTCTGCCGTAAAGTTGTTGGAAGTGATGATCTCCCGCGACACTTCAGGCACAAACTCCGTATGATAATGTTTAGCCATTGCCCTGGCCAGGGTTGACTTACCCGTGCTCTCAGGCCCGTAGAAACAGATTTTTTTTACCTTCAGTTTCATGCCTGGTAGGATTTGAATTCAGCCCTCCACCGGAAAAATCCGAAGGCGGCGATCAGGCAGAAAACAAAATATTCCACGCCTACGAAGAGGATGCCTTTGGTAAAATACAAGTAGGTGGCCATGATATCAGCCATGATCCATGCCAGCCAGCATTCAATTTTTTTCTGAACCATGAGGTACGTCGCGGCTATGCTTACTACGGTTACGAAAGAATCCATGTAGGGATAAGCGCTGGGCAGGTTGAAGAGCCTGGGGAATAACTCGTGCAGCTTGCTGGCGAAAGTGCCGGCAGCGTACGTGCCCAAACAAACAACCAGGAAGAAAACTGCCAAAATCTTCACAGGCATCCAGCTCACCATGAGCTCATGCCTTTTGTCTTCCTCCCCTTCCCGCGGATTGGCCCATCGCCACCATCCGATGAGGTTGGTGATAAAGAAAAACACCTGAAGGAACATGTCAGGATACAACTGTATTTGAAAGAAAAGGAAGAAGAAAAGCACCACGTTGATAATGCCGATCGGCCAGCTCCAGATATTTGCCCTGGCAGAGAGCCAGACGGCCACAGCCCCGGCTACCGTTCCGAAAAACTCCAGGTAGCTCATGGGGTAGCCCAGGAGTTCAAAAAATTTGTGGTCGTTGTCGAAGAAGGTCATGGAGATCAAATATACTGCGTCAGAACGCCTAATGATCATCTTTTGCCATGGATTGGTCGGATTTTTCACGGTCGCCACAAAGCTGTTGACAAGCCCTTGTCTATAGTACATATCAGGAAAAATTGGTAATATCAGGAGTACACTAAGGGAATGAGCCGACTTTCAACTTTCTATTGTTCACTTTCCACTCTCAGCCTTCTGCTTCTTGCTTCAATTACGCTGGCTCAGAAACCCGACCCCGTTGCCCCTCCCAATACCGCCAAACTCTACGACAATTTTTATATCGACAAAACTGAAATCTCAAATATCCAGTGGTTGGAATTTCTGACTGATATCAAGCACGATTCTGTGTACTACCGGAGCATGCTGCCCGATTCTTCGCTCACCGCCTCCTGGCTAATAATAACCAATAACCCTCTTTACTGGATTGGCCAGGGGACTGCCAACAAGTACATGAGAAGCCCGGAGACCCGGCATTTTCCGGTTGTCGGCATTACTTACAAGCAAGTGACAGAGTTCTGCAAATGGCGGTCAAAGGTTGCTACAGAACAGGCCGCAAAAGAAAATTACCAGGTGCCGCCTGGCAAAGTGATAACATTCCGGTTTCGCCTGCCAACAGAAGAAGAATGGATGTTCGCGGCCGCTGCCAATCTTGATACTGCGGCGTACAAATATGGCTTCAAGGAATTTGAATCCATGTCCACCCTGTGGAATGACCCCACTGGCTATTGGCAAACGGTGAGCAAAACCAGCAATCTCTCCTTCAGCGAATTTGAATTCATCTTCAGGCAATTTCAAAAACACGGCCGGGAACCCTTTTTTAACTGTCTGAAGGATTTCTACAACTACTTCCACTATGGCGCCAACCAGCCCATTTCCACATTGCCTCCAAAAAAAAGGAAGCCCAACCAGCTCAACGGCTTTGGCTTATACGCCATGATCGGAAACGTGTCTGAGATGACCGACGCACCAGGCATTTCGAAGGGTGGCAGTTGGGCACAACTTATTGAAGAGTGCCGGATCAGTTCGAGACAATACTATTCAAAACCGGAGGGGTGGCTGGGTTTCAGGTGCGTGTGCGAAGTGATGATTACGGATTGACGCCACAAAAGCACTAAAGCTTTACACACACATTCTTAGCCTCTGTAAAAAACTTTATCGCATCCCATCCCCCTTCACGTCCCACGCCGGATTGCTTCATGCCTCCAAAGGGCGTACGCAAGTCGCGAAACAGCCAGCAGTTCACCCAGATAATGCCGCTCCTGATCTGCGCAGATACGCGGTGCGCCTTCTTCAGGTTTTCGGTAAAGATGGTGGCAGCCAGTCCGTATGTGGTACTGTTTGCATAACCAATTACCTCTTCTTCTGTATCAAAGGGCATGATTGTCACGACTGGGCCAAAAATCTCCTCTTGGTTTGTCCGGCATTTGTGATCCAGTCCGGCAATCACGGTGGGTTCCACAAAATAGCCATTGGCACACCGGCCGGAGACGGTAACACGCCTTCCACCAGTAAGAATCTCCCCTCCCTCCTGCTGCGCCAGTTCAATGTAGGAGAGTACCTTTTTCATGTGCCCTTCCGATACCAGCGCACCGATCTTCGTGGAATTCTCCAGCGGATCTCCGACTGCTAAGGCCTTTACCTTCTTCACAAACGCTGACACAAACTGATCATACAGACTCCGCTCCACAAAAATTCTGGAACCGCACAAACATATCTCTCCCTGGTTAGTAAAGGAAGCCTGAACTGAGGTATCCAGGGTCTGTTCAAAATCGCAGTCAGCGAAAATGATGTTTGGATTCTTTCCGCCCAGTTCCAGTGAAAGCTTTTTCAGCATTGGTCCGGCAGTGGCCGCAATCTTCTTGCCCGTGACTGTTCCGCCTGTGAAGGAGATGGCGGTTACACCGGGGTGCTCGATGATTGCTTGGCCGGCTTTCGGCCCCAGACCGTGAATAATGTTCAGCACACCTTTTGGAAGACCTGCTTCCTTGCACAGTAAAGAGAATAAATACGCCGTCATCGGCGTTAGTTCAGAGGGTTTGGCTACAACCGTGCAGCCCGCTGCGAGCGCAGGGGCGATCTTCCAGGTGAAGAGATACAACGGAAGATTCCAGGGAGAGATACACCCCACCACGCCCACTGCCGTCCGGGTGGTGTAGTTGACGGCTTCCGTCCCGGTGATGTGTGCTTCCGTCGCGAAGTGCATCGCGGCCGTTGCGTAAAAATGAATGTTCGCCGCAGCGCGCGGGATATCCAGAGACTTTGCCAACGACACTGTCTTACCATTGTCGATGCTCTCCGCTAACGCCAGCTTGTCGAGGTCGCGGTTGATCAGGTCGGCTATCTTCGAAAGGATCGTCGATCGCTTGTCCACAGCCATTGAAGACCATCCAGGAAAAGCCGCCTCGGCCGCGGTGACGGCTGCCTGTACATCCCGCCCATCGGAATCCGGAATGAGACTATAGACCTTTCCCTCAGCGGGATTGCTGTTGTCGATGTATTGCCCGGAGACCGGACCAGCCAGTTCTCCGTTGATGTAATTGAAAATTTTCTCCATGGTCCAAATTACAAAGAGCCTGTTCTGCCGCCATCCACCGGCACGTTGATGCCATTGATGTAGCCGGCTGCCGGGGTGGAAAGGAATGCGACAGCAGCGGCCACCTCCGCCGCGGATGATATCCGCCCGGCAGGAATTTCCGAAACCATCTCCCTGGTCACTTCTTCAATTGTCTTCTTTTGCTTTTCAGCACGGTCCCTGATGATGGCCTCCAGCCGCGATGTCATCGAGGCACCAGGCAACACGTTGTTCACCGTGATGCCGAAAGGCCCAAGCTCCACCGACAAGGTCTTTGACCAGTTCGCTACCGCACCTCGGATTGTGTTGGAAACGCCCAGCCCGCGAATAGGGATTTTCACGGAAGTGGAAATAATGTTAACAATACGTCCGTAACCAGCCTGCTTCATGCCAGGGACAACGGCCTGCACCATGATCTGGTTGCAAAGCAGGTGGCTGGAAAATGCCCGGACAAACTCATCAGGGCTGGCTGTTATCGCAGGCCCTCCGGGAGGACCACCGGTGTTGTTGACCAGGATGTGGACCGGTTCATTCCTGATATATTTCTCAACTTCAATTTTCAGCTGGTCCGGAATGTTGAAATCGGCAACAAAATACTCATGCCGCTGTCCGTGTTCGCACATCAGCTCGGCTGCGACAGTCCTCAATTTGTTTTCATCCCGCGAAACGAGCGTGACATGGGCCCCCAATGCTGCCAGTTCAATGGCGCTTGCTTTTCCGATGCCTTGCGTGCTCCCGCAGACAATGGCCCGTTTGCCCTTCAGACTTAAATCCATGATGATAAAGATAGACTGAAAAGTTTTAGATTTACATACCTAACAAATCCGATTATGTCCGTACGCCGCCCCTTCAACCTGAACCAATGGATCAGCGAAAATCGCCACCTTTTGAAGCCCCCGGTGGGAAACAAGAACCTCTACGCTGACGCCGGGGATTACATTGTGATGATCGTAGCAGGCCCCAATGCCCGGAAGGATTACCACTACAACGAAACTGAAGAATTGTACTACCAGCTGGAAGGCAGCGCTACAGTGAAAATCCAGGAGGATGACAAGGCCGTTTCCATCCCACTCCATGCAGGCGACATGTTCCTGCTTCCCGCCCGCGTGCCGCACTCTCCCATCCGCATGCCGGAGTCCATCGGGCTGGTGATCGAATGCAAGCGAAAAGCCACCGAAGATGATGGCCTGATGTGGTTTTGTGAAAAATGTAATCACAAACTGCACGAGTACAAATTCCATCTCGAAAACATTGAGAAGGACTTTATCCCGCGTTTCCGTGACTTTTATGGTTCGGCAGAGCTCCGCACCTGCAAGAACTGTGGCACGGTCATGGAATCTGATCCACGTTTTGTTTAGCACGCCTATGAATCGCAGCGAGATCGTCAACGCGCTTATCCAGAATCATACGCAGTTCATTGGCATACTGAAAGCGATGCCTGCTGACGAGGCCCAGCGTTCACTGAATGGCAAGTGGAGCCCGGGCCAACTGCTGGATCACCTGGTGCGAAGTGTCTCCCCGGTAAGAATGGCCTTTTTCCTGCCTGCTTTCGTGCTAAAGTGGAGGTTTGGAACTTCCAACCGTCCATCCAGAACCTATGAAGCCGTCGTGGAAAAATACCACGCCAAACTTGGCGCAGGCGGAAAGGCTTCGGGCAGTTTCATCCCTGCTGGCACAGTTAATATAAAAGCTCATTCAGACAAACTCATGGGTGTTGTGCATTCCTTGTGTTCCAGGGTTGGGACCTATTCTGAAGATCAACTTGACCATTACATCCTACCCCATCCCCTTCTCGGCAAACTGACACTTCGTGAAATGCTCTACTTCACTGCGTACCATGCCGAGCACCATCACGCTCAAATCACCAGCCGAAACGTTGCCTGAAAAATTCTGAGGTCATTTTATGAAATTCATTGATTCATTGTCGTTTGCCAGAAGTTTGGACAAACTCGACCCCTTGAAGACCTTTCGTTCCAAATTCTACATTCCCAGGGTGAATGGAAAGCCGGCCTACTACTTCACTGGCAATTCGCTTGGCCTGCAGCCTCGGGATACGAGGAAATACATCAATGAGGAACTGGACGATTGGGCGAAACTGGGTGTGGAGGGGCACTTTCATGCCAAACGCCCATGGCTTTATTATCACAAATACAGCAAGAAGGGTCTTTCAAAGCTGGTTGGCGCCAAGCCGTCGGAAGTCGTGGCCATGAACCAGCTCACCGGCAACCTTCACCTCATGCTGACCACCTTCTACAGGCCAACAAAAGAGCGGTATAAAATTATCGTGGAAGCGGGAGCATTTTCATCAGACCAATATGCGTTTGAGTCGCAAATCAGGCTGAACAAACTTAACCCGGCTGATGTCCTCATCGAACTGCGCCCGCGTGCCGGTGAGCACACATTGCGTACGGAAGATATCCTCATTGCTATTGAGCAGCACGGTGGGCAACTCGCGCTCGTCATCTTTGGCGCTATGCAGTACTACTCAGGACAATTGTTTGATGTAAATAAAATTACTTCTGCCGCACATTCTGCAGGGGCCTACGCCGGGTTTGACCTGGCCCACGCCATCGGGAACGTACCCCTCAACCTTCACAAGGACGACGTGGATTTCGCCGTGTGGTGTACTTACAAATACCTGAATGGCGGACCCGGCGCGGTGGCCGGTGCGTTTGTTCATGAGCGACACGGACAGAACCCTGCTCTCCTGCGCATGGCCGGCTGGTGGGGCCACGATGAAGAACATCGCTTCCAGATGAAGAAGGGATTTGTGCCCATGCCCGGCGTGGACGGGTGGCAGCTTTCCAATTTCCCCGTGCTGAATGGGGCAGCGCTCCTGGCCTCCCTGGATCTTTTTGACAAAGCGGGCATGAAAACCCTCAGAAAGAAAAGCATCCTGCTTACCGGCTATCTTGAGTTCTTGCTTCATGAAATTGATCCCGACGAAAAGCACTTCACCATCATCACGCCCAAAGACACCGCCCGGCGCGGCTGCCAATTATCCATTCTGATGAAAAAAGACGGCAGGAGAACTTTTAACAAAATCACGCGCAAGGGCGTTATAGCTGACTGGCGGGAGCCCGATGTGATCCGGGCAGCACCAGTGCCGTTGTATAACACTTTTGAAGACGTCTACCACCTGGCCAAAATCCTTAAAACGGCCTTGGGATGACAAAAAGCTTTCCACGGGCTGATGTTCGTCATGTTTTGCAGAAGATTGATTTTGGAATTTGCCTGTAACAGAATTTCTAGAAAATGAAAAAACCTTCCCACATCACCATCGTTGGCGCGGGCCTCGTTGGATCCCTGCTCTCCATGTACCTCGTCAAACGAGGGTACAAAGTATCCGTTTTTGAAGGCAGGTTCGACATGCGCTCGAACATGCTGGGGGGCGGGCGGTCGATCAATATAGCGCTCAGCAACCGCGGACTGCGCGCCCTGCACGAAGTGGGACTGGCCGAACACATGAAGCAAAGTGCAGTGTCAATGAACGGAAGGCTGATTCACGACCTGACGGGAAAGGTGAACTATCAGCCCTATGGCACAAAAGGACAATACATCAATTCCATTTCCAGGAGGGGACTCAACATGGTCCTGATGAACGAGGCTGAGAGAATGGGTGTTGATTTTGTTTTTGAGCACCGCTGCACACACATCAATACTGAAAAAACCGAAATCACATTCCAGCATTATGGTGATACAAAACATCACCACACCGACCTCATCATCGGTTCCGATGGCGCATTCTCGGCCGTGCGCGGCTCGCTCCAGATGACCGACCGGTTTGAATATGCGCAGACCTACATTGAACATGGCTATAAGGAATTGCGGATTCCGGCTGCAGCGGATGGTTCTTTCCTGATGGAAAAGGAGGCCCTTCACATCTGGCCGAGGGAAAGCTACATGCTCATTGCGTTGCCCAACCCCGACGGATCATTCACTTGCACGTTGTTCTTTCCGTTTGAAGGTGACCCGTCTTTTCACAAGCTCGATTCACCTGAAAAGATCAAGACATTCTTTGAAAAGAACTTCCCGGATGCCGTGACGATGATGCCCACCTTAATTGAAGATTTCCGCGACAACCCGACAGCCTCTCTGGTCACCGTAAGGTGTTTTCCCTGGGTGAAGCACAAAACCCTGCTGATTGGTGATGCGGCACATGGCATCGTGCCATTTTTTGGACAGGGTATGAATGCCGGCTTCGAAGATTGCCGCGTGCTGAATGATCTTCTCAACCAGCATCAGGATGACTGGTCAAAAGTGCTGCCTGAATTCCAGCAGCTGAGGAAACCTGATGCTGACGCTATTGCACAACTCGCACTCGATAATTTTGTCGAAATGAGGGACCTCGTGGCCGATGCGGACTTCCTCCTGCGCAAAAAAATCGAAGCAAAACTTCATGAACTGTATCCTGATCAGTGGATTCCCCTGTATTCCATGGTGACCTTCCATGATGACATGCGGTATTCCGATGCGCTCAGGATTGGGAGGCAGCAAAAGGAAATCATGAACAAGGTGATGAAAACGCCGTCTATTGAAAGCGTGTGGCCTTCACTGAATTTTAAAGAAATTGTAGATCAGCTTACGCCTCAGCGATAAGAATCTTGTACTCCTCGTACCGGTTGAGAATCTCCCTGACATAGGCAACCGGCTCTTCACATTTGCAATAACCAGCAACAGCCACCGGGTCACGGTAATATTTTGGGTTGGATTTCTGCTTCAGAAAAATTTCGACATCCTCCCACAGCATGGGGTCTTTGCCATACTTTTTGGCCAGGTTTCTGGCATCGATGATGTGCGACAACCCGGCATTGTAGGAAGCCAGTACAAAGCGCAGGCGTTCGTTCTGGTCCTTGACATATTTTCCCCAAAGCTTGTCAAGGTATTTGAGGTACCGAACCCCAGCCTTCAGGCTTTGGTGCGGATTGGTACGGTCTACAGCGCCGAACTCTTCAGCGGTCGACGGCATGAGCTGCATCAGGCCCACGGCACCCGCCCACGATTCAGCATCCGGTTGGAAGTTTGACTCCTGGTAAATAACGGAAGCCAGCAGCCGCCAGTCCCATCCCAGGCTTTTCGCCTCTCGCTTAATCTCATCATCATAGGGAGAGAGCTTGTTGCCCGCGAGCGAAGAATAATCACTGCTAATGCGGATTTGTGATGACCTCGGGTTGTTGAAATACTTCGCGTAGAGGTTCTTGAATCTCCCGTTCCTCTTCAGCTCTTCCAGCCATTCATTGACGGCCCCAAGGAGTTCAGGGGAATTCTTCCGGACCGCCCAGGCAATTTGCTGCGGCAGGCTGAGTACTGTGTTGATGTCGAGGTTGGGATAATAAATTGCATTGACCATTCCGATGGTTTGGTCTGTCACTGTATACTGAATCTCACCCGAGGCCACCTTCTGGATGAGTGACTCCGTCTCCGCGGTAGCGCTGTCTTCCTTAATGATAATAGCCCCTCCTATCTCCTGGGAAAGGTTCACAAGCCTTTGCTTGAAGGCTGATTCCTTCATGACGTGGACCTCCTTTCCGATCAGCTCTACCGGGCTTCGGACTAGGTTCCTCTCCACACGTGTAGAAGGCATCCTGCGCCAATTGGAGGGTTTTTTCTGGACGAGGACCTGGCAGGTGTTGAATTGCGCATTGGTAAAAGACAGGTAATTGGTGCGCTCCTGAGTGATGGTAAGCGGGAAGGCGATGAGGTCACCCTCACCTTTGTTCAGCAGGTCGATTGACTGTTCAATACCGCTGATCACCTTGATCTTCAGCTTGACTTTCAGGTGCCTGGTCAGGCTTTGCAGCAGTTCATACTCATAGCCCATGGGCTGACCCCTGTAAATAAAATAGCTGATGGAATTGTTGTCAACGATGGCCTGAAGGAAGCCCCTTTCCCGGATCTGACCGAGGTCGATGGAAACCCTGGGTTCTTCTGTAAATTCAGTATGAGATATTTTCGTGCAATCAGCGAAAAGCAAGGCCAGAACGAGGGCTGAGGAGACATATACCGGTCTTGCCATTATTGAAAGTACGGAAAAGAGCCCACAAACAAAAGGGGCCCTTTGAGGCCCCGTTTTGTTTGACTAACTATTTCTAAATCAATTCGGGAGCAAAACGGCATTTAAGGTGTGGACAATTCCAGAATTGGTCAAGGTATTTGCCGGACCAACAACCGGATCCACGTTTCCAGTATTTCCATCTACCAAGGTAATGGTGCTTCCATTGATATTCACAGTGAAGGTTGTGCCAGCCAGTGTAGTCACAACTTGTCCATTGCTTAGATCAGTGGAAAGAATTCTGCCCGCCACTATATGGTATTTAAGAAGATTCGACAAAGTTGTTTGATCGAGGGCGTTGATGGCAGTTTGAGCGGCTCCCTCCGTTCCCGTGCCAACCGCAATACCAAGATAGGCTTGGAGGGCTGCATCAGTAGGAGCGAAAATAGTAAAATCCGGAAGTGGTGCACTGTTAGGAAGCACAATTGGCGTAATCCCAATTGATGCGGCAACCCCGGTTCTCCTGATGGCTACACCCATTAATTCGTAGTTGTCCGCTGTTCCGACCGTTGTTGCGCCAGCCAAGGTGGGGGGATTCGTAGCATAACTGATGGTAATGCCTGTCGTTGGAGTGGATGCACTCTTCCCAATGGTAGACAAGACGTTTGCATTGGTCACAGGCGCCATCACCCGATCAATGGTGTGAATGACGCCATTTGAAGCCAACACATCCACTGCCGTTACCGTCGCGCCGTTCGCGGCACTATTGGCGTTAAGCACTACCGTTGCCCCTGTCTTGGAAATCGACAGGCGCGCGCCGTTCAAGGTTGTAAAAACCTGGTTTCCAGTTATTTTGTCCGAGGTCAGGCTTGAACCCATTGTGTGGTAGTTCAACACGCCTGCAAGAACTGCAATGCTTGCCTGACCAGGTGCCGCCGTTGGTGGCAAAGCATTGACAAACGCTATCACATCGGCCTCTGTCACTAGTGCAGGATTAAAATTCTTGAAGTATGTAATGAACGCAGCGTCACTGGGTGAAAAGACAGTGAAATAACCTGAGTTGTTGTTGTTCAGGGAATTGTACAATGCGGTCTTCTTCAGCGCAGCGGTCAGGATATTAAAGTTGTCATTGGTGGACGCGACTGTCGCCAGTGGCGTGCCGGATGGCGCGGGCGGCGCGGTAAAGTCGTCCTTACAGCCTGCCAGCACCAGCACCACGGTACTCACCATGAAGACCTTCTGGAGAAATTTGATGTTTTTCATTTTCATAAATCTTTAGTGGTGAATACTTAGTTGTGGGTCACAATTCCGTGGCTTACCCCCTTGGAACCTGTCTTTCCAGCTAATCCCCTGATGAACACTGTGTACACTTTACCAGAGGTAAAAGTTACGTTCGGTGCGCTGTAGATGGTTGTCGCAAAATTGTTGGTGCTTACCTCAAGTGTATAAACGTTTGCCACACCTGCGGCGGCCACGGTCTGGTTGGTGAACGCCACACTGCCGGCCGTCCTGGTACCAACGGAAGGGCTGAAGTTTGCCGCATTCATAACATGCGTGGTGCCGGATGCCAGAGCAATAGGCGTAGAGCCCGCTGTGCCCGAGGTACGCGTCAACCGAACAAACAAATTGGGATTTCCCGGCGTGTTGTTTGTGTTCGGCACAGCATTTACAACCCGTATTGCTGCCTGCGTGGCGGGAGAGGCAAGCACCGGGATCACATCAGTCGTTACATAGAACCTCACACCGCCCACATCGCTTTGTCCGAGGGGTACCACACCCAGGCTGACCAGGTTGGCAACCTCTGCAGGATCGGTTAGGGCCGCTTTTTCAACTACTGAAATTTGGGTGGATGTCTTGGGATTGAACCAGGTAAGATCACCGAAATTTCCACTGTTGTACGTGCGCAGCGGAACCGGACGGTTGATGGTATCCACCACAAACACGGTATAATTGGAACCATTCACCGCCACAAAGTTATTGGCGTTGTTATTGCCTGCCCGGTAAATCAGGTCATTGCTTCCCAGTTTGCCGCCAATGGAACCGCCAACAGCCTTTACACGGATATTTGTGTTGGCCGTGAGCGTTCCTGAAGCGCCGGAAGAAGTAAGGGGTACAGAATTGTAAGCCCCTTGAGCATAACTCCCATCAGAACCCGCATCAGAACCGGTCTTCAGGTTGTTGACGTAAAGGCTGAGGGCAGGCGCATCCGGTGAGGCATTGACAAACAGAAAGTTCGCATTGAATGCCGATGAATTGCTGGAAATATTTGGCGCAGGCGTCTCGGGCTCTTTGCAACCCAGGACCACTGCTGTCAACCCCGCAGCGAATAATATTTTATTGAAGTGTTTCATATGTTTCTTATTCATGATTGAAGGATTGAGCTCGACTAAAATATGTAACGGAAGCCTAACTGCAACTGCCACCGGCCGTTCACTGACGTGTCGTACAGGTACGTGGAAGAAAGTGCAGAGTTGTCGGCATTCGTATCAAATGCATACACCGGTCTTCCGGTGGTAGCTGCCCATGGCTGGCCAATGGTACTGGCCGGGCCCGCCGTAGCAACAGGAGCACCGGTAGTTCCAGCGGTGTGAGGTTGCTCATAACCCAGGAAGCGGATCAGGTTTGTCCTGGCAGGGGTTGAGATCAGGCCCCAGCCGGAATTCAGCATGTTAAGGAAGTTATCAACGGTTACAGAAACCTGGAACGTGTTGCGCTTTCCTTTTACATCAACATAGAAATCCTGCATCAGGCTCAAGTTGAGTCGGTTCACCCATGGGGCGAAGGCCGCATTGCGCTGGGCGTAGGATCCCCTCTTTCCGTTGAGGTATTCATCCTGTGAAATGTAGTTGTCCAACTGTGTCCAAATTTGGTCAACAGAACGGGAGTCCGTTCCGCCGCTGGTGCTCAGCACGATCTCGTTTTTGCTGCGTGGGATATACAACAGGTCATTGTTGCTGTTGCCATCACTGTTGGGATCGCCGCCGTAAGCATAAGAGTAGTTAAAGCCTGAGCGTCCCTGATAAGTAACGCCAATGGTGGTAGCCAGGTGTCCCAGGTATTCCTTGCGGTAAGACACACTCGCAATAACCCGATGAGGCGTTAATGAGAACGCGTAAGACTGTCCGGGATCATTGGGGCCATTGATGTTCTGCTGGCCAGCGAAGATACCGCCTGCCGTAGAGCCGTTCTGAGGGTTAACCTCGCGTGCATCAGTGTAGGTATAAGCAGCCATGACCTGGAAGTCGTGGTTGAACCGCTTCCTGAACTGTGCTGTGATGCTCCACTGGTAGCCCTTGTCTGTATTGTCCAGAACAAGTGCCTGTCCGACTTCACCGTTGATTCTCCTGTCGTTGGAAAGAATCTGGCGATCCGTTGCGGGTGTGCCGGGTGCAGCACCAAAAAGCGGGCGTCCATCACCGGCCAGTTTCGCCGTAGCAGGTGCCAGGTTAGCATCGCGAAGGAATACTGCGTTGATGTCCTTGGTGTAGATGAACTCAAGGGTACCGACTACACCACCAGGTAATTTCTGGTCAACGGCAAGGCTCGTCCTCCAGACCTGAGGGAACTTGAAATCCTTTGCCACTGTATTGACCGAAGGCACAATGGCCGAGCGGCCATAGTTCCTGTCAAGGGGGTTGGTTATCAGGGTAGGTGTACCAGTAGTCAGGTTAGAATAATTCTTGGGCTCTGTTACGTAGGGGCTTTGCTGGAAATTGTAGGGGAAGCCGTCTCCCGTCACATCCAAAGGCACGTTGGTAGTAACGGTCTGTCCAAAGAAAAGACCATTGTTGCTCACGGCGTTTGACAACCACACAAAGGGAACGCGTCCGGTCAGGATACCGGTACCGCCCCTGATTTGGGTGGTCCTGTCGCCTTTCACATCCCAGTTGAAACCAATGCGGGGAGAGATGAGGGGGCGAACCGTGGGCCATCCCCCTACCCTGAGTTTCTCGCCGTTAAAGTCGAGGGAGTTCAGGTAGTTGTTCTTGGGCAGGTCTGTCAGATACAAGGGCACGTCTACGCGAACACCCGCGGTAATCGTGAAATTCTCGATTCCTTTGTAAACATCCTGGACAAAACCACCCAACTGAAGGGCAGACCATTTTGCAGCGGTCGCATCCGGGCCGCCGCCTACGGCTACATACTGAGTGTTATAGTTGGCAGGCCTTGCGGTTCCAGTGTTGGCTGGATCGGCATCAGCATAAAAATCCGCGAGGCTGTTGTAACGGTAGTTACCGTTTACTACCTGCGTAAACACGTTATTGAACTTGTAATATTCGTTGGCAGTACCGATGGTCACCGTGTGATTCTTCAGGTACATGGTGAAATAGTCATTGAACTGAATTACGTCCTGGTCCAGTTTGTTATTCTTCGTGAAAGGATCGGGTCCGAACGATGTCATGTTCTGCCCGTTAGGTCCGGTAATGTCCACTGTAGCGATATCAGGAACGGAAAGGCCGCCGGCATTCTGCCTGAAGTCGCGGAAAGCACTGTAGCCAACAACCAGGTTGTTGGAGTATTTTCCGTCTGCAAAAGTTGAATTCAATTCAGCCGTTCCTGAGTACTGATTATTGTTAATCCGGTAGAAAGAGGACGAGAATGAAAGCACGTTGTTGCTGTTTCCACGTCCGCCACCCGGCCCACCGGTAAAGCCGCCGGAACCGCTGGGGAACTGGTCCTGAAATGCGTTGGTGATGTTACCGCGGACCGTCAGTTTGTGCTTGTTGCTGATGTTATAGTCAAAACGCATAACATAACGCTGGTTCTCCGTCGCACGGGGAAAGTCTTTATAGACGCCAGGATCATACTTATAGTTGGTAATGAGAAAATCCCGGAGACCCTTGAGTCCGGTTACCGGGTCTGAATCGTCGGAGGCCTGCGTGGAGGTAGGGGTGCTGGGAGAACTTCCAGTGGGGCGTGCGTTAAAGGTGTAGAAAGGATCAGAACGCGTCTCAAACTCTGCGTTTACGAAGAAAAAGAGTTTGTCCTTGATGATAGGGCCGCCCAGGCGAAAGCCGAAGTTCTTGAAATTGAAGTCAGGTATGGGAGAATCTTTTCCATCCACTTTTGTTCCTGCGAAACTCTGTGAACGGAAGAAATAATAGGCTGAGCCGCTCAATTCATTATTACCGCTACGTGTTACCGCGCTTACACCCGCTCCCGTAAAGCCGCCCTGACGGACATCGTAAGGAGAAAGCGATACTGTGATCTCCTGGATTGCATCCATACCGAAGGGGGTTGAAGCTGATTGTCCGCCGGGAAGGGGGTTTAGGCCAAACACGTTGTTCATGGTTGCCCCATCAATCGTCAGGTTGTTGTACAAGTTACTGCGGCCACCGAACGTGAACGTTCCGCCGCCCGCCTGAGGAGTCATGGCCGTAATATCACGGAAGTCTCGGCCGATGGTAGGAATGCGCGTGATCTGCGTCAGGTTGAAGTTGGAGGAAGCCCCCACTTTATCTGAGTTCAGCACCGGGTCAACGGCGCCTGACACCACAACCGCTTCGAGCTCGGTGCTCTCAGCCTGCATGGTGACATCGATGACCAGCGTCTGACCCAGCTCAAGGCTGATATCTTCAGTGATCTGCTCTTTGAAACCAATGAAACTTACCTTGACTGTGTAAGGACCGCCTACACGCATGGCAGGGAAGTTATACGTGCCGTCAACACGGGAAGCAGTGCCGTACGTAGTACCGGAAGGCACGTGGGTCGCGACTACGTTTGCCCCGGGAACCGCTTCACCCTTGGCATCTTTGACGACACCAGTTAGACTGGCGGTGGTTACCCCCTGCCCAAGCACGCCAAGAACGGCGGTGAGCGAAATGGCAACCATTAGCAGTAGAATTCTCCTCATAGCATTTGGTGTTTTGTGGTTGATTTTTAAGATCGACAAAAGTATTCGTTCTGGGGTAAGGTGCTTTTATCCCCAGTTTAAATGTTACAAACAAGTTATTAACATTTTGCTAATAACCGATACCGCTCAAATGTTGTTGAGTTGCGGGATTTAATGATTAATAGTAACGTTGTTTTCAACTTAAACTTAAGGTCCATGAAGAAACTCCCTCTATCTCTGATATTTGTGTTTTTCCTCCTACCGGCTTACAGCCAGGTTGACCTTGCCTACTACCTTCCTGAGAGGATTTCATATAATCCTGCTATTCCTACCCCGGCTTCTGTCATCGGTCATGAAGTGGGTGAATGGCACGTGAGCCACGACCGGCTGGTCAGTTACATGTTGGCCCTTGACAAAGCCTCAGACCGCATTACCCTGGAGGTCATCGGACAAACCTACGAGGCGCGTCCCCTGATGATCCTCACCATAACCTCCCCCAGGAATCATCAAAACATTGAATCCATCCGGCAGCAGCACCTGGCATTGACTGATCCCGCCAAGTCCTCCTCTGCCGATACAAAGAGCATGCCTGCAGTATTTTACCTGGGCTGCAGTATCCATGGAAACGAACCCAGCGGCGCCAACGCAGGCCTGATTATGGCTTATCACCTGGCGGCTGCTCAGGGACCTGAGATTGAGAAGTACCTGGATAACACCATCATCCTGTTTGACCCAAGCTTTAACCCGGACGGACTTTCCCGCTTTTCCTCATGGGCAAATTCCCGCAAGAGCAAACTCATATCGCCTGATCCCAACGACATGGAACACAATGAAGCCTGGCCGGGCGGCCGCTTCAACCACTACTGGTTTGACCTTAACCGTGACTGGATGGTGGGGCAAATGCCTGAATCCCAGTCCAAAATCAGGAAATTCCAACAATGGAAACCCAATGTGCTTACGGATCACCATGAACAAGGCACAAATGCCACATTCTTCTTCATGCCCGGCGTGCCCAGCCGCGTTCACCCGCTCACACCCGAAAAGAATCAGGAACTGACCCGGAAGATGGGTGAGTATCACGCAAAGGCCCTCGATCAAATTGGCTCACTCTATTTTACCCAGGAAGGTTACGATGATTATTACTATGGCAAAGGGTCCACCTATCCGGATGCCCAGGGCGCCATTGGAATTCTGTTTGAACAGGCAAGTTCCCGCGGACATGCGCAGGAAAGCGTTAACGGCATACTGAAATTTCCCTTCACGATCCGCAATCATTTTGTCACCATGCTGAGTTCACTCAAAGCCGTGAACGAACTCCGCGAAGAACTTTTGAATTACCAGCGGGACTTCTATAAAACCAGTTCAATCGAAGCCGCAAAAGATCCTGTCAAGGGCTATCTCATAGGCTCCAGGGACAAGGCAAAGCTTTTTCATTTGGGCGAGGTGCTTCAGCGACAGCAGATTGATTTCTACAAACCTGCCGCCGCCGCCACCATCAACGGCAAGTCTTATGATCTTGAGTCAAGCTATATCGTTCCGCTCAGCCAGCCGCAGTACAGGCTTCTGAAGGGGATGTTCGGAAAAATCACCCAATTCAAAGACAGCATCTTCTATGACATTTCAAGTTGGACCATTCCACTCGCCTTTGGCCTGGACTATGAAGAAATGAAAACACCTCCTGCCCTTGGCGAAAAGGTAACACAGGTTCAGATGCCTGTCGGAAAGATCATCGGAGAAAAAGGAGGCTACGCGTATGTGTTCGAGCCCTATGGCTACTATTCACCACGCGCCATCTACCGGCTATTAAGCCATGGCATCCGGACAAAAGTTTCTACTGATCCGTTCTACCACAGTTCAGGAAAAAAATTTGAAGCAGGATCCATTATGGTTTCATTGGACAACCAGGATAAAAACCCCGATCAAATTGAAGTCTACATCCGTGAAATTGCTGAAAGGGATGGGCTTGATGTTTACGCATTCAACACCGGTCTTGATTACCGTGGTGTGAGCCTCGGCAGCAGCTCTTTCCAGGTTTTGAAGAAGCCGGAAATTGCCATGCTGGTTGATGGCGGGGGCGGCTTTGCCGGCGTTTCCCCCAACGATGCGGGTGAAATCTGGCACCTGCTGGATCAGCGATATAACATTCCCGTCACCTCGATGCCCGTCTCCGTGTTCAATACGGCCAACCTGAACCGCTACACCACGATCATCTTCCCGGAGGGAGCCTACAGTTCCATCACCGAGCCAGCGAAGGAAAAGCTGAAAACATGGATTCAAAATGGTGGTGTAGTCATTGGTTTTGAAAGGGCGTTGAACTGGTTTGGCACGGCCGGACTTGGAAAATTCGATATGAAGAAGGACGATGACAAAGACAAGAAGGACCCCACCAGGTCCAGGCCGTACGGTGACATCGATGAAGCCACGCGGGCACAGGAAACCAGCGGGGCCATTTTTGAGGCAGACGTTGATCTTACCCATCCGCTCCTCTATGGGTATTACTCAAGTAAGATTCCGATGTTCAAGGCAAACAACCTCTTCATGGAAAAGGCAAAAGGTGCTTACGCCAACCCGCTTACTTACGGATCTTCCCCCCTCATGAGCGGGTACATTTCAAAACTGAATTATCCCAAAGTGAAAAACACCTCTGGAATCGGCGTTGCTGCCATGGGCCGGGGGAGAGTAATCGGGTTTACCGAAAACCTGGCATTCCGTGCCTATTGGTTTGGCACTAACAAAATGCTTATGAATGCGGTGTATTACGGCGGGTTTCTGAGCGCAGAGTCCACCCGGTAGCTACCGAACATGAGTACTTCCAACTCGTCAACATAATTGCCATTGTTGAAAAAAGTAGCGGTCTTTGATACAAATCCGTCCCGGTTGGGATCCATCACTATTGTCGAAGCAGACTGAAGATTCTTCTGCACCAGCCCGTAACTATGGCTGGCCCCAAGAGAATCATTAACAACAATATTCGGTGTTTAAACCACGGGCTGGATAGCAAAAAACATCCTTACATTTAGTCTGTCGTACTTTATCCATTCCCACAGTCAAAGTGACCCGAAACAAAACCCTTTCCAGCGTCATCCTATGGTCTGTCATTTCCGCTGCCTTCATTGGTCCCGGCACTGTCACCACCGCTGCTTCCGCGGGTTCCTTATACCAGCTTGATCTCCTTTGGGCAGTTGTCTTTGCCACACTCGCCTGTATCCTTTTGCAGGAAGTCTCCGGTCGACTTGCGATTGTCAGCGGCCTCACCATGGGCCAGGCACTGAACAAAAAATACGGTGAGAACAAAAGCAGGTGGATCAAGATATTGCTTGGAGGACCGGTTATTCTGGGTTGTGCAGCATACGAAGCGGGAAACATACTCGGTGCGGTTTCGGGATTGAACCTGCTCACCGCAATTGATACAAAACTCCTTACCCTAGCAATTACCGCCATCTCATTTTTTATTCTCTGGACAGGCAAACGCGAGGCAATCGGGTGGCTGATGACAGGCCTTGTGGCACTCATGGGTATTGCCTTCTTTGCGTTGGCCCTCAATCGGCCCTTCTCTTTTCTTACTTATGCTGAGTATTCATTTCTGCCGCGCATCCCTGTCGGATCCGAGTTACTCACGCTCGGATTGGTTGGCACCACGATTGTACCCTACAATATTTTTCTGGGCTCCGCAGCAAGCAAGGGACAAACCGTTCCGCTCATGCGCGTCGGACTGACCATTTCGGTGCTGATCGGAGGGCTCATCACAGCGGCCATCCTGGTGGCGGGTACAGCTGTTAAGTCTTTTTCCAATTTCAACGAACTGGCTACGGCCCTCACAGAAAACATTGGACCGCTGGGCGGGCTGGCGCTGGGTGTTGGGCTTTTCGCTGCGGGTTTTTCATCTGCCATCACATCCCCCTACGCAGCATCCATCATCGCTTCTACCGTGTTTGACTGGGAAGTCAGGGGGCAGCGCATCACCTGGATGCTCGTGCTGCTCACCGGATTTGTCTTTGGCATCAGTGGAATAAAACCAATACCCGTTATCTTGGCTGTGCAGGCACTGAACGGTCTTGTACTGCCGCTGCTGACAGCCTACCTCATCCTCCTGATCAATGACCCTGTTATTGTTCCAGCAGGACACAGGCATTCTATCATGTACAACCTGGTGCTGGTCATCATCTTTGGAAGTGTCCTGTTTATGGGATTGAACAACATTGACAAGTCTGTTTCCGCCTGGCTGGAACTTTCTTCCGGACACTTCGATGTCATGGTTGTCCTGACCATCGCGCTATCTGTCTTCCTTGGATTCAGGATATTGAAGCCCGCGCGGCCGGAAGTCAGCGCCTGATGTTCCTAAACAGGACGGGGTCCTTTTTTCAAAAAGATATTCACCAATGTTACCACGGAAACGAGTACCCATACTGCTTCCAGTATAATAAATGGAGTATAGTGAATCATCACGGACGCCAGGCCAGCCAGCGCGGCGCCGATGAGGTTCAGGGAGACGTAGGTTATTCCATTTTGCGAGATTTTATTCAGCAGGTTCAGCAGGAATGCTACCAGCAGGATAAATACGCCGACAGACCCAATCCAATCAGCAGGTGTCATGGTTATTTTACGGTTATGTTCTTTAGTTCGATGCGACTCAGTTCCACCAGGTTATTCGACTTGAAAAGCTCTTCTACTTCGGTAAACGAACGCCCTGATTCCTTCGGCTTGTAGTTAATGTAGTCCTGGAACAGTATGCCACTGATGTTATTCCTGTTAAAGGCTTTGCGGAAGCGAATATCCCATTTGCCGTCCTCCAGGAAATAGTAGGCGAGGTAGTCAATCGTGAAGTCTTGTTGGTGTATCCAGTAATAAAAGGTGTCCTGGTGACCTTCCCCACCATCCGGGCTAAAGGTGACCTGGATTTTATAATAGGACTGCCCCTCCATCTCGGTTGTTCCCAGTAACTTCTTGATTACAGAAGGGTCGTTCAATGCATAAGGAAGAAGGGCAAAATAGATAACAGAATTAATGCTGGCCGAATATTTTGTCGCCATGGAATCAGGAACGTTGGCAGCCTGTCCGTTAATTGTTCTGGCAAAGCCATGGTTGGTCAGGATGTCGTGGGTGATTGAAACGGAGTCTTTAAAGATCCGCTCTTTTGAATAAACGCCATCATTTCGTTTGGTGATGTAATGACGATCCCTGAAATCGAACTCAATTTCAGCAGACAGGTATTTGTCTCCGCCATGAGCGAAAAGGGACTTGTCAACAATTTCCTGAGGATCTGAAAGGGTGCCGGAGCAGGATGCGGCCACCAGCCCAATCCAGCACAGGAACGCGGATATTCTTACGATCACGCCACCACTTCTTCAAATGCTTTCACAAATGATTTCATTTCCTCCAGCGTTCCAATGCTGACCCGGCACCACTGCTTGCCCTGGTAGTCCCAGATGCGGATCTGGAATCCCTTCTTCTCTGTTTCGGCCAGGATCATCTTCCCGTCCTTCGGGGCTGGGAACAGAACCACGTTGGTCAATGACTTTCCGTAGAACCACTTCTTCTGATCCAGGTACTGGGTGAAGTAATTTCTCGCAGCGGCATTCATCTTGCGGGTGTAACCCATGAATTCTTCATCACCCAGGCTGGCTTTGGCTGCAGCAATGGCAGCCTGGTTGACGATGGTACCCATTTGGTACCTGTCCATCTTCTGGATCAGTTCGGGTTTTGCTACCACATAGCCTACGCGAAGTCCCGCCAATCCGTATATTTTTGAAAAGGTCCTGGACACAATCACATTGTGGCCCTGCCTGACGAGATCTACCATCGACACTTGCTGATTGGGCTCCTGAAACTCCAGGTAGGCTTCATCAGAATACACGGTTGTCTTTTTTGACATCTCGAGGCAGAAGTTCTTCAATTTGCCTGAATCAACTACTGTGCCTGTTGGGTTGTTGGGATTGACGACGAATAAAAGCTTCGTGTCGGACTTCACCGCAGAGGCCATGGCATCCAGGTCATGGGTAAGGTACTGGTCAAGGCTGACCTTGTCCCAGCGGGCATTGAACTTCTCAGCGAAGTTCATCAGCATGGGGAAAGTCGGCCAGGCAGACAGCACAGAGCCTCCTTCAATGCCAAGTGTCATACCGCAGATGGCCAGCATTTCTCCTGATCCCGCACCCAGTAATATATGGTCTGTTGACACGCCTTCCTTGTCAGCAATCATTTGAATCAATTCCTCCGAAACCTCGAAACCATAGCGATTGCCATCTACGATCGAAGCCCTGATTGCTTCACGGGCTTTCGCCGATGGACCATAAGGGTTTTCGTTGGAGCCAAGGCGGACCAGCCTGCCGTTTGCCTTGAACATTCCAGCATGTTCCAGCTCAGCCCGGCTGACAGGAGCGGCTGCCAGTTCCTGCATCAAAGAAAGGCCCAATGGAATTCCTGCACTGGCTACTGCAGCGGACCGGAACCATTGCCTGCGCGTAATGTTGGCTTTCATAGGTATACGTTTTTGTAAGATAAATGTAATGAATTTACCGAATTGCTACCTCCATGGTGACCGGAGGGTGGTCGTCACATAGGCCTCACCATCCAGAACGATCATCGGATCGTTCACATTTTTGGGGTGATTCTTCTTTTCAAGCCTGTATGATCCATCTCCATTGGCCTGGGAATGGTAGTAGATCCTGTCGCCCAGTACGCTCCAGGTGCCCCGATCTTCTCCCTGTGAAGCAGTACCGCCTGTAACGGTTTCTGTATTCACGCTTCTTGAACTGTTCTCCGTATAATAATACGAGCCATCGGCGCGCAGGGTAAGGCAGCGGCTCGTTTGGGAATTGGTATTCATGTTCAGGTAACACCACTCTCCCACAAGTTCCATGGCGACATGCCCTTTGCCGGCAGGGGCTTGAACTGACGGCGTCGTCCCCGCAGCCTTGTTATAGACCACCTTTTGGCCATTGGCCAGCAGGGAAAGCTGGCTGCCTTTGACGCTGTACTCGAATGACACCGGGCCCTGTGGCGTGGTGAGCACAATACGCCCTTGCGATATCTGATAGGGAAATGTATTGCCCAGGTAAACACAATTACCGTCTGGTCTGAAGTCGATCATTTCACCGTTGCCGGACCAAAGGCCGATAATTTTGCGCGAGGTATTGCTGAATGCCTGGGCGCTTTCGGAATTAGTATTCTTCCCGGGTGCCAGGGAAACTCCTTCGCCATTTCTGGTGAAAGAAACTTTACCGTCGAGGTCGCCACCCGAGAGGGCCAGGGTATTCCCCTGAAGGGCATAAACATACATGGTCGTTGTTCCTCCCAGCGTGATGGCTAACTTGTTGCCCTGGGTTGTAAACCGAATTGCCTCGCCGTCAAATTCCCCTGATCCGTCGCTGTTCAGCAGAAGCGTCATTTGGTAGCCAAACTGGTTGTTTTGCCACAGGCCATGGACGTTCCCTTCGGTCGTTGCTTTGGTTCCGATCTGAGCGCTGGCAGTAATGGAAAGGAACAAAATCAAAAAAGGCAATAGCCTTATCGCAAGTTCTCTGCCAATCGATTCGTGTGGAATTTTCATAAACACATTTCAATGAGCCGGCTTCAACTGCGGATCACAGAACATTATTCAGCTGCTCCTTGATCTTTTCGAGTTCTTCCTTCATCACCACCACCTCTTTCTGCATTTCGGCATCATTGGCCTTGGATCCAATGGTGTTGATCTCGCGCCCGATTTCCTGTGCAATGAATGCCAGCTTCTTGCCGTTGGACTGGGGTTCGGCCATCACCTTGAGAAAGTAGTCCAGGTGGGATTTCAGGCGCACCCGCTCCTCATGGATATCAAGCTTTTCGATATAGAAAATAATTTCCTGTTCCAGTCGGTTGGCATCAAAGCCTTGTTCTCCGAAAAAGTCCTGAACTCCCTTCTTGATCCTGGCCCGGACCTTTTCCACGCGAAGCGGGTCGATCTTTTCTACGTTCTTCAGTTGTGATGCAATGGTATGGATATAACTCTTGAAACGTTCATCCAGCGTCTCTCCTTCTGTCCTTCTGAACGAGTCACATCGCTCGATCGCTGCTTTCAGGACAGTGACGAACTGCTCATAAATCTCAGGGTCGAGGGCTTCGCGCCCGGCAACCTGCTGAACATCGGGCTGACGAAGGGCCAGTTCAAACAGGTTATCATATGGAGCCACTACGCGGTCGGCCAGTTTCTTGAGTTCTGCATAATGAGCGATAAACAGCGCCTCATTGTACTGTTGTTGAATATCTGTGATGGCAGGCCCGGCGAAATCCACGGAAACAGAAACCTTTCCCCGCTCAATTTTTTCCGTGATGATATTGCGGATTTCCAGCTCCTTCTCAGAGAAGACCTTGGGAATTCTCAGTCCAAGGTCAAGAAATTTGGAATTGAGTGTCTTGACTTCTACCTGGATTGAAATCTCTTTCACTGTGGTGCTTGCCTGGCCGAAGCCTGTCATGGATTTGATCATGCCGAGTTTTTATTCGAGACGGCAAGTTAAAAAGAATCCGAGTAGTAGTGAGGTCAGGCTGTCTGGTGGTTACCAAGTGTAAACCGCCCACAGACCTACCCCGCCAGCGGTAGCAAGTATGGAAAGCAATATCCAGGTCGTGATCTGGTCTTTCCGGTCTTGCCATCGGGCCCTGGATCGAATGATCTGAAGCAATTCAGGGCTTGCCGGTTTATCATTCCACACAACCCCCTTTGATCGTAACCCAAGATACATTTCGCGGTCAAAGGGTTTTCTTTTTGATTTCTGGAGCAATTCCCTGTTGTACTTCAGGGTATCATTCATCTGCCTTAAAAAGCCCCCAAACATCATATCAACTGTCTTTGCATTAACTGCGGCAGCCCGGAACGAGAGTAACCCGGGTCGGTACCAATCTAAAAATCAAATCCGATGGATACGGTCAGGCGAGGATCCTGCACCTTGTAATTCTTGACCGGCCAGGCGAGGTCAAACTTCATGTAGTAGCCCAGCATCATGGAACGGAAACCAACGCCGTAGCTGTACAACCACGGGTTGAGGTATTCCTTCAAGGCAATCTGAAAGGGGCCCTGATTGACCTCAATGGTGCGGAGGGTATTTTGTGAGTTGATTGGAGGAGCCCCGGTCCAGCTGGTTCCAATATCATAGAAAGCCGTTAATTGCATGTTTCTGAAGAAATTGGAGGTTACAGGACCTCCTGCCAGAGCCCGAACCAACGGCACGCGCAACTCGGCATTGGCCATGGCCGCACTGGTGCCGTACAAAGTAGCGTAATCGAAGCCGCGCAGCGTGGTTGCAAATTCAGTGAAGATCAGGTTATCGTTGAATCCGGACTTGACAAACAGCGGGTTGCGTGCACCTTCATAATTTGTAACATTTCCAAACCAGTTGTCCGCTCCTCCAAGCACGTACTGTTTGGGGGCGTTGCCAAAGAATGTTCCTGAATATCCGCGCATCGCGAACACGATCTCCCGGTAAATTTTTTGGTAATGGCGCACGTCGATGTACACATTTGAAAAACTTGCCTTCTCATTTCCCAGGGCTCCATAGTGAATGAAGCTGATCTTGGCGCGTGTACCCTCGATCAGGTTCATTCCCGTAGTCACTGAATTATCATAAATCAATTCAGCCTTGGTTCCGGCGTAAAACTGCTGCTTCGACGGTAAGAAGGTAGGAGGCCCTGGCGAAGTTGTTTGATCCGGGCCCCGGTCTGTATATTGAGTGTAGCCAATAAATGGCTTCAGTGAAACCCTGGTGCGCACGCTGATAGGCAAGGAAGCTCCAAGTTCTATTTTCTGCCAGGCATATTTCTGAAGTTGATCCTTCTGGGGTTCAAGGGGGTCGTGCTGTGTCCAGAAAATTACCTTCCTGTCAAACCGGAAACTGAAATCAACTCGGTGCTTGATGTACTGAATTTCAGCGTAAACATCCCCGCTTTTCCAGTCAAAGGCAGTTTGAATACCACCGAGTATCCTGAAATTCTCCAGGATGTCATTCATTTGCGTTTGAATCCTAAGGCTGAAACCCCGAAGGGGGTCAATTACAAAATCAGTTCTGAAATTTTCGTAACTGAATTTGGACTCATAGGGGAATGGACCGGTGATGCGGCTGTTCTCGCGCGCTTTCATGTAGCGGCTCAGGAAAGTTTCGCTGGGCTTCTGGGTCTTGACCGCATCATCCTCAAACCTGTAATCGTCTGTATTCAGGTTCTTCTCATTCTTTTTGGGTAATTCGGGGGCGGCAACAGGGCTTACGATTGTGTCCTTTTTCACTGCCTCCTCCTCGAATTTGTAATCGTCCACATTGATTTCTGCCTTCGTTTTGATTCGCGTGGTGTCCAACGTAGCAGCAGGCTCTATTTTAATCGTATCAGGTTGAACCGGCTTGTTCCTGAGGGTATCCTCCTTCAGTTGCAACCGCTCATTGATCAACTGCTTGATGGAAACCCCTTTCCTGGCTTCCTTCTTTCTCTTTTCCGTGATGACCTTGGCCTGTTGAATTTCCTTTCTGCGAGTGGCCGGGGTGAAAATCTGACGGTCGATGTTAAAATCCCGCTGAACAAAGATATCGTCGCTCATGTTTTTTGCCATGACAATGGCAAAAAGCCGGTCGTTGAAATTGATATCGTACTCCTTGATGCTGGATGGAAAATTAGTCACCTGCGCGTAGACCCCGGTCTCACGACTGAATTTGAAAAGGTTGAGTATGCCGCGCTGGTCGCTCAGGTAATAGAACGTGTTTTCGTTGATTGCCTTGGGATAAAAGTCCTTGCTGAGTGTGTTGGTGATCCTTGTAACCAGGTTGGTGGTCGTATCGAGGTTGTACGTAAAGAGGTTGTAGTTGGAAGGCACCTTGGTGAAATCCTTTCTGATCAGGTTAACAGTATCGGTTGTGCGGTTGGAACTGAATACTACGGTATTCGAATTGGGAATGAAGGACGGATCGAAATCATCAAACAAATCATTGGTCAGCCGGCGAACGCGGTCTCGGCGGGTGCTGATCAGAAACAGGTCGTTCTGGCCTTCCATATCCGCGCTCATTACCGCCAGCCTGCCATTTCCGGAAAAGTCAAAACTCCTGATGTTGCTGAACTTGTCCAGTTCCCGCGGAAGTTTGCTTCGGGTATTCAGGTCATACAGCCAGAATACGTATTGCCCATACCGAACGCCAATCACGCCGAGCGTATGGTCATCCGCCCAGCTGATGAGGGGTATCCTGCTGTCAACAGCCTGCTTGAAGACCTTGTTGCCTCCTGTTAAAATGGTGGTCTCCCGGCCGTTATCCAGTGATTTTACGATGATGGTGAACTTGCCGCGATCATTTTCGGCGTAGGCTATGTTCTTTCCGTCCGGACTGATTTTCACCGTGGTGTACATGGCAGTTTTACGGTGCCTTGGGCTGAAGCGACTGGCTTCATCAGGTGCGCTATAACTCTTGGCTACTCTTTCCTGTTCCGAAGCATAAAACTGTTTCCACTCTGTCATGAATTGCCGGAAGCCAATACCGAGCGTGATGTACATGCTTTTCTGCTCGTTGCGTATGACGCGAGTGTAGTTCAGAATATTCGCTACGCTGCCCTTGCCATATCGCTCCACGATAAAATTCCATATGGATTGGCCAACGAGGGCTCCTTCATAACCGGTCAGCTTTGTTGCCTTGTTCACGCGCTTTGTCTGCACCAATTGTCTCACATAATCGTCCATCTCGGCGCTCCAGCCCTTGGCCGCATAAAGGGAGGCTCCATCGATAAACCAATCGGGCAGGTTAAGCAGAACTGCATTCTGAAACATGTCCTTCAGGCTTCCGCCGAACATCATTTCATGAACCATCAGGTCCGATACTTTGTAAACCAGCTCTTCCTTAAATTCATCAAGTGTGCCCGGGTGCGCAACTTCAACATAGGGCTTGACAAAATCGGTTTGCCCTCCCACATTGTATTGCTTGTCCGTTATCCCCATGTTGCTTTGCTGCATGTCGGTAACAGAATTGTACAAAAAAACCTTGGTCTTCAGGTATGGCGGGTAGCCAATCAGATCGGTGATGCGGTCGAATTCGGATTCAAGGTATTGGGTTGCTTCAGTGGCCACCTTCCGGCGCTCGTCATAATAGTAGACATCAAAATTATCCGAGCTGATGTATTGCCAGTTGAATGTCCTGTATTGTACGCGGTTCTTGCCGTACGTTTCCGAGGCATGCTGGGCCCATCCAGTTACCAGGGGGAAAAGCACGAAGACACAAGCCGCCAGCACCAAACGGAACAACCTCACCTGCATAATTTGAATGGCAATCACCCTGAATATAACGCTTTGAACCGATTAATATTGACCTCCGCGGGCAGGTCACCCTTGCACTCAAGCCAATCTGCCAATTGGCATGCAAAATACGGAGCTAAACTTACTCCTTTCGTGCCGAGACCGTTAAAAATGAGGACATTTTTGTTGGAGGGATGTGCACCCAGCATGGGCCTCCTGTCGGGCGTGGTTGGCCGGATACCCCAGTCTTGGTGAATGATTTCATAGGGCAACCTGATCAAAGCCTGAAGTTTGGCTTCCAGGGCTTCCCGGGATTCGGCCGTGGCGCACTCGGAAAACGGGCTGTGCTCATAAGTCGCACCAACCCTCCACCTGCTTTCCTTGCCATACGGAACAAGGTATGCCCCATGATTGTAGATTCTTTCCGGAACAACGGACAAAGTCACATCAATGACTTCGCCTTTCAGTTTTCTTAACGGCAGCCATCCAAACCAGCGGGTATCAAGCGCCTGAAGCCCGTTACAAAAGATTATCTTTTTCGCGGTGTGGTTTTTATACCGAATTAATTCATTGACCAAAAGATCCTCTTCCAGGAAGGCTTCGTGCATGTAGGAATCCCTGATCAGCAGATATTCACGAACCGCCAACATCCATTGATTCACGTCGAGGTATCCTGAATTGGCTACCTCGATTCCCCCAAAAGGATCGTGGGCCTGGTGTGCAAAAGCTCCCGCTTCCCGGAATGCCTTTACAAACCGCTTCAAATCGGGCGACTCACTCTTTGCCTGCCACTGCGTCCGTTCCTCCTGGGAAAGAAACGGACGATAAATGGGAAGTTCGTGAAGAAACCGCTTATTCAACACTTGCTCCGCCTGGCCATAGAACTTGAGTAGAGCTGGAAAGATTTCGTCAGCCTTCCAGGTCCTGGTCATTACCCTGCCGGTAATGGGATTGAACAGTCCGGCCGCAATAGCCGATGATCGATTGGTGTCAGGCTGATCATACACGACCACGGTCCTTCCCCGCTGCATGAGTTCCCACGCCAACGCACTGCCTGCAAGGCCCTGGCCAATGATCAGATAGTCCCGTTGTTGCGTCACGTCATTCTTAGAAAATACTATTAGCCTTTGGATCTCCCGCGATCCGAACGATGAATGCTATTTCCACTTCTTGTTGGCCAGGTAGACTCCGCACAGGATGGCTGCCATTCCTATGAAATGACTGGCATACACATGCTCTCCATCCAACACACCCCATCCTACCGAAACAATGGGCATGATGTACGTAACCGTGCTGGCAAACAGCGGCGTGGTCATTTTGACCAGCTTATTGAAGATGGAAACGGCAATGGCCGTACTCATCAGTGCCAGCAGGGCAACATAGCCAAAGGCAGTCCAGGCGCCTGGCACATTAAACAGCTTGTGGGTAAAATCAGTAAAACCAAAAAGATACAAAGCCCCAATTGGAGCAATCAAGGCAACGGATATGCTGGTGATAGCCAAAGAGCCGAGATCAGCAATATTGAACTTGATGTAATTCAGGTTCAGACCATAAAATGCGCAGGCCAGTACGATCAACAATCCGTACAGGTTGAAGCCTGTAATCTCCCCGCCGGACCGGGAGACCATCAGCAGCACTGTTCCTGAAAGTCCGATCAGGATGCCGATCACAGCCGCACGACTGAATGTAAGTTTAAAAATCAGGGCACCCATGATCATGGTCCAAAGCGGTGAGAGGGTATTAAGAATTCCTGCCACCGAACTGTCGATGTGTTGTTGTGCCGTGGTGAAAAGAAAGGCGGGGATAAATACACCCATAAATCCTGACAAGAACAGCTTTGGCCTTTGGATTGAGTTGGTGTCCTTCCATTTCATGATGGCCAGGGGAAACAAAATCAACCCGGCTACGGTCACGCGGAGTGAGGCCACTTCACCCGGAGAAAACACAACCAGCCCCTTCTTCATCAGAATGAATGATGTGCCCCAGATGAGGGCCAGGATCAGCAGAAGGATGATGGAAAGAGGAGCGTTCTTGTTTTCCAAGGCTACTGATTATGACATTGAATACTGAACACCAAATATCGAATTAAGTTTCCCTGCACCCTTTGTCGCCAGGAAGATTTGGTCGTTGCCGTTAGGCTAGGCGTATGCGGCCTGACCGGTGTATACCTCCTTCACCTCATCGAGAATGGCATGGACTTCGTTGTCCGTATCGGCCTCCACTAACCGGGTGCGGAATGGTTTGAAGTCCTGCAGGCCTTTAAAATAGTTGGCGTAGTGCCTCCTCATTTCAAACACGCCAAGCCGGTCACCCTTCCAGCGAATGGAGAAGTTAAAATGCTCACGGCACACGCGAACGCGTTCAGCAACATCCGGAGCGGCCAGCAATTCACCGGTTTTGAAAAAATGCTTGATTTCGTTGAAGACCCATGGGGTGCCAATGGATGCGCGTCCGATCATGATCCCGTCCACGCCATACTTGTTTTTATATTCAAGAGCCTTTTGTGGGCTGTCCACATCACCATTGCCAAAGATCGGAATCCTGATTCTTGGATTGTTCTTGATCTCGGCTATCAAACTCCAGTCGGCGGCACCTTTATACATTTGAACACGCGTTCTGCCATGCACGGTCAGGGCTTGCACGCCGATATCTTGGAGTCGCTCGGCCACTTCCGTGACATTCTTCGATCTTTCATCCCATCCGAGGCGGGTTTTGACTGTCACGGGAAGATGGGTGCATTTTACAATAGCCTCGGTCATCTTTACCATCTTGGGCACATCCTGGAGCAGGGCAGCGCCGGCGCCTCGGCAGGCAACTGCTTTTACCGGGCAGCCATAATTGATGTCGATCAGATCGGGATTCGCCGCTGTCGCAATTTCCGCTGACCCCACCATATTCCCGATATCACCTCCAAAAAGCTGGATGCCGATGGGCCGTTCATATTCGAATATATCCAACTTCTGCCTGCTCTTGGCAGCATCCCGGATCAGGCCTTCCGACGATATAAATTCCGTATACATAAGATCGGCTCCCCCTGCCTTGCAAACGGCACGAAAAGGCGGATCACTGACATCCTCCATGGGAGCCAGGAGCAGGGGAAAATCACCCAGCGAAACCGATCCAATTTTCACCATGGTTGTGCAGCGATCCTCAATGAAAGGTAAGAATTCACCATATTTACCGGCAAAAATAGCCAAAAGAGGCCAGATGCAAGTCAACGTTATTTCAGACCGCCCGCCCTATTCTTCCCTGCTTCGTATTTTTCTGCTGGTGATTGTCGTGGGATGGTTCCTGATGGGACAGACACTCGGCCTGCTGGCAGCATCCCTGGCATACGAAGGAAATATCCTGGAGGGCATCAAGGATCCAGTCAACCATCCGGAAGTGAGCAGCGCGATCCTGCTCATGCAAGGAATTGGTTCAGGCGTCGGCTTGATTTTCGTGCCCTGGTACTACTTGCGTTTTTCCGAAAACCGGTCGATTGCTATTCTGTTCAAAAATGAAAGTCAATGGCCTCTGCTGCTTTTACTGGTTGCCGTGGCGGTCATAGGCCTGGCGATTGCCATTTCGCCGATTGTAGAATGGAATGCTTCCCTGGAATTTCCGGAATGGATGGGCGCTTTCGCGGCCTGGGCACGTGAAAGTGAGTCCACAGCCGAGGCCATTATCAAAACCATTACCAGTAACCTGACCCCTATCACCTTTATTTTCACATTCCTTGTGGTGGCGGTAGTGCCCGGTCTTGGTGAGGAGCTTGTTTTTCGCGGATTGATACAGACTGAACTGGTTCGGGCCCTGAAAAACCCTCATGTGGCAATCTGGATTTCATCAGCCATTTTCAGTGCCATTCATCTTCAGTTCTACGGATTCTTTCCGCGCTTACTCCTTGGTGCCTTTATGGGATACCTCTACTACTGGTCAGGCAACCTTTGGATAGCCGTCATCGCCCATTTCGTCAACAACGGACTCCAGGTAATCGGCTTGTATACCAACCAGCTGGGCCTGACGTCCTTTGATGTTGAAACCACAGAAAGCGCGCCTCTTCCCCTGGTCGGTGCTGCCATCGTAGGCATGGCTTTCCTGCTTTACTATATAAAAGGTTATTTTGCGTCACGATCAAACCCGACCCGTGACCCCGCTTAAAAGCTACAGCAACCTCGTTCAGCGCCTTATCACGGCCATCATTGGTGCGGCCGTCATTGTGAGCTGTATTGTATACAGCGAATGGACCTATTTCGCCATTTTCTTCCTGATTTGTTTTCTGACACTAAGGGAATTCTATGCGCTTGCCGGACTTGACGGCATGATCGTTCAAAAAACCTTCGGCACCATTTGCGGGATGAGCATATTCTGTCTGTCGTTTCTGATTGAAGACCGTCACATATCCTACCGCTATTACTTTCTCATTTTTCCCTTGTTGTCGATGGTGTACATGATCAAGCTGTACAAGAAGTTTGAACGGAAGCCCTTCACCAACATCGCCTACACTTTCCTCGGAATTTTCTATGTGGCGGTGCCTTACGCCCTGCTGAACATTGCCGCATTTGAAAATGGTGAATACAATTACGAAATCATGTTCGGCTGCCTGTTTATTCTCTGGGCTAGTGACAGTGGCGCTTACATTGCCGGCACACTCTTTGGTAAACGGAAGCTCTTTGAACGAATCTCGCCAAAGAAATCCTGGGAAGGCGCCCTCGGTGGAGCCATCCTGGCCTTCGGCTTTGCCTTTTTGATGAACAATTTCTTTCATAGCCTGATGCTGTGGCAATGGCTCAGCATCTGCGCGATCATTATTGTGGGTGGAACATTTGGTGATCTTATTGAATCTTTGCTCAAACGCAGCATTGAAATCAAGGACTCCGGCAGCAGCCTGCCCGGACATGGGGGGTTCCTGGACCGCTTTGACGGACTGCTGATTTCAGCACCGTTTATCGTTGCCTTCCTTGAAATTTTCTAACGGATGCCAGCGGGCTTCGGATCGCCTTTAGAAACCAAATGACTACATCATTTTTCTTCCTTTGGCTTGAGGAATATGCGGTTTCCTGACCCTTTGCCTTAAGAATATTTTGAGGGATAAGCTTTCCCCAATTTTCGCCCAAAACAAGTAATTTATATATCTTGCAACCGTTTTCGGGTCAGGAATTGCTGATTCTCTCCAAACCCGATTTCTCACTTCTAAACTCTTATTACCATGGGATATATTGAACCTGCTCCACTGCTAGACAAAGAGAACCCTTTTGAAGCTATGATGTCTCGTTTCCAGACAGCTTCGCAAATCCTGGGACTGGAAGAACAAGTATACAACGTATTAAAGGTGCCAGCACGACAAGTGATCGTGTCTTTGCCGGTAACCATGGATGATGGAAGCATCCGGGTATTTGAAGGTTACCGCGTCATCCATTCAACGATACTCGGACCGTCGAAGGGAGGAATCCGTTTTGATCCGGGAGTGAACCTTGATGAAGTGAAGGCCCTCGCGGCCTGGATGACCTGGAAGTGTGCTGTGGTGGATATTCCATACGGCGGCGCAAAAGGCGGCGTGAAATGTAATCCCCGTGAAATGTCAGCCGGTGAAGTCGAGCGGCTCATGCGAGCCTATACCTTGTCGATGGTTGACATCTTTGGCGCAGACAAAGATATTCCTGCTCCCGACATGGGTACCGGACCCAGGGAAATGGCCTGGCTGATGGACGAGTACTCACGCACACAGGGTATGACAGTGAATGCTGTCGTTACAGGAAAGCCGATTGTGTTGGGAGGATCATTGGGAAGAACCGAGGCGACCGGCCGTGGAGTGATGGTGGCAACCCTTGCCGCCATGGGTAAATTGAAAATCAATCCGTACAATGCTACCTGCGCTGTACAGGGATTTGGAAATGTGGGCATGTGGGCTGCCAGGCTCCTCGAAGAAAGGGGTTTGAAGGTAGTGGCCATCAGCGACCTGTCCGGTGCGTATTACAATGAGGCAGGAATCCACATCGACAATGCCGTCAAATTCCGTGATGGAAATAACGGTACGCTCGATGGTTACGCTGAAGCACAAAAAATAGGCGGCCAGGATATTCTGACGCTTCCGGTCGACGTGCTCGTGCCCGCTGCCACGGAGGATGTGATTACGGTAAGCAATGCCAAAAAGATCCAGGCCAAACTGATCGTGGAAGGAGCCAATGGTCCTACCTCATCCAAGGCTGATAGCATCATCTATGACAAAGGAATCAGCGTTGTACCGGACATTCTCGCAAATGCCGGTGGCGTGACCGTTTCCTATTTTGAGTGGGTGCAGAACAGACTTGGCTACAAGTGGACAGCCGAGCGGGTGAATCGCCGAAGCGACCGGATCATGAAGGATGCCTTCGACAATGTGTACCGCGTAGCGACAGAGTACAAGGTTTCCATGCGGATTGCGGCTTACATGGTTGCCATTGACAAGGTTGCCAAAACCTACAAGTTCCGCGGAGGATACTAGCCACAGCGGTTTGGTCAAACCCGCCATAATTCCATTATATGATCATCCATAAGGAAGGCAGAACGCTTTTGTTTGTTTTATTGGTCGTTCTGTTCATCATTAATTGGGCCGTTGCTTACCTTTTTCCAGAAGCCGACCTCGCACAGCGGGCGGTAATGGCGGCCAGCCTGTTGCTATATGTGGTAGTCCTGCAATTTTTCAGAAGCCCTGTATTCAGAGTTTTGCGGAATGAAAAGTTTGTGCTGGCGCCTGCCGACGGAAAAGTTGTGGTGATTGAAGAAACGGAAGAGGGCGAATACCTGAAATCACGGCGGAAGCAAATTTCCATCTTCATGTCCCCCATCAATGTTCATGTCAATCGCATGCCTGTGGGCGGGACGGTCAGCTACTTCAAATATCACCCGGGAAAGTACCTGGTGGCATGGCATCCCAAATCCAGCACGGAAAATGAGCGAACAACCGTGGTGGCCAGGATGAAAAACGGAACCGAAATTCTGTTTCGGCAGATTGCCGGCGCACTGGCGCGCAGAATAAAATGTTACGTTAAGGAAGGAATCGCACTGGAACAGGGTGAGGAGTTCGGCTTCATCAAATTCGGCTCCCGCGTGGATATCTATCTTCCTCTGACCGCCAGGGTGAGGGTCAACATGGGCGATGTCACCAAAGGCGGACGCACCGTCATTGCAGAACTTTAATCATTTCATTTTACAACTTTGACAGGGCCGTGATGTACCGGTCCGGCACATCACCCTTGGTTGCAGCCTGGTAATCGGAATAGCTGCAGGGCACAATGCTGTTGCGGGAATAAGTTGATTTGGAGGGCATTGGGACCTCCATCCACCATCGCTCGGTAAACTTGCTCTTATAAAACGTCAGCGTCTCCGGCTCAACCGGCATGGACACCGTGTATTTCGTAAAGTCATTGCTGCGGAAATCCTGCTCATGCTTGCGGTGGTAGAATCCCTCAATGAAGTACCAGGCCATGGTGGCAATGACAGAGGCTGTCTTTTTGTGCACATCATCCAGGTCAGGACTGTAGCCGTAGAACCCGACGGAACTTAGCTTCTCATTCATGCCGGCATACCAGCAAATCTGACAGGCGTCTTCACCACTCAGGCCAAAAGGCTGGGCCCGGTCGCTTCCCGGTGCATCGGCTGAACGGATGGCCGCAATATCAAATGACATCAGATCGGCTTGCCGGATGGCAGGCTCCATCTCAGCAAGGTTTGTCCGCATTTGACCGATTCGGAAAGCCTCGAAGTACAGCTTTTCCAGCACGCTGATGGAAGAAGGGTCTATTAGATAACTTTGATAAGCGAGGTGGGTATAACTCAGGAGGTAATTGGGTTCGTGAAGCAGGATCTTGTGGATGTGCCTTCGGTCGGGTAAGGCCCCCTGCTTGTCTTCGAGGTCGAGAAAAGCATCGATGTTGAGCAGGCTCACCAGTTTTTCAAACCCCTCATAACTTGTATACTGGCCGTAGTCCAGGTCGTGTGAACCTCCCAGAATCACAGGGAGCACATTGTCTTCCAGCAACATCCGGCACACTTCACTTAAGCGAACGAAGGATTCGTCCAAGTCTATGCCTGGATTCAGGTTACCCAGGTCGACAATCCGATAGCTGCCGGTACCTTTCTTTAACTGGTACAATTTTCTCCTGATTTCATCCGGTCCATTGCTTTTGCCTGCGTGATGGCCCGCACCCCGGGTTTCATTCAACCCGATAATGGCCAGGTTGGCCCCCTTGTACTCCGGCATTTTTTCCCCATAGATCTTAATGTTCTTCAGAAAGGAAGAAGGAGAGCTTATCGACGCATAAACCGACTCATCAATGGGCGAAAAGAACAGGGTAAGGTCCATCAGCAACTAGTTTGGTTGGGTTCCGCTCAAAATACTAAGGTAGCAAAGACAGGGTAATGAACAGGTACTGGATTCCGTCAGGCATAAAAAAACCTTCCGGCTTCTGCAGCCGGAAGGTTCTTGGTGTCATGATCTTTTTGCACTTATCCCCCAAAGTCGTCGAAGCGTACGTTCTCTTTTGGTATCCCCATATCGTCCAGCATCTTCAAAACTGCGGCATTCATCATGGGTGGCCCGCACAGGTAGTACTCTACATCTTCCGGAGCAGGGTGATCTTTGAGGTAATTGTCAAACAGGCACTTGTGGATGAACCCTGTATATCCGTCCGCCTCCCTGTCATCAAGATTCTTCTTCACTTTCCAGTTATCATCCGGCAAGGGCTCGGAAAGGCCAATATAGAACTTGAAATTCGGAAAATTCTTTTCGATGTTCCGGAAGTGCTCGGTATAAAACAGCTCCTTTTTCGATCGTCCGCCATACCAATAAGATACCTTACGTCCGGTCTTTTCTGTATGAAACAGGTGAAAAATCTGTGCTCTCAACGGTGCCATTCCGGCGCCACCACCGACATAGATCATTTCCCGTTGCGTCTTGTTGATGTGGAACTCCCCATAAGGTCCGGAAATGGTGACCTTGTCGCCGGGCTTCCTGGAAAATACGTACGATGAACAGATGCCAGGGTTGACATCCATCCACTTGTTGTTCTGCCTGTCCCAGGGGGGTGTAGCCACCCGTATGTTCAGCATCACAATATTTCCTTCAGCAGGGTGGTTGGCCATGGAGTATGCCCTGAAAATGGGTTCCTCATTTTTCATCTTCAGATCCCATAATTTGAACTTGTCCCAGTCGCTCTGGAACACATCAGGTTTGTGCCCCAGGTCAGGATGAGGCTCAATGCTCATGGTCTTGAAGTCCACAGCTACGACAGGCACGTCAATCTGAATGTAGCCGCCGGCTTCGAACTTCAGTGTTTCTCCCGGAGGGAGTTTTACAACAAATTCCTTAATGAAAGTGGAGACGTTGTAGTTGGAGACCACTTCGCACTCCCACTTCTTGATTCCAAAGATTTCGTCCGGGATACGGATCGAAAGGTCCTGCTTCACTTTTACCTGGCATCCCAGGCGGACATTTTCCTTCTTCTCCATGCGGGAAAGGTGACCCAGCTCCGTTGGGAGAACATCACCGCCGCCGCTCTCCACAACACACTTGCACATGGCACAAGTGCCGCCGCCGCCGCAGGCAGAAGGAAGAAATATCTTCTCATTGGCGAGGGTAGAAAGCAAGGAGTTGCCGGCAGACACCGTCACTACCTTTTCACCGTTGATGGTGATTTTCACGGGGCCCGACTGCACCAGGTATCGCTGTGCAAAAAGAAGAAGCAATACCAGTAGCAGAATGACCACTGTAAAGGCTATGATCGATGTGGAAATAATAGGGAGCATGAGATTTTCGTAATTAGGTTACAAATATATTCACGTCCCCCCAAAAACAGGGTTTATCCACAAAAAAATTAGAAGCCCATCCAGGCCCTCAGGCATAGGTAAGTGCTTCCTTTTCAACCGGTATGACCGGCGCCAAAGATGCTCCCTGGGCCAGGATGACATTAACGCCCTCCTGCGCATACCATTCCCGCAATTTTTCGAGCCTGACCAGCCCTTGCATGTTCTGCTGGCCCTGCCCCTGAAAGCCTCCCTTGAACTTTACAAAATCACGGACGGTCACCAGCCGGGCATCGGAAAAACTGACCACCACTTCAACCGCGGCATCATTGGAGAAAGTCAAATGGTTCTCCTGGTGGAACTTCTTGTACTCATATTGATAATCATAGGTAAGCGCGGATATGTCAGAGAGGACGGCTGAGCCGGTTGGATAGCCACCGGCACCCTTTCCCACAAACAATTGCTTTTCAGCAAAGGCTCCCTCTACCGTAACCGCATTAAATTCATTGCGCACTGAACTTAGCGGGTGAATGTTTTCAACAAACTGCGGGGCGACAAGACCATAGATGCGGTCACCAACCTTGCAGGCCCTGGCAACCAGCTTGATGGTAAGGCCATGGTCCTTCGCATATTTCAAGTCAACGGCCGAAATCCTGTCGATCCCAAAATTGATGACGTCCTCTGTCTTAACAAATACACCAAAGGCATGCGCAATCAGAATCGTGAGCTTGAACTTCGGGTCAAAAGCCTTCACATCCAGGTCAGGATTGCTTTCCGCAAAGCCCAGCGCCTGGGCCTGCTTCAAAGCGTCATCGTAACTTTTCCTTTCTTCAAAAACCTTGGTGAGAATATAATTGGTTGACCCGTTGAAAATACCCTCCACACTGCTGATCAGGTCATTGTCATAGTATTCCTCCAGGTTGCGTATGATGGGAATGCTTCCGCATACGGAGCCCTCATACAGGACAGGCTTTCCATACTTTTGTTGCAGTTCATAGATTTCCTGCAGGTTTTCGGCCAGCATTTTCTTGTTGGCCGTGACCACGGCCTTGCCATGTTGCAACGCCGCCTTGACAATTTCGAACGCAGCAACTGCGTCATCAATCAGCTCCACGACCACGTCAATTTCCGGGTCGAGCAGAATATCCTCCTTGCGAAGGGTGAACATATCGCTTCCCAGCGGCCGCGGTTTGCCTGGCGTTTTGATGCAAATTCTCTTGATCTCGGCCTTCACTCCCTTCGTTTCGTGCAGCACATGGTATAGGCCCTGGCCTACGCATCCAAATCCGAATAATCCCAATTTCAAATGCTTTCTCATACTGGTACGGTTGACTGTTTACCTTGATAAAACTTGTTTACAATTGATTTCAGCTGATCAAACTCAACCAGAAACCCGTCATGCCCATAAATGGAATGAATGATCTCCAACTGTGCGGAGGGAATCAACTCTGCTAAGTACTGCTGCTCTGAAACGGGGAACAGAATATCGCTCTGGATTCCAATCACCAGTGTTCTCACGTTTATGCTCCGAAGGACCGATTCCATTTCATCCCTGCCCCGGGAGGCATCATGACTATCCATCGCGCTGGAAAGAACCCAGTAGGTATAAGCATTGAACCGGTCGGCCAGTTTCTTACCCTGGTACTGCTGGTAGGATGCAGCCCGAAAGCCGTTGAACTTGTCAGATGATTTTTCCGACTGACGCTCCACAAACCCTGCGTAGCTCCGATACGAAAGCATGGCTATGGCCCTTGCGGCTTTCAACCCGCTGGTCCCGGCCCTGACGTCATTTTCCCTCCAGGACGAATCCGCTTCAATCGCCATACGCTGGGCCTCGTTGAAAGCGATTCCCCAGGCGGAATGACGTGCATTGCTGGCGATAAGGACGAGGTGTTCAAAAACTTCCGGTTCCCGGATCGCCCACTCCAACGCCTGTTGCCCACCCAGTGAACTGCCGATGACCGTATGGACTTTTCTCAATCCAAGTTCCCTTCTCAGAAGATCAAAGGCATGTACGATATCGCGGTTGGTAATCACCGGAAAGTCATGAAAGTACGGCCTGCCCGAACCGGGGTTGACAGACAAGGGCCCCGTCGATCCATAACACCCTCCGAGCGTATTGGCGCAGAGGATAAAATATTTCGCAGGATCATACGGCCCGCCCCTTTGAAACAAATCGGGCCACCAGGTCGTAACGTCTGAATTTCCTGTCAGGGCATGAATGACCCACACCACGTTAGACCGGTCTTCATTCAGCCGTCCCAGTGTTGTGTATTTCAGCTGGAAAGCCGGGATGGTTCCCCCTGCTTCCAGGCCAAACTCCTGCTCATAATGAAAAATGTGATCCTGCTTCATGCGCTGCCCTTCCTTTACCTTTCCAACAACTCCTTTTCAAAAACTTTTTCAAAAGCTTGCTGAAAGTCAGCCTTAATGTCGTCAATGTGTTCTATGCCCACGGATACCCTCAGCAAGGTAGGGAGAACACCTGATGCGATTTGTTCTTCATCCGTCAACTGCTGATGGGTAGTGGCCGATGGCTGAATGATCAGGGTTTTTGCATCGCCTACGTTCGCCAGGTGACTCACCAGCTTCAGATTGTCCACCAGCTTTTTGGTATGTTCTTTCGTCCCATTCAAGGTGAATGAAAGGACCGCACCAAAACCATTGCGAAGGTATTTCTTCGCAAGCCGGTGGTAAGTACTGGACGGCAGGCCCGGGTAGTTTACAGTCTCTACGTTGGGATGCGTGTCCAGCCATTTGGCCAGCTCCAACGCATTGTCTACGGAGCGCTGCACACGAAGGGACAGGGTTTCCAGCCCCTGGATTAGCAGGAAAGAGTTAAACGGGCTGATGGCAGGACCGAAGTCGCGCAGTCCTTCGACGCGGGCGCGAATAATGAACGCAATGTTGGGCAGACCAAGGGGATTGCTTTCGCCAAACACATCCCAGAACTTCAGACCATGATAGCCTTCGCTCGGCTCGGTGAATTGAGAAAATTTGCCGTTCCCCCAGTTGTAATTTCCGCCATCCACAATGACGCCGCCGATGGATGTACCATGGCCGCCAATCCATTTGGTAGCTGACTCAACCACAATGTTGGCTCCATGTTCGATTGGACGGAACAAATATCCTGCAGCGCCAAAAGTATTGTCAACAATCAGGGGGAGATCATGCTTCCTGGCCAGGGCCGCAATGGCCTCGAAATCAGGAATGTTAAACCCAGGATTGCCGATCGTTTCAAGATAAATGGCTTTGGTTCGCTGATCGATCAGCTTTTCAAATGACTCAACCTTATCGCCCTCAGCGAACCGGACATCAATCCCCAGCCGCTTGAACGCAACTTTGAACTGGTTATAGGTTCCTCCGTAGAGAAAGGAGGTGGAAACAAAATTATCCCCGGCCTGGAGGATGTTGTTGAGCGCAATGAATTGTGCAGCCTGACCTGAACCGACGGCCAGTGCGGCCACGCCTCCTTCCAGGGCAGCCACGCGTTTTTCAAAAACGTCGGTGGTGGGGTTCATCAGGCGTGTATAAATGTTTCCGAATTCCTTCAGGGCAAAGAGGTTCGCGCCGTGGTCGGAGTTCTTGAATACATAAGATGTTGTCTGATAGATCGGGACAGCGCGCGACCCGGTGGTCGGATCTGGTTCTTGTCCGGCATGCAACTGAAGTGTTTCAAAACGTAGATTTGACATGGTATTTGGTGATTATGGTTTTAAATGTTTTTACGGAAAGCACTGGAATACGCTGCGACTGTTTGTCGCGGCTGTGAGGCACTAAACGATATAGGTGCTATCGTTTACCAGCAGCAACAACACATGAGGCCTGGTGAGGGACGTATGTGTGGCATGCTCATTCGAATGGAATGTTGAACAGGGGCTAATGAAGCCGAAGACCCGGGGGCCTTTCTTTGTTGGATGGTTGACAGATTTTTCATTGTTCTAACCGGTTTATATTTCCACCAAGACCTTCTCAGTGGCAGGATTTAGCACCTTTCAGTCCTGATTTCTCCCAGGACGGGGTTGCTAGCGCTTCATAGAGCCTTTCTCTCCACGCTTCTTTATAAATCGATTGGGCAGAAGTGCTTCATCGATCTGATATCACAAACGTATACCAGTTTGGTAGAGTTTCCAAACCACGAGTTAAAAAGTTGTTAAAAAACTCGCTTTCCTCACAAGCGTTAGTACCCCTGGATTTCCATTAACCCAATTTCAAGTCAACGACTTGCTTATGTATACTATTTGACCCAGGTGGTAAATATCGTGGTGTACGATGCCGTTGAGCAATGCATAGTAGGTGTGCTTTTGGGTTTTGCCCGGGACCAATTCGCCCAGGCGGTCTTCAGGAAAATTTCTGGCAGCTTCAACCAATACCGACTGGCTATCGCGCAGATCCTGTAAAGCCTCCTCCCAGTTACCTTTTTCCGGAAAATTCATGGCAGTACTCACCTCAAAGGTGTCATCCCCTTGCAGTCTTTTCGCTGCAAATATTCTCCAGCAAGTCATGTGCCTGACAAGCTCGATGATGCTATGCCCCTTCCCCACACGCAATGCCGCTGAGTTTGAATCAATGGTCAGGACATCCATGAGGGATGGGCCGTACCAGGGGTGCTTGTCAAAGGTCTTCTCAAGAAGCCTTACAATCCGTTCGGTTTCTGTTGCCATCCTGTCAACTTAAGGCACGCGCAATTCAGAAGCAATAAATCCTCGTCAATGAACCTTTCCTTGCATCAGGTGAGCATACCACCATCCACCTGGATGACCTGCCCGGTAATGTATGCCGACATATCAGAAGCCAGGAATACACAGGCATCCGCCACATCTTCAGGTTTACCTCCTCTTCTCAGGGGAATGGCATCGCGCCAGGTTTGAACGGTTTTTTCATCCAGCTTCCCGGTCATCTCCGTTTCGATAAATCCCGGCGCCACAGCATTGGAGCGGATCCCGCGAGACCCCAGCTCAAGCGCCACCGACTTGGTGAAGCCGATGATGCCGGCCTTTGAAGCGGCATAGTTGGATTGGCCTGCGTTTCCTTTCAGACCAACAACGGAAGTCATATTAATAATGGAGCCACCCTTTTGCTTCATCATGGGCTTGCAGGCCGCCTTCACTGTATTGAAGCATGACTTCAGGTTTACGTTCATAATCTTGTCCCACATCTCCTCTGTCATGCGCAACAGGAGATTATCCATGGTAATTCCAGCGTTGTTGACCAGGATGTCAAGGGAACCAAATTCAAGAACCACATCGCTGATAAGCTTATCTGCATGGGCAAAATCCGAGGCGTCTGAGCGATAGCCTTTGGCCTTTATCCCTTTGGCGCTCAGTTCGGCTTCGAGCGCCTGGCCTTGCTCCACGCTTGACAGGTAGGTAAAAGCCACATTGGCACCTTGTTCAGCAAATTTGATGGCGATGGACCGGCCTATTCCTTTGGATGCTCCTGTGATCAGGGCGGTTTTGTTTTGCAGCAATTTCATTTTTCGGAAAGAATTATAATGGAGGATAGAAGGTAAAAATACTATTTTTCATTTAATGATTCTGGGGCATATCTTTGACCCCAACTTAACGATAATCTCATGGCAAATTACGACTTGATTGTTATTGGTTCCGGCCCCGGCGGATACGTGGCCGCTATCCGGGCATCACAGCTGGGAATGAAGGTTGGCGTGATAGAGAAGGCTGAGTTGGGCGGCATTTGCCTGAACTGGGGATGCATCCCCACTAAAGCCCTGTTAAAAAGCGCTAATGTTTTTGAGTACATACAGCATGCTGCTGATTACGGAATCAATGTGAAGGATGCGGCCCCCGACATGGCCAGCATGGTCAAGCGCTCCAGGGATGTGGCCGCAGGCATGAGTAAGGGTGTTCAGTTTCTTTTCAGAAAAAACAAGATCGATCATATCACCGGTTACGGCAAACTCAAGAAAGGTGGCAAAGTTGAAGTAACCGACAGCGCCGGCAAGAAAACAGATTACGAGGCAAAGCACATTATCGTTGCTACCGGGGGCCGTTCACGCGAACTGCCTTCCATGAAAATTGATGGCAAAAAAATCATCAGCTACCGCGAAGCCATGGTGCTGCCGCAACGGCCGCACAAGCTTCTTGTCGTTGGCTCCGGCGCGATCGGGGTTGAGTTCGCATACTTCTACAGCACCATTGGTACGGAAGTCACGATCGTGGAATTCCTGCCCAGAATGGTACCCGTTGAAGACGAGGAGGTTTCCAGACAATTGGAGCGTTCCTTCAAGAAGGCCGGCATGACCATCTATACAAACTCGGAGGTGACTCATGTTGATACGACTGGTAAAGGCTGCGTTTCAACCGTCAAGACTCCAGCGGGTGAAATAAAAATTGAAACAGACATTGTTTTGTCTGCGATCGGTATCGCGACCAACCTGGAAAATATCGGGTTGGAGGACGTGGGCGTTAAGACAGACAAGGGAAAAGTAATCGTCGACGATTTTGGCAAGACGAATGTTGCCGGCGTTTATGCCATTGGTGACATTACCCGCGGCCCCGCACTGGCACATGTCGCTTCGGCAGAGGGAATTATTTGCGTGGAGAACATCGCCGGCAAGAAACCTGAGCCCCTCAACTACAACAATATCCCGGGCTGTACCTATTGTTCACCGGAAATTGCTTCGGTGGGATACACGGAGGAAGGCGCGAAGAAGGCAGGGTACGAAATCAAAGTTGGAAAGTTCCCATTCACAGCATCCGGAAAAGCGAAAGCTGCGGGAGCATCTGATGGCTTTGTCAAACTGATCTTTGATGCCAAGTACGGAGAATTTCTCGGCGCGCACATGATCGGCCACAATGTGACCGAAATGATTGCCGAAGTAGTGGCAGCCCGCAAACTGGAGACAACCGGTCACGAAATCATCAAAACCATTCATCCTCACCCTACCATGAGCGAGGCCATCATGGAGGCCGCTGCCGCTGCCTATGGGGAGGTGATCCACCTCTAGACCTCCGACTGGAAAAAGGTAACCATACGCCAAACGACATGAAAAGCACATTGGCGCTTCATGTCGGGCACTCAACGGCCTGGAGGCCCAAATTGTCATTGAATTTCTGCTCAATCACGCATTAATGGCATAAATGCATGGCCATGAAATTGTTCCCCATGAAATTCTATCTGCACCGCGCCAGGATTTTTGGCATACTGCTGGTGGTAGTTCTCCTCATTCTCATGACAAGGGCCCTATGGGAGTTTATCTCAAGTTAACGGAGGTTTTTTTATTCAATTCCGCCCAAAACCTTACCTGTGCCAGTAGCGGTCTCAGATGCCCTAAATTCTTCAATTCAAGAGTATAAAATTTGTTCCCAACCACCATTAATCATTCATGAAGGTCCTTCTTTTCGTTTCCTTATTCTGTTGCGGTTCCCTGATCGGCTTGGCCGGAGAAGAAATCAAAGGCAAGATCGTTTCGGTCATTGACGGAAACACCATTGAGATTCTGACCGTCGAAAAAGATACTATCAAAGTATTGTTGCAGGGTATTGATAGTCCCGATCCAGGTCAGCATTTCGCGGATCAGGCCAAGAAGCTTCTCGAAAACCTCATGTTAAACAAATCCGTCAACATTGAGATTAAGGGCAAAGACAGGCTGGGCAATCGCATTGGGGTAATTCATGTTGAAGGCGTGCCCGATCCCAGACAGGAATTGGTGAAAGCGGGGCTGGCGTGGACTACCGAACAGGTTGCCGACCTCGAGGAATTGAAGGAACGTGCCAAGACCCAGGGGAGGGGACTTTGGTCAGAAGAGCATCCAGTTCCCCCATGGCTCTACCGCAGGCAGCAGAGCATGTTGCAGGCGAAGTCCAGCTGATGCGTTTGAATATCCCAACGTGACAAAATAATCGGCTGGTGTAGGCGTTCTGTCCACACTATGCAATTACTAAAGGCGTCATGTCTCATCTGCCTGTTGGCTTTATCATTGTCCTCCCTGGCCCAGACCGTTGGTCCTAACTCACTGGGACCCGGTAGAAAGCAATCTCATTATGCTCCCGGAAGGGCTACCACCCCCAAACTCCACAAAGCAAAAGTCCGGCATACGGCGCAATTTGAATTCTACAAGCGCGTGGAGAAAGCTGCCCGGGAAAAACAGAAAATCCTGAGAAAACTGCACAGGGATCAATTCTCGGACTCGCGGCATTTTGGCCACAAACGGATACCCAGGCGCCATCCCTACTTCAAAATGCGGTATTGTACGGAATGCGGGATCCGGCATTAAATTATTGACCGCAAGTGAAGCCAATTTGGCGTTAATCATTCTTAGCTTTGCGCCATGAAGCTTATCGTGCTCCTTTTAACCTTCATGGTGTTGGCAGCTCCTGTCGCGCAGGTAAAGGGTCAGTCCAAGGGCACGGACTCGCCGTCAGACAAGAATTTTCCGACTACGCTTCAGCCTGTTAATCCTGTCAAATACTACGGCCCACGAAAAGAAAAAAAGGCCAGGAAGACCGTAACCTACGACGCGAAGAACGAATACAACGAGCGGATGGAGCGGAACTGGAGAGAACGGGAAAAGCGGGAGAAATCCCTGGAACGTGGCGAGGCCGCAGACAAAATGCGTCCGCCGTATTTTGGTCATAAAAAACCCCCGAAAATCAAGCCCATTGGCAAGCGCAAGTATTGCAAGATTTGCGGCATACGCCACTGAGACCATTGGAGTTTACTAACTTCGTACGAGCCATGAGCCCCTGGCATGGTATGCTGCGTTCAGATAATGATCCTGCATCCCGGCCTATCAAATTAAAACCCACTGAACGATGAGTGAATTTCTGAATGATCTTTTTCCCAAAGAAGAATCCATCCCCTCAGCCGCCAATCTTCCTGGATTCATTGAACAGCGTGAATACCTGATCAATGGGGAATTGCGCCTTTGGCAAGGCGATCAGAATCCGGTGATGAGTCCCATATTCATCAAAAGAGGCGACAAGCACGAACAGAAAAATATTGGGAGTACTCCCTTACTGACTTCCCGCGAGGCGATGCTCGCCCTGGATGCAGCAATGGCCGCATATGACCTCGGTCACGGTGTGTGGCCGTTGATGACCGTGTCCATGAGAATAGAACATGTTGAAAGGTTCCTGGTCAGGATGCGGGCACAGCGAACAATCGTTGTAAACCTCCTCATGTGGGAAATAGGCAAGTCGCTGAAAGACGCCGAAAAAGAATTTGACCGCACCTGTGATTACCTGGTGGACACGGTTGAGGCCCTGAAGGAACTGGACAGAAGCTCTGCCAAGTTTGTCCAGGACCAAGGCATCATGGGGCAGGTCAGGCGTGTGCCGTTTGGTGTTGCGCTTTGCATGGGGCCGTTCAACTATCCACTCAATGAAACCTTCACCACCCTGTTCCCCGCGCTGATCATGGGCAACACGGTGGTCTTCAAGCCCGCCAAGTTCGGCGTACTTTTAATACGACCCCTGCTCGAAGCGTTCCGTGATTGCTTTCCTTCAGGCGTCATTAACATTATTTATGGCAAGGGCCGGGAAACAGTTGGGGCGCTCATGGAGTCCGGAAAAGTCGACGTATTTGCTTTCATTGGTACTAACAAAGGAGCCAACGATCTCAAAAGGCTCCATCCCAAGCCCCACCGGCTGAAGGCCATCCTGGGCCTGGACGCAAAAAATCCTGCGATCATTCTCCCGGACGCCGATTTGGACAACGCCGTGTCTGAATGCGTGACCGGCACACTGTCGTTTAATGGCCAGCGCTGCACCGCCCTCAAAATCCTATTTGTGCATCGCAGCATCCTTGATCAGTTCATCAAAAAACTTTGTGAAGGGATCGCAAAGCTTAAACCCGGAATGCCATGGGAGCCAGGTGTGAATTTGACGCCGCTCCCGGAACCCGGCAAGACGGATTTTCTGAAAAGCCTGGTCGCTGACGCCATGGTTCATGGTGCCAAAGTCATGAATCCAAACGGGGGCACTGTTCTGCACACTTTCTTTTATCCTGCAGTGCTCTATCCTATTAATGAAAAAATGAAGATATATTCAGAGGAGCAATTTGGCCCGATCATACCCATTGTGCCTTTCGAGACTGATGATGAGCCGATACGGTATGTTGTCAACTCCACCTTTGGCCAGCAGCTCAGCATTTTTGGAAAGGACTCACGGCGCATTGGACGCCTCATTGACGCCTTTGCCAGCCAGGTGGGCCGCATCAACATCAATACACAATGCCAGCGTGGCCCTGACTCCTTTCCATTCAATGGAAGAAAGGATTCTGCAGAAGGCACGCTTTCCGTGCGTGACGCCTTGCGGGTGTTTTCCATCCGCACGCTGGTGGCAGCTAAGTCTACACCGGAAAATAAACTGATTGTCGGAAGCATCCTGAAAAACCGTGAATCGGAATTTTTGAACACGGACTATATTTTCTAATGAGGCTGCTGGCATTGAAACCGGAGTGAATGAACAAATCGGTGAGCATCAGGATTGGCGGAAAAGTTCAAGGCGTGTTTTTCCGCGCCTCCACCAAAACAATGGCTGATCAACTGCATGTCAATGGCCTTGTTAGAAATGAACCGGACGGTGGAGTTTACATTGAGGCAGAGGCCGAAGAGGACAACCTCAATCGATTTATTGATTGGTGCAGGCATGGTCCGGCACGAGCCAAAGTCATGACATTTGTCATTGTTGAAGGGCCGCAAAAAGGATATGTTGAGTTTGAAATATTCCACTGACAGTGATCAGGGCACTACTTAAGAAAAATGCTGAATTCTGGACGGCCGATCACAGCCTGACCGCATTGTTGGCTTATCTGGTCATTGATGTATTCGTTCTTCTGCCCTTTAAGCTCTCCTTGGTTGGGGATGTTCTTAATGCCGTCATTTTTTCCATGATCCTCGTATCAGGCGTATTTGCTGTTTCTGTTCGGGCCCATTTCAAGGTTACCATCGTCGCTTTAGCCACCATCACGTTTATTGTACATTGGCTTCACCTGTTCAGTAGTTCCTTCGCGGTTGAAACGATTGATATCAGTCTATCCATTATTTTCCTAAGCACACTGGCCCTGCTTGTTGTCTGGCGTATTTTCCAGGGGGGCCACGTAAGCTTTCATCGGATTCAGGGGGCTATTGCGGTATACCTGCTCATCGGATGGATTTGGTCTGATGCATTCCGTCTTATCTTTCTTTTTGATCCAAACTCATTCATTTTTCCGTCCTTTCAAGTTCCGGGAGAGCCCTTTCAGGTCCGGTTTCTGTATTTCAGCTACGTTACACTCACCACCCTGGGTTATGGCGACATTATTCCCCTTAACCTTGCCGCCAAATCACTCGTGATGGTGGAAGGTCTGACCGGCCAATTGTTTCCTGCCATCATGATTACCCGATTGGTTTCGCTGGAGATTGAATCAAGACGCAACCGCAGCCTTTAATCATAATACAGTCAATATGAACAAGATCGGATTACTCAGCCTTGGCATCCTGTTGCTGGCCTGTTCCACCAAGAGGGAAGAAAAGGTGTACCAGGTGGGGCAGATTAAAACAGAAATGGGGGAAATCCTTTTCTGGCTCTATGACGAAACGCCCCGCCACCGTGAGAGTTTCATCAAGTTGGCTGAATCCGATTATTGGGATTCCCTGACGTTCAACCGCGTCATCCCGAATTTTGTTGCACAGGGAGGATGTCCCGACACGCCGGAAGGCTTTTCAGATTCGCCCTACCTGCTCAAACCTGAATTCAGCGACTCCATCCGACACGTATACGGAGCCGTTGGAGCCGGACGTGACAACAACCCGGAGGAATTATCAGCAGGCTGCCAGTTCTACATTGTTCAGAACAAGGAAGGTCTGAAGCGGCTGGATGGGCACTACACGGTTTTTGGCCAGGTCTTCAAAGGAATGGACGTGATCGATGCGATTGTTTCTGTGGAGCGGGATTCAACCGATATGCCGCTGAAGCCCATTCACCTCGATGTAAACGTGATCAGCCTTTCTGAAAACGACCTGAAGAGCAACGGATTCCTGCCTCCTGCACTAAAACACTCCCATTGATTATCAGCCACCGATTCTCAGCCAGGGACCGATGTGCATTTTGTAATATTTCTGAGACAGCCACCTCAAGCGACGAACGAGGTTCTTGCCCTTGGTTGAAATGGTTGAACTCATCAGCCCATTGTGTGATCCCTGCTCCACGAGGGGAGGATGCGCCCAATACATCCTCACCACGCCGTCCCTGATAAGCGTATTGTGCCACCAATCGATTACCTGGCCGCACCTGTTGGTCTTCAGGTTATCAAGGATTCGCTCTGCTGCCCGGAGGTCGATCATGTAGGCACCGGCACATCTTCCCCGAACAGCCTGGTACAAAAGTTTTCCTTCTCTCCGATCCACTATGGGCGGAAACTCCAGGGAAGTATTCTCCAGTGAAATAATGAACCCTGGCGGCAGCATATCCGCCTCCAGCGCAATTGCTTCAATCTGTTTTTCAAAATCACCAATAAAGAATGGATCATTCTCAAACACCAAAGCATACTTATTGCGCCTCTCCACCATTTTCATATAACTGAACATGTGGTTGAGTGTGCAGGAGACGATGCCGTCGGGCATCAGAGAACGAATATCCGGGCGGAAGTACCTGTTGATCAATTCCGGTGTGAAGAGCGATGGATCACCATCGGTTACGAATTCAAAGGGCAGACCCTGACTGGGGAATAACTCTCTGATTCGGGCCTCATGAAGCTCATAGCCATACTTTGCATGTACCACATACACGCCTTCGATTCCAAATCTTTCAACCATGATTGTTGTACTCTGCCAAACAGATCATATCCCGCTACCGGTTGACTTCAAAACTTTCTGCGGAAGCATGCTTCATGTACCCCTCCAGGTCGAAGGGAATGTCTCCCCCTTCCAGCAGGCATCCTTCCGGAATGGTGGGGTAAATATCTTCGTACGTTTTCACCAGGTTCATGAATACGCGCCGGTAAACATGCGTACGGTTCAATTTATCCGGGTGGTCGATGCCGGAGGCGGCCATAAGCTCCACAAAACTTTCCACCGTGTTTTTATGAAAATTCGCAACGCGCATTTTTTTATCTTCAATGTTCAGGCCTTTCATGAGGCCCTTGTCCTGTGTGGCAACCCCGGTTGGGCAATGATTGGTATTGCACTTGAGCGCCTGGATGCAACCGATAGCCATCATCATGCCGCGGGCGCTGTTGCAGGTATCCGCTCCAAGTGCCATGGCCCTTACGATGTGAAAACCCGTAAATACTTTTCCGGATGCAATCAATTTCATTTCATTTCTGATGCCAAAACCCCGCAACGCATTATCCGCAACGGCAAGTGCATCCAGCATAGGCATTCCAACAAAATTTGAAAACTCAGGAGGAGCTGCGCCAGTACCGCCTTCGCCGCCGTCGATGGTGATGAAATCCGGATAAGTGCTCAGCTGGACCATCGCCTTGCAAAGGCTGAGAAATTCAGCGACCCTGCCTACACAAAGCTTAAAGCCGACAGGCTTTCCGCCGGACAACTCCCGCAACCTTTGCACAAACGTGATCAACTCAATGGGGGTGCCGAATGCGCTATGAAACGGAGGAGAGTAGACCGTTGTTCCCGCCTTCACTAAACGGATAGCAGCAATCTCCGGGGTGTTCTTGGCCGCTGGCAGGATCCCACCGTGGCCAGGCTTCGCTCCCTGGGAGAGCTTGATCTCAATCATCTTTACATTTGGCAGGGTGGCATTCTTCCTGAACGCTTCATCAGAAAACTTACCGTCCTCGGTACGCGCTCCAAAATACCCTGTTCCAATCTGCCAGATGATATCTCCGCCGTTCTTCAGGTGATAAGGGCTCAGTCCTCCTTCGCCCGTGTTATGAGCAAACCCGCCAATTTTTCCTCCCAGGTTGAGCGACTCTATTGCATTGGAACTCAGTGATCCGAAACTCATGGCTGAGATGTTGAGTACGCTCATGTCATAGGGTTGCTTGCAGTCCTTGCCGCCAAAGCGAACACGGGGATTGTGCTCCATGGTATGAAAATCAAGCGGTTTAATAGAGTGTGTCATCCACTCATATCCCTCAGCATATACGTTGAGTTGTGTACCAAAGGGCGTCGTGTCAATTTGCTTTTTTGAACGTTGATAGATAACGGAGCGATCATTGCGGTTAATTGGGGTGCCATCCGTGTCAGACTCAACAAAATATTGCTGGATCTCGGGGCGAATCAACTCAAAAAAGTAACGAAGTCTGCCAATGACCGGAAAGTTATGCTTGACGGACTGACGCGTCTGAACCATGTCCTGAATTCCCATAAAAATAATTGGTCCCGCTATCAGGAATCCAAAGAGCGCTCCAATCCAGAAGTAGGCCCAGAAGATGAGCAGGGCCGTGCTTAGGACAGCGCAAAGAACAAAGATTTGTCTGGGGTGCATAAGGGATAAGTTTAAGGCTGATCAAATTAGTAATTTCAACCTAGAATCCAAACCTCGTCAGGCCACCTTCATCTTGACAATGCCTTTGCTTTTGTGGATTTTGACTTCAAAAAAGTCGAGCATAACAGCATTCATCCTGTTTTCAGCCAGTTGGGCTGACAGATTCTCAGGCAAGAAAACAGTGAGATCGAGAACGGCCTGCACGAACTGAGGCCTTGTACAAAGGCGGTCTGTCCACTCCTGAAAGGCACTTGACCAGTCTTCCTGGTATTTCTCCTGGTGGTCCTTTCCATCCCATAAAAAGGCAAGCTGGTTTTCACCATACTTGTAACGGTAGATGCCCGCCAGGTTTTGGTAAAATGAATATAACGGCTGAAGGTTTTGTGGGCTGAAGGAAGCTATTTTCTCACTGAAGGCATCGTTAAGCCCCAGCGGATTGTGACACCATTGATAGATGGTCTTTGCCTTCTCCGTCAGTTCGAGGAGAAGACTTTCCTGCAACCGAAGCTGAGATGCTTCGAGCAGGTAGTTCTTGTCAAGCGGGAAGAATTTCCTTACCACGCACGATAGGGGTTTTGCAAAGGTAATAAAATATAAAGACCTCACTCAGCTCAATTAGCCGCCCTTTCATAACTTTAGGCACAAATCAAATTCTCCATGAAAAGGAAAATACTCTTTGGGCTGGTTGCCGTTCTGGTGATTATCCAATTCATACGGCCTGGCCGCAACGAATCCAACGCGGCCAGTCCAAACGACATCAGTGCGGCCTATCCTGTTCCCGAAGGGATTCAGGTCATCCTGAAAACATCATGCTACAACTGCCACAGCAACAACACAACGTACCCTTGGTATAGCAACATTCAGCCGATAGGCTGGTGGCTGCAGAAGCATGTCGATGACGCTAAGAAAGAATTGAATTTTTCAGAGTTCGGAACCTATACGGAGAAAAGGGCCAAACATAAATTTGAAGAAATTGGCGATGAGGTTTCTGAAGGAGAAATGCCATTAAAGACTTACGCCATTATGCATACCGAGGCCAGGCTGACACCCGAACAGACAAAGGCCCTGAACGACTGGGCGACTGCCTTGAAATAATTTCAGACGAAACGCTCAATGAGTTTCATGACCTGCCCGAGGTAATGCTCGTCAACAGCATCAAAATCATTGAGCACACTGCTGTCCACATCAAGCACCAGGGCTACTTCGCCCCCCTTCAAAGCGGGCAACACCATTTCTGATTTTGAATCACTGCTGCAGGCAATGTGGCCGGGAAATTGATCCACATCAGGAACGACGATCGTCCGCTTTTCCTTCCAGCTCGTACCACAAACGCCCTTGCCCATCGCAATACGGGTGCAGGCTATCGGCCCCTGGAATGGCCCTAACACAAGCTGATTCCCTTTCACCAGGTAAAAACCAACCCAGAAAAAATTCATGGTCTGCTTCAGTGCCGCCGCGATGTTGGAGAGATTGGCAACAACATCCGGCTCCCCTTCGATCAGGCCTTTGATCTGTGGAATCAGGGCCTTGTATCGTTCCTGCTTGTCTGTTGAAGACGAAATAATCAGCTGCTCTGCCATTTTTATAATCCCGAAGACGGGGGTTGCGTCGTGACAGAAGTTTCCTGATCGCCCGCAGTATTTGGAGAAACGGTTACCGTATTTTCGGACAGTCCAGAGTCAGAAGAAGGCTCGTCAAAGAATTTCTCCTTGAAAAACTTCTTTTGAAATACCAGGATGGAGGCCACCCCAAGGAATATCGAAGAGTCAGCGATGTTGAACACAGGACTGAAAAAAAGAAAATATTCACCTCCAAGGAACGGCACCCACGCAGGCCAGTAAAATTCAAACATCGGGAAAAACAGCATATCAATGACCTGTCCATGAAACCAGGGTGATGGAGAATTGTATGGAGCATTGTGGAGCAGCACTCCATAAAAGATGCTGTCGATGACGTTTCCGACGGCTCCACCCAGGATAAGAGACAAACAAACCAGGAACCCAGCGTGGGCCTTGCGGGTGGCCGACTTGTACAGGTACCAGGCGATGCCAACCATGGCCACTACGCGAAACAATGTCAGTGCCAGTTTACCAAACTCATTCTCCCACCTGATTCCAAAGGCCATCCCGGGATTTAACAGGTAGTGTAGCTTGAACCACTCGCCGAGGACATTTATCTCCTGGTGGATGTACATGAAATTATGAACCAGGAGTTTACTGCCATGGTCTGCCAGGATGACGGCCAATGCGATCAGATAGTACTTGTAGATTTTCATTCTTGTTCGTTCACGCAAAACGGCCTTTTGGGCGCTTTGTTCTATTTTTTCAGGCTTATTCTAACTTTCAATACAAACTCATCCATGTCCACTTCAGTTCCGTTTTCGACTTTTTCTTTTGATTCGAGGCTGAGGGCCTGTGTTTCCATACGGATGTAGTCGCTAAACTCCTGCAAGGCATCAACCGCAAATTGAGCAGGCGTTCCCTTTGACTGGCCGTTCTCTATCTCAATGGCAATTTTGTCCAGCACCTCCATACCCATCTCCTTCCGGAGGTTTTGTACCCGGTTCACAAAGTCGCGGGCGATCCCTTCCTTCTTGAGGCTTTCGGTGATGGTAATATCAAGGGCAACCGTGATGCTTCCGTCGCTTGCAACCGCCCAGCCCGGAATGTCCTCGGAACTAATAATGACATCTTCAACAACAAGGTCAAAATCCCCTTTGTGCAATGACCCCCGCTTATCAAGGGTATTGATCTCCTCCTTTGACAGCGAATTGATAACGGCTGAAACTTCCTTCATCCTGGGACCATATTGCTTACCCAGTTTGGCAAAGTTCGGCTTTACCCTCTTCACCAAAAGCCCTGAAGCGTCATCGATGTATTCAATTCCCTTTACATTGACCTCAGATCTGATAATTTCCTCCACCCCCTTGACACGATTGGCAAATTCGGCATCGAGAACCGGGAGTAATATTTTTTGCAATGGTGTCCGCACCTTGATTTTGCTGTTTTTTCGAATGGAATGGACCAGTGAACAAATCTTCTGGGCATATTCCATGGAGATGACCAGTTCGGCATCCAGGCGGTTCCTCTCTGCCACCACGAGGTCTGTCTGATGGATCGACTCATGCCTGAGTGGTGTCTTGTTTTTGATTGCCTTATCCCTTATCGAATCGGTGAGATTTTTGTAAAGGAAATCAGAATAGAATGGAGCTATGGGCGACATCAGCTGGCCCACCACCATGAGGCATTCGTAAAGCGTTTCGTAAGCTGCGCGTTTGTCATCTGTGAGTGCCAAAACGACGCCATCGGAAGTGTTGAATGTAGGCTGCCAGAATCGTTTCCGGTTCAGGCGCACATACCAGTTGGACAGGTGATCATTGACAAAATCCTGGATGGCGCGGGCCGCTTTGGTGGGCTCATAGTCGTCATACGCCGAGGTAACCTCTTCAATCAATGTCTGCAACTTGGAAATGATCCAGCGGTCAAGGGTCGAAAGTTTCTCATACAGCATATTCTTCGACTCATCTTTGACAAAGCCGTCTATGTTGGCATATAGGGCAAAGAACGAATAGGTATTCATCAGCGTGCCGAAGAAGCGCCGTTGCGTTTCCACCAGGCCATCCATGTCAAATTTCAGGTTGTCCCAGGGCGGCGCATTCTCCATCATGTACCACCGAACCACGTCGGGGCCGAATTTCTCAAGCGTCTCATAAGGGTTAACCACATTGCCTTTCCGCTTTGACATCTTGTTGCCGTCCTTGTCCAGGACCAGGCCATTGGAGATCACGTTCCTGAAAGCAACACTGTCAAATAGCATTGCGGCGATGGCGTGCAGGGTGAAGAACCAGCCTCGGGTCTGGTCTACTCCCTCGGCGATGTAGTCAGCCGGAAAAGCTCCTTCCCAGCCTTCATTGAAGGGCTGTGGATTCCCGGCTTTCAATTTATCCGCATTCAATCCCCACTGGGCATACGGCATGGCGCCAGAATCAAACCACACGTCAATCAGGTCAGGCTCACGGTACATCGGCTGACCGGAAGGGCTTGCCAGCACGATTTCATCCACATAAGGACGATGGAGGTCGAGGGTTTGAAAATTTACATTCGAGTGTTGAATGTTGAAACCGGAGGCCCTCTCCATTTCAGTTTCTAGTTCCGTTATGGAACCAATACAAATTTCTTCCTTGCCGTCCTTCGTTCTCCAGATCGGCAGCGGTGTTCCCCAATATCTTGAGCGGGACAAGTTCCAGTCAACCAGGTTTTCAAGCCAGTTGCCAAATCGGCCAGTCCCGGTAGATTCCGGCTTCCAGTTGATGGTCTTGTTCAATTCGACCATGCGGTCCTTGAGGGCCGTCGTCTTGATGAACCAGGCGTCCAGCGGGTAGTAAAGTACGGGTTTGTCGGTGCGCCAGGAGTGCGGGTAAGTATGCTCAAATTTCTCAACCCGGAAAGCCTTGTTTTCTTCCTTCAGGATGATGGAGATGATGACGTCGGTGGTCTTGTAGTCCGGATGACTTTCATCCTCATCCGTGTAATTCTTTACATAGAAGTCATTTTCTCCCAGTGGCTTGTGTGTCTTGATCTTGTAGAGCGTTACACCTTCCTGTAATTTCTTGCCAATCTGGGAGACGAATTTTCCCTTCTTGTCCACGGTGGGAACTTCATTGTCCGCCTCGTCCTTCAGCGTAAGAGGCGGAATTCCGTTTTGTTTTGCAACACGGAAATCATCGGCGCCAAATGTGGGGGATGTGTGTACTACACCGGTTCCATCTTCGGTGGTGACAAAATCCCCGATGACCACTCGGAATGCCTTGTTTGCATAGTACATGGGCTGCAGGTAAGGCATGAGTTGCTCGTACTGCAATCCAGTCAGTTGCTGGCCCGTGCATTCCCGGATGATTTCAAAGGGGATTGCTTTATCGCCGGGCTTGTAATCTTCCAGCTTCAGATCCTTGTTCTTTTCAGAAAAATATTTTCCAACCAGGTCCTTTGCTAAAATGACACTGACCGGTTTAAAAGTATATGGATTGAAAGTGTTCAACTGGGCGTATCGAATCTTCTCTCCCACCGCGAGGGCCGTGTTTGAGGGCAACGTCCAGGGTGTGGTGGTCCAGGCAAGGATGAAGACATCGCCCTTAGCGTTCCCAAAAAGAAAATCTGATTTTGCATTCTTCTCTACCTTAAACTGAGCCACAACCGATGTGTCCTTCACATCCTTGTAGCATCCAGGCTGGTTCAACTCGTGTGAACTCAGTCCCGTGCCGTCGGACGGCGAATAAGGCTGTATGGTAAACCCCTTGTAGAGGAGTCCCTTGCTGTGGAACTGTTTCAGTATCCACCAGAGCGTCTCAATGTATTCGTTGTTGTAGGTGATGTACGGATGCTGAAGGTCCACCCAATATCCCATCTTCATGGTGAGGTCATCCCACTGGTCCTTGTACTTCATCACCGTCTCGCGGCATTTCCGATTGTAATCCTCAATGCTGATTTTCCGGCCAATGTCGTCCTTCGTGATCCCCAGTTCTTTCTCCACTTGAAGTTCGACAGGAAGTCCATGGGTGTCCCACCCGCCCTTGCGTTTCACCTGAAATCCCTGGAGTGTTTTGAACCGACAGAAAATGTCCTTCACGGTGCGGGCCATCACATGGTGAATGCCAGGCGTACCATTGGCTGAGGGCGGACCCTCATAAAAAGTAAACGTCCGGCTTCCCTTGCGGTTGCTGATGGATTTTTCAAAAACCTTTTCCTTCTCCCAAAAGGCCAAAATCTGTTCCCCAACCCTGGCGAAATTCAGTTCTTTGAATTCTTTGTAATTAGCCACTTTCGTCAAAAAATAAGGGCGCAATTTAGGAATAATACGAGAGGAAAGAGAAGGAATTTGGAGTTGTGAGGGAGCCCTAACCTGGTGTTGAGCAAACCTATGGCTGCACCGACCCCGTGGAATCTTCCTTGTCGCGGACCCTGATCTTAGTCAGGTCAATGGCCTCATCCTCATGCTCACCGTAAAACGAGGTATCAAAATCATCGATGAGGAGCTTCTCTTCCTGCACTTTCTTCGGTTTGTCAAAGGTAAGGATCAGCGCCGGAAGCAGGATGAGGTTTGTGAACATCGAGATCACCAGGGTGGTGGATGTCAGCACCCCCAGGGCAACGGTGCCTCCGAAGTCAGAGAAAGCGAAAATGATGAAGCCGGCAAACAACACGATGGACGTGTAGATGATGCTTTTGCCCGTTTCCAGAATACTCTCACTGACACAGCGGGGCACATAAAATCTCCTGGCGAGAAGTTCCTGGCGGTACTTGGCCAAAAAGCGGATGGAGTTGTCAACGGAGATTCCAAAAGTGATGCTAAAGATCAGCGCGGTGCTGGCCTTGAGCGGAATGTGAAAGTATCCCATTAGCCCCGCGGTGATCATCAGGGCGATCAGGTTCGGAATAAGCGAAATAACGATCATGCGGAAATTTGAAAACAATGCCGCCATACTGATGGTGATCAGCAGGAAGGCAAGCAACAAACTTTCCCAAAGGTTCGCGATGAGAAACTTATTTCCCTTGATGAAGAGTACAGAGGTGCCGGTGACGTTTACCCGGATGGCATCCTTGGCTGTTGGGTCGCCAAAGAGCGAAGCAATCTTGGGATCAATGACATTGGTGATCAGTGAATCCATTCGTATCGATCCGATGTCTGCCATCTGACAGCTAATCCTCATTTTTTGAAAAGTGGAATCAGCAAACGACTTAAATAATCCACTGTTATCCGTCTGCCCCTTCATGTATCGCAGGATGAACCCCTTCTCGGCATTGGTCGGCAGCGAATAATAATTCGGATTGTTGTTATAGAACGCCTGCTTGGAAGCTTTCACCAGGCTGATCAGGGATATCGGGCGCGAGATCACCGAAATCGAATCGAGGAAATATTCAAATTCCTCGATCTTCTTCATGTTGTTAACCTGCAGCAATCCCCTGCGCTTGCCCGTGTCCACCATAAATTCAAGCGGCATGATGCCGCTGAAATTTGATTCAAAAAATTTCAAATCCTTTTTGATCTGGCTCTCTTCAGGAAGGTCGTCCACCATGAAAGACACTGACACGAGCCTGAGCATTCCGATCACTGAAATGACCGCGAGGGCTGCGGTTACCAAATAAATAGCAGAGCGAAAGCGCACCACCATGAAATCGACAGTCCTTACAAACCAGCCGAGAATTTTAAAATCCAAGTGCCGCAGATGACGCTTGGAGGGTTCTGGCAGCCAGGTGAGAATACCGGGTATCATGACGAGGCTGACAAAGAACAGGGCGATAATATTGATACCTGCCACGATACCGAATTCACGAAGGATCATGATGTCGGTCGAGAGCAGCGTCAGGAATCCAATGGCTACTGTGAGGTTCGTCAGGAATGTGGCAAGGCCCATCCTCAACACCACCGCGCGAATGGCCTCCAACTTATTGCCATGCTTCACATACTCCACGTGATATTTGTTGAGGAGGTAGATTGCATTGGTGATGCCAATGGTGACAATTACCGGCGGGATCAGTCCGCTGAGCAATGTGATTTTGAAACCAAGCAATGCGATTGTTCCCAGTGTCCACACGACCATCACGCCAATCATGACCATGGAAAACAGTACGGCGCGTACGGACCGGAAGAACAACAACATGATCAGGCCGGTAACGAAAGCAGACAGGTACAGGAACAGGGCCATTTCACGCCTGACCTGTTGCGCTACCACGGATCGTATAAAAGGGAGGCCTGCATAACGCAGGCTGATGCCGGTACTGCCAGAAAATCTATCACCCATCTGATGAAGGGATTGAATCAGCTCAACCCGTTTCGCCGAATTGGCAATTTCCTTTTTGACAGAAATAAAAAGTACGGTAGCGCCATTCTCCGTGTTCGCCAGCTGGCCCATGTATATCTTCTGCTTCAGCGCCTCGCCCAGCAGGCTGTCCAGTTCGGCTTGCGATGGTATGTTCTCCGGGAACAATGCAGTTGGAACAAATTTTGTCGTAGAGGTATCCTTGACAATAATCTTCAACAAGGGCAGGGAAAGAACCTCATTCACACCACTGATCTTCCTGATGTCAAGGCTAAGTTTTCTCAGCTTTTCAAAATTTTCAAGCTGGTAGACGGAACTGTCCTTCATTCCCACAAACACCATGTTGCCGTCTTCACCAAACTGCGCCTTGAACTTGGTGAGGAACATCATGTCGGGATCTTCGGGAGGAACGGTCCGGTTGAACTCGTAGCTCATCTCCACCTTCGTAGCGTAGTAAGCCATGACCACGGTAATAGCCGCGATGACGCACATCAGCAGAAGCCGGAATCGAATAATACTATCAGCGACGCGTGACCACACAGTATGGGTAACTTTAAGGAACGTCAAATGTAAAGAATTTCAGGTGTTTCCTGGCGTTTTCGACATTTTAGGTGGCCGCAATCCGTGAATAATACACACGAATAGAGGAGGACCTGAAATGCATTCGTATGCAGGATGTGACCTTCCGGGCACCCGGTTCAATCAGATAGCAATCCCCATGATCTTTCGGTACAGAGAAAGTGCGTGCCGGTCGGTAAGGCCTGATACGAAGTCAATGACCAACCTTAGCTTGGAATATGAATCAGGGCTTTGGGATAAGGCCCTGATGATTTCAGGAGGGAACAATAAAGCCAGGTTGCTGTACTTGCGGGAACGCGTCTCTCCCATAATGCCAGCCGCCATCACAAACTCCCGAAGCAATCCTGGTAATACTTCATTCCCGGAAGCTTCGATCTCAACCACCTGTCGGGCGCGATAGATTTTCCGAACGGAGACTTCGTTGATTTTTTTCAGATGGTCACGGAATTCACACTGATCTGCCAGGGCAACATCAAATTTTCCCTGAATGATTTCACTTTCATTGTCAATAAACACGGTGGTACAGGCCTCGATCAGTTCACCGATCCCCATGGCCCTTAGGGTTCCGAGTTTCTTGTTCAGACTCTCATCCCTGGATAACTTGTTTCGGTCCAATTTTTCTTTCAGGAGCGGCGCCAGCAATTCAACCGTTTCATCAAAGCTTACCAATCCCAGCCTGCACCCGTCTTCAAGGTCAATCAGGCTGTAACAGATATCGTCAGCCGCTTCCACCAGGAAGGCCAGCGGATGACGGCACCAGGCGTTTTCAGAAGCAGACTCCAGTTCCAGCTCATCGGCCAGGTCTGAAAATATTTTCTTCTCACTTTGAAAGAATCCATACTTGCGCTGGCTCTTCTTTGATTTATCCCTCGTTGGGAAAAGCGCGGGGCATGGATACTTGGTAAAAGCGCCGAGCGTGGCGCAGGTGAGCTTCATGCCGTATTCCTGCTGGTTGAGAATGCGGAAGCCCTGGGCATTTCCCTCAAACTTGACCAGGTCGTGCCACTCTGCCACAGTGACCATACTTTTGAATGCCGGTTCGTCGAAGAATTCGGATAAGGCATCTTCGCCAGCATGGCCAAAGGGCGGATTGCCCAGGTCATGGGCAAGGGATGCCGCCGCGACAATGGCTCCAAAATCAAACAAAGAAAAACTTTTTTGAAGATCCGGATGACGTGCCAGTATCACCTCACCCACTTTTTTGCCCAACGACCTTCCCACACTTGAAACTTCCAGGCTGTGGGTGAGCCGGGTATGAACAAAATCATGTTCGGGGAGGGGATGCACTTGCGTCTTGTCCTGCAGCCGGCGAAAGGGGTGCGAAAAAATAATCCGGTCGTAGTCCTGTTCAAAAGCACTGCGGTCGGCGCCGGATGCAACAGGTTTTTGTCCCAGGCGGTTCGGAGAGAGTAGGGTATTCCAGTTCACGTGTTAGCGGGGTGAAAGTTCAGCATTTCTGCAGCCAGGGCAGCGATGAGGAAACAAATTTCATGATTTTAAACTAAACCACCCTCTCACCCGCTATTTTTGACATCATGTATAAGAGCATTATCAACGGAAAACCATTTAACATCGAGCCTGTCGAGAAGGGGCCGGATGCTTCCTCGACACAAACGGGCAATGGCCATTGGCTGGTGAATGGCAATCCACTGGACTGGGACATCCGTTCACTGGGAAATGGCAATTACCACATCCTCCATGCAAACAAGGGCTTCCAGGCCGAAGTCGTGAAAATCGACCGGGAGTCCAAGACCGTTGATCTGACCATCAATGGACAGAAGTTTTCCGTTCAGCTGCGCGATAAATTCGACTTATTGCTGGAAAAGATGGGGATGAACACCGTTTCAGCCGCCAAAGTGAATACCGTCAAGGCACCCATGCCGGGCCTCATCATCGACCTCCGCGTGAAGGCGGGTGATACGGTCAAGACTGGCGATCCTCTCCTCGTGCTGGAAGCGATGAAAATGGAAAACATCATCAAGGCACATGGCGACGGTGTTATCAAGCAGGTGAAAATCAAAAAAGGCGACAGCGTAGAGAAGAACCAGGTGCTGATCGATTTCTAGAAAATGGACTTCACTTATTTGATTGTTGGATTGGTGCTGGGGGCTGGATTGGGCTGGCTTATTGCCCGGTCGTGGGGAAGCACTGCCAAGTCACTCCTCCTGGCTGAAGAACAAAAGGCAAAGACCCTGCAGGTCCAATTGATGGAACTCAAGCATGAGCTTGACATCTCCAGGTCACGGGTTCTTGATCTGACAACCAGCCTTTCGGCAACCGAAGCGGACTACCGCAACCTGGAAGAAAAATTGTCTGATAAACTGGAGGAAAGGAAAATTGAAATCAATGAACTCCAGGAGAAATTTGCCGCCCAGTTTAAGAATCTCGCCAACCAGATATTTGAGGAAAAGAGTCAAAAGTTTACCGAGCAGAACAAGACGAATCTTTTTGATTTACTGAAGCCCCTGGGTGAGCGCATCATTGAATTCGAGAAAAAGATAGACCAGACCCACCGGGATTCATTGGAAAAGAACGCCGGGCTGTTCAATGAGCTGAAAAACCTCAAGGACCTGAACGTTCAAATGGGTGAAGATGCGCGCAACCTCACCCGCGCGCTCAAGGGCGATACCAAAACCCAGGGCAACTGGGGTGAATTGATCCTGGAGACCATTTTGGAAAAATCAGGACTTGAGAAGGGAAGGGAGTTTGTTGTACAGGAATCCTTTACCACGGCCGAAGGAAAAAGGCAGCAGCCTGATGTTATCCTGAACCTGCCGGAGAAGAAACACATCATCATCGATTCCAAAGTGAGCTTAACGGCATACAACAGTTATGTCGGCGCGGAAACGGATGAGCAGCGGGCTGCCGCTGTAAAGGCACACCTGGTTTCGATCCGGCAGCACATGAGGATATTGGGGGATAAGAATTATCAGAAGAATTATTCGGAAAACGGACTTGACTTTGTCATCATGTTCATTCCGCTGGAGCCGGCCTATTTTCTGGCGATTCAGAGTGATCCCCGTCTTTACGAAGAAGCGTTTGACAAGCGCATTGTGTTTGTCAGCCCCACCCTGCTCCTGCCGTCCCTCCAATTGATCAAGAGTGCCTGGCGGCAGGAGTATCAAAACCAGAATGTCATTGAAATCGCAAAGCGTGCGGGCGATTTGTATGATAAATTCGTGGGCTTCTCAGACGACTTGCTGGCCCTGGGCCGTCAGCTTGACTCTTCCAAGAAATCCTATGAAGAGGCAATGAAAAAACTTTCTACAGGCAGCGGCAACCTGGTGAGCAAAGTAGAGAACCTGAAGAAGCTGGGCGCCAAGGCAGACAAGAGCATTGACCCCAAATTATTATCGCGGTCAGAAGACCAGCCAGAATTGTTTAGTTGAGGCTTAGGCAGGCTTCAACAAGCTCAGCCTGACATTTCAGCGAAGCAAGGTGGCGGAACAAAATTTAGAGCGAGAATAAAAATGAAAATCACGCCTGACAACAAACTTAAAAAGCTCATCGTCGTGGGCGATCGGGTGCTGATCCGGCCCGCCAGGGAAACGGACAAAACCGACAGCGGCCTCTATTTGCCTCCGGGCGTACAGGAAAAGGAGAAAATTCAGAAGGGCTTTGTCATCAAGGTGGGACCAGGCTATCCACTGCCAATGCCGGCGGATGAAGATGAACGCTGGAAAGGCAAAGAAGACCAGATAAAATATTTGCCCCTCCAGGCACAGGAAGGCGCCCTGGCCATCTTCCTGCAAAAAGGCGCCATTGAAGTGATGTATGAGTCTGAGAAATATTTTGTCGTTCCCCAGGCGTCCATCCTGATGCTGGAAAGGGAGGAGGACCTGTAAATGGCAGGACTATCCTTTGATGTACTCCGGGTCGGCAAGAAATACCGGCTCGTCAATTTTGGTGATCGCTACGAATTTGAAATCGAGCGGATCTTGTCAAACGGAGACTTCAATGTCAAGGACATTCATACCCTCGAGCGATACTTGCTGAAAGAGACCATCAAATTCGGTAAGGGCGAGGATTTTGACCTGAGAGAATACGCCTAGCCTCCACCCTCCCGGTTCACTTCTAGAATTCGAGAATAATAAATTCCGTTCTGCGGTTTGCCTTCCTCCCATCGTCCGTGTCGTTGGTGGCCACCGGACTTGACTCACCATAGCCTTTTGACTGGATCCGGTTGGCCGTTATACCAGAGCCGATGAGGTGCTCGCGGACCGTTTTCGCCCGCTCGCCTGAGAGCTTCATGTTCAATGCATCATCGCCCACATTGTCGGTATGGCCTCCCACTTCGATAATCATGGATGGATTAGCCTTCATCAGGTCAGCACATTTGGTAAGTTCAAGCCTGCTATCCGGGCTTAGTGCAGCCTTTCCCGTTTCAAAGAAGATATTGTTGAGCACCACTTTGGCTCCTTTTTCAATCGGCTTCAGGGCAATGTCTTTTTTGATTTCCTGGTACTTAGTGGTGGCTGGCAAATCAAAACTCTGCGAGAAAAAGAAAAAAGCTTCTCTGTTGGCAGACACCGAATAGTTCCGGCCGGCCGGCAATACCACGAGATATTTTCCTGTGGCTGAATTACTCTTATTGATAGCAATCAGTTCACCGGAATTCAGATCTTCCACCAGTACATAGGCACCCACTTTGTCGCCGGTCTTTGCGTTGGAAACCACTCCGGATACAATTACTGTAGGAATGGGGCGCATGCTTTCCGGCATTTCAATGGAATAAAGATCTTCATTGTCCTCTGTCTGATTGATGTTCGAAGCATAGTAGGCTGTTTCACCAGAACCCCCGATGCTGAAGTAAATGTCGTTTTGCGCCGTATTGAGCGGCTTGCCCAGGTTGACAGGCTGGATCCATTTTCCGTTTTCAAAGACTGTTTTAAAAAGATCAAACTCACCCAGGCCGGGATGCCCTTCCGATGCCATGTAGAGGGTTTTCCCATCGGAGCTGAGATAGGGATAGCTGTCGTCAAAGGGTGTGTTTACAATACCTCCGAGATTCATAGGCGGACCCCACTCCCCAAAACCGTTCTTTTCAATCATGTAAAGGTCTGCACCTCCATAGCCGCCTGCACGGGTGGATGAGAAGATGATGCGTTGTCCATCGGAAGACAGGGTGGGCTGACTGTCCCATTCTTTGGAGTTCACCACGTTTCCCATATTTTTTGGCGTCGACCAATTGTTGCCCTCGAGATTCAGCATGTAAAGGTCACAGCTGCCAACGCCCTCATCACGTCCGCAGGCGACATAAATGATCATCTGGCCGTCGGCCGAGACGCAGGCTGAACCTTCATTGTTAGAGGAATTGATGGGTGCGGGCATCAGGACGGGTTCTGACCATTTGCCATCCTTGAAATCGATGCGATACAGGTCACTGTCACCCTCTTTATCATCCTTCTTTTCCTCGGAAAAGCCTCCTTTGCGCTTGGAACTGAAGTAAATGGTACGGCCGGTAGGATCGGTGGCGGGGGCGTAGTCACTATACTCAGCACTGTTGACGTAGTCAGGAAGTTTCACGGGCTGGGCCATCGTATTTCCCTCCTTAAGCAACTCTTTTCTTCCGCTGATGTAAGTCAGCATGAATTGAGCCTGGTGGTGATACTTTGTGTAGGTGGCTTTGTCCGCAAACTTGTTTTGAAATTTTGTGAATGATGCAACAGACTCATCCAGTTTCCCCAGCGACAGGTAGGCCTTCCCGGCTGTATAATGATACCAGGCATAATAATCCGGGTTGAGGGCCTCCAGTCTTTTGAATTGCTCTATGGCTGGCTCCGGCTTGTTCGAGTAGGCATAGGTCAGGCCCAGGTAGTAGATAGCTTCCTGGTAATCTTTCGATAACCTTACCGCCTTTTCAAAAGCCGGAATGGCATCCACATATTTGTCGTCATCATAAAATTCCTTGCCCTTGGTGAAAGCCGCTTCCGCATCCTTACTTTGGGAAAATGCGCATTGAGCCATGCATAAGAGCGCCATGCTAATGAATATTTTCTTCATAGCTACAGGGGTTGGTTAAAGCATAAAAGGTACCGGATAAAATCCCCTGATTCAATACCATTACAAGGGTATTGTTGACTCCGTACCAAAGGGTATGCTCAGGAGAAGCTTCATATTCAGGTCAGCCGTATATTTGAGCATGTCCTTTTCCATTATTTCCGCACTGCCTACAGACGCCCCTGCGTTGGCGGCCCTGGTCAACGGTGCTTACCGGGGCGAAACAGCGCGAAAGGGCTGGACTCATGAAGCGGATCTTCTGGATGGTACCCGCATTGATGCCGAAACGATCCACGACATGCTACAAAAGCCCGGCCACCAGATTCTGAAATATGTTGAAGACAATAAACTCCTCGGATGCGTTGAACTGATGGATGGTGAAGACCGGGTCTACCTTGGCATGCTTACTGTTCGCCCGGACCTTCAGGGAAAGGGGATAGGAAAGGCCCTGCTCAGTGCCGCCGAAGCTAAAGCCAAAGGTCAGCACCGCAAAGCCATTTACATGACTGTCATTTCGATTCGTCACTCCCTCATCGCATGGTATAACCGCAACGGCTACCATCCCACCGGGGAGCGCAAACCTTTCCAGTTTTCTGATCCCCGGTTTGGAAAACCAAAAATTGACCTTGAATTCATGGTCCTGGAAAAAAAAATAGGGTGATATGCAGCTTGACGAATTCTTAAAGCCCGGTCAAAGGGTTAGGGTGATTCAGTCCTTCAGGGATTTTGACGGGGACGAGATCAAGGAGGGTACCGAATGGACTTTTGAAAGTTATTCCTATTTCGCTTATGATGGGGGGTATACCTTTACCTTCAAGGAAGGCGGTATGAGGATGGCCGAAATCTCACCTGAAGACTATCAGGTCTTTTTGAACGCAGAAAGGTACTTTGTACTCATCAGCTAAAAACTTACTTTCCCTGCATCCAATTGATCTATTATGAAGATATTCCCAATCCTCGCTATTCTCCTGTTATCAAGTGCTGGATTTGCTCAAAACCCGGATTTGCCTGCTGACCTTCTGGATAAAACATTCCACAAGGACCGTCGCCAGAAACTACGCGAAAGCATGCCCGCCAATTCGGTGGCTGTATTCTTTGCGAACCCGGTGCGAAACCGCGCCAATGATGTGGAGTACGTGTACCATCAGGATCCCGACTTTTATTACCTGACGGGTTATAAAGAACCGGATGCCGTACTGCTTGTCTTCAAGGAAAAGCAGGCAGGCAGCAGTGGTGCTAAATATGATGAAATTCTGTTTGTGCAGCCACGCAATGAACTCCTCGAACAATGGACAGGAAGGCGACTGGGAGAGGCCGGCGCCAAAGACATCCTTGGATTTGAACAGGCCTTTAATAACGGCGAGTTCAGGAAGTTCAATGTGGACTTCACAAAATTTGATAAAATACTTTTTACTGATTTCAGGAATGATGTCCGCGACAGCCGGCGTGATTCTTCTGATCTCTATGACCTGATCGTTCAGTTCAAGTCCAAAGTGAACTACCCTGACAAGAACAACCTGAGCCTTACCCTCGAACCTCAAAAGAACAACCTTGATACCAAGGGGCTGTTCAGTCTCATGTCGGGACTGCGCGGCATCAAGACCAAAGAGGAAATCGAACTGGTCAACCGGGCAGTAAGAATTTCCTGCGTGGGGCAGATTGAAGTGATGAAGGCGATGAAGCCGGGTATGTCTGAACGGGAAATCCAGGGCATCCATGAATATGTTTTCAAAAAATACCAGGCCGAAGACCTGGGCTATCCTTCCATCGTAGGTGCGGGCCATAACGGGTGCATCCTGCATTACATCGACAACTACAAGCCAAACATCACATCCAAAGAACTGATCCTGATGGACCTTGGAGCCGAGTTTCATGGATATTCGGCCGACATTACCAGGACCATTCCTGTCAGTGGAAAATTTTCTCCTGAGCAGAAGCAAATCTATGAACTGGTGCTGAAGGCACAGGAGGAGGCCATGAAAATCACCAAACCAGGCACGCCCCGTCAACAACTCACGGTTGTGTGCCGGGGAGTGATCAACAAGGGACTCGCTGAACTGGGCATTATTAAATCCGAATCAGAAAAACACAATTACTTCCCTCACGGGGTTTCGCATAACATAGGCCTCGATGTGCATGACCGGGGTGCGCCCGACCTGGAAGAAAACAACATCATCACCATTGAGCCCGGCATTTACATTCCTGACAATGCCAGTTGCGACAAAAAGTGGTGGGGCATTGCTGTGCGAATTGAAGACGATTACCTGATCACCAAAGACGGATATGATCATTTGTCATCGTACGCACCCCGCACAGTCAAGGACATTGAGGCCATGATGAAACTCCCCAGTCCACTGGATGATTTTATGTTGCCGGAAATCGAAAAGAAAAACTAGATCCATGAAAAAGCTCCTACTCGTTCTTTCATTGTCATTGACCTTCCTGCCCATGGCCGGCCAGAAAATATGGACTGCCAGGAAGGCCAACGAATGGTATGCGAAACAGCCCTGGATTGTTGGCTGCAACTTTATTCCGAGCACAGCCATCAACGAACTTGAAATGTGGCAGGCTGAAACCTTCGATATCAAAACCATCAACAAAGAACTGGCTTTAGCACAAAGCCTGGGCTTCAACACGGTCCGGGTCTACCTCCACAACCTGCTTTGGGAGAATGACCGGTCTGGACTCCTGGTCAGGATGAATGAGTTTCTCAAGGCTGCCAATCAGCATTCCATCAAGGTCATTTTTGTTCTGCTTGATGACTGCTGGCTGCCCAGTCCAAAGAACGGCAAACAGCCTGATCCTGTGGCCGGTGTACACAATTCAGGCTGGCTTCGTTCGCCCGGGCCAGAAATCGTAAGCAATCCTGAGAAATGGGATATGATGGAACTGTACGTCAAAGACATCCTTCTCCAGTTCAAGGATGACAAGCGCATCCTGATGTGGGACCTTTACAATGAACCCGGCAACAGCGAAATGTCGGACATGACTTATCCCCTGCTGGAGAAAGTATTTCAGTGGGCCCAGGGCATTCGTCCTTCACAACCCCTCACCTGTGCCACGTGGATTCACGAAGAGAAGTTCAAGAGGTACAATGACCTTCAGTTGAACAATTCCGACATCATCACCTTTCACAACTACAACGAACCGAAGAACCTTGACGCAGAGATTGTTGAGTTGAAAAAACTCGGGCGGCCCGTTATCTGCAGTGAGTATATGGCACGCACAAACAACAGCACATTCATGAAGAACCTTCCGGTCCTGAAGAAGCATAACGTTGGCGCCATTAACTGGGGGCTGGTCAGCGGAAAAACCAATACCATTTATCCCTGGGGCTCCAAACCGGGTTCGCCGGAACCGGAAGTATGGTTTCACGATATTTTCAGGAAAGACGGAACTCCTTTCGACCCGAAGGAGGTTGAGTTCATCAAGGAGCAGACGAAGAAGACACCAGCAAAATGAGAAGGATTCTTCCCTTCATCCTGCTCCTGTCGTGCACGACAACGGAGCCGTCATTTCAGTCCTCGCTGAATGGCTATTTCCAGCAACTGTTCCCCGCCGATCAGCCTGGCGGCGCGGTGCTGATCATGAAAGACACCAGCATTATTTTTTCCAACGGCTATGGTTTGGCTGACCTGGTCACGAAGGAAAAGATCACGCCCAAGACCTTGTTCAACATTGGCTCCATTTCAAAGACATTTGTTTCCAACGGCATCCTGATGCTTCGCGACGAAGGCAAGCTCTCGTTGGAAGACAGTCTGTTGAAATATTTTCCCTCTTTCAAAAACAAAGCAATCGCTCAAAGAGTAAAAATCAAACACCTGCTTACCCACACTTCCGGATTACCGGATAACAGGCTCGTGAAGAGGGATTCCGTTTTCTACCTTACAGCCAATGATGAACAGAATTGGTATCCGGTCACCCAGACGGACACACTCGAATTCGAACCAGGTTCCCGTTACCACTACTCCAACCCAGCCTTCAATGCGTTGGCCCTCATCATCGCACAGGTGACCGGTCAGAAATGGCAGAATTTCATTGCGGGCCGGATATTTTTTCCCGCCGGCATGACAACCAGCACCATCACGGATGGCGAACATCCGCAGTCAGGCGTTTCGCATGCCTATTCGCGAATAGCGGGTGAATGGAGAGAGGATGATTTTGGGGAAGAGCCGACTTTCTGTGCAGCCGGAAACGGCGGCGTATGGAGTTCGGTGAAAGAATTGGCCCTATATGAACTGGCCCTGAGGAAGAGCACCTTCCTTAAGTCTGCATCCATTGATGAATCCGCATCCATCAAGGAATTTCCTAACTGGGTCGACCCGGATGGTCCTTCCCGTGGATGGTCATGGAGCATTGGCCAAACCGCAAACGGACTCAAAACCTTTGGCCATACGGGTGACCAGGGCGGCTTTGTGGCCAACTACGTTTCCATTCCTGAGAAAAAAATTCTGTTGGTGATCCTTTGCAATTCTCCCTCGGACCTTGCCGCAATAACCGACCACGTCATGACCCTCCTCAAGGGAGAAAACTACCTCGAACCCTGATCCATTTCCCCCGCTTATCAAAATTGACCTCCCTCAGACCGGGCCCTATGGTTTGAAATACATTATTCTTTTTACTTTTAGGCAACAACTTCTGCCTAAACCCGCACATTCATGAGTTTATTTATTAAAAAGCCATTGGATCAATTGATGGCCCAGGTCTCAGAACCAGGCCAGGGATTGAAGCGTACACTCGGTCCGCTCAACCTGATCGCCCTGGGAATCGGCGCCATCATCGGTGCCGGTTTGTTTGTCAGGACAGCCGCTGCAGCCAGCGATGCTGCCGGTCCTGCCGTGGTAGTTTCTTATATCATTGCCGGAATTGGCTGCGCCTTTGCCGGCCTGTGCTACGCTGAGTTTGCTTCGATGATCCCCATTGCAGGCAGCGCCTATGCCTATGCCTATGTCACGATGGGGGAATTCATGGCCTGGATTATTGGCTGGGCACTTGTCTTGGAATACGCCCTCGCCTCCGCCACGGTATCCATTGCCTGGAGCGAATACCTGAACAGCCTGCTCGGCGGAGTCATCCCGTATGAATGGTGCCATGGCCCATGGGAAACATCCCCGTTGACTGGCGTACAGGGCATGATGAATTTACCAGCCGTGTTCATACTACTTCTTCTCACCTTGCTGCTTATAAAGGGAACACAGGAATCTGCGACGGTGAACGCGGTCATCGTTTTCATCAAAGTTTCGATTGTATTGATTTTGATCGTCCTCGGTTGGGGATTCATCAACGAAGCCAACTATACTCCCTTTGTTATTCCTGACGGACTGACCGGTCATGAAGGCTGGAACCGGCACGGCTGGGGTGGCGTACTGGGAGGGGCGGGTATTGTGTTCTTCGCCTTCATTGGTTTTGATGCAGTTTCAACAGCAGCCCAGGAAGCCAAAAATCCAAAACGAGACATGCCCATTGGAATTTTGGGATCCCTTTTGATTTGCACTATCCTGTTTGTCCTGTTTGCTCATGTGTTGACCGGCATCGCCAATTGGCAGGAATTCAAAATTGCCGGCAAGGAAGCTTCTGTCGCATACGCGATCAGAACTTACATGATCGGTTATGAATGGCTCGCCACGCTCGTTACGGTTGCCATTCTCGCCGGGTTCTCTTCCGTCATTCTCGTCATGTTGATGGGACAGTCTCGCGTATTTTATTCCATGTCAAAAGACGGACTGGTGCCGAGTGTTTTCTCCCAGCTTCATCCGAAGTTCCGCACCCCTTTCAAATCAAACATGATTTTGTTCCTGTTCGTATCGCTCTTTGGTGCTTTTGTACCCGGAAGCGTTGCGGGTGACTTAACCAGTTTTGGCACACTCTTCGCATTCGTTTTGGTATGTGCGGGAATCTGGGTTATGCGGGTCAGGAATCCCGAAGCCGTCCGTCCCTTTCGTACACCCCTTGTGCCACTGGTACCCATACTGGGCATGCTGATTTGCGGGGCGCTCATTCTGGCACTGGATTACAAGACACAATTGTCAGCGTTGGGCTGGCTGCTGTTCGGGCTGGTTATCTATTTCCTCTACAGCAAGAAGAACAGCGTGCTGAGACGAGAATCCAAATAGAATCCTGCCTAGTTAGCAATATCGCTGGTAATGGTCAGTGTGGTGCCGCTCAGGAGCGTCCGGTACTGCCGGAGCGGTCGCCATGCCACACCCGAGCTGGGCATTCCGTCGCTGAAGTTGAAGTTGGAGCCGCATGACGCATCCGTCATGAATAATTTGGTGGAGTTGACATCCACCGTTGATCCCGCTTCATTGGGCCTGTAAGAACAATTGCGTTCATAGGCGATGTAGGTCGTGGCGCTCTTCCTGTAGAGGATGACTCCCCTCACGCCAATGCTGCCGATTTCCTTGAATCCGCCATCTGAAGTCAGGCTCAGGTATTCTGGAAAAGAAAGATTGATGACATAATCAGGAAAAGGAATGATGGGAATCGGATCATCCGACAGGTCGCGGCTGCATCCCATGACCAACAGGAAAACCAGCAGTCCCTGTATCCATCCGCTATGATGCCTGTTGTTTTTTGGAATAGTCATAAAATCCTCTGCCCGTCTTCCTTCCATAATTTCCCAGTTCTACCAATTTCTCCTGGATCGGACTGGGCTTGAACCTGGAGTCCTGTCCAAAGCCCTTGTAAATAGACCGTGTAACGGCCAGGTTCGTATCGACCCCGATCAGGTCCATTAATTCGAACGGTCCCATTTTGAATCCTGCAGAACGGAGCAGCACATCGATCGTTTCCGTCTTCGCCCCTTCTTCCTCCAGAATCCTGAGGGATTCAACATAAAAATGTCTCGCCACCCGGTTAACGATAAATCCCGGAGAATCTTTTGCCAGGACAGGTATTTTTCCAATTTGCCTGCAGAACGACGTCATGGAATCCACCAAAGAAGGGAGCGTTTCCGGGCCGGAAATAATTTCCACGAGCTTCATGCGGTCCGCCGGATTGAAAAAATGCAGGCCTATTCCAAGTGATTGGTTCTTCATCACGCTGAAAATTTTCCCTACCGAAATCGAAGAGGTATTCGTGGCCAGAATTGCTCTGCCTCCATTGACGTCTTCGAGCCGGGAAAATAATTGCTGCTTGATTTCCAGTTTTTCAACTGCGGCTTCAATCACCAAATCAACCCTGAGCTCATCCAGGTCCTTTACTCCCCTGATGCGTTCAAGCGACTGATCCGCATCAGTCTTTGTGCGCTTTCCCAGTTCAACGGAAATCGCGAGGTTCCTTTTGATTATTTCCAGTGCGGTGCCTGCCTGGTTCGGATTTACATCAAACAACAAGGTATTGAATCCAGCTGTGGCGCAGACCTGCGCGATACCCAATCCCATGGTGCCGGCACCGACCACCGCCACTGTGTGGATACCCGCATTCATATCACAGATTTGAATTGCTTCAGGAACCGGATATCGTTCTCAGAGAATAAACGCAGGTCATCGATGCCGTAGCGCAGCATGGTCACGCGTTCGATGCCCATGCCGAAGGCAAAACCGGTGAACTCCTCCGGATCAATCCCGCTGTTCCGCAACACGTTGGGATGAACCATCCCCGATCCTGCAATTTCAACCCATCCTGAATGTTTACAGATATTACATCCCTTTCCATGGCAAATGAAACAGGTTATGTCAATCTCCGCGCTGGGTTCAGTAAACGGAAAGAACGAAGGGCGAAGCCTGATTTTGGTTTCCTTGCCAAACATCTCTTTCGCGAAATGATAGAGTGTCTGCTTCAGGTCCGCAAAGCTTACGTTTCGGTCAATGTAAAGACCTTCCACCTGGTGAAAGAAACAATGCGCCCTGGCGGAGATGGCTTCGTTGCGGTACACGCGTCCGGGCATAATGGCCCGGATGGGAGGCTTTTGTTTCTCCATCAAACGGATTTGCACATTGGAGGTATGGGTCCGCAAAAGCATGTCCGGATTTTTTGAAATAAAGAAGGTGTCCTGCATTTCACGCGCCGGATGATTTTCCGGAAAATTGAGCGCGGTGAAATTGTGCCAGTCATCTTCGATCTCGGGACCATCGGCCACGTTGAATCCCAACCGTTCAAAAATCTCAATGATTTTGTAGCGTGTAAGGTTCAGGGGGTGCAGGCTGCCGATCTTGCCTGACACCGGGGGAAGGGTAAGATCGATATCCGGTCCTGTCGGAGATGATGTGGCGGCCAGGCCTTCCTGCCAGGCTTTCACGCTCCCCTCAGCAATCTGTTTGAGTTCGTTCAGGGGTTTTCCGGTTTCTTTCTTCTTGTCCGGTGGGAGTGCTTTCAGGTCATCAAAAAGTTTGGGAATAATTCCCTTCCTGCCCAGGTATTTGACCCGGACCAACTCCAGTTCCTCGGCTGTTGCAGGGTGCAACCGCTGAATCTCGGTTTTCAGGGCTTCTATTTGATCAATCATTTTTACCGGAATTAGTGACAGGCTCCATCCACTTCAGTCCCATGCTCATCAGCAAACATAGTAAAATGGCAACAGGCAGAACAACCAAATCAGGTTGCGATTTAAGCAGAATTGCCATTACAATAAAAAAAATGTTAACACTGGCGAGCCATGTTACGGCGCCAGCGTGGGAAAGTCCATGGGCCAGCAGTCTGTGGTGGAGGTGATTGCGGTCAGCGTGGAAAGGGGACTGGCCGTTTTTGACGCGCAAGATGATCACGCGCAGGGTGTCGAACATGGGAATGACAAGAATGCAGAGGCTTGTGGATACAGATCCATTGAATTTGGCGAGGTGAGCTTCCGGTAATCCAAAGTTCAGGTTGATAAACCGGATGGCAAAAAAGGACAGGATCAAGCCAAAAGTGAGCGCGCCGGTATCGCCCATGAAAATACTGGAAGGCTGCCAGTTGAAAAAAAGAAAAGCCGCCAACGATCCCGCAAAGATCAGCGCCAGCAAACTGAGGTAAGGCTGTTCAGCCAGGTAAAACCATGCACCAAAAAAAAGCAACACCAGAAATCCAATTGTTCCGGCCAACCCGTCTATGCCGTCAATGAGGTTGTAGGCATTCGAAATGATGATGACGGTGAGTATGCTCAGGATAGAGGTTACCGGAAGCGGCAAATCGCCAAATCCAAACAAGCCATACAAGGACGTCAGCGTCACATTATCGAGGAACACGAGCACAAAAACCGGCAGGAACTGACTGAAGAGTTTCTGTCGCGGTGTCAGGGCCAGCACATCATCGCGCAATCCAATGATGAACATCAGCGCAACCGATACAAAAAAGTATTTCAAGGCCACCCACTGCTGCAGTGGCAGAACCATCAGGAGGGCCAGCGTGGATCCTGCCATGATGGCCACCCCTCCCATCGAAGGCACGAATTCAGAATGGATCTTGTGGGTGCCCGGTGAGTCGTACCATTTTAATTGCTTGAATATCTTGATGACCACAGGAAGCAGCAGAAACGTTATCAGGAACGATATAAGGGAGAAGACAATGATGCGGGTCAGGGACATATTGGCAAGTTAATAGGCCTTATCACTTCCGCGGAGAAGCTCAAAAATAGTTTGAATAATGATCTTAAGGTCAAGCAGAAATGACCAGTTTTCAACGTAAAACCGGTCCAGCTTAACCCGGTTACTCATATCCATAATATCTTTTGTTTCTCCGCGGTATCCTTTGGCCTGGGCTAACCCGGTAACGCCGGGCTTCACGAAATGCCTGGACATGAACTTGCCAATCACCTTCGCGTACTCCTCCGTATGCTTCAGCATGTGCGGCCTCGGCCCCACGACGGACATTTCGCCGCTGAACACATTGAAGAACTGAGGCAGCTCATCCAGGCTCGTCTTGCGAAGAAATGATCCAACGCGCGTGATGCGCGAATCATGGCGCGAGGCCTGGCGCTGGTCGGCTTCGTCATTGACCTGCATGGTCCTGAATTTGACGCACAAAAATTCCTCATTGTTCATTCCAGTTCTTTTCTGCCTGAAAAACACCGGGCCCTTTGAGTCGAGCTTGATGATGATGGCAATGATGGGAAACAACCAGGAGAAGAACAGTACCGTTGTCAACATGGTGAAGAGAACATCAAATACGCGTTTGATCACCTGGTTGCGGCGATCGTCAAGCGGAAGGGAGGAGACGTTAAGTACGGGTATGTGCTCAAACCGTTCCAGGGCAAGGTTTCGGGAAGCAAAACCCCTGAAATCGGTGATGAGCTTCACCTTCACCAGCCGGTCTTCTCCAATGGAGATGATCTTCTTGATCGTGCCATACTTCATATAGGGAAGACAGCAGTATACCTCATCTACGGGATTGTTTTGCAGATACTGATCCAGCGAATCCACTTTACCCAGCACCGAAGGGTGATCATTGAGGTCATCAAAAAATCCTACAAACCGGTATCCGTGCTCCGGGTGCTTATCAAAAAAATCCTGCAATTGTTTTGCGATTGCACCATAACCAATGATTACGACCCGGCGATAATTGTATCCTTTTTCTCTGAGTATTTGCAACGCGCGGAAAAGTGCCAGGCGCCAGACCACCATAAACACCAGGAGAACCAGGTAGACAGCCGGAAGACCCCAGAGGTGAACAAGTTCCAGCCCCAGGAAGAAAATGGCTGTGGCTGTAACGAGGAAGTGCTGAAAAACGGTGTAGACAATGTCCCTGACAACCCTTGAAAAATAGAATACCCTGGATATCCGGTACGGGTTTGTATAGAAGACGATGATGAGCCAGGATATATTCACCACGCCCAGAAAAACAAACCAGGATACCATGTAGGTGGCCACCAGGTAGTGCTCACTGGTATATAGCACCAGGAAAATTGCGTTCAGGACCGCAAGGTCTCCCAGGAAAACAAAGGGTCTAAGCCATTGAGAATAGCGAGCTTCTTTCAAGAGGGGTGCGTCAGGATGACCAAAATTAGTGAGGTCTTATTAAAGGATAAAGGTCACGATTTTCCACCTTTTATCCACGCTTTCATTACCAGGGCCATGAATTCAAGGTTTCCGATCGTATACCTCCGCCACATCCTGACCGGTTCCTGTAAAAACCGGTAGAGCCACTCCAGACCCATTTTCTGCATCCACACCGGCGCTCTCTGCACAAGGCCGGCAACCACATCAAAGCTGCCACCAACGCCCATGATGAAATTTACGTTTTGCAGGAGGTCCCTGTACTGGTGGAGAAAATTCTCCTTGGTCGGAGAACTGATGGCGACGAACAACAGCTGTGCCCCGCTCTTTGAAATCTGGTCCGCTATCCCCGGTGCATCCTCAGGTTTGAAATAGCCGTTCCTGTACCCGGCCACCAAAGCCGGTGAATATTTATCAGAAACCACCTGGACTACTTTCTTGACAATCTCTTCCTTAGCACCAAAGAAAAATGCTTTGTAGCCGTTTTTATTCGCACGCTCAATCAGCCGGTTCATCAGGTCAATCCCGGCAACACGCTCCGGCAACTTTTTCCCCATAAACCTGGCGGCCCACACCACCGCCTGTCCGTCGGCGTTGATGAGGTCCGCTTCCGTAACACTTCTGAATAACTGCGGGTCCTTTGACATCAACACTATCTTTCCGGCGTTGACGACCGTATGATGCATCTGGCCCTTGTTGCGGATGACGTTGTCAATGGCCTCCAGGGTTTCATCCATGGTAAGGGCATCAATGGGAATGGATAGAAAATCAATTCGATTGCTCATTGCTTGTATCTCTCAGGTAATGACTCAAAGCACAAAACATCCATGCCTGTGCCCACCTCATGTAGGGAATCCGTGAACTTCCCCACGCTTTCAGCTGGTAGTAAAAATATCCGGATTGATCCTGCATGTTGAAAATGGTCCACTTCAAAACAGAATCCGCAAGTACGCGGTGCGCAGGCAGCTTCCGCGCCTTGCACAGCATGATGATCAACTGGGCTGGACCGTGAATGTCGATGGGATAAAGCTGGTTGTTGTAATACTTACACTTCCCTTCGGTTGTGAAGAAATTTTCCAGGTAGTACTTCATGCCCTTGTCGTAGTTTTCCCGAAAGCTGGTGTCTCCACCATATTTCAGGTAGTCGTCCAGGCACTCCAGGTTGAAGCCCGTGTGGAAGTTATCAATCCAGGCGTGGAACGGCAGCGTGCCGTAGGACCAGCTGCCATCGGGGCGCTGGCGGGTGCAGCAAAAGGCCACTGATCTGTTCGCTTCAGACAACAGGATCTCTTCGCGAGTATGGTGATAGACGCGGGCGAGGAGCCTGCTTCCCAACAGAGACGCATTGAAAACCTGTGTGCTGTCCAACGGAGAATAGGAAAAACAAAAATTCCCCCTGTCATCCGGAGTGCGGTTAAGATCTTTCAAAATGAAATCACAGGAAGAACGAGCCATGGCTAACAGGGACTCGTCCCTGGTGATGTCATACGCATCAAGCAGTGCGGAAGCAACATAGGTGGTTGCTACCACGGTAGGCGTACCTTCCGGCTGAAAAAATGCCCTCGCCTGCCAGTCAAAATTATATCCCCAGCATGCGCCGGAATAACCGGGTCTGACGGATTCCTTGATTTTCCCAATCAGGAAATGAATGACAGAAAGTGTTTCCGGTGTGGAAGACTGATGGTAAAGATTGACATATCCCGAAAGAAAAAGTCCAAGCCCTTTCGAATTGTATTGCCGGGGTACTCCGAGCAGTCCCCTGAAATTGACGGGGCTTCTCTTGAAAAACTGAATCCACGCCAGCCTTGCCCAAGAGGATTTTCTCAACGGAGTATGCTGAAAGACAATGCTGTTCAGCCCGTCATAAGGGTCCCATCCCTTATATTCATTTCGCTCAACGTATGCTTTCAGCGCCTCGAAACTTTGCGAAGCAATCGTGGGGGGTGTCATGGTCAAAAAGGCGCATTCACCTGTTGAGGCAGGCCCGTCGCCAGGCTGTCGGCAATGCAAAAGCAGGTCTCGGTGGTCGCATACAGTTCTTCAAAAGGAATGGGCGACGGGGAGCCTGCGCGCAAAGCACTTACAAATGCCGTCACTTCTTCGCGATGACCCTTCCCTGCATTCTTTATTTCCCTTTCGTGGTTGCCCGAATGGATTGTTCCACTCCTGAAGTCATGGATGACGGCCGCCTTGCCACCTGAGAAAATCTCCAGCCGTTCCTTGGGCAGGGACGGATCACCCACGGCGATGTACGACAAGTTGCCGATTGATCCGTTGCGGAAGGTCACGATGACCGTCAGGGTGTCCTCGTCCTTTTCCTTTTCACTCTTTGACCGGATACTCTTCGCAAAGACTGTCTCGGGATAAGACCCGGAGAAATATTGCATCAAATCTATGAAGTGACACATTTCCCCAATGATGCGGCCGCCACCGATTTCTTGCTTCTGTATCCAATGGTCTTTTGCAATGCTGCCCGCATTCACCCGGAAGTTCATCATCACCGGTGAAGATCCGCCTGCAACGGTCTGTTTAATCTCTACTGCCAATGGGGAGAATCTCCGGTTAAATCCGACCATGAGCATGCCTCCCTGCTTGTGCGCCGCGGTCACTTCCTCAAGGCCTTCGCGTGTGATCGCCAAAGGCTTTTCAACAAAAACATTTTTTTTGCTCCTCAGTGCCTGCGCTGCCAGCGAAGCATGCGAATTGTGAGGGGTGGCGATGAAGATTGTATTGATCGAAGCGTCACCAAATACATCCTCGGCGGCCGTAGAGGCTATTTCAAACCCGAATTTTTCCGCAACGTTCTTCGAGGTGATGCCCTTGGTTGTAACAACCGCCTTCAGGGTCGTGGCTCCTTTCAGGTTCGGGATCAGGTAACTCTGCGCAAAACTCCCGGCGCCAATGAATCCAACCTTAATGTCACTTACTCTTTGTGGCGTCCCGGATACTGCAACGCTGGTGAGCTTCTTGCCATCGTTCTCAGGATACCGCAACAAGATGCCAATGCTCGGCTCGTCCTTCTTTCCAAGCACGAGGTCAAATGCTTCTTCGGCCTTGTCAATATCAAATGTATGGGTGATGAGTGGTTTGACGTTCACTGCGCCTTTTGAGACCAGGTCCAGGAAGGCTTCCATGTTGCGCTGCTCGGTCCATCGAACGTACGCAAAAGGATAGTCCTTGCCGTCTTCTTCGTAGCCGGTGTCATAGCGGCCAGGTCCATAAGAGCATGACATTCTTAAGTCCAGTTCTTTCCGATAGAAATGCGGATCGCGCGGCACATCCATTTTCACGGCACCCACGACCACCACTCTTCCTTTCTTTCTTGAAAGTTCAGCGGCCAGCTCAATCGGATCGTTGGTCGGTGCCGCTGCCGTGATGATGATGCTGTCAAATCCATGCCCGCGGGTGAACAGTTCGCATTCCTTCAACAGGCTTGAATCATTACGGTTCAATGCCAAATCAGCGCTGGTTCTTTTTGCCAGGTCAACAAGACGATCGGACAAATCAATGCCAAAAACATGGCAGCCATTGGCGCGAAGCAACTGACAAGTCAGCTGTCCCAGCAATCCCAGCCCAATAACACAAATTCTTTCTCCGAGCAACGGTTCCGCCTGGCGCACACCCTGCATGGCGATGGAGCCAAGGGTGGTGAAGGCCGCTTCCTCGTAGGATACATTATCAGGAATTTTCGCCACGAGGTTCTGTGGCACAGAAACCACTTCAGCATGAGAGGCATAGTCCTGCCCGGCACAAGCCAGGCGGTCGCCAGGTTTATATTTCCCGTCTTTGTCAAGGCTCGCCATTACCACACCCGCCGAACTGTAACCCAAGGCCTTTAATGAGTCAAGCTTGGTCTGCACTTTTTTCAATGTTGCCGCCAATCCCTCACGCTTGATATTCTGCAACACTTGGGCCACCAGGTCGGGGCGCTGGCGGGCCTTACCAATCAGGCTTGCCTGCGCGACCTTCACGGTGCCTCTTTCAGTACCGGCGCTGATAAGGGAAAACTTGTTTTCAACCAGTACAAAACCATCGGCGATCGAGGGCATCGGCACCTCATCGACATACAGTTCTCCGCTCTTAAAATTCTGAATCAGTTGTTTCATGCAATGGGACGCAAAACTATGAATTTCTGCAGGGTTTTGCTATTTAAGGCTTTAGCGCTATTTATGCACATGCTTAAAAGTTTCTTCAAGACTGCCGTATGGATTTTGCTGGCGAACCTGCTGGTAAAGGTCACATGGGTGCTGGGCATAGAGGTCCTTATGCAGAATGCCCTCGGTCTTCAGGAATACGGGATGTACTACACCCTTCTGAATCTCTCCTTTATCTTTTCCTTCTTCCTTGATTTTGGTTTCGCCCGCTACAACTCCACCCATACGGCGCTGGAGAATTCCATCAACCGCGAAAGGAACGTTTCGATCATTCGATGGAAGTTTATTTTATCTGCCGTCTATCTCCTGGGCACCCTGCTGCTCGGATTGATGCTTGGCTACTCCCCGGAGCAACTCGGCTTCCTCTTGCTGGCCAGCGGCGGACAAGTCATCGCATCATACATTTTGTATTTCCGATCTGTGTTTTCCGGGCTTAAAAATTTTTTGTGGGAAGGAATCGGTTCGGTGCTCGACCGGTTCATCATGATTGTCCTCTGCCTGTTGCTGTTGTGGGGACCACTCAGGCCCTATCTGTCCCTTTCCTCATACCTCACAGCCCAACTAGCAGGCTACCTGATTTCCTTTTTGCTCCTGGGTGCTGTATGGTTGCAGGTCAGTCGGAAAGAACCGATGCCTGCCACTCCGTGGGATCTGCGGCAATTCGCCATGATTGCACTGCCCTTTGCCGCACTGGTGGGACTCGAATCCGTCAACGACAAGATCAGCATCGTGCTGCTGGAACGTCTGCAGGACAATGGCGCCATTGAGGCGGGCAAGTACGCTTTCGGTCTGCGGTGGCTGGATGCGTACAAAATGTTTGCGTCGCTCATCGGCATCATACTCATCCCGTACTACGCGCAATCCCTCCAGGAGCCCGAACGGATCAAATCCATCATGCGTCCCATCCTGATTGTTACGGTCTTTGCAACCACGCTCGGCGTTTCATTAATGACAGTATTTTCTGAAGAGGTTGTCATTCTTCTAACCGGACAGGCTAATCAGCAGCTCCAGGAAATACTGGTGATCAACACCCTTTCCTTTCTCCCCTACCCCATCATTTTTGCGCTGCAGCCCCTGCTGACCGTACAGCTGAAACTTAAAAGTCTCATCACCACGTGGAGCATGGGACTTGTCATCAATATTATCGGAGGGCTATTGGTGCTGCAGGCTTATGGAGCAAAGGGTATGAGCCTCGTCTTCCTGGTATCCATGGTGGCCATTGCCGGAGCAGAAATATTTTACTCCCGTTCCTCGATTGACGTTTCGGGAATATTGTCCATTGCCGCCCGGGGGATTGCCTTTGGCGTGTTCCTTGTTATCTCTTCCTGGTTTATCAAAATTCAGATGTCTCCCCTGCTGGCCTTGGTATGGTGCATGGGCATATCGCCTGCGCTGGTCCTTGTCTTCCGGGTAGTATCCGTCTCCGAAATAAGAAGCCTGTTACGGACTATTTTCAGGACCAGTTCGTAAACCGGGCCGTGACGATGATGGACTTCCCATACTGGGGCGCCACGAATCGGATCAATTGAAACACAGTAAGCAGTGCTGACGCCAATCCCTTAAAAACTTTTGTAAAGGCGCCATCGCTGACTCTTCTGAAGGAGATGTTCTCCCACAGCACATAATTCTTTTGAACCTGGAGGTCAAACTTTCCGAAGAGGGATGCGATCGAATGGAAACTGAACAAGTAATTGTGATCCGGGTGGATGGACTCCTTGCCGGCCAGGGTGTAGAGCCAGAAAAGATAATAGTAAGCGTTCGGTGTAGTGAATACCAGAATCGTTTCCGGTGTACTGAATTTCTTCAGTGATTTCAGAAACTGGCCGCAGTTGTCAATGTGTTCGATGATTTCTCCCAGCACGATGTAGTCAAATTTTTCCGGGTATTCCCAGGTTTCGAGATCAGCATGATGGATATCCTTGATGCCAATCTGTTGCATTTTCCGAATGCCTTCGCCGTCAACATCCACGCCGACCAGGTGGGAAGCGGATTTGCCAAGCCGCTGGTGCAGCAATTCGCCCGTAGCGAGACGCTCCTCTAGCACACCACTGTCCACACAGCCTCCGTGAAGCACTTTCTTGCCCCGGACCATGTCAATAAGGAAACTATCGCGGTCAGACAACCGGGTCAGGTGTGGAATCTTACGGGAGAACTTCATTTCCATGCTACATGGTGTTTGGGGGTACAAAGAAAATCAAAATTTGCCATCTATTTCCCGGCAAAGATCCACAGGTGCCAGCCATACCGCTGAGCCAGCCACTCCTTGAAGGAGGATGTCATTATTTTCTGAAGGCCCAATAAATGCCGTTGATTCAGGAAATGAACAGCAAAACGCTGGTTTTTAAAATCGGAAAAAAGTCGGGCCGCTGATCGCTGCGTCCACACTGAGGCGTGTACGTTGTCGGGGCCGTCAGTTGACCTATGGATAAAATTCTTCATGCTCAGGTAGGACCAGCCTTCCCTTCTGAAATTCAATTTGTGCTTATTGATCCGCTCCACACTCTCACCGGTTGCTCTTGAAATCAGTTTGTCCAGCCACGGAAACACGATCAACAGCAATAGTCCAAGCCTTCTGATGAAAGCGATGCTCACATAATAATTAAATGAGGCCTTGTGATAAAGCATGATTACCGCCTGTCCACCGGGTTTGAGGACGCGGTGAATTTCTTTGGTGATTTGCTGAATCTCCGGAGAATGGTGGATGACGCCATGAGAATAGACGATATCAAAGAAACCGTCGGGGTATGGGATGTTCTTTGCGTTGGCTTTTTGTATGGATTCGTATGATTTTTGAAAGAGGGTGAACCGTTCCGTTAGCCTCTTGATGGACTCATCGGTAAGGTCAATGCCGTAATACAGGGCTCCCCGGTTGATGATCTGCATGGAATCCGCGCCCTGACCCAGCCCGATCTCGAGAACCTTCTTGTTCCGGAAGTCAATGGCATCCAGTTCATTCAGAATGTGTCCTTCGGTCGAATAACGAAACCGGTCATATTCCTCATAAAATTCCTTTCCGGATCGGTAATCAACAAAGTTGCTTCCGACAGGATTCTTGTCCCAAAACTGCTCTATGGTATTGTCTTGCTGGCTCATCAGTCAACGAATTCTTTCATCCACAACTCCAGGGTCAGCAGGAAGTAGATCTGGTATGCAAAGTCATTTAAGCCTTTCCGGTCCTGATCAATCATGTTTTTTACAATAGCATAATTAAAAAGTCCCCTCCTGCGAATGGTGGATTCTGACAACAAGTCATCAATCATGGGTCTCAGCTCGCTGGAAATCCACGAGCGGATGGGCGCTCCGAAAGAAGCTTTGGGGCGGTAGATGATGTCTTTGGGGAGGGTTGTTTCCGCCGCCCTTTTCAATATGTACTTGCCTTCACCCTTTTTGTATTTGAATTTTCCGGGCACCGACATGGCAAAGCGAATCATCTCACGATCGATGAACGGCACACGGACCTCCACGGAAGCCGCCATCGACGCCCGGTCTGTGTACGTGAGATTGAGACCTTGCATGAAAAGATTAATGTCCGTGTTGCAAATGTTATTGATGAGGTCACCATCCGTCCTCGCGTTGAAGTAAGAAGCATGTTGGTCATTCAGCGCCGCTATCTCAGGCTGAATGCCGCGTACAAAAAGCCTGGTTAGGTCATTGTCGTCATAATAAGAGTAACTCCTTCGATAGGACTGTTCAATCGGCAGGTCCGCAAAATCAAGGAATCGCTTTCCCCATCTTGTAACTTTGATTCCACGCGAACCGATGCGGACTGGCAATGCATTTGCGACCGATCGCGTTAGTTTCCGCATGCCCAGGGGCAGAGCCTGGTATCGGGCAGCCAGCAGCGTGGCTTGCTGCCTGCGGTACCCAAAGAAAATTTCGTCCGCACCCATGCCCGACAGCAAGACCTTCACTCCCCGCTCACGGGCCTTTTTACAGATCAGAAAAGTATTGAGGGCAGCCGGGTCGCCAATGGGCTCATCCAGGATCCTTACCATAGAGGGCAACATGTCCACAATGCCGGCGTCAATGGGAACTTCCGTATGATCAAAACCGAATTGCTTTGCCAGGGACCTGGCATAACGCTCGTCGTCAGGCATTTTTTCAACCTTCTTGTCTTTGTCCCGGGTGGCGATGGTGAAGGTTGACAATGCATTCGTTCGACGTTTCGCCAAAACAGAAATCAATGATGAGTCAAGTCCCCCGCTGAGAAAGCTGCTGACCGGAACATCTGCTACCATGTGCCGATCAATGGATCTGTCAAGGTGCCACCGCAACTGTTGGATTGTTTCCTCTTCACTCAATTCAGACTGTTCTTCCCTGAGTGTAAAATAGGGCCGTATGTCCAATGTCAGTTCTTTACCCCCGCAGTCGAGCAGGGCAAAGTGGCCCGGTGGTAGTTTACGGGTTGATTTAAAAATACTCTCATTCCCCGGTACCCAAACATAGTTGACCGCCGCTACCAGTGAATTGAAGTTGATTTCTTTGCTGAATCCCGGGAGATCGGTGAGCGACTTCAATTCAGATGCAAACGCCAAACGGCGGCCCTGCAGGTTCAGGTACAGGGGTTTGATTCCAAAATGATCGCGGGCCAGCAGCAGTGTCCTCTTTTCAATGTCGTACAACGCAAAAGAGAACATGCCAATGAAATGATCAAAGCAGGCCAGCCCCATAACCCTGTACATTTCCAGTACAACCTCCGTGTCACCTGAAGTGATAAATTTTATTTGATGCTGAGATTCCAGATCAGCACGGAGAGCCGCATAGTTGTAGATCTCACCGTTGAATATCATTACGAGTCCATCCTTGACAAATGGCTGATTCGACCTGTCACTCAGGTCAATAATGGAAAGGCGCTGATGAGCGAAGGTGACATTATCCTGCTGCCATACACCCTGGTGATCCGGCCCGCGATGGCCCTGTAATCGGTTGACGGCATGAGCCAGTGTGAGGCCATCCTCAAAATTTACAAAGCCGGCTATTCCACACATGGCTCAAAAATAGAATAATAAAAAGGATTTAATTAGCCGGCCAGTCGGCCCGTTCAAAAATTTCAATCAACTTTGTCTCAAAGCAACTTTCCTGAAACCACAAATTATCTTCTTCGGTCACCTGCCCCCTCCGGTCCACGGTGTATCGGTCATTAATTCGTGGATTGAGACCTCTCCCGTCATCCGAAATCGATTCAAAATCCGCTTCGTGAATCTCAGTCTGTCGGAGGATACGAGTGCGATTGGAAAATTCTCTTTCCAAAAGATCGTGTTGGTGTTTCGGCTCATAAAGCAAGGGGTTAAGGCATTGAACCAAACAAAGCCCGACCTTATCCTCTACAATTGTGCCCCGCTGGGTTTTGCTTTTTACCGCGATGTGTTATTTACGGTTGTCATTCGCATGGTCTCGCATGCGCCGCTTGCTTTTTACATTCATGGTAAAGGATTTCAAACCCAATCGGAATCAGGTCTTTTGTACCGGTGGGCAGGCAAGATTCTCTTCAGAAACAGCGATGCCATCTGCCTGTCAGAAGGACTCAAAGAGGATGTCCGCCTTTTCCACATGATGCACTACCATGCGCTGAACAACGGCATCCCGGCCACCCGCATTGATCCTGCCCCTGCCGCGCCACGTCCTTTCACTTTCTTGTTCCTGTCAAACCTGATTCAATCCAAAGGCGTACTCGATTTCATTGACGCCCTGGCAGTACTCAAGACAAAAACCGCCCGTCCTTTTGCTTTCGCGCTCATCGGGAAAGAATTTGACGTTACGCGTCGCCAGTTGCTGGACCGCATTGGCGCCGGCAGCCTCCAAAGGGAGCTTTTGAACATCTCCGCCGAGTACGGTGAGGAAAAAGAACGCTGGCTGGCCGACAAATCGGATGTACTCGTGCTTCCAACCCACAATGACTGCTTTCCGCTGGTAATCCTTGAGGCCTTCCGGGCCGGGCTGCCGGTAATCTCGACGTTTCAGGGGGCCATCCCGGAAATAGTGAAGGATGGTTTTTCGGGATACCTCGTGGCTGAAAACAATCCTGAAGCCCTTGCGGGGAAGATGCAGGAGTTGCTGGAGAATTCCTCCCTGCACACGCAGATGAGGCAGCACGCCAGGCAGGAATACGCATCGCGGTTTACTTTTGATATTTTTGAACGTAACTTCATTGCAACGATAGAAGACATCCTGCTCAGACATGCGAAACAATAATTCCATTGACTGGCGGCTGAAGTCCTATTACGCCAGCCTGTTTTGCAGTATGCTGCTGCCGGTGCTTTCATTTTTTTGGGTGCTGTTAAGGTTCGGCCTTCCCGGCGATTCATCCGCCGACCTGTTCCTGTTAAATGGCATCAGCCTACTCATTCTCTTCGCACCCCATGTGGTCAATCAGCCAGATGGCGAATCAACCTTGCCCTCTTCCGTCATTTCACTCGGCGTTCTGCTCGTTATTTGCCTGCTGGGATATACTGCCTTTGCCACAAACGTCAACCTTGGATTCATCGTCGCTTTCCTTGGCTACGCAACCTTCATTCTTTCCGGATGGAGGCGCAGGAAAGAAATGAGGCCAGGTTATATTCTGCTATTCCTCTTTGGCGCCCTCTTGCTGGCACTGTATGTAACCGGAAGTGTCTGGGGAATTTTTGCGCTCTCGCCCACTTTCACTGAATCACTTCTGGTCCTGCCCAAAACCGAATTGGTGTATGTCGTTGACACTTTATTCCATGCCACCCATGCGCAAATGCTGCGCACCTATGGTGTGTTCTCCACAGGCCTCGACGGATTTCCATTGGCCTATTACCACCTCGGCAACCACTGGGTATTCGGACAATTATCTAACCTGACCCACGTGCCGGTCCTTACCGTGTTCAACCTCGGTTTCCCGATTATTTCCATTCCACTCTTCCTGTTCGCGTTTATCGACTTCGCGCTGCAGGTAGCGAAACAAAGAAGTGTCAGGATTTTTCCTTCCTTCTTCTTCTGGTTTATCGTGCTGTGCGTGTTCATGCAGATCCCGAAAGGATTGTATTCTGGCGGCCTCCTGGGCATGTCCATCTTCAACAACGAGTCCTTCACGCTGTCGATGGCATTCTTCCTTGGCATCGGCGCAAGCCTGGTGGCGAATGGCGTCAACACTGACCTCCGGATTACGCGGATTACCTTCTTCACGGTTTTGCCAATCTTGTTCTTCATGGCAAGCTGGTCCAAGATATCAACCGGGTTCGTGCTCAGCGGCCTGCTCGGCTATCTCTATCTTCGGATGAAGGGCTGGGAAAATCGCACCTATACCATCTCAATTTTCACCTGTGCCCTTATTTTCCTGGTCACATACTGGTATTCAGTTGAAACCATCCCGTTTGGATTGAGGACATTAAGCGCAGAAGGCACGTTTCAGTGGTTTCACTTCTACCGCAGCACCCACGACTTCAGGCCATTTGATTGGCTCGTGCTGTTCTATTTCTGGACCTATGCCGTGGTCCTGCTCACGCTGATCTCCAGGAAACCAAGTGTGCCACCCCGGCTGCAAACCCTGTCTATGGAATCTGCGCTCTTCGTTGCAGTCTTGGGGGTGCTGCCCAGCATTGCCATGACATTTTCCGGAGGGAACTCCGGGTACTTTGCGGGCATACAGTTATTTCTTTCCGGTGCCCTGGTGGCCGGGCATTCAGACCGCGTACAGGATGGCTGGAACTACCTGCTGCGTGCGGTTCCCAAAATCGGAAAGTTAGCTATCGCAGGAATCCTTTTACTTGGCATTGCCGCCTTCATGTGGATGAGCATCCGTGAAAACCACAAAGGCATGTTCAGGAAGAATGTGCTTACCCGCCAGGCCCTGATGGGTAAGTCATTTGATCCCGCCTTCAGGGTCTCTCTTTTTGAAAACGAGATCCCGGAAATTTTCAAACAGCCCTCAGCTGATTCACTGGTGAAGATGCCCGGGTGGACGTATATCCGGCAATTGCAAAACCTCGAACGCCTCCCGGCAACAGAAAAAAGAAATGCTGTACTCTTCAAGGATCCGTCCGCACCGTTTCCTTTCCCCAACCAGATATGTATCTCAGAGACATTCCTGACACCGGCCTATGGAGGGCTGGCGATGATGCATGGTATTCCAGGCGAATGCAAATTGGGAATTTACGGAGAGTTATATTATCCCGAATTCTATTCCGGCAGATGGAAAACAAGAACCTCCACAGACTCACTTATTCTGGAAGCCAAGCGTCGAGGATTTCGCAGCATTCACGTCTTCAACGAGGCCACCCAAACATTCCGTCACTTCGGCCTTTGAATATTTTGCAAACGGTCCTGCCAACAGGGCGTAGAAGAATCCTATAAACACAACGCCCTTTTGCGTGTCGAGCATGTTTTCAGTAAACAATGAAGCGGCCAGCAGGATCATAAAGCTCTGCCAGAGCCAGTTCATCCGGAAAGGCCAAACCATCCACAACAAAACGGCAAGACCCGGTATGCCCAGCATGGTCCACGTTTCAAGGTATTGGTTGTGGGTATTGTAGTTGTTGCGCAAGCCCTCAGCAAAGCCCTTGCGACGGTAACTATCCATGAGCGCATCCTGGGCATCACCAGTACCCACGCCAGTCAGAAAATGTTCCTTCACCAGGGCCCAGCTACATTCCCACTTGGCCAGACGGATGGTCAGGCTCCCCCATTTGTAGTCCGGGTCATCCAGTGAGTAACTCAGTTGTGTCACGCGCACGAGTTTGTTCCTGGTATAGGGCAATGAATAGGCCAACAGGAGCATGACTGCGATCCCCATTGAAAAGATGGTCACCCTGACGCCCTGGGAATATCCGCCCAGCCTATTCCTGTAAACAAAATATCCCATCAGAATTGGAAGTACGAGCATAACCACCAGGGCTGTCAACATGAAAATGAAAACCAGAAAGAAGAGGATTAAGAACACTTCCATTCTCTTGCCGAACAAGGGGTTCGCTGTAGTGCTGAAATACAGTATTGACAAAATGGAAATAGCCAGATACAGCGCAAAATATACCGGGTGAAGATTGAATAGGGAGGTCAGATCATAGTAGAAGAGTTTATTGACAATCCCCGTTTGAGCATACTGATAAAATGAGTTTCCAAGGCAAACCAATGCTCCCCCAAGGTTTGACAGAATAAATACGCGGAAAAAAGAACGGATAAGGGTGGGCGTAAACAACCGGGTAGTACCTAATGCAAGGGGCAGCAACAGCAAAGCGGCCTTTGTCTCCAGGTGATTGGAGGCAGTCTTGAAATTCTCCGTGTACAGCAGGCCCGTTATATGCAGTCCGTAAAAAACCACCGGCAACAGGAGCAAATTCCGTGAAAAGCCTTTGAACCTCGCTGAAAAATTTCCTTCCAGCAACGACGCTAGTACAATGAGGGCGATGGCCATGTCATTGAGGGGAAGGGAAACCGGGAGGCTGATACAAAACAGTACCAATCCCGCACGAAGCAACTGGGGTGCTAACTCCCCCCGGGTCATTTCTTTACAATCAGATACAGGCCAGAGAAAATAATCCACAACAGTGCCGCACCCATGGCTGCATGCTTCTTAAGAGGGAAGGCTGGCTTGTCATAGCGGATGAATCCCTGGATAACCTGGATGGGGCGGTTGAGCTTTAATTCTACCTCGAGCTCTCTTGCCTCCTTGGAAATATCAACAATGGTTTGGTTCAGGGCCGACGGGTCCATGATGGTATAATTCCTGGATTGAGATCCTGTAAAGATCTGTTCACGAAGCTCGTTCAGCCTTTCTACTTCCTTATTGATCTTCTCCAACTGCGCCTTGCCTGTCTCCTCATATACCTGCCTTCGTGCCTGCACAAAATCATTTCCTTCCAGGTAGGCCAGGATACCCTGCTGGAATTTATCATAGTTCTCCGGCGATCTTGTTGTCAGCCGGATTTCAAAATAATAGATCTTCTCATACTCATTTTTCTCTTCGCGGCCAGGCGTGAAGGCCGCCGGCCGTACATCGCGCAGGGAAATTGATTCAAGACCGCCCACCTGTCCGACGTCCATCTTCAGATAATCCGCTACCAGCTGATAATTTCCCTCCTCCGAAGCGCGGTTCAGGGCATTCATGGCCACTTCGAGTGCTTCGGGCTTCAGGTATTTTGATGTGGCAACCAGCTGCGTTTCATATTTGCGGGGAATGGCGAAATACAATCCCGCGGCGGCAGCGCCGGAAAGAACCAACAAGAGAATGAGCGCTGCGAAATTATTCCGTATAAGAGCACCCGCCTGGCTGAAATACTTTAAGAGATCAATCTCGTTTTGCATAGAACTAAAATAGAATTACCTCAAAACTACGCAACAATTCCCGTATTATTGAATCGCAAATTCAAATGGAAATCCGTTCCAACGAGAATGCTTTTGATCGTCTCCATCACGGGTTGATTTTATTGACCGTGATTTTTGGAACGTATTTCACCAAACTCCCGGTGATAGGGCCGGTCTACTTGCACGACCTGCTTCTCCTGACCATCGTTTTGTTTTCGCTGCTCCGCCTCCGAACCACCTACCCGTTTCCGCCCATCATCGTGTTGCTCACCATCAGTCTCGTTTACCTGGTTGCCTCACTCCTCCTCCGGTCAACGCCCTGGTCCATCACGCTTCGTCAATATGCGATCTTCGGCTATTGTCTTTTGTATTACCTGCTTTTCAACAAGACTTATCCGATCACATCACCGGACGCACACATCCGGTTCCTGAAATTCTGTGGATGGCTCTCGGTTCTAATTCAATCGGCCTTTGTTTTTATTCTGCTGATTCAAGGAAGAAACATCTTCGCTGACTACAACTATTTCTCGCCCGCGATTGTCATTGGACTTTGTGTTGCAACGGCAGGGTGGCTTTCAGGTGAACGAAACTGGACAATGAAAGGATTGGGTTTACTTGGCCTGCTTGTTTTATCCGCCACCACCGGGCACTCTTCCGCATTTCTTGCAGTATTCATGGTCGGGCTTACTTTCGTTTTCCTGCAGGTTACCCTCCGGAGCAAATCAATCATCATCGCGGCCGGTATTACCATGGTCATTCTGCTCTGGATCCTGTTGCCTCAGTTCCAGGACGCCAACGCGAGCTGGCGAATGATCATCTGGGACCACATGCTGAGGTCCTCCATCGTCAATAACTATGGCATCATGGGAAATGGATTCGGCGTTCCATTCTTTGATGATGCCCTTATCCAGAAACTTTTCAGTAAGCTGGGCAGTGTCGGCTTCTTTGATTTCACAAAACCCAATGAGGTATACTACTCCACCGGTCACAACTATTTCTTCACGCTCGTCTTCACTGTTGGGCTCCTGCCATCGCTGCTTGTTTTTTCTCCCTTCTATAGAGGACTGTCCCTGGTCTTACGGCAGCGACAATCATGGAGCCCGAATGGTACTGAGTTTCTGCTGATGGCATTGGTGGGCGCTTCAGTTTGGGCAGCATTCAATGTGGTGCTGGAACTCCCGCACAGCGCAGGCTTTTATTGGTTGATTTACTTTACGACCCTGTCCGTGCTTACCAGGCCTGTTCAGACAACGGCAATGCATTCCGAAAAGCCGGTTTAGAATTTGTTCATCACGGCAATCACCTTCGCTACATCGTCTTCTGTGTGTATGTATGAAATGGGCAGACTCAGCGTCGTGGCATGAATTTCTTCTGAAACAGGAAATGATTTACCCTCAAACAACCCGCGAAAAGCCAACTGCCGGTGCGGCAGGATTGGATAATGGATCTCTGTCTTCACGCCTGCCTGCTCAAGATAAGTCCTGAGCGCATCCCTCCTTGGGTGCCGGACGTTGTAAATGTGATATACATCATGATGGCCTTGACTAACCACCGGCTTAATGAAATCTGATTTGAGTTCCGATGAATAGAGGGCTGCCAATTTTCGCTTGTGCTCATTAATCTCATCGAGGAACTCAAGCTTAACGCGAAGAAATGCCGCCTGAAGTTCATCCAGGCGCGAGTTCACGCCCACCGTTTCACAGTGATATTTTTCACGGGAGCCATAATTTCGAAGCCCCAGCATTTTTTCAAAGAGTGCGGTATCATGGGTAGTTATGCCACCACCGTCACCGAGTGCGCCGAGGTTCTTGGTAGGATAAAAACTGAAAGCGGCTGCATCCCCGAATGAGCCGGCCTTTCTTCCTCGTACGCTCGCACCATGGGCTTGTGCACAATCTTCAACAAGCCTCAAACCGTGATTTGCTGCAATTGACATAAGCTCATCCATCGCACAGCATTTGCCATAGAGATGAACGGCGACAATGGCCACGGTGTTTTTGGTGAGTGCAGTAGCAATTTTTGCAGGGTCAATGTTGTACGTGGCAATATCCGGCTCAACCAAAACAGGCTTAAGACCGCTGTTTACTACCGCCAGGATGGTTGCCATGTGTGTATTGGACGGGACGATCACCTCCGACCCGGCCTCGAAACCAAAGCCGCGAAGGGCTACCAACAAGGCATCATGGCCATTGCCTACGCCGACACAATATGAGCTGCCACAATACCCCGCAAATTCCTTTTCAAAAGACTTAAGCTGGTCTCCCATGATAAACCATCCGCTCCGGGTGACTTCCTCGAATCTTTTCCGAAAACCATCCATGAACGGCTTGTTCAGTTCATACAGATTTTCGTACTCAATCATGGATAAGGTTCGTAGATGTAATCGGATGGATCAAAATAAGTGGAGGCGAGTACCATAAGAATGGCATCCTTTGAAAAATTGACCATCTGGTGCCAATCGCCGGGTTCAAGCAGCAGGCACTTCGACGGACTGTCCATCATGAACTCTTCTTTCCGGTTTCCATCATGATTCAAAATGGTGCAGTGACCGTTCAGGCAAATGACTGCCTGCCGGGTCTGGTGGTGCCGATGGCCTCCACGCACAGAATTGTCCACCTGATAGATGTAGAAGATTCTCCTGATATCAAAAGGAACGACCTTTTCGATCACCGTGAGTTTACCTCTTTTGTCTGCGAAAGACGTTAGGTTGATCAGTCTTGCCATTGTTCGATTGAAATCCTGGTGTATCCCGATGGCGCCCTTCTCACAATATTTGCTCCAACACCGAAATAATTCTCTCTGTTGACTTCCCATCCCATCGAACTGGGACTTTTTTCTCGCCGCCTTCTCCCGTTTTCATGCCCGATACCGCTCCGCGTACATTGCCAAAGGTGACGAGCCTGTTCGTTCCGTCGGTCATGGTGGAAGGCCGCTCCGTATTGGGGCGAAGGGTAAAGCAAGGAACACCCCGGAAGGTTGTCTCTTCCTGGACACCGCCACTATCGGTTACTACAAAACAGCATTCTGCAATGAGCTGCTGAAAGGAAAAGTAATCCTTCGGTTCCGTCAATATAACGCGGCCTGACTGTTCAAGGGCTGACAGGAGGTCATACTCCTTCATCCGGTTGAGTGTCCTGGGGTGAACGGGAAAAACAACCTGGTACTTGTCACTAAAATGCCCGATGAGGCTGATGATTTGCTCAAGGCCCTCCCTTACATCAACATTCGAAGGCCTGTGCATCGTCATGAGCACATACTCATTCTTTTTCAATCCAAGTTCCTGTACGATTGCTGACTTCCTGATTTGCGGATCAAAAGCCACCAGTGTATCAATCATGGTATTGCCAACCCAATGAATGCTCTTCTCACTCTTGCCTTCCCGGACCAGGTTATCGAATCCGCTTTTCTCAGTAACAAAAAAGATGTCACTGAGGTCATCCGTAATGATCCGGTTGTGCTCTTCAGGCATGGAACGGTCAAAACTGCGCAGCCCAGCTTCCAAATGTGCCAGACGTATACCAAGCTTGTTGGCCGTAATCGCAGCGGCGAGGGTGGAGTTCACATCACCTACTGCCATGAGCAGATCAGGTTGGTACTCCTTGCAGACGCCTTCAAGCCCGAGCAAAATGTGAGCAATTTGTGAATTGGCAGACAGGGCCGGTACGTTCAGAAAGAAATCCGGCTCAACGCCCAGTTGACTGAAAAACGACGACGCCATTTTTTCGTCATAGTGCTGACCCGTGTGGACCACTTTGAACTCCAGCCGATCGTTGCTTAGGTTATGTTTTTTGAATTGGGTGATCTTAATGATGTTGGGTCGTGTGCCCACAACAATCAATACCCTTTTTTTCTGGCTCATCAATAAAGTTTTATGGCAGTCGGATCAGAACCTGCATTTTACCAAAATCCAGCGGGCAAATTAGCAATTTAAAATGGAAGGGAAGCCTCGGACATGAGTGGCAGGATCCTGTCCTTTCCGGAAACAATAGACTTCGATTTCTCTACCTGCCAGTCGATGTTTAGCGCCGGATCATCAAAACGGATTCCCCTCTCAAACTCCGGTCGGTAATAGTCATCACATTTGTACAAAACCTCGGCTGACTCACTCAGGACCGAAAAACCGTGGGCAAATCCCTTGGGGATTAGCAACTGAAGCCTGTTTTCAGATGAAAGCTCCAGGCTGTAAGATTTACCAAAAGTCGGCTGATTTCTTCTCAGGTCAACCACGACATCAAGGATTTTACCCTGCAGTGTACGAATCAGTTTGGTCTGGGCATGGGGAGGAATTTGATAATGCAGGCCGCGGATCACATTGCAAACAGACCGGGACTGATTGTCCTGAACAAAATCAAAGGCCATGCTCCTTTCATCAAACTTCCTTTTGTTGTAGGATTCATAGAAATGGCCGCGGCTGTCAGAGAAAACCTGAGGCAAAAGGATGAACAAACCCTCAAAAGGAGTGGTCGTGATGGTCATGAAAGGCTTGCTTTTCGAATGGCATGGACAGTTTCAATGGAGGGCCTTGCATCCTCGAGGCCAAAACCTTTCCCGTCGAGGATCTGGCGATAGCAGGCAGTATGCAGATCCGTGAAGCCGTCACTGAACTCAATTTCGTTGCCTTCAATTTTGAGCGAACGGTATGTTCTCTTGCCAGCATTCTTTGCTGACTCCGGGATGTGTTCAGCATTGATGCTCAACGACCAGGTCGCTGTGGCCCGCTCAAGCTTCAAGACGCCGGAAGCGCGGTCAAAGTCTATTTCGGTGACTTTGTTTTCAATCACCTTTCCAAATATCCACAACAGCATATCAAAGAAATGAACACCGATATTCGTCGCTACTCCGCCTGACTTGGATTCATCACCCTTCCAGCTATGGTGATACCAATTGCCACGGGACGTGATGTACTGCAGGTTTACATGAAAATGCTTATCCTTCGGCGCCTGGTCAACGGATTGCTTCAGGGCCATGATGGCAGGATGCAACCTCAGCTGCAGGATCGTGTACACTTTCTTTCCAGTTTCCCTTTCAATCTCGGCCAGGGCATCCAGGTTCCATGGGTTGAGGACCAGGGGCTTTTCACAAATGGCATCGGCCTGGTGGCGCAGGGCAAACCGGATATGCGAATCATGCAGATAGTTTGGTGAACAGATTGACACGTAGTCGATCTTTTTTCCCTGTCTGCGCAGTTTTTCAAGGTGACGGTCAAAGCGTTCAAACTCAGTGAAGAAGTCAGCATGCGGAAAATAGGAGTCCATAATTCCTACGCTGTCAAACTTATCGAGGGCAGCCACCAGATTATTACCGGTGTCCTTGATCGCCTGCAAGTGGCGGGGGGCGATGAAGCCTGCTACTCCTATCAGCGCAAAATTCTTCATAGCTTGTTTACTTGGCCGTTTTTCAATTCATACTGCTGACCACTCTCTTCACAGACCGCATGTCCATTGTTGTCAAAGTTCAGACGGTGTCCAAATTCGCTCATCCATCCTTTCTGAACGCCCGGGTTGCCGACCACCAGTGCGTAATCCGGCACATCCTTGATGACAACGGTGCCTGCCCCAATGAAAGCAAACCGGCCGATGGTGTTGCCGCAAACAATCGTCGCGTTGGCCCCGATGGATGCGCCGTGCCTGACCTGGGTTTTCTCGTAACTACCCCTGCGGTTCACCGCACTTCGGGGATTCGTCACATTAGTGAATACCATGGACGGCCCGAGGAACACATCATCCTCACAGGTCACGCCAGTATAAATTGATACGTTGTTCTGCACCTTCACATTGTTGCCCAGTACGACGCCTGGAGACACCACGACATTCTGACCAATGTTACAGCTCTTTCCAATCTGGCATTCAGACATGATGTGTGAAAAGTGCCAGATCCTCGTACCCTCCCCTATTACACAACCGGGATCAATCACGGCAGTTTCATGTGCAAAATAAGATGAGGACTGGCTCATGTGTTATCTGAAACTTCTGATGGAGTCGCAAATATAAGACAACTGCTCTTTATCCATTTCGGTATGAACCGGCAGGGAGAGCACCGTTTCTGAAAGTGTTTCTGATACCGGAAACGAACCCGGGCCAAACCCATCCTTGCGATAGGCCAACTGGAGGTGAAGCGGCACGGGGTAATAAATCATGGTCGGTATATCCTTTGACTGAAGGTGGGCTTTTAGCCGGTCACGGTCAGATTTAACTGCTAGTGTGTACTGATGAAAAACATGCGTTGAGCAGGCAGCGCGAACCGGTGTCCTCAAATTATCTTCTCCAGCCAGGTGTGCATCATAATAATCCGCGACCGCTCTTCTGCTTTGCGCATATTCATCCAGGTGTGGAAGTTTCACAGAGAGGATCGCTGCCTGAAGGGTGTCAAGCCTGCTGTTGACTCCGATCAGATCGTGGTGGTATTTCTTTTTCTGCCCATGATTGGCAATCATCCTGATCTTTTCCGCCAGGGCGTTATCCGGTGTGTAGAGCGCGCCGCCATCGCCAAACGCACCCAGGTTTTTTGAGGGGAAGAATGAGGTGGTTCCGATCGTGCCCATGGTTCCGGCCTTCTTACGGATACCATCGGGGAATATATAGTCTGCGCCGAACGCCTGCGCCACGTCCTCAATAACGTGAAGCTTGTACTTCCTGGCCAAATCCAATATAGGGGCCATGGGTGCACACTGGCCATACAGGTGAACCGGCACAATCGCCACTGTCCTGCTCGTGATCAGTTTTTCGGCCTTGGCAACGTCCAGCGTAAAAGTATTTTCCTCCACATCCACAAATACCGGGACAAGCTGCAACAGCGCAATGACTTCCGCGGTGGCAACATAGGTGTGGACCGGGAGAATCACCTGATCGCCAGGCTTAAAATCAAGAGCCATCATGGCTATCTGCAAAGCATCCGTTCCATTGCCGCAGGTGATTACGTTGATGCCTCCCAGGTACAATGAAAGTGATTTTTCAAAGTCTTTTACCGCTCCTCCCTGGATAAAATCAGTTGCCTCCAGTACGCCCTGAATCGCCTGGTCAACTTCCGTTTTGATATAAAGGTACTGACCGTGAAGGTCAACCATTTTAATGGGCCGCATGATTCAGTTTTTGTTCCCAGTTCCAGGCGTCGCGCAAAGCGTCTTCTGTGCTTCGCTCCGTTTTCCAATGCAATAAGTTGAAGGATTTGGCGGAATCGGCATAGACTTTTTCAATATCACCAGGCCTTCTTGGACCGATCGAATAGTGGAGAGAAACCCCGGTCACTTTTATGAAAGTCTTGACCAGCTCCAAAACAGAAATCGGGTTGCCGCACCCCAGGTTGATGGATTCGTGGCGGGAAGGCACTTCCTCAATCTTCTGCAAGGCCCTCACGTGCGCAATGGCCAGGTCCACGATGTGAATAAAATCCCTCAGGCAGCTCCCATCCGGGGTATTGTAATCCGAACCGAACACCACCAGTTTTTCTCTCTTTCCAATGGCTGTCTGCGTGATGTACGGAACGAGGTTGTTGGGCACGCCGATCGGCAATTCACCAATTAAACCAGAAGGATGGGCCCCAATCGGATTGAAGTACCTCAGGGAAATCGCCCGTAACTGCGGCCATGAGGCGACGGCGTCATCGAGAATGCGCTCGCACATTTGCTTGGATGCGCCGTACGCTGATTCCGCTCTCTTGAAAGGCGCCATCTCAGTCACCGGAATAACGTCCGGTTGTCCATAGACTGTACAGGACGAGGAGAATATCAGCTTGTTCACGGAAAACTCCTTCATCACTTCAAGCAAAGTCACCAGCGAGCCAATGTTGTTGCGGTAGTAGATCAGCGGCTTCTCGACCGATTCATTCACCGACTTGAATGCGGCAAAATGCATGACGCTCACGATGTCATCGTGCTGCTGAAATACTTTTCGCAGGGCGGCGGCATCCTGGCAATCCACTTTGTGAAAGGAAAGTTTTCGTCCCAGGATCTTCTCAGCGCCCTCAACAAGGCTGATGTTGCTCCGGGACAAATCGTCGACGATAACCGGTTCAAGCCCGGCCTGTACCAATTCCACAACAGTATGGGCACCAATGTAGCCTGCTCCACCCGTGACCAAAACCTTTTGTCCAGTCATATTACAGTCTTGCGGTGACTAATTTCTTGTCGAGAAAGCCTTTCACATCATAGACTACCGTCTTTGGTGTTCGGATTTTATCCCAGGGCAAGTTCTTGAATTCTTCATGACTGACGGCCAGCACGATGGCATGATAGGGGCTGTCAAGTTTCGGAATCAGGGACAAATTGTATTCATGTTTGACTTCCTCCCGATCGGCATGAGGATCGTACACGTCAACTTCAACGCCGTAACCCTTCAGTTCATTGACCACATCTACGACTTTGCTGTTGCGGATGTCAGGGCAATTTTCTTTGAACGTCAACCCCAGAACAAGAACCTTGCCTCCCTTGATGGGCTGCTCATGCTGCGTCATGAGTTTGATAACACGGCTGGCGATGTGAATACCCATGTTATCGTTAATTCTCCGGCCTGAAAGAATCACCTCCGGGCGGTAGCCAAGGCCTTCCGCCTTGTGCGTCAGGTAATATGGATCTACGCCAATGCAATGACCTCCTACCAGGCCGGGCCTGAAGGGTAGAAAATTCCATTTGGTTCCGGCGGCCTGGAGAACCTCGTGTGTATCGATGCCCATTCTCTCAAATATGAGAGCCAATTCATTGACAAAAGCAATGTTGATGTCGCGCTGCGAGTTTTCGATCACCTTGGCAGCCTCTGCCACTTTGAGCGAAGAGGCGATGTGTGTGCCAGCCTTGATTATTTTCCTGTACAATTGATCCACTTTCTGGGCAATCTCCGGTGTGCTGCCGCTGGTTATCTTCCTGATGTTTGTGACCCGGTGCTCCTTGTCGCCCGGGTTAATTCTCTCCGGGGAATAGCCGCAGAAAAAGTCCTTATTGAAAACGAGCCCGCTTGTTTGTTCGAGAACCGGTACACATATCTCCTCCGTACAGCCAGGGTACACCGTTGATTCATAGATGACGATATCATTCTTCTTCAGTACCTGGCCCACGGTTTTGCTGGCACTGACCAATGGACGCAGGTCGGGCTGATTGTAGGTATCAACTGGCGTCGGCACGGTAACTATAAAATAGTTGACATCCTTCAGGACAGACAGGTCGGCTGAACAAGTCAGCTGTGTGGCTTCCGCCAACTCTTCAGGTGACACTTCCCGCGTCCTGTCATGGCCGCCGTTTAGTTCCTGAATTCTTTTCTGATCAATATCAAAACCCACCGTTTGAATAATCTTTCCAAATTCAACGGCAAGCGGAAGCCCAACATACCCCAGTCCGATAATGCCTACTTTTTCCATCACTTTGCTATTTTGTAATATTCACGATACCAGTTCACAAAATTTTCTATTCCTGCTTCAATTGACGTCTGCGGCCGGAACCCCGTCTCCTGTTCGAGGTCAGCAATATCAGCATAGGTCTCTTCCACATCGCCATCCTGCAAGGGCAGGAAATTCTTGACGGCCTTCTTTCCCAGTTTTTCTTCCAGCACTTCGATAAAATGCAGCAGCTCAACGGGCTTGTTGTTGCCGATGTTGAAGATTTTGTACGGCGCAAAACTGGAAGCCGGGTCAGGGTGCCGGGGGTCCCACTGCTTGTTGCCGGCCGGCGCTTTGGGTATGAGTTGTATGATGCCCTCCACAATGTCATCGACATAGGTGAAGTCGCGTTTCATCCTTCCAAAATTGAAAACATCGATCGGCTTGCCTTCCAGGACGGCCTTGGTGAAAAGAAACAGGGCCATGTCGGGACGACCATAAGGACCATAGACGGTGAAGAATCTCAATCCCGTTACCGGTATGGCATAGAGGTGAGCGTAAGCATGGGCCATCAGTTCATTGGCTTTCTTGGAAGCCGCATACAGGGCCAGCGGATGGTCCACATTGTCATGGACAGAAAACGGCATCTTTTTATTGGCGCCATAAACCGAGCTGGAGGAGGCAAAAATCAAATGACCGGATGAAAAATTGCGGCATGCTTCCAATATATTGAGGAAGCCGGTCAGGTTGCTGTCGAGATAAGCGTACGGATTGGTGAGGGAATACCGGACGCCCGCCTGGGCCGCGAGGTTGATCACGCACTCAAAATGATTTTTCTGAAATAAGGCATCCAGTTCCTTCTTCTCCTTCAAATCGATCCGGGCAAACTGAAAACGCGAGTCCTTTTGCAAAATGGCCAGGCGGCTGTTCTTCAAATCGACATCGTAATAATCATTGAGGTTATCAAGCCCCGTCACATCGCGGCCCGAAGCCAGCAGCTTCCTGGAAAGGTGAAAGCCAATGAAGCCAGCGGCTCCGGTAACTAATATCTTTCCTTTTTTTGATTCTGGGGCCACGGGTCGTATTTTCGGACCTCAAAACTATAACAAATTCAGCTTTTTATCAGGGAATCGCCAAAGACTTCTTCAGGCCGCTCAAGGGCAATGAAGGACCGGTGAATCAATTGCATCAACGAGGAAAAGAACCATAACGTGCTGCTCCGACTTCTATACAAGGAATTCACGCTTGAACTCAGGCGCAAAACAGTGATATCGGGACTTGCGCTGTACCTCGTCAGTACGATCTTTATTTACTATTTGTCTTTCAATCTCAGGCAAAACCTCATCAATCCCCTGACCTGGAGTGCGCTCTTCTGGGTCACCATCCTGTTTACCTCCGTTAATACCGTCGCCAAAAGTTTCATCGGGGAAAGAAAAGGAGAGCAGATATATTTCTATTCTTTGGCAGACCCCGTGCTGATCATTCTGTCCAAGATCATCTACAATTTCCTGCTGTGCTTTCTCCTGGCCATCACGGGGTACATTCTTTTTGCTGTGTTCTTCAACAGCCCAGTAGAGGATTTGGCGCTTTTTTTCGTTGCTATATTTCTTGTATGCCTGGGGTTTGCTGCGTCCCTGACGCTGCTGTCAGGCATTGCGGCCAAGGCAAACAACAACAACATCCTGATGCCGGTGTTAAGTTTCCCTGTTATCATCGGGATCCTGCTGATGGCCATCCAAATCACCAAAAACTGCATCGATGGAATAGACCGTTCGGCGAGCATGGATGAAGTCCTCACGCTGGCTGCGATAAATGTCCTCGTCACCTCCGTTTCCTACTTGCTGTTCCCTTATATTTGGCGCAGCTAAAATCATAGCCGTCATCCCCCTTTATCACATGAAAAGGTCCTGGTGGAAAATTTTATCGGTCATCCTCGTGCTTTACGCCGTAGTGGGCGGATTCCTCATGGAGGTCCCCAGGCTTTCCATTGTCAATGAAACCATCAGGGCCCTGTACTTTCACGTTCCCATGTGGTTCGGGATGGTACTGATGTTCCTGTTGTCAACGATTCATGGAATTAAATACCTCAGGAAACCCGATAAATACCGCGATATTGTTTCCGTTGAGTACGCCAATACAGGATTGGTCTTTGGCTTCCTGGGCATCATCACAGGAATGATTTGGGCAAACTATACCTGGGGTTCACCATGGCATGGCGACCCCAAGCAGAACGGCGCTGCGATCACCCTGCTGGTTTATCTCGCCTACTTCATCCTCCGTGGTTCACTGGAAAACCATGAGCAGCGGGCCAGGCTGAGTGCGGTGTACAACATTTTTGCCTTTGCTGCCATGATTCCGTTAATATTCATTATCCCGAGACTTACCAGTTCCATGCACCCCGGCAGCGGCGGAAACCCGGGCTTCAACATGTATGACCTCGACAGCAACATGCGAAAAGTTTTTTACCCTGCCGTTGCAGGTTGGATATTGTTGGGGGTCTGGATTGCAACGTTGCGAATCCGGCTGCGCCAGGTGGAAGAAAAAATTCTTAATGCTGAATATGAAAAGAATAATTAGTGTTTGGATGACTTTGCTGGTGGCGGCTTCCGCCCAGGCACAGGATATTGAGATGGCTGACGGCTTGCGGTCGGAAGGGAAGATCTATGTAGTGGTGGCCATTCTGGTTGTCATCGTCCTCGGCCTGATCGGCTACCTCGTCATAATTGACCGCAAAACCTCCCGCCTGGAAAGGAAACTGGACGAACAAAAGCGGTCCTAACATTCCCTGAAACCATGGGGAAAGTCCTTTTACGTTGTAGCTTTGCGGGGTTGAATTGAAGGGATTATGAAAAAAACGCACATCATTGCCATCCTGCTCATCGTATCTGCCATTGCCATCATTGTTTCGACAGCAGGCGATGCGAGCAGCTATGTGACATTCGATCAGGCCTACCAGATGGCCTCTACCGGTAATGAAACCAGCATACACGTGGTGGGAGAACTCAAAAAAGACGCTTCCGGCGAGATTACCGGTCTTGAAAAAAGTCCGGACAACCTGTCCTTCTCATTTCTCCTGATTGATGAAAGCAAGAAAGAGCAGAAAGTGATCTACAACGAGCCAATGCCCCCCGATTTCAGCCGCTCAGAAAAGGTGGTCGTGATCGGCAGTTACCGGGGCGATGTTTTCGTCGCGCAAAAAATTCTCCTGAAGTGCCCGTCCAAGTACCAGGACCAAAAGCTTAATGCCGGCGTTTAGTTACTTTACGACATGCTTCATTACTTCATCGGCAATCTTGGCCACCTCTTTGTAATCGCATCCTTTGTAACCTCGCTGGTAGCTTCATTCAGTTATTGGAAAGCAACCCGGGTCGCTGAGCTGTCTGCCCGCCAGGCATGGATCATTAACGGGAGGACGGGCTTCGTCGTTCACGCCATTGCCGTATTGGGCATTGTATTCTCCCTGTACTACATTATTTCACAGCATTATTTTGAGTACCACTACGCCTACGCAAATTCTTCCCTGCACCTTCCGAGCCAGTATATGGTTTCGTGCTTTTGGCAAGGTCAGGAAGGCAGTTTCCTTCTTTGGATGTTTTGGCAGGCCGTTCTCGGGCTGATTCTGATGTTAACCCAACGCGAATGGGAAGCCCATGTCATGACACTGTTTGCCCTGGTGCAGGCCTTTCTGGCATCCATGATCCTGGGCATCGTCATTCCCGGTATCGACCTGGGCATCGGAAGTTCACCATTCATCCTGCTTCGGGATGCCATGGCTGACCCCATCTTCAAAGTTCAACCCGACTTTATTCCCAAAGACGGTAATGGCCTGAACCCGCTTCTTCAGAATTACTGGATGGTGATCCACCCTCCTACCCTGTTCCTGGGTTTCGCCTTGACGCTTGTGCCCTTTGCCTTTTGTATGGCGGGATTGTGGCAGAAGAAATACGTTGAGTGGATTAAGCCCGCCCTTTCCTGGACACTCTTCGGGGGCGCCGTATTGGGTCTTGGCATCCTGATGGGTGGATACTGGGCTTATGAGACGCTTAGCTTCGGCGGTTACTGGAACTGGGACCCGGTGGAAAACGCCGTGTATGTTCCCTGGCTGATTTTGATCGCATCACTTCACACCATGATCATCTACCGCAACAGCAAGACATCGCTCAAGCTTTCGATAATCCTGGTGATTTCCGTATTCATCCTGATCCTGTACTCAACATTCCTCACCCGCAGTGGCATCCTGGGTGACGCCTCAGTTCACTCCTTTACCGACCTTGGGCTTTCCGGCCAGCTGCTGATTTACCTGCTCTTCTTTACCGTCGCTGCCGGGCTCCTGCTTGCCATGCGCTGGAAGGAAATCCCGTCTTCCGATCAGGAAGTCTCAACCTATTCGCGTGAGTTCTGGATCTTTATGGGCGCGACCACCCTGTGCCTCATGGGCTTCCAGGTGCTGGTACCAACCTCGATACCCGTCTACAACAAAGTGCTGGAAATATTCGGCATACACTCCAACCTCGCCCCGCCGGCCGAACAGATTCAATTCTATTCCAAATTCCAGCTTTGGTTCGCCGTAGCCGTGGCGCTGCTCTCGGGCACAGGCCAGTTTTTCTGGTGGAAAAAGATCGAAAAAGAAAAATTGAAACAGGAGCTGCTGATGCCTGCGTTATCCACCCTCATTTTCTTTGCCGCCATTATTGTCATTGGCCGGGTCACGGACCCCGTATACATGGTGGTTGTTTTGGCAGGAACCTACCTGGTTGTCTCCAACATTAAAGTGCTGGTCAGCGTTTGGAAAGTCAATCCCGGGCTTTCAGGCGGAGCGGTCGCTCACATTGGTGTGGGCCTCATGCTCATTGGCATCCTGTTTTCAGCCGGCTATTCCAAAGTTGTTTCACTCAACAATACCGGGCTTTTGTACAACCGCGAAATGGGTACCGAGTTCAACCGCGACAACCTTCTCCTGTTTGTCAACGAACCCCGGTCCATGGCGGGTTATGAAATTGAGTTCCTGGGGGAGCGGCTTGAGCCCAGGCACAAGCCTGGGTATGTAAAGCGCACCGATGTTGGTCCAACATCAGACCCTTACAAGGTTGTAGCAAAGAGGGACATCCTGTTCAATGGCAAAAAACTTTATAACGCCAAAGACACGTTTGAAATTTACCCGGAAAACACGTTCTACGAAATCCAGCTGAAACAGAACGATAAGGTTGCCGCTTCCCTCTTCCCGCGCATCCAGCTTAACCCAGGCATGGGTGGCATACTCCCTTCACCCGACATCAGCCGTGGGCTGACACGCGACCTATATACGCACGTTTCAGCTCCCATGAACCGCGAAGCAGAACCAGACTGGAGCGAGCTGGAAGAGATGCGTGTAAAAATGGGGCAGGAGTTTTTCGTCAATGACTACGTAGCTGTCCTTGAAAGCGTGCAACGCATCGATAACATTCCCGGCATTCTGCTTGGGCCTGAGGATGTGGCCGTGCAGGCCAAAATTAAGGTCGAGGGCGAGCACAATGCGTATTACGCTGAGCCCGTGTTTCTCATCAAAAATAAATCAGAGGTGGGTCGAATCGCGTTTGAGATCAGTGAGCTTGGTGTAAAACTGGCGCTGCTCAACATTCATCCTGATACGAACGAGTTCACCATGGGCATTAATACGCGTCAGAAGGATTGGGTCATTATCAAGGCACTGGAGAAGCCATACATTAACGTGCTCTGGCTTGGCACCGGCATTCTCATGATCGGGTTCTGCCTGGCGATGGTCAGGCGCTTCCGTGAAGATGCACTTTAGACTTCCGCTACCAGTTTGGCAATGATCGCATCAACGGTCATGCCCTCGGCTTCAGCCTTAAAGTTTCGCACGATGCGGTGACGAAGCACGGCATCCGCCACAGCCCGGATATCTTCAATATCCGGAGAATACTTTCCATTAAGGAGCGCATTGCATTTTGCACCCAGGACAAGAAACTGTGAAGCACGCGGACCAGCGCCCCATTCCAGATACTCATTAGAAAGCGCTGACCCGTTCTTTCCCGGACGGCTAAGGTGGCTCAATTTAACGGCATACTCCACTACATTGTCGGCGATAGGCACACGTCTTACCAGGTGCTGGAAGTACTGGATGTTCTCAGCTGACAACACTTTGCTTACGCTGGCCATGTCATCAGCGGTGGTCATCTTAACGATGTCCAGCTCCTGCTGATAACTAGGGTAATCCAGGAAGATATTGAACATGAAGCGGTCAAGCTGTGCTTCCGGCAACGGGTAGGTTCCCTCCTGTTCAATCGGGTTTTGGGTCGCGAGCACAAAGAATGGACGTGGCAATGCATACCGCATACCAGCGATGGTCACTGCATATTCCTGCATGGACTCCAGCAGGGCGGCCTGCGTCTTAGGAGGTGTCCGGTTAATTTCATCTGCCAATACAATGTTGGCAAAGACAGGTCCTTTCACAAACTGGAAATTTCTTTCTTTGTCCATCGTCTCGGCGCCCACAATATCGGAGGGCATGAGGTCAGGGGTAAACTGGATGCGCTTGAACTGCAAGTCCAATGCATTGGCAATGGTCTGCACCAGCAAAGTCTTGGCGAGCCCGGGCACACCCACCAGCAGCGAATGACCCTGGCAAAAAATTCCGGTCAGGACCAGGCGAACAACATCATCCTGGCCGATAATGACCCTGGCAATTTCAGTCTTCAGTTTCTTGTAGGAATCAGCCAGCGCATTGGCGGCCTCTACATCATTGGAAAATTGTTGCATTCGGTGTGGCGTTACCTGTAATCAAGTTAAGGTCCGGACAGCCGAACCCATTGCATATTTAGTCTATGATGTTACAGCCCTTGTAGGCCGGGTCAATCTTAATGAACACGTCTGTCCTTGCCTTTGTGAACCATTTGTCCAGCATTTTGTCCTTCTTTTGTGCCAGTGCCGCCGACTGGATCCGGTGCCAATCCTCCTTCAGGCTGGCCTGATGGGGTGAAAGTCTGTCTTTGAAATACAGTATCCGTACAGCATCCTTGCCATCGTCTGTTCGGTAGGTAATCGGCCGGCTGACACTACCCTCTTTCATGCTGTCGATGGTGAAGTAAACCACAGGATCGAGTTCCTTGATTGAAATCCGTGTGCCTCCGTCCTGATCAGTAAAGAATCCACCGAAGCCTTTCGTACGCTGGTCGTCAGAGAAGTCCTTGGCCGCCTGCTCAAACTTAATGCTGTCTTTAACGATCTTTCTTCTCAGGCTGTCCAGAAAAAATTCCGCTCTGTCAATATCAGCCTTTGACGGTACCGCTGAAATCAAAATATGACGCGAGTTATATTCATTTCCCCGACGGTCAATGAGTTGCATAATGTGAAATCCGAATGGTGATTCGAACGGCTGTGATATATCACCAATCTTGATGTTGAAGGCGGTTGCCTCATAGCTCGGCACCATAGCCCCCCGGCCCACATAACCCATTTCACCATTGTTGTATTGAGCGCTGGGGTCTTCCGAATATTTCTTGGCCAACTCATTGAAGTTTTCTCCAGTCAGTATCCTGTCACGCAGTTCAGTCAGCCGGCGTTTTGTTTGTGCTTTCTGTGATTCACTCACCTTTGCCTTGCGCACAATCTCGGCTACCTCGACATCAGCGGAGTAGAATGGCAAACTGTCGACAGGAATCTTATTGTAGAATCTCTTTACCTCAGCCGGCGTGATGCTCAGGTCCTTGGTGATTTTTCTTTGCATCTCGGCGGCCAGCATCTGCTCTCTGATCTGGTCACGCAATTCAACCTTGATTTGCTCCATGGTTTTTCCATAAGCACGCTCCAGTTGCTCAGGAGAGTTTCCTGAATTCTGCAGAATCATGTTCATCCGCTGGTCGGTGTTGTTGTCCACTTCCAGGCTGGTGACGATAATGGAGTCAATCTCGGCCTTTGCCACCAGCAGCTTGTTTATTACCAATTGGCTCAGAAGGCCACATTTCGACTCTTCTCCGGCCGCCCCGCCATTGGCGAGGTAGTTCCTGTAGGCACCTTCCAGTTCAGAATTCAAAATAATATAGTTGTCCACCTTAACGATGATCTTGTCAACGACGAAGCCCTTTGGGTCCTGGGCCACTGGGTCCTGCGCCACGGCCATCAGCAGTACCCCGTTCAGCAGTAGTACGCTAATTAAAAATCTCAAAATTCTTCTGTTTGACGGCATTTTTATATACTTCATCTTCCAATGTCCTCGCAAGTTCTACTTTTCTTTTGTTTAAGAGAATATTTCGGATGTCTTCTTTCACGAATTCCAACGGAGAAATGTTATCTGATATTTTGTATTCCTCCACTTTCAGAAAATACAAAAAGTCTGTGTCGCTTGTTTCGTAAAACGGATTCGTCTTCAGGAACTGTATTTTGTTTGGTATTTCTATCATGGGTGAATTTACCACAAGCTTATCAAAGGCTATCCAGCTACTGTCGCTCAGGTGGTAGGCTACAGAAAAACTGAGGCAATAGGACTTTAATTCGTTCTGGTCCTTTTCCCTTTCCGAAAAAATCATTTCTTTCAGTTTGCCGGTCCTTGGGGCCGTCCTGGGCACTTTGATGTAGGTGCCGCGCACAATATTCTGTTTCAAAATAAAATTATCCTGGTGGGTCCGGTAATAATCATCAATGTCCTTTTCTGTTATGGTATCGTTGAGGTGCTGCTGGATGTAGTAATTCTGGTATTCATATCCGATGAGACTGTACCGGTAGTCGAGCACCTTCCGTTCCACCTCGGCTTCATCAATGTTGATCCTCTTCATAGCCTCAGCAATGATCAGCTGTTTCCTGATCCAGCTATTGATGTACGCCGTGACCCTGGCCGCGCTGTCTTCGGCGGTTGAATTCTGGTCTACAATCCCCACGAGCTCATCCTGGTAAAGGTACTTGTCATCTACGCGGGCCATCGCCTTTCGGGCAGGAATGGTCGAAGTCTCGTTTTTCTTCATCCGGATGAGATCACAACCTCCCAACATTGCCAGGAGGAGCATGTAAACGCCGAAGATCTTCAATATGGAGCTATTGCTTCTTTTCAAGAGGAGCCAGTTCATTCAATACAAATTTCCTTCCTTTTGCATTCACCTTCACCGTATATTTTTGTTTCAGGGTTGCAATCCAGTTCTTCTCAAGCACATCCTGGTAATCAGAAATGACCTTGGCGCGGGCTTCATCAAGCGTCTTGATACCCGGTGGCAGCAAACGGTCTATCTCGACAAGATAGTAGGTTTCGTCCACATCAACACGGTGAAGCCCGATGGTCCATGGTGCCTGGTCAATGGCTTTGCTCTCCCCCCTTTCATAATTACGGGCAGGTAAAATCGATTTGAATTTCTTAACATCCTCCTTGTTGAGTGAATCCCCGGCCGACACTTTCATCTTCATCTGATCGGCAAAATTCCTGTTTGCGGAAGCAAAGACCCTGGCGTTCACGCGTTCGCCAGCTTTGTACTTTTCCTTATCTGACTCATAGTAACTCTTTAATCCAATCGAATCAGTCGAAGCCCTGGTCCAGACCTCACCTTCCATAATGGTAAACAACAGGATGCCTTCCTTGTACTCCGTCAACAGGTTCCTGTAATCGGCATTGGTCTGAAACAATTTCTCATCCTCGATTTCCCCAATCTTCTCACGCACACACTGATCGTAGAGATTAGCCATCTGTGCCGAGGGCGATTCGCTGGTATATCCCTGGTGGGTTATGATAAAAGCAATGAAATCGGAAGCCGTCACTTTATTCCCCTCTAAGCTAAACAGGACCTTAGCCCCCGCCGCCGCGTCACCGCGATATTTCCATCTTCCCTTCTGCAAACTGGTATCGGCAGCGTCCATAAAAATCTTTTTTATGCCTGCATCTTCAGCAAAACCATACATTTTCTTCTTTGACTCGATCAATTTGGCATCCGCTGCCTCAAGTCGATCATCCCGGCTTACTTTACGTTGCAGGGATGCTTCCACCTCTTCAAACGAAGGAACCGGCATTTTCTTTTCCAGCCTGACAATGTGCCAGCCATAAACGGATTGAAAAGGGTCTGAAATTTCGCCGGGGGTAGTCAATGAAAATGCTGCTGCTTCAAATTCAGGCACAGCAGCCAGTGCGCCCACCCCAAATGGCCGAAGCCTTCCTCCGCTGTTCTTCGTGGCCGGATCATCAGAATATTCCTTGCAAAGCTCATCCCAACTTCTCCCACCCCGGAGCTGATCATAGATGTCGTGGATTTTATTTTTGACTTTTGTGTTGTCTCCTTGCCCGGTTCTGAGAATGATGTGCGACACTTCAACCTCGCCTCGGGCAGGCCTGCGGTCAGTTACTTTTATCAAATGATATCCAAACCGGGTCCGAACGGGTTGTGAAATCTGACCTACAGGAATCGCATACGCTGCCTGCTCAAATGGATATACCATTTGCAATGCTGTGAAATAACCCAGGTTGCCGCTGTTGGTTTTTGCAGATGGGTCTTCGGATTCCTCCCTGGCAATTTTTTCAAAACCTTCACCCAGCAGGACTCTTTCCCTGATGCCGATGATTTTATTCAGGGCTTTTAAAGTATCTGCAGGAGAAGCATCGGGTGTCACGCCAATCAGGATGTGGGATGCCTTCACCTCTTCCTTCAGCCGTTCGTAGGCTTCACGGGTCAGGCGGTTAAGCACATCCTTGTCTCCCACATACGGCTTCTTCAATTCCTCCTTGTAAGATCTGAATTCCTTCTTGAATACTGCCGTGGTGTCCAGTCCGCGCGCCCTGGCCTCGGATACCTTCAGCTTGAAATTAATGAGGAGGTTAAGGTACTCGATGACCTTCGGCTCGGTAAAGTCATCCCTCTTGAGGTGATTCTTCTTGTACAGATAGATAAACTCGTCTGTATACACCGGCTGACCGCTGATGGTAAACAGGGCAAGGGGCTTCTGCGGCTTGCCCAAAGGCTGTCCCCAGACCTGACTGGCCATCATCAACAATAGTACAAGCAGGCTTTTGCGCACAATTCGACAGTTTAAAAACGTGCAAAAATACGAGGTGCGGCCGGATAGCCAAAAAGGGATATTACCGGATGTTTTTGGTCAGCCTGCAAATGTGGCGCCCATTGCGGGTGAGGTATTGTACTTCATCCATGATGGATTTGACGAGCCTGATACCCAGTCCGCCCTTTCGCTTCTCGTGCACAAGGCTGTCGATAGCAGGTTCCTGAAAAAGATTGATGTCAAACATTTCGCCGTCGTCCATGATTTCGAATACCAGCTTCCCTTGCTCCGGGACGTCGATCTGCATTTCAAGCTTGTGGTCGGGATTACAGTGGTGGGCATGAATCATCAGGTTTGAAGTCATCTCGTCCAGGGCGAGGATGATTTCATTGAGCTGCACATCGGATGAAACATGGCTCCGCAGGGACTTTCTGACAAAGTCTCTCAACCCTTTCAGGTTCTCCAGGCTGCAGCTGATGCTAAACCGGTAACTCATGGATCAATTTCTTTGCCTCCTGCTTATTCGAACAAATGTGGATCAGATCTGCCAGTCCCAGGATCTGGAAGGTATTCGCCACCTTTTCTTTCAAACCGAACAACACCATGTTGATATGCTTGTCCCGGAATTCTTCGATATACGACATGAACACACCCAAACCGGCCGAGGAAATATATTCCAGTGCACTGCAGTCAACCAGGATTTTTGTTGAGCCCTCCCCAACGCTTTTGGCAATGGCAAAATCCAGCTCAATTGATGAACTGGCGTCAATTTCGCCCACCACCGCAAGAATGTCGGTCCCATCTTCCTGCATTCGTTTGATCTGTACCATAGGTTTAACGTATTAGATTTCTTAATGTTCGTTCGTCAGCGGAACTTCACAATCATGGTCGTATAGTCATCATTTATTTCCTCAGTCCCCGTGTACTCGTACAGCCTCCTGATCAAATGCTCCTGGATTTCCCTGGGGCCGCTTCCTGACATCTCCACGATGGTCTCCATCAGCAGGCCTAATCCAAATTCCTCACCCTTGGGACTGTTGGCCTCCGTAATGCCGTCAGTAAAAAGAACCAGCACATCGCCTGGCCCGTAGGGAATGGTCCTTGTTTCAACATGGTTGCTGTAGTCTTTCCCTTTGACCATGCCCAGTGCAGCGCCCTTGTCAACAAGGTATTCTGCCTTCTGTTCCGCGGCACGGTAGATCAGAACAGGACAGTGACCAGCACGGGAATAATTAATCCTCTTTTCATTCGAGTCCACCACAAAATAGGTTGCCGATATGAATGAGCCGCGCTCAAGACAGTGCTTCAGGGCCTGGTTTGCCCGAATCATGAACGTACTGGGCTCCAGTTCCTGCTGGGCGAGGCTATGAAAAATTCCCTTCATCTGTGACATGTGGAAGGCTGCCGTCGTGCCCTTGCCGGACACGTCGGCGATGATCAGACCAACCTGGTGGTCGTTGATGCGCAGCGTATCGTAGTAATCACCACCTACCTCATCTGCCGATTCGGAGAAAGCGGAAATTTCAAAATCGCTCCCGCTCTCAAGCCTCGTGGGCAGCAGGCTCTTTTGAACATTCTTTGCAATTTTCAGTTCTTCCTGGTATCGCTCATTCTGAATGGCTTCCTTCAGCAACCTGAAGTTTTCAATCGAGATTCCGGCCTGGTTCGCAAAAGCTGCCACAATCTGCGCCATTTCCTTGTTAAAGCCTTCAGGTAATTCCTTGAGCAGGGCCAGCGTTCCGATCTTCTCGCCCTTCACATGGACCGGAAATGCCATCAGGGAACGGAAGCGTGTGCCTTTCAGCGAAGCCAGGTGTTGCGAAAGGTTGCGGGTCTTATCCGTGCTCTGATCCAGGATTCCTTTTACATGCCTGCCATTGAGGTGGGTCTGAATCTTAACGGCATCCGTCTCCGAAATCTGGTAGGTTTGCAACCTGGGCTGTTCTGATTCCCCTTTGATCTCCAGCCATGCAGCGTCGGCAAATACCGAACTCACGGAACTCTCCAGCAGGATCTTGTACACGCTTTCCTCACTCTGCTCGGTTTGTACTGATTGACTGATGCGCTGAAAGTTTACTACTTCCTCCAGCTTCTGTTCAAAGACAGAAGATGTCGGCAGGTTAAATAAAATCACCAGGAATGAAAATATGCTGTACAGCATGACAAATGAAAACAGGTAGACATTGAAAACGTGGCTTCTGAAATCGAGAAATGCTGTTGACTGGAGACCGATGGTATCCGAGAGGCGATTGACCGTATAGAAGAAATAACCCAGGTAAAAGAATGAAAGCAAAAGCAGCAACAAGCTCGTCCATTTCTGCTTGAAATTGAGATAAGCCACCCATTTCATATTAGCCGACAGGACGAGGGCCAGCAGGCCGGTAAAAATACTGATGGCTGTCAGCAGCCATTCACGGAGGAAAAACTGAAGATTATCCGACAGGAGCACCACCAGCAGTGCCGCCTCAAATACCATCCATCCCCTGATGAGCCATTTTGATTTCTGGTAGAGAATCAACCGCTTCCAACACGTCCCTGCGGCTATCAGGAAGCTCAACAGCAATCCAAGGTTGATCAGGTATTCAACATCAATAAAAAAAATGTTGGACGAGAGTTTTGTGGAGCCCAGGAGAAAATCCAGGAGACGAAGCGAGAGCGAAATAACCGTCGCCACCAAACCAATGGCGAAGACCTGCCAAAGCAGGTCAGTAAAGTTCAGGCTTTCATCACGCTCTATCTTGAACTTATAATAATAAAAGATGCACAGGATGTACAGGTCCAGCAAGACCCGGGGCAACCAGACTGGAACATCAGGCGTAAGTCCCTTCAGGTCGCTGAACATGATGGTCACATCAGCAAAAACCATCACCAGCCACGTTATAGTGGCCCCCAAAAAGGCAAGTCGGGTAAGGGCTCTGGTCTTCACTACATCATGTTTTATTGCCGTTAGCGTTCAGAAATACAATTGAACGCGAAACAATGTATAAAGATCGCAAAGTTTCAAAAATTACTTCCGGCTGTAATTCGGGGCTTCACGGGTAATTGTGACATCATGAGGGTGGCTCTCATTCACGCCTGCTGCCGTTATCTTGACAAACTTCGCTTCTTTGAGTTTTTCAATGTTCTTGGCTCCACAATAACCCATTCCGGCCTTCAGCCCGCCCACCAGTTGATAGAGTACTTCAGACACCAGGCCTTTGAAGGGCACCCGGCCGGAAATGCCTTCAGGAACCAATTTCTTAATATCGTCTTCGGCATCCTGGAAATAGCGGTCTTTGGATCCGTCATCCATGGCTTCGATCGACCCCATCCCACGATATGACTTGAACTTCCTTCCTTCGTAAATGATCATCTCGCCGGGCGCTTCATCAGTGCCTGCGAGCAATGAGCCAATCATGATGGTGTCGGCACCTGCCGCGAGGGCCTTCACGATGTCTCCAGAGAAACGAATGCCGCCATCAGCGATAATCTTAACGCCTGAACCTTTGACCGCCTTTGCTGCTTCATAGACGGCCGACAACTGCGGGAGCCCGACACCGGCTACTACCCGTGTTGTGCAGATGCTGCCGGGGCCTACGCCTACCTTTATTGCATCTGCGCCGGCCTTCGCCAATGCTTTTGCCGCCTCGCCTGTGGCAACGTTGCCCACCAGCAGGTCGAGCTCAGGAAATTTCTTTTTGACCTGCCTGGCCGCATCCATCACACCCTTTGAATGACCATGGGCCGTATCAATGCTGATCACATCAACCCCCGCAACCTTCAATGCCTCAATGCGCGCAATGATATCGGCGGTTACTCCTACGGCGGCGCCAACCCGAAGCCTTCCAAACTTGTCCTGGCACGCGTTGGGCTTGTTTTTCTTTTTGAGGATATCCTTGTAAGTCACCAGGCCTGTCAGTTTTCCCTTCTTGTTGACAATCGGCAGCTTTTCAATTTTATAGCTCTGCAAGAGCACTTCAGCCTTTTCAAGTGTAATGCCTTCCGGTGCCGTGATCAAATTTTCTTTGGTCATTATTTTTTCAATAGGAAGGCTCATGTCCTTTTGAAAGCGCAGATCGCGGTTCGTAATGATGCCAACCAGCTTCCCGTTTCCATCAATGATGGGAATACCGCCGATCTTGAATTCGCGCATGATCTTCTCGGCATCCCTAACCGTGGAATTGATTAGCAGTGTTATCGGATCAAGGATCAGACCGCTCTGTGAACGCTTGACTTTTCTCACCTGCTCAGCCTGTGCCTCAATGCTCATGTTCTTATGAATGAACCCGATGCCGCCTTCCAGGGCCATGGCTATGGCCAGCGCCGATTCTGTCACCGTATCCATCGCCGCTGACAGGATTGGGATGTTCAACGCAATGTTGCTGGTGAGGTGGGTAGCGGTATTGGTTTCCCTGGGTAAAACTTCGCTGTACGCTGGTACCAATAGCACGTCATCGTAGGTGAGTGCTTCAAAAAGGAATTTGGCAGAATCTAAGGCCATGGCAAATAGTTTACGATTGATTATTTGCCGGCCAAAGCTAATGGCTTAGGGGATCATTCGCTAATGTGCGTTCCTGCGCCCTTGGCGACTGCGGCGACCCCGCTATTCAGCCGGACGAAAGCAAGATTCACTCGATCTAGCGCTATATTTGAGTCATGAAGAAATATTGTTTACCGCTTTACCTCCTGTTTCTTGTCACCGCCTCGGTTGCCCAGCACCAGACTGGAAAGGCGTCTTTCTATGCCGATAAATTTGAAGGGCATCTCACCGCCAGCGGAGAAAAGTACAAACACAGTAAACTCACTGCTGCACATAAGACACTGCCATTCGGGACAAAAGTGAAGGTCACCAATCTTTCCAATAGTCAAACAGTCGAAGTCGTAGTCAATGACCGCGGGCCCTATGCAGATGGCAGGATTATCGACCTATCAAAATCCGCTGCTGAAAAACTGGGGTTTGTTAACCAGGGCCTCGCCGATGTGCAACTGGAGATCCTTGATGCCGGTGATGGAAAAAGCGGCATGGAAATCAAGGCAATTGACCGGGTTTCCGTGGATGAGAAGGAGTTTTATGACCTTGAAATCGACCGGCTCGAACCGAAGGGCTTTGGCGTTCAGATCGGCACCTACCAGGAGTTGGTGAATCTCATGCGCTTATCGGAGAACCTCAGGAATTCATACAAGAAAAAAGTGGTCGTTCAGGTGAAGGTGATCAATGGGGTCAAATATTACAGCCTGATCCTCGGTCAGTTCTCTACCCGCGACAAAGCCGACAAGTTCCTGGCTTCCATCCGCAACAAGTACCCGGATGCTTTTATTGCCGAGTTCACCAAACTCAAGTAAAAAGGGCAAATTCTCCATTCCCTGGAAGTGTCTGATTACTTGCAGGAAAAGTCTCCCGGCTGATGGTAACATCCTGCCTGAATTCGCAAAGGATCCTTTGAGCTGACCGCAGATTGGCCCCCTCCTGCTGCCCTGAGTAGTCCGGTTTTAATGGGGATTATCTGGTTCTCGCCACATGATGCGCCGATAAATGCCTGTAATTTAGTCCAAAATGGGTCTTTTTAAACTTGCCTTCATGTTACTTGCAATTATAATAGTAATACTATTACATTTGCAAGTAAATACAGCAAATGGCAAACTTGACTTTCAGGCTACATGAAAAACTCTACCTCCGGGACCCCCAGCATACACAACTGGGTCAGAAAATCATCAGCAAAAGTGTTGAAATGATTGACAAACTGGGCTTTGAACAGTTCACGTTCAGGAAGCTCGCCGAAGGCATTGACTCAACCGAAGCCTCCGTCTACCGGTATTTTGAGAACAAGCACCGGCTCTTACATTACCTGGTCGCCTGGTACTGGAATTGGCTGGAATTCAAGATTGAACTGGCGACCTCAAGCCTTTCCCAGCCCCATGAAAAACTGATGGCTGCTATAAGGGTGCTAACAGAAGAGGTGAAATACGACCCCACATTTGAGTATGTCAACGAGGAGGCGCTTCACCGCATTGTTGTTTCCGAATTGGACAAAACCTACCTGACCAAATGGGTGGATGAGGATAACCAGGAAGGTCTTTTCGGCGGATTCAAGGCAGTCAGCCGGAAGATCGGCGCACTCATCGAGCAGATCAGCCCCTCTTACCCCTTCTCGAATTCGCTGGCCAGCACGGTCGTACTGGCCTCCAACCAGCAGCTCTTTTTTCTCGAGCACCTGCCCTCGCTTTCCAGTATGCACAAAACCGACACCAAGGCTGTGCGTCATGAAAGACTGAGGGGATTTATCGAATTGCTGGTATTAAATGCCATTGGAAAATAACGCATGCTTACTAATACATCCATCGCCAAAATCCTCCGCGAAACAGGTTTGCTCCTGAATCATGATATCAACCTGGATGATCTCAACCATGTTGAAATCAACCAGCGCATCTACCGCGAAGAAGAATTGCCCGAATTCAAACGAGACCTGGTAGAAGCCGGAAATCAGTCCCGGGTAATCTTCATGGAGTACAACCTGGCTGAAGCTGACTTCAAAGAGTTTCTTTCCCATCAGGAAAATCCTATAGTCGGGTTCCAAAAAAACGGATCAGGGCTTACTCCCGTGTTGTTGATCCGTTCAAAGTCAGGTGTCCGGATCATCCAGATTGATGGACCGCCATCAACTGGTTTATCATTCTCATTTGACATGCTCTACACCAATGACAAGAACGAGATCATTTGCCTGGCCACAGTCGTCTACGACAGCCCGATAACGGCCAACGGTGAGGATGGCGAGATGAGTCCTGTCAAGCGGCTTATCCGCCTGCTCGGCACCGAAAAAAAGGAGATAGGGTACATCCTGTTCTATGCGCTCATCGTCGGATTTGTCAGCCTGATTCTGCCCCTGGGGATTCAAACAACAGTTGAATTGATCTCGGGGGGGGTCGTTTTCAGTTCCGTTTACCTGATGATCGGACTTGTCATTGCGGGGGTCCTAGTGGCCGGCGGACTGCAGATTGTACAGATCAGCATGGTGGAATTCCTGCAGCGGCGCGTGTTCACAAAAGCTGCACTCGAGTTTGCTTTCCGCATTCCAAGGCTCAAAATGGAGGCCATTTCAGGAAAATACGCTCCAGAGCTGGTTAACCGCTTCTTTGATGTCATGACCGTGCAAAAGGGCCTGCCCAAGCTGTTGATTGACTTGTCGTCCGCTTCCATCCAGATACTTTTCGGGCTTCTTCTGATTTCTCTTTATCACCCGTTCTTCGTGTTTTTCGGATTGGTCCTCCTGTCATCCCTGGTCCTGATTTTCTACGTGACCAGCCCCCGCGGACTCCGGTCCTCGATCAACGAATCAAAGTACAAGTACAAGGTTGCCCAATGGCTTGAAGAACTGGCCCGCGCCATTCAGTCTTTCAAGCTTGCCGGGAATACCGATCTGCCCATACGGCAGACCGACTACAACGTCAACAATTACCTCAAGAACAGGAAGATCCACTTCAATGTACTGGTCACCCAATTCAGTTTCATCGTCTTGTTCAAAGCAGCCATCACCGGCGGCCTCCTCATTGTCGGCACCATCCTGGTTGTAGACCGCCAGATAACTTTGGGCCAGTTCGTGGCTTCTGAGATCGTCATCATCCTCGTGCTGAATGCTGTCGAAAAGATCATTATGTACATGGACGTGGTGTATGATTTGCTTACCGCCGTTGACAAGATCGCACACGTGACCGACCTTCCAATTGAAAGAACTGGCGGACTGGACTTCAAAACGTTTCATGAAAAGGGTTTTCACGTCAGGGTGAAGGACCTGCACTACACTTTTCAGGGAAATGATAAGGGACTGCACGGGATCAGCCTTGATGTTAAGCCCGGAGAGCGCGTTTGCTTTTCGGGACCAGGCGGATCAGGCAAAACTCTGCTTACCAGCGTCATTTCAGGCCTTTACACCAATTATTCCGGGATTGTCACCCTGGATAAATACTCCCTGCGCGACCTTGATCTTGCCCATTTGCGCGAGAAAATTGGCAAAAACATCAGCCAGGAAGATCTTTTCGACGGCACGGTGCTGGAGAACCTCACAGTAGGAAACAAAAATACCAGCATCGAACGAGTACTCCTGGCACTTGAAAGTGTTGGACTATCTGATTTCATTCACCGCTTGCCCCAGGGTCTTAGCTCGGCCATGATCAGCGGAGGAAAAGGGCTTCCCAGCACGGTCGCACAGAAACTTATCCTGGCGCGGTGTATGGCCAAGTCACCCAAGCTCATGGTCCTCAATGATTTCTTCTCAGGTCTGCCTCGAACAGAAAAACTCGCACTCATCCAGCGTATCGCCAGCCGCGACAATCCCTGGACACTGCTGACCGTTTCAAACGACCCGATCATAATGGCCGCCTGTGACCGTGTGGTGGTCTTGGAGGAGGGAAAAATCAAAGCGGAAGGTCCATTCGAAGAGCTGTTGAAAAGTGACGTCATCAAAACCTTTATCGATTAGTATGCTCAGACTGTCAAAAACAAGCATCGAAAAACAATTGCCTGCAGACCAGCTCTACTCGCTAAGGGTTTTGAGCACCCCGCGATCCGGAAAAATTCTGGCTGTGTGGCTCTTCGGCCTGGGTATTCTCTTGTTGGTGGTGCTGTTCCTCCCTTGGCAGCAAAACATCCACGGGTATGGAAAGATCACTGCACTTTCGCCAAGCAACAGGCCGCAGACAATCGAGACTACCATCGCCGGAAGAATCCAGACATGGAAAATCAAAGAAGGGCAGTTTGTTGACAAGGGGGACACCATAGCCATCATCAGTGAGGTGAAGGAAAAGTATTTTGATCCCCAAATGCTGCTTCGTTTGCGTGAAGTGATCCACTCCAAAGAGCAGAGCCTGGCGTCCAAAGACCTTAAATCAAAATCGCTGAAGGCTCAGGTCAAGGCACTGGAAAACGGAATGAGGATCAAGATGGAGCAATCCAGGGCCAAACTGGAAGCGGAGCGTTTTCGTTTTGCCAACGCAAAAAATCAGTATGAACGCAACAAGAAACTCTTTGAGGCCGGGAACATTCCGCTCACAAAATTCCAGGACATCGAATACAAATACCAGGGAAGCGAGGCTGACTTTGTCAACGCTGAAATAGAAATAGAGCGTGTGCAGGCTGAGTTTCTTGACAAGATCAACAAGGCTGAATCAGACCTGAATAACACGCTTTCCGAACAATTTGACACCATGGCCGAACTGTCCAAACTAAGCAACGAGTATGTGAACCAACAGATCCGCAGCCAGCAATATTTCATTCTGTCACCACAGGCCGGATTTGTAATCAAGGCTGCGCAGGCCGGCATCGGCGAAACCATCAAGGAAGGCGACCCGGTTTGCACCATCATGCCCCAGTCAACCGATGTTGCCGTTGAAATGTATATCCGTGCCATGGACGTGCCGCTGGTAAGCCATGGACGAAAAGTCAGGATTGAATTTGACGGGTTTCCTGCCCTCCAGTTTTCAGGCTGGCCCAGTGTTTCCGTAGGTTCCTTTGGAGGACAGGTAGAGGTAATCGATTTTGTAAATACCCACCCCGGAGAATTCAGAATTCTGGTAGTGCCTGATCCCCATGATGAAAAGTGGCCACCCCAACTGCGGGTTGGCAGTGGAACCAAGGGCTGGGTGATGTTGGACAGTGTGCCGGTATGGTATGAATTGTGGCGGCAGCTGAATGGATTCCCACCCAGTCTGTATAAGGAACCTGAAGACAGCAAGAAAAAAATCAAGGATTCAGGGAAAAAAGAACAGGATAAAGAGACGGCGTCGTTGAATTAAAACAGATGTTATGAAACACTTTATGCTGACGGGATTTATTCTGACTGCCATTCATGGATTTTCACAATTCGCGACTGACTCAATTTATATTCTGCCCGATTCTGTCAAACCCTTTACCATCGAAAGCTACTATGCCACGATCCTTGAAAATCACCCGATCGTAAAGCAAACACGGCTCCTCAGCGAAACAGCCCGGCAGGAGGTGCGTCTGGCCCGCGGCGCATTCGACCCCAAGATCGATGCGAAACTCAGCACCAAAGAGTTCGACAACAAGGAGTATTACAACAAATGGATGGCATCTTTCAGCATCCCGACATGGTTTCCCATTGATCCCAAGATTGGTATTGAACAAAACCGCGGGGCTTACATTGATCCGGAAAACTCAGTTCCTCTATCCGACAATTACAAACAACTATACACCGGAATTTCCCTGCCAGTTGGCAAGGGGCTGTTCACAGATGAACGGAGGGCCGCGTTGAAGCAGGCCAAACTCTTCACGCAGATTGCCGAAGCCGAGCAAATCAAACTGATCAACAAAATACTGTTGGACGCCGCCAAAGACTATTGGCAATGGTACTATGCCTACTACAATTTCCGTTTCCTTAGTAGGAGCGTAAACATCGCCTCAGAGATTTTCAGAAGGGTACAGCTGGATGCCAGCCTGGGTGAAGCATCCGTGATTGATACGGTTCAGGCGAAAATAACCCTGCAGCAACGGTTGGTGGAAAGGCAGGAGACCTACCTTGAGTTTCTTAATGCGGGCATACGGGTCTCCAATTATCTCTGGGATGCCGATGAGAAACCCCTGCAGCTTTCAATGCTGGTCGCCCCAGTGCTGATGCCCGGCGACCAGGAAGCCCTGTCGGCTCAGACGCTGGAAGAATTGTCCTACATGGCCCGGCAGAACCACCCGGAGCTCAAGAAGCTGACCTTAAAACTAGGACAATTGGACGTTGAACGGAAACTGGCTGTTGAGTACCTGAAGCCGCGACTCGATCTGAGCTACAACTTTCTTAACCAGCCAATTCAGCCCGACGGCACCTTCCGGTCGTTCTCGTTTGGCAATGATTATAAATTCGGCCTCGACTTTTCCATTCCGATTTTTCTGAGAAAGGAACGCGCTAAACTGGGTCAAACCAACATCAAGATCCGCAGCACCGAGCTGGAACGCACACAGGCTGAGCGGGAGATCCTCAACCAGATCCAACAGGTCTACAACCAATTGGTGAATACGAAACTGATACTCAACCAGCAGTCATCGATGGTGAGCAATTATGAACACATACTCCGGGCGGAGTTGCTTAATCTCGAAAATGGCGAGAGCGATCTATTCAAGATCAATGTTCAACAGGAGAAACTGATCGTCTCCCAAACCAAGCTTCTCAAGCTCAAGGCCGAGTATGAGAAGCAGAGGGCCACATTGTATTGGGCTGCCGGCGTCAGGAACCTGTCCATGACGCCATAGTCGCTATTTTCGCTCCATTTCGGCGACTGATTTTTCAATGATGTCGCAGCACTCGTGAATCTGTTCTTCGGTGATCACAAGCGGGGGTGCAAGCCTGATGATGTTGCCGTGTGTGGGTTTGGCGAGAAGCCCGTTCTTCGCAAACAAGAGGCAAAGGTTCCATGCGGTTTCGCTCTCTGGCGAATCATTGATCATGATTGCGTTAAGGAGTCCCTTCCCGCGCACGAGTTTAACCAATGTTGATTTTTTAACCAGTAGATTCATGCGGTCGCGGAAGAGTTTCCCGAGATGTTGAGCACGATCGGCGAGCTGTTCGTCTTTCACAACGGCCAGCGCCTCTATAACCACTGCTGCTGCCAGCGGATTTCCTCCAAAGGTGGACCCATGTTCGCCGGGCTTGATGACCAGCATAATGTCATCGTCGGCCAGCACGCAGGAGATCGGCAGCACGCCGCCGCTTAAGGCTTTGCCGAGTATCAGGAGATCCGGCCGCACATTTTCGTGGTCTGACGCGAGCATCTTGCCTGTGCGGGCAATGCCGGTTTGAATTTCGTCCATCATGAGCAGGACATTGTTCTTCCTGCAGATTGCTGCTGCCTCCTTCAGGTAGCCGTCGTGCGGAATGAAAACACCGGCCTCACCCTGAATGGGTTCAATCCACAGGCCGCAAACATTGGGATTTACCAGTGCCTTTTCAAGGGCAGGAATACTGTCGTAGTCAATGATTTCAAATCCTGGCATGAACGGACCAAACCCGCTGCGTGCTGATGAATCGGTTGATGCGGAAATAATCGAAGTTGTCCGGCCATGAAAATTCTGTTTCACCGCGATGATAACTGCCTGGTTTTCGGGGATGCCCTTCTTCAGGTAGCCCCACTTCCGGGCCAGTTTGATGGCGGTTTCGTTGGCCTCCGCGCCGCTGTTCATGAAAAGGGCCTTCTCGTATCCAAAAGTTTCGCAAATGCATTTTTCCGCCAGGCCGAGTTTGTCATTGTAAAATGCCCGTGAAGTGAGAGTGAGTTCTTTCGCCTGGTCGGTGAGCGCCTGTATAATCCGGGGGTGGCAATGTCCCTGGTTTACGGCGCTGTAGGCTGACAGGAAATCGTAGTAGCGCTTGCCCTCCACGTCCCATAAAAAGACACCTTCACCCTTGCTCAGCACCACTGGCAGCGGGTGGTAATTGTGGGCCCCGTATTTCTCCTCCAGGTGAATGGCCTTCTGGCCGGAAGTGATGGATTCAACCATAAAACAATCGATTTAGACACAAAGGTAAGAAGGATTGCCCTAACCCGATGATTGATGGCCGTAACCTGATGTTAGTACTTTTCATTCAGGAAAATCCTGAACATATTTGCGGGGTTTCCCTTGCACCCGCCTCAACCATGAAATACAAACGACTCGTTCTCAAACTCAGCGGAGAAGCGCTGATGGGTAAATCCAAAACCACCAGCATCGACCATGAGATCCTTGAACAATATTCACGCGAGATCAAGACCGTGAAGGACCAGGGCGTGGAGCTTGCCATTGTGATCGGCGGCGGCAACATTTTCAGGGGTGGTCAGGCCGAAGCCCTTGGTATCGACCGTGTACAGGGGGATTACATGGGCATGCTTGGTACAGTGATCAATGCCATGGCCCTCCAGAGCGCTTTGGAGCGTCACGGCATGTTTACAAGGCTGATGGCTGGAATCAAAATGGAGCAGGTGTGCGAGCCCTTCATCAGGCGCAGGGCCATTCGCCACCTTGAGAAAGGCCGAATTGTAATTTTCGGTGCCGGAATAGGCAACCCATACTTTACCACGGACTCTACCGCCAGCCTCCGGGCCATCGAAATCCAGGCCGACGTCGTCCTGAAAGGAACCCGCGTCGATGGTGTTTACACCCGGGATCCTGAAAAATATCCCGATGCCACACGGTACACGAAGCTCTCTTTCCAGGAAGCTTATGAAAAGAACCTGAACATCATGGACATGACGGCCTTCACGCTGTGCATGGAAAACAAACTTCCCATCATTGTTTTTGATATGAATAAGCAGGGCAATCTGTTGAAGGTGGCCAAAGGGGAAGAAGCAGGAACATTGATCAATTAAAACGAAGCCAAAGAAGTTGAAAGCCAAAGCCAATTTTTATGGAAGAGATTGAATTATACCTTGACGATGCGCGCGACCAGATGACCAGGGCACTCGCCCATGTGGGTCATGAATTGACCAAGATCCGCGCCGGTAAAGCCAACCCAGCCATGCTGGATGGAATCATGGTGGCCTACTATGGCGCTATGAGCCCGTTGAATCAAATTTCCTCCATCACCTCCCCTGATGCCCGGACTTTGTTCATCAAGCCATGGGAAAAGAGTAACATCCAGGAAATTGAAAAAGCGATCATGGCAGCCAACCTGGGCCTTACGCCCCAAAACGACGGCCAGCAGGTGATCATCAACATCCCCATGCTTACCGAAGAGAGGAGGAAGCAGCTGGTGAAACAGGTTCACCATGAATGCGAACTTGGCAAAGTCAGCATCAGGACCGTACGCAAGGACACCAACGAAGGGCTGAAAAAAATAAAAGGCGCGCCGGAAGATGATTTGAAGAACGCGGAAGAAGAGGTGCAGAAGCTTACTGACGAATTCATCGGCAAAATTGACGCCTTCATGAAGAAGAAGGAAGCCGAGATCATGACCGTATAATCAATTTGAAAATGAGGCAATTTGAAAATTTTCAAATCAATCCATTTTCAAATTCACCATGCACCCCATTCTCTTTAAGGCAGGGGCCTTCACCGTTTATACCTACGGTTTCTGTATAGCAGCAGGCGCTGTGCTGGGCGCAACTTACATGGCCTGGCAGGGAAAGAAACAATTCGGAACCACCCTCGATCAATCGAATACTTTATTCCTGATTCTGGTCATTGGCGGAATTACCGGAGGTAAGCTCTTCATGATCTTTGAGGCTCCGGGTTATTACCTATCCCACCTGAGGAGTCTGATTTCATCCAGTGGCTTTGTTTTTTATGGCGCATTCCTGACCTGCGTTCCCCTGATGCTTTGGTTTTTCAAAAAGCACCACATTCCCCTGTGGGCAATGCTGGACATCATGGCCATTGTTACCCTGATCCTGCACGGCTGCGGGCGCGTCGGTTGTTTTATGGCAGGCTGCTGTTATGGAAAGGAAACTACGGCATGGTGGGGTGTTGTCTTCACCGATCCGCTTTGCCAGGCCCAGCCCCTCCACACACCACTCCATCCCAGCCAGCTTTATGAAGCCGGGTGGATCGCCACCATCCTCATCGCGCTGTTGCTACTGAAGGGCCGGAGACAATTTGAAGGACAACTTTTCCTTCTGTACCTGATTGCTTACGCCGCCGGAAGAGGCATCCTCGAGTTATTCAGGGGAGATCTTGACCGCGGATACAATTTTCAAAATTACCTGTCCAATGCCCAGTTGATTTCATTGGCCATTGTCGCAACTGCCTCTTACTACTATGTTAAGCTGAGAAAGGCTAAATTGCCTTCCAAACAAGAACATTGACAGATGGAAAATGAAAACTTCGGTCAAAAGGCTGTACGGAAAACCAAAAGCATTTTGAAAAAGACCTTTATCGTATTGTTGGTTCTGGGAATCGCAATATTATCCTTCCTCTACTGGGGCACCTATGAAACCGGAGTCATGGCCGGCAAAGTCCTTCGCATCACGAAGAAAGGGCTGATCTTCAAAACCTATGAAGGCAAACTCAACCTCGAGACATTTGGCGCACTGAAAGGGGCGAGCCCCATCGCGGAATCTTTCGACTTCTCCGTAGAGGGCAAAGAAGAAGAGGCAATAAAAGCCCTTCAGGATGTTGCATTGAGCGGTGAGCGTGTAAACCTGCATTTTAAGAAACGATACATGGGCTTCCCCTGGCGTGGAGAAACAAGATACTTTGTGACCCAGGTTGAAAGAATGAAGTAGTATGCCGGCCTGTTAGTCAACCCTTTAATACCATTTTCGTGAAAAATTCTTCCCTTATTGTTGTGTATGGCTCCTATGGCTATACCGGCAAACTCATTATCAATGAATGCCGCAAGAAAAATCTCCAGGTGATGCTCGCGGGCCGGAATGAAATGCTGCTCAGCCAGCAAAGTCAGCAATCCGGGTATCCATTTACGGTCGTTGACAGCGGTGATGCGGCAGGCCTCGCAAAACTCCTGGGGCCGGCTGCGGTGGTCATTCATTGTGGGGGGCCATTTCGCTATACGGCGAAGGCCATGAGCGAAGCATGCCTCGCTACCAAAACCCACTACACGGACATCACCGGCGAATACCAGGTCTTCGAATCGCTCCCGCTTCTTGACGGGGCGGCCAAACAGGCGGGAATTACGATCATCCCGGGGACCGGCTTTGATGTGGTGCCTTCAGACTGCCTGGCACTCCATTTGAAAAACCGGCTGCCTTCCGCCACTCACCTGCAGTTGGCCTTCACCATGTCCAAGGGTGGCCTTTCACGAGGCACTTCAAAAAGCATGACGGAGGGGCTCGGTTATGGCGGCATGATCCGCAAGGATGGCAAACTCACCACCGTTGCCCTGGGCGACAAGGTGATGGAAGTTGATTTTGGTTCTTTCAAGACAAATACCTTGTGTATTCCATGGGGTGATATTTCAACCGCCTGGCGAAGCACAGGGATCCCCAACATTGAAGTTTATACAGGGGCGACGGACAGCATGATTTCCAACGCAAGAAGAAGCCGGTATTTCAACTGGCTGTTGCGTATGCGTTGGGTGAAGGACATCATGCTGAAGCAAATCGATCAGAAACCCGCAGGACCCAGCGATGAAAAAAGAGAAAGCGGAAGGAGCTACCTCTGGGGAAAAGTGACGGACCCATCCGGAAAATCCTGCGCCACTACCCTGGAAACCCTGAGCGGCTATTCTCTCACTGCCAAGACAGCCGTGCTGATTGCCGAAAAGATTCTGAAAGGAAATTTCAAGGCAGGATACCAAACCCCGGCGATGGCTTATGAGGCAGATTTGATTCTGGAGATTGAAAGTACGAAACGATCTGACTTAGCTTAATCTGTTAATTGTTAGTGACTCTTGTCTTTTTGATCAGCTCAAGAGTAAAGTTCAACTGGGTGTCAATACCCTTGACTATATCCTCAATAACATAAGGCACGGGATAATCAGGGATCGTTCCCCTGCCTTTTAGTTCTGGTTCATTTACCTGATTCTCATAGTACAACAGGGGTGTGCCAATGGAAAATCCTGAGTGAGGCAATCTAAAATTCATAAAACTCCCCCCGTTCCCTCCTTCATAGGCGCCACCAGCCTCTTCTCCTATTACGATCGCGGTCTTAGTACTTTTTGCATAGGCTATAAACTCAGAGGTTGTTGAGGCGCTACCGCCATTGGCCAGTATGTACACCCGTCCTTTAAAACGATTTGGTTTAGGCTGCTGCAATCTTAGTTGCTCGCTAAATTCCTCTATCACCGAGAATGTTCCATCCTCTTCAGGCTTCAGCTCGGCTTTCAACTTCCTGATATTTTCAGGTGAAAGGTCCGAGAATCTCAGGAACTCGGTCGAGTCCGATATGCTGTGAAGACGTTTGTAACACCTCGCTGGCTCCTTCATTAGGTAGGTAAACAATTCCACACCCTGAATATCCCAGCCGCCGCCATTATGCCTCAGGTCGATGATCAGATCCCTAACCTTCTGATCGTCTAATTTCTTCATACAATTCTCAAGAAATGAGCGCATTTTCAGTTTGGCTTCCTGCTCGGAATTTCCTCCGCCAAATCCGTTGATTCTCAGGACTCCAATGCCATCATTCTTACGAATCTCCAGTCGCCATCCTTTCTTTTTTTCGAGCCTGTTTCTTGGCACTACGGCCTTCAATATCTCCCGGTTCACTTCATTCTTTAGATAAAGGCTTTGTGTTTCACTGAATTTCTGGGCGTTGGCCGATACGACGATCTCTTTCCCCTGCAGGTCTTTAAAGGTTAGCTGAAACACTTCCCCCCGCTCGACAAAAAGGTAATAGAACAACGGAAAGAACGCCTCACTGGTAGTCTTTGTTTTCAAAGTTTCATTGTACCCGTCAGCCCATATATGTCGCAAAATTCTTGTCCTGACAGACCTCATCGTCTGATTGTTGATCCGAAGCAGTTCAAAGCCCGGCTTGACCATCGTGTCTCTTGTTCCGTTTACAGTAACAAAATATTTTCCGTCTATATAGAAGATCAGGTAAGGAAGGCTTTTGATGTTGTTGAGGTAATAGTTCTCCAGATCCTCTGTTGGCAACACATGGGTATGCGCGCATCGGATATCTGCGATTAAAGCAGATGTCATTGCATAGAAATCATAAAAGGCCATAGGCTTTCCCAGCATGGACGATAGGCTGTCAATTTTTCTGTTCATACTCTCCCTCGAGGTGTACCTGTATAGTCCTGGGTGGGTTTCAGTCAATACCCTTCTCAATAAATGAAAGTCCTCCTGCAATGCCGTTGGCTGCAATATCAGCGACTCCAGTGTGTCGATACTTCCCTGGGCAACTGCCAACTGGCCATCAAATAAGGTGAAGAGAAGAAAAACGAAAACAACTCTCTTTTGCATGATTCTCAATTTGAGGGCCTCAGGCCTGCCGTCGTTAAACTAAACTATCCGGACAGAAACTGATTCGGCTTTAAGAAATTTCCCAATAGGCTTAAGAGGATAACCCCTTTCTGATACATACCCTTCAAAATCAGTGGCCTTGTCTGCGTCAACGGACACAAGCAATCCTCCGCTGGTCTGAGGATCAGTCAATATGGCTCTTTGCACATCACTCACAGGTCCAACCTTGTGACCGTAACTATCCCAGTTCCGTTGTGTACCGCCTGGCATGGATTTTTGCTGTATGTACGTGTCCAGAAAGTCAAACTTCGGCACTTTGTTGAAGGATATTTCCGCTGAGAGCCCGCTTCCCTCGCACATTTCGCAGAGGTGTCCCAGCAGACCAAAGCCTGTAACGTCAGTCATCGCGTTGACGTAAGGCAGCTTGCCGAATTCAGCCCCAGGCTTGTTCAGGGTCAACATCGTGTCAACCGCCTTCTTCAGGTGCGCTTCACTCACAATGCCTTTCTTCTGGGCCGTTGTAACTATTCCGATGCCCAGCGGCTTGGTCAGGTAGAGAACAGAACCCTGCTTCGCTGTATCGTTTCGCTTGAGATTCTCCTTTTTCACCTTTCCCGTTACCGCGAGACCAAAGACTGGCTCCGGGCAATCGATACTGTGGCCACCCGCCAGTGGAATGCCCGCTTCGGCACACACTTTCCTGCTGCCTTCCAGCACTGCCTTAGCCACTTCGGGGGCGATTTTGTTGATGGGCCAGCCCAGGATGGCAATGGCCATGAAAGGCTCCCCACCCATGGCGTACACGTCGCTGATGGCATTAACTGAAGCAATGGAACCGAACGTGAATGGATCATCCACAATGGGCATAAAGAAGTCTGTGGTGCTGACAATGCACGTACCATCGCCGATATCGTAGACGGCAGCGTCATCTTTTGATTCATTTCCAACGAGCAAGAACGGAAATATCCCTTTTGGCAGATCAGAATGCAGCATGGAATCGAGAACGGCTGGAGAAATCTTGCAGCCGCAGCCGGCACCGTGTGAATACTGTGTTAGTTTAATATCCATCTTTCTAAGTTGCTACGTGGTTATGTGATTGATCAATTCTTTTGCATAATGGCCGGCATCCTTCCCATCCCAGGGAGCCTTAAAGGCTATTCGAGCTTTCTTTTTGTCAAGGCTCCCCAAATAAGCCTTGTCATAATAGGTCAGCAACAAATCCATTACCGTAGACATGTCATTCTCAGCTAGCCTTTCGCTTGCCAGCTGGTAATTCTGACCTCCCAGTTTCTTAACAATTTTGCCCATGGCGGCGAGGAACTCTCCGCGATCGGCTGGACCATATTCATGCACCAACCGTCGGATGCGAACTTCCTTCGACACGTCCATCTGCACCAACGGACTTTTGACCATTTGCTGCCAAAGGTCATTGGGAAGAAAGATCTTTCCGATGGCAATGGATTCGTCTTCCACCCATACGCGCCTCGACAAATCGAGTTTTAGAATTTCTTCAAATAAATCATTTTGAAACTGCTCAGTCGTTGGCTGTGGCGGCATCAGCAAACCGCCAAACGCAGAGCCTTTGTGGTGAGCCAGGTCTTCCAGATCCAGCACCTGCTCTTCCTGGGCAGCCAGCGACCTCAGCACCTCGCTCTTTCCGCTCCCGGTACATCCTCCCAGCAAAACAATCTTCATGGGTGTGCGGTATGAATCTGCTGCGGCCTGGCGGTAGGCTTTGTACCCGCCGTCCAGCGTCTTTGACCGGATGCCAGCCATGCCAATGAACTGGCAAAAATTATTTGACCGCATACCGCCACGCCAGCAATGCACCAGGATCTCACGGCCCTGGGCTACCTCCTCCGCTTGCTGAATAATATCAACAAGCCTTGGTCCAACCAGCCGAAACCCCTCAAGGATGGCCTCCTTCTGTCCTTTTTGTTTATACGTCGTGCCCACCACCACACGTTCTGCATCGTTGAGCAACGGGATGTTGATTGCCCCCCGGATATGACCTTCCCTGAATTCACCTTCTGACCGCACATCCACGATGGGATGATGCTGCCTGAGGGAAAGAAATTCCTGGATCGGGAGATTCATGCGCCCGCAAAGCTACAGCTTTGATCAGTTAGAAAAACAAATGGGCTAGTCATCAAAATTAACTCCAATGTTGGAGGCTATTCCTATACGGAATCCATAACCAACATAGTTGCCATTCTGAAACGCCGCAGCGGCCTCCAGGCGGAATATCCGGAGGATGCCGTCAAGTCCGTAACCCACTTCAGTATAATTCATGGAAGTTGGGCTGTTTAGGTAGTTCACAAAAGTATTTTCGGTGATGCCAGCCAGACGCACATACGGTATTCTGGTTACCAATAACTTCCTCCAGTGGTAATGAACATTGGCGGTCAGGTACTTGTCCTGGGTGCTGTAGGCGTAGTAGTCGAGGAGCCTGAAGCTTCCCACCGGATCCGTGGTAACGAAAGGAGTCCTGTTACCCAGGAAGTGCTTGTAATCCATGAAATACATACTGTGGTTGCTGAAGAATGTTCCTCCCTTCACCGCAAAGTCCAGTGTGCCTCGCACGCCGAACCTGACCTGGTGCTTCACGCCCAGTTCCAGTTGTTCAAAACTGATGTCACTATTGAGAGCGCCGAAGCCTCGCCTGAATTCTGCAGTAAAGAGCGGTGAGGAATTGTTCACCCTCGACTTACTTCCATTCCGCATCCTGAACTTTTGCCAGGGACGCGCCTCTACCCCTATGGTTCCGGTAAACGCATTGTTGGTCTGAAACCCTGTTGAGCCAAGTTCATTGTTGACCGGCTCATTGAGGGTATAGGATTTCTCTTTCATGTCAACGAGCGTATATCCCGTGTTGTTGAATAGCTCACTCCGGCGGGACCATGTCCATTGGGTGTATACGGTGAATCGCTCATCCAGCTTTTCGCGCCACCTGAGATCGACGAAATTGCGCTCGTACAATTTCATCAGGTTATCTTCCAGCAACAGTGTTGTGAGGGTATTGACGAGCGGGTGAATGGGCTCATCGTTGTTGAATTGATGTACATACCGACCCCCTTCCATGGTAATCCTTCTTTTCTGGTTTCTGAAATCAACCCGCAGGATTCCCGATAACACATTGCGCGAAAAGGCGTACCGGGCAACCGGCGTAACTTCCAGCCGGGATACTTTAGGGCGCCGGTCAGGATTGAGCGAGTCACGCACCACCCAACGCTTGTAGTAACTCATCCGATAAATGAGGTTCAATCCCTCGACGGTATTAAATCCGCCCCAGGGTGTGTGAATCTGAAAATCTTCAGTCTTGGAAAGTTTATAGCGGTCACCGATCAGAATATCCCAGGGTTGAAACCCTTTGCTTTTGGACGGCTTGAGCGAATCCCCCTCATCGCGCTTCTTTTGCACCACAGACATGCTGTCAGCCACTTTGTAACCGCGCACCTCCTCTTTGCTCAATGGCAATGGACGAATGTCGGCCCAAAACGTAGAGTCCTTTTTATAAGCCAGTGAATCAACTTTAAAATTGCGCTCTTCAATAATATCAGGTTCCTTCTGTACTTTGAGCTCCGCCTTTTCGTATTCCTTCACCATTTGGTTCAGCTCCTTGCGGGTCACTTCCTTGCCCGCCTCCAGTCGCTCCTGCAGCTGCTGCCCTTTCTTGCTGTACTTCTTTTCGACCTGCTTTGCTTGTTCCTTTTGCACTGTTTCGTCAATTACAGTCATTTCCTGGGGCAAAGCCGGGTTGAGTTTAATCTTGTAATCTTTCACAGTGGCCAGGTAATCGGCAACAAACTCAAAACCAAAAATTTTTCCTTCTATGAAAAACTGCTGTGATACCGGAAGCCAGGCTTTGTCCTCTATGGGATTGTAGATCTGCTTGACGTGGACCTTGATGCCCAGTTTCGTAACGTTCAGGTCAACGCTGTGAATGCTCCACCAATCCTCCACGATAAATATGACACCATCAAAAACATTGTCACCCTTCGAGCGGGGTGTTACCTTGATCTTGCTGATTTCATAGGTGCGGTCCTTGAAAGTGCCCAGGTATTCAAACTTATAATACGAGAATGATTTCGGAGAAAGCGGCGACACCGTTTCAGCGATTTCGGGTTCGTAAAGGCTTCCGAAAATATACTCATTGGGCGAAGAGTTCCGGCTGTTTCCATTGGTATACACGGCTATGACTTTCTCCTCAAACTTGTTGGGCCGCGTGAATTTGATTTCACTCACTGACTCCGAAATGAATACCCTGTCTTTTGTTATGCCTTCCTTTTCCAACACTTTTTTGGCCAGCCAGGGGTAGTCCTTCAGCTGGCCCTTGCCCTTGACATAAACCTTCGCGGTGTAGCTGTCAATTTGTTGTGTGTGGTACTTGGCCTTCGCAATGGCCTTTCGCATGATGGTATAGGCCGGGTCTTCCTTACCCGCCTTCACCGTTACAGATTGCAGCTGGATGACTTGCGTCTTAAGTACAATGTCGATTTGGGTAAATGACTCCGTGATGTCCACCGACCGGGTCTGGGTTTCAAAGCCCAGGTAGTGGAAGACAAAGTCATAATGACCAGGCGAAAGGACGATTTCATAGCGCCCTTGCGGATCGCTGACAACGCCTGATCCGGTTTGCTTGACGTAAATGGTCGCAAATGCCAAAAAAGCACCGTCGTCACCCTTTATTGTACCGCGAAGACCCCCTACCTGCAATGCCAAAGGGGTAATCAGAAACGACAGGATGACCAGGATTTTCCTCATTCCATGCAAAGACGCAAAGTAGCCTCTGGAAGTTGCCATTTGCGGCCGTTACTTATAATAATTCCTCAGGCGCATCATTTGTTCTACTGGTTCGGGTACCAGGTATCGCACTGACTTATTGTCCTTTATGCACTGCCGGATGTAAGTGGCCGAAATATCAAGAAGGGGTGCATCAATCATTTTTACATTGGCATGACGATGAAGTTCCGTATTTGTTACATCCGGTCTTGGGTAGACATAAAGTCCGTAGTAGTCAAGAATCCTGTCATAATTCTTCCATTTCGTGAAATTGACAAGATTGTCTTCACCGATAATCACGCTGAACTTATGCTGGGGATTCTTCTCTGTCAGTACGGTAAGGGTATCGATGGTGTAATTGGGTTTGGGAAGATGAAACTCCACATCCGAGACGCCAAGCCTGTAGTTGTCGGCGATGGCAGCCTTGATCAGGTCGTAGCGGTCAAATTCATGCAACAATCCCTTGGATGGTTTGAACGGATTTTGTGGGGTCACCACAAACCAGACTTTGTTCAGGTCGGTATTCTCGGCCATGATATTGGCAATAATCATGTGCCCCACATGAATGGGATTAAAGGAGCCAAAAAAAAGACCGATCTTCTGGCCCTCGATCATACCCTGGGTTGGTTCAGCACACGTGCAAAGGAAATCTATTTTATCTTAAACTCGTTATAGAGGCGTTGGGCTTCAGCGAGCGAAGTGGCTAGGTCCTCGTTGAGCAATATCCTGTCGAACTTATCCTGGAAGGTCATTTCAAATTTTGCCTTGAACAGGCGGCGGGACAGGCTGTCCGGTGATTCGGTACTACGTTGTTTCAGGCGCTCCTCCAGAACTTCAACGGAGGGGACTTTTACAAAAATTGCCATGGCCCTGTCCCCAAAGTATTGTTTCAGGCTTATTCCCCCCTTCACATCCACATCAAAGATTACATTCTTGCCTTCCTTCCAGATTCTTTCAATCTCAGATTTCAGGGTGCCGTAAAAATTCCCTTCGTACACTTCCTCCCACTCAATGAATTCGTTCTCATCAATTTTCTTTTTGAACTCCTCGGGGCTGAGAAAGTGATAATCCTTTCCCTGCTTTTCGGTCCTGCCTCGCTTGTCACGGGTGGAAGCCGAAATTGAAAATCCCAGGTCAAGATTATTCTTGAGCAGGTACTTGACGATGGTTGTCTTTCCGGAACCCGAAGGTGCGGAAAATATAAGGGCCTTACCGGGCATTGCTAACTATTTTGGGATATCTGGGCCCTGATTTTGACGACCAGCTCATTCGGGGCTTCCCCTCCGCAGCACCTTTTTTTCAGCAATTCCTTAATGGTCATGTCAAGCTGATAACTCTTGAAGCATGGCATACAATGGTCCATGTGCCCCCTGAAGTATTCGTGCTGATCTTTTGTTGCCTGGCCGTCAAGAATAACCTGCAGCATTTCCATGCAGGTAATTTTCTTTCCGGTAGCTGACGTGAAGGGGTTGGTTGGTTGACTCATAATTCCGGGGCTCTAGTAACCCATTGATTTTGCATATTCACTTAACTTCTCCTTGAGCAACTGTCTTGCCCTGTGAAGGCGGCTTCGCACGGTGCCGATCGGTATATCCAGGATCTTTGCCATCTCTTCATACTTGAATCCTTCCAGGTCACACAATATGATCACAGTTCTGAAATCAACATCGAGGGCGTTCAGCGCATTGGAAATTTCGTCCCCAATCATATCCTTCAATGCATCCACCCTGAGATCAGAGGTAATTTGCCTGTCTACATCGTCAGAGTTGTAGAACGATTCGACCTCCTGGTAATCAACCTTGTTAGGCTCTTTGATCTTCTTCCGGTAATCATTAATAAAACTGTTTTTCAAAATGCGGAACAACCATGCCTTGGCGTTAGTTCCTCTTTGGAATGATTCTATGAAGCGAAATGCCTTGAAATAGGTGTCCTGCACCAGGTCCTTGGCGTCGTCACGGTCCAGGGTGAGCCGGTAGCCAAAGTTATACATGGAGTGGATGTGAGGCAGGAACTCATTGTCGAAGATCTCGCTTTTCTCTTTGTCCGAATAGCTTTGTCTTTCCGATTCCTCCATGGTTTCAAAAATAGCTAAAAGGCCAGAGGTTAAAAGGAAATACTTCTAAATGATGATGTAGTTCTTGTATTCACCGATGCGGTATCCGATCAAGCCGCTGAAAAGCCTTTTCATTCGCTCACCGAAAGACAGGCTGTTCCTGGAGAGGTCATGATCAAAAGTCCAGTTCAGCCTTTTGATGCGCTCCTGCATCACGCGCGGATGGGTTCCTTCAAAACGCTCCAAGGAGTTGATGTTGCTGTAATCAAATTCATCCGCCCTGGCCACATGTTGCTCTATCCATTGATCATCGTGCCACAAGGCATTGAAAGTCCTGTGCTTCTCCTGCATCGCCCGCGGATCCCTCACCCAGCCATAATGAAAGATGCATGCATCGATCAGCTTCACGTGAAGTTTATTGTTTGGCCTTCTTCTGAAGCCCTGGGCATCCCGGTAAGAAAATATGCTTCGATCATTGCGGATCACCCGGATTTCCCTTCGGTACCAACCCCATGAACTTCCCAGGTAATCATATGAACCATAGAAATGCCTGTAGTTAAACAACAATCCCTCAACAGCGGCTTCATCCTTGTAGCGGCTCATGGCTTCCGTAACGGCGGCATGATGTTGCTCATGGAGAACCTCATCCGCCTGGATGTAAAAACACCAATCAGCATCAGGTGCCACAGCTTGGAGGGCTTTGTCAGTTTCCATGGCCAGGACCCGTCCACCTTCCCGTTGGGTATCATCCCAAACCGTTTCTATGATCCTGATTTTGTCAGACTGGATGCCCTGCACCAGGGCAAGCGTTGCATCGCTTGAATTTCCTACAGCCACGACCACCTCATCGCAAATTGGCAGAATGGACATAATGGCCTCAACGACCGGATAATCCAGACGCACTGCATTTCTAACAAACGTGAAGCCGCTGACTTTCATAACACCCGCTTTCGCTTCAGCCAGGTTTAAAAAACTTTTTGAACTTCTTCCAGGCGATCTTCAATTCATAGAACAGGGTTTCCATCCGATCAGCCAGGGTGACTGAAAAATCGGGTGCCTTCACATAGACCGTGTCACTTAAGTCCTTATACCATACCCTGTAACCCATGGTGCTCATCCAGGCAGTGATTTCCGTGATGAAGGGATTGGTGTAGTATTTTCCATGGGTCTCAATGGAGATGACTGCTGGTCTGCTCACCAGGTGCTTGACAACATACCACTCGCCTCCTTCAATGTCAATGCTGAGTAAATCGATGGTGCCGTCATCCATTTCAGAAAAGACCCGGCAAGGTATTTCGAAGGTATTTTCCTTGCTCACGGTGTAATGATCATTGACGATGGCCGGGCTTTGCGCCAGCTCCGTAGCAAAGGTGCTGGCAGCGGCCTTTGACAATTGAAGGACTCCGTTGGTGTCCCAGACCGCCACGGGGTGAAGCGTGATGGAATAGTCCTTAAAATAGTCCTTTATCTTGTCAACAGTAGCCGGGTCCGCCTCTACCAGTGTGGCGCGCACGCCGTCCCTGATAAAATCCAGGATGTTGGAAGTCTCCGGAAGATAAACTCCCACTTCACACACATGATGAAAAGACATTCCCCGCTCCTTCGTCTTTGTATAAATTCGTTTGTGAACGCTGTTGCTCATAACTTCATCGTGTGACTGGAATCCGGTCCAATATTCCGGAAATCTTTCCATCCGGCAAAGGCTCAGCCCAAGACGTATCCCGCCTTTTCCAGTCCCAGATGCCGCATTAGTTACGTCAATTCCCTATTTTCGTTCATTCTTGAACCCGAATTCAAAAAACATCCCGCTTGGAATGAAAGTCGCTTTTTTGTGCAGCAATGATTCCTGGGGCGGACTTGAAATAAACAACGTGCGTCTTTGTTCATGGCTGGTTCAGCGGGGACAACAACCCTTTCTTCTCTGTCATGGCGGAAGCCGCATTGCCAATGAAGCAGCCCAGGAAAATATTCCCCTTGTGGAATTTGAACAGCAAAGCAAGCATGCGCCCTTTGCTGCTGCTTTCAGGCTGCTCAAAATTCTTCGCGAGCAAAAAACTGACACACTGATCATCGCCCACTACAAGCATCATTATGCAGCAGTGTATGCCAAATTGTTTTCCGGAAACGGCATTAAACTGATCTACTGGCAGCAAATGCAGGTAGTTCTCAATCGCAAAGATTTCTATCATGCCTTTTTCTACAGGATGCTTGACGGCTGGATATCACCACTCAACTTCCTGAAACAACAGCTTTTGACCAATACCGTGCTGCCTGATAACAAGATTCATGTTATTCCCCTGGGCGTTGATCTTTCCAGGTTCCTGGGAATTTCACAAATGCGGCTTGAAGCCAGAAAGCAGTTTGGTATTGACCCTGGTGAATTCCTGGTTGGCATCGTCGGGCGTTTCGACAAGATGAAGGGCCAGGAAACTTTGCTGCGTGCGATCCGCAGCCTGAAGGAAAATGGAAAGTCAGTGAAGGCCATCCTGATTGGCGAAGCCAGCTACGGCAATGAAGGGTATGAAGAGCGCCTGAAGCTGATGACAAGAGAACTTGGAATAGAAAATGAAATCTATTTCAAGCCATTCATGAAGGATGTAGCCGTGGCGTTCGCCAGCTTGGATCTATTTGTCATGGCTTCACATTCGGAAACCATGGGCATGGTGACCATTGAGGCCATGGCATCGGGTATTCCGGTCATCGGCACCAACAGCGGAGGCACGCCTGAGCTGCTCGATTATGGAAAAGCGGGTTTGCTTTTTGAACCTGACAACGATGCGGCTCTGGCTGCCTGCATTCAGGATCTCTTTGAGAATTCCGCCAAACGGGAGGAGTTAGTCCGGAATGCCCAGCAAAGGACCGGGTTGTACAGTCACAACAGGCAATGCCAGTTGTTCGAAGAATTGGTCATCTCCTTGCGTGGGAACTCTACCCAGTGATGCGGGCGGCAGGATCCGGCTGAAGCGTGGGTAGCATTCCATTGATCTTGCGTGACCCGGGTTCCTTTTGATAGTTCTCAATTCTCTGTCTGACCTGCTCCACCGTGATCTCATTGACGCATGCGCATTCCTTGCTTCTCCTGCAGGCGCTGCAGTTCTTGTCAACGACAAGGTAATTGGCTTGCCGTCCGATGGGCATCCATCGACCCGGGTGAATGGGTATCATGGGTGAATAAAGGCCCACCACAAATTTGTTAAGGGCCGCCGCGAGGTGCAGCACGCCGGTACTGCAAGCCACCAGGCCGTCCGACTGACTGATGAAAGACATCAGGTCATCCAGGCTCATTTTTCCAGTCAGGTCAGTCACGTGAGGCAACTGAAAAATTTCAGGCTTCTCATTCAGCATGGCCGCACCTTCTTCCTTGAGGCCAGTAATGTATATTCTGTAACGGTCCGCAGGCAGGGACTTCGCCAGATGGTAATAATTCTCGAGGTGCCATTCGCGCGCACTTCCCTTTGATTTGGGGTGCAGGATGAGGTTGAAGTAATTAGGCTGCAGATAGCCATTGTGGCTGTGCAGTGGCGGTACGAGGCCGTAAAAAGCGCCAATCTCTTTCAGGTCAAATGTCCAGTGCAGGCTAAAAGGGGACAGCAGCTTGAAATTGAGTTGGCTCTCATGCAAGCGCGACCGAAGCCTGCTGAAGTCGACCCGGTAATTGCAATACATCCAGTTAAACCACCGGTGACCGGTAGCTACCCGAACCTTGATGCCCAGCTTCTTGGCGAGTTTTGCCAATTCACGGTCAGGGTAAATGAACAATATGGAATCGGCATGAATGGAGCGAAGGGTCATGGGATCCTTGATGAGTTCCTCCCGGTCCAGAAGCTTGTCGACATGAATGCACTTGTCGATCACGGGATGCGTGTACTTTTTGCCAACGAAATAGATCCTGACTTCAGGCATGGTGGCCTTGAGGTATCCCAGCAAAGGCAGTGTCAGGATGACATCTCCCAGGTTGTCGGTACGGCTGACGATCACGCGCTTGCCCAAAGCGACCCTTTTGTTTGCCTCATAAAGCTTGGCATATTTATAGAAAACATGATTCGCCTCGGCCTTGGCAACCATCAGCCCCTCAAAGCCATCCAGGATTCCGGTCTTTATAAAATAGCTTTTAATGAATGCAAAGCTGGTGTGACCAAATATCTTGAGTAGTGAACTGGATTTTCTTCCGGCATTCTCATAAGCAAAAATGTCCGAATAGCGCTGTATTTTTTCCAGTGTTTCCCTCGAATCCTTGTAAGCCCGGTGTAAGATATCCCCGCGAAGGTGAATGACATGCACACCCCGCTTCAGTACGACTCGGTCGTGAGGATTTTCACCACCCCATGAGCCCACGTTCCTGTCCCATAACCGGATTTTCCTGTCGGGGTACCAGGCTCCATGGGTAATCCACTTATTTCCATAACTGGAAAGGCGGTTCATCCGAAAGGCATCCGCACGCCAGGTCTCCTTTACCTCCAAAATAGATTCCGTCAACTCAGGAGAGAGGTACTCATCAGCGTCCAGCGACAATACATGCTGGAAGGTTGCCTGTGTCAATGCAAAGTTTTTCTGATCAATGTGATTGCGGAACAAGTGTTCCACGAAAGTGACTCCTTTTGCCAGGCATATCTCCTTTGTCCGATCCTTAGAAAATGAATCCACTACGACGATCTCGTCTGCCACAGGCAAAACCGAATCGATGCACCGGGCAATGTTCTTCTCTTCGTTGTAGGTAATTATGACGACACTGATCTTTACCATCGAACAAAAATAATGATAAAGATTGATTTTCAGGTGCTCAAGGGTGCAGGGAGAAGAAAGGAACCCTTGACCAACAAGGGTTCCCTTGACATCATCGGCTCGCTACCAGTCCCATTGATTTTACCAGGTTTATGAACTCGGCCCGGTATCCGTTTTTATCCTCACCGCGAGCGCCTTGGGCCAGGACCAGTACTTCGTCATACGAAAAGCCTTTTACGTATTCCGAATCACGCAACAGCATTCCAAACGCGGCCACCGATGCAGACCACCTGAAATTCTCCGATGCCCTTGAGAATTCTACCCGTTTGTCTATAATCGGATGAACCATCAGTTTGCTCACCTGGCCGTCCGGTTTTTTATAACGCAGCTTGATCGTCATCCATTCCCCGGAATGCTCTCCTTTTGATGATGGTTGGGTGTCCTGGTATTTCAAGTCGTCAACCTTGTAAAATTCACTATCAATGCCCACGGGTATGATCTCGTATACTGCCGTAACCGTATGGCCCGAGCCCAGCTCGCCCGCATCTTTTTTGTCGTTATTAAAATCTTCACTCCTGAGCATACGGTTTTCGTACCCAATAAGGCGATAGGCCTTTACTTTCGCAGGATTGAATTCAACCTGGATCTTCACATCCTTGGCTATGGTAAACATGGTGCCGCCAAATTCGCTTACCAGCACTTTCTGGGCTTCCAGTATGGTGTCAATGTAAGCGTAGTTTCCGTTGCCTTTGTCCGCCAGAATTTCCATTTTGGAATCTTTGTAGTTGCCCATGCCGAAGCCAAGTACTGTCAAAAATATTCCATCCCCTCTTTTCTGTTCAATCAAACGCTCCATGCCCCCATTGCTGGATTCCCCCACGTTGAAATCGCCATCAGTAGCCAGGATCACACGGTTGTTTCCCCCCTGCCGAAAATTCTGCCTGGCCATTGCATAGGCCAGGTTGATTCCGGCACCGCCCGCGGTCGAGCCGCCGGCCTGCAGGTTATCGAGCGCTTCGATGATCGTGTTCTTTTCACATCCTGAGGTTGGGGGCAGCACGAGGCCGGCCGCACCCGCATAAACAACGATGGCAACACGGTCCTGTTCGCGCAACTGTTGCACCAGCATCTTGAATGAAGCTTTGAGCAAGGGCAGTTTGTTTGGGGCGTCCATGGAGCCGGAAACGTCAATGAGAAATACCAGGTTGGAAGGCGGCAGATTTTCTGTTGAAATTCTTCTTCCCTGTAGCCCGATGTGCACCAGTTTGTGTTTTTCATTCCACGGTGCGCTTGAGATTTCCGTGTTCACGGCAAAAGGATCTTCTCCCTTGGGCTCCTGGTACTGGTAATCAAAATAGTTTATCAATTCCTCAATTCTCACCGCATCCACCGGTGGACGCTGGCCGCTTTGAATAAACCTGCGCATGTTGCTGTACGAAGCCGCATCAACATCAATGGAAAAAGTAGACAGGGGATTCTGTCTTGCTCCATGAAAAATATTTTCGTTGATGGCATCGTATTCCTCGGTGTTGAATTCCTGCGGCTGCCAGTCCTTCTGCATGCGCTTCTGCCTGATTGATGATTTTGGCGCGTAGAGCCTCTCTGCATCGTCATGCTTCATGTCGGGTGCACCGTAACCGGTTACCACCATTTCCGACAGTTGGCTCACATCGCTGGAGAGCTTTACATTCACCACGCTGGACACCCCCAGTTTGACCTCATGCGTTTTCAATCCAATGAAAGAAAACACCAAAGTGCCGCCCCTGGCAGGCACTGCCAGAGAAAACAGGCCATACGCGTCTGTAACGGTTCCTTTGCTGGTGCTTTTCAGTACAACGTTGACCCCCGGCAGCACACTTCCATCATCTGCCGATGTCACCTTACCTGTAATAAGACGGTCCTGGGCAGTACCAAAACCAAGGCCCGCCAACAGGACCAGCCATGTCATGATCAATCTCTTTTTCATAATCGTGTTGTTTTGTTTGAAGAAGAGATGCGGCCAAAATCCTTTTTCCATAAGACTTTCAAAAAATTTATCTTGAGGAGTGTTTCTGCGCCAATCCAATGAAAAAACTGATGAAGAGCTCCTGGGGCTTTACAAGGAAACCCGCCAGCTGAATTGGCTCAGCGCCCTGTACTTAAGGTATGCTCCCCTCGTTTACGGTGTTTGCCTGAAGTACCTGAAAGACCGGGAGGAGGCCAAGGATGCCGTCATGCAAATCCATGAAAAACTGATCACAAGCCTTCTCCAGCACCAGGTTGTACATTTCAGGAGCTGGCTGTACGTAAACTCCAAGAACCACTGCCTGATGCTGCTGCGCTCCCGTAAGGGAAAGGCCATGGAAGAAATCTCCCCATTTATTATGGAAAGCGACCCATCAGGGCATCCAGAAGAAGAGTTGGAGCAAAACATTCAAAAACTTGAAAAGTGCATTGAAACACTCGCCAGCCCCCAGCAACAATGCGTGCGCCTTTTTTATCTTGAGGAAAGGGGTTACAAGGAGATCGGTGCTGTCACCGGGTTTGATTTGAACCAGGTGAAAAGTTATATTCAGAATGGAAAGCGAAACCTGAAAATCTGCATGGAAGAAAATGGCCGATCATAAGAACGATATGGAGCCCGGCGAAATAGAACGGTACCGAAACGGCACGATGAGTGAAGCAGAGCGTCATGCCCTGGAAAAGAGAGCACTCAGTGATCCGTTCCTGGCGGATGCGCTTGAGGGTGCCGAACATATTCCCGCCGAAACATTTTCCACGGATGTCATCGAACTTTCAGCTAAAATAAGCAGCGCCAAGTCTACAAGTTGGTTCACGCCCCTTCGCATCGCGGCTGGAATCCTGGTGATGGTTGCCGGCGGGTCACTCATTTATTTTTTTGACACGCCGCCTCCCGAACCGCTGGCCATGGAGAAGGCTGTACATCCGGCAGCGGGCCCTGACACGGCAGCACTTCCACGCAAGGATTCGTCCTCCTCCTTGTTGTCATTGGCAAAGCCCGAGGAGCCCGTGGCCAAAAAAGCAGATGCATCCGGCAAGCAAAAAGCTGAACCCAAGACCGGGACGGCAGCCGGACAACTGGCATCCGGCGGAGGTGAGATTCAAAAACCCGTGGAGCAGCCTGGCATCCATGCCGATGAAGTGGCGGACAAAGCTGACCTGGTGGAAACTGAAGTTGACGAACAAAAGAAAGAAGAGATTGCTCCTGCGCGCAACCTGGCATCAGCTCCGGCTGTGGCGGACCGCAAAGCGGCGCGAGCCCGTGATTCTTACAGCCTGTCAACGGGGAAACTTGCCGGTCGGGTTATTTCATCAGAAGATGGATCGCCCCTGCCCGGTGTTAATGTGATTGTAAAAGGCACAAACAGCGGCACAGTTACTGACGCTGATGGCAAGTTCATGATCTTCAACCCAACACCCAATACGCAACTTGTCATTTCTTTCATTGGGCTGCAGACCAGGGAAGTGCGGCCCGTCGAAAATGTTCCTCTCGAAATAAAGATGGATTCTGATACCAGGCAGTTGTCAGAAGTAGTCGTGAGCGGCTACAGCGTGAGCGAGAAAGATGAAGCCATGGACGATGCAAGAGCATTTGAGTTTGCCGTTCCGGAAGGAGGAAGAAGTGCCTTTCAGAAATACCTCCAGTCGAATCTTCAATATCCTGCCAAAGCACTCGCCGGCCAGACGGAAGGTAAAGTAACCGTGCAATTCACCGTGACGGCTGAGGGACAACTTACCAACTTCACCATTCTCAAAGGCATCGGCGACGGGTGCGATGAGGAGCTGATCCGTCTCATTCAACATGGGCCCCCGTGGTCGCCTTCCCGCCGAAACAATGTGCCCGTGGAAGACAAAGCCCGTGTCCGGCTCAGGTTTTCGCTTCCTCGCTGATTACACGACTTTCTTCCTGATCTGCTTCGCATACGTACGGCTGACCGGAAAGCTCTTTCCGCTCTGCATTTTCACGACCATGCCCCCGTTGAAATGCCGCTCAATTTCCTTCAGGTAGTTCAGGTTGATGATGGTGGACCGGTGGACACGGATAAACGTATCAGGATCCATGATCTCTTCCAGTTTACCAATGCCCGATGAGCTGACGAACTGGTCCGTCTTCGTCGTGATCACAGTGTAATCTCCGGATGCTTCCAGGTACACAATCTCTTCCACTGGAAGGTTGAAGAGCTTCTCCGATTTCTGAACGAAGATGTGAGACTCAAAACTTTTGTTGTCTGACTTGATGCTCCTCAACAGGTCTTCCAGGTTGCCATGCTCGGCCGTCTTGCGCTTCAGGGCGCGATTGACAGCCTCCCTGAACCGCTCTTCATCCAGTGGCTTCAGCAAGTAGTCAACGGCATTTTTTTCGAAAGCCTTGATCGCATATTGGTCATAAGCCGTTGTAAAAATGACGTACGGCTCATGGTCAATTTCTTCCAGCACGTCAAAGCCATTCATCCCCGGCATCTGCACGTCCAGGAATATGACATCAGGCTTCAGTTTGTTGATTTTTTCGACGGCCTCATTGCCCTTGGCGCACTCGCCGATGATCTCGATCTCCGGGAACCCTCCCAGGTATTCACGCAGCAGTTCGCGGGCCAGCTTTTCATCATCAACAATTAAACATGTTGTATTCATAAGTATAGTTGTTTCCATAGATCTATTCGGCTTCCACCTTCTCGGCAGGCTTGATTTCAGTAGAGGCCAAAACCGGGATTGAGAAACTTACCGAGTATCCTTTTTCTGATGCCTCGACCTTCAGTGCCGATGCGGGTCCATAATAACTTTTCAGCCGCAGATCGGTATTGGTCATGCCTACTCCGCCGGCGCTCCCATCCATCACCTTTTTGGCATTGATCCCCAGGCCGTCATCACGGACTTCAAAGAAAACAGCTCCGTGCTGATACCTGACAATAAGGTTAATGGTTCCTCCTTCTTCCTTGGGTGCAATCCCATACTTGACAGAATTCTCCACCAGGGGCTGCAGGATCATGGGTGGAATGCTCAGGTCCAGGCATGACGGGTCAACCTGCATATCAAAATGCAGCCGATCGCCAAAACGTACCTGCTGAATCCGGATGTAGTTCTCTATGAATTCAATCTCATGAGCGAGCTTCACCAGCTTGCCCGAATGCGATTCGAGCGCATACCGGAATATGTCAGACAACTGGGTAAGCACTTTTCGGGCCTGGTCCTTGCTGGAATGGATGAGGGTGGAAATGGAGTTCAGCGTATTGAACAGGAAGTGAGGATTGATCTGGGATTTCAGCAATGAAATCTGCATCTCCTTGTTCTTAAGAGCCAGCTCGGTCTTTTCCTTTTCCTCTCTCTGAAGTCCCTGGAAATAGCTAATGACGTAGTACACGCCCACCGTGATGATGTACTGATCGTAGAAGCGGAGGGCTTCCCAGTTCAGCAGTTCGACCATGAACTCCTCCCAGTTTTCAAAATAGACAAGCCCATCGACATAATCGGTGAAATAATAGGACAGGGTGCCCATGACCATGAAAAACGACCCAATACCGATTGCGTGCCCAATGATCTGAACGGCCGGCCTGAAACGGAACAGGAAGTGAGACCACAGGAAGATCAAAATGATGAGGATGCAGAGGGCTTCCCACAGGTACAGGCCGTTCCACAGCACGTAAGTGAAGGGTCGCTTCAGTTTCCACTCAAAAAAGGTGCTGATGGCAAAATTCACCGCATACCAGAGGCAAATGACCAGGTAGGCCCTTTTCCAGATTTTGGGAATATTATTGATTACCGTCACGCTTCACTAAATCCGTTCGATTACAAAGATGTAAACTCCAGTATAAATTTAGAGTTCTGAATGAATTGGGGTCCGGTTGCCAATTATGGGGTTAAACAGGCGTTTTAGTCGCTAAGTGGCAGGAAGGGTATAAACTTCAAAACATTAACTTTATCGGCAGACATGACTATTCAAAAAAACATTCAGGCTGGCTTATTTCTGTTGCTGCTCCTTTTTGCCTGTTTTGAGGTAGTGGGACAGAATCTGACCATTTCGTCCAGGGCCGTCGACAAGGACACCAAAGAACCACTGCCATTCGCCTCGGTGGGCATCAAGGGGAAACCCATTGGTACCATCAGCAACCTCCAGGGCGAATTTGACTTCCATTTCCCGCAGCAGTACAAGAATGACATGTTCGTCATCAGCATGCTCGGGTATCAGAATTTTGAAGTGCCGGTATGGTCCATCCTGGAATCAAAGGAAGTTGAAATTGCACTTTCCAAATCGACCACTGTTCTCAACACCGTGGTTATCTCCGACAGTTTGCTCGGTGGAGACGTTCTGCGGATCGCCATGGCGCGCATTGATCAAAATTATCCAGGCCGGGGCTTTCTCCTGGACGGATTTTACCGCGACCTGAAGAAAATTGACGGCAAGTATGTTTCTCTCCTGGAGGCAGCCATCAAGATCTATGACGACAACTACAAGGAGCCTCGGAATAAATCAAAGCTGCGGGAACGCGTTGCCCTGCAGGAAGTCCGGCGGAGCATCGGCTACTCGAACAAATACACCACCTACTTCGATCAGGATAACCTGCTGGAAGTCCTGTTGCTCAACAACGATGTGCGCTACCGCCTCTTCCCGGATGAGGAAGCCTTTTTCGCAAACCTGAAAAGGGGCCCGGACTCCTACTACAACGGACGTGAAATCTATGTGGTCTCGCACGACAAGGAGTTTAGCCTGAAGATCTTCATTGACAAAAAGACCTACGGAATAATTCACGTTGAATACGAGAACGACACGCCGGAAGACCTGGGAAAGAAAAGTGGATTCAGAAGAAGGGATGAGGGCATGAAGCGGGTAGTGGACTTCAGGTTTTTTGAGGGAAAATTCTTTCTCAATTACCTGACCGTGAATTACAAAGTCAACTGGTATGACCCTGTTACCAATGAATTCAAGTTTGAAACGGAGTTACAACAACAACTGCTGATTAACCATGTTTTTCCGGATGCCGGCGACCAGCTTCGCATCACGGAGAAGATGCACAGCTACAGCCTGCAATACCAGGACCAGCCTTATAATAAAGGTTTCTGGGATGAATACAACGTGATCAAGGATAGTCCGCTGGACAAAAAGATCATTGCCGATCTGGAGAGTGAGGGGCCGCTGGAGAAGCAATTTCAGAAGAATTGACCTTCAGTTAGAAGTCGATCCGATAATAAAACAATGGAAGGAATCCCAGCTGGTACTCTTCCCGTTATCGGGCTGGCTGAGGGATCTCCGGCTACCGGGGAATAAGTCAGTTTAAGGATATTCTTCGTATTCAGAATATTTACGAGGTCAACAGCAATTTCGTGACTCACCTTTGGCCGGTTCACTTTATAACTGATCCTGAGGTCAACCCTGAAATAGGGCCGAAACTGAAATGAGTTTCGTGTTGAATCCACATAGACAACTTCCTTCTGCTGATCTGAGGCAGTCATATCGATGGGGCCATATCGCCTTCCGCCTGCGGTAGTCACCTTTCCCCCGATCGTAATGGTATTCCTGCTTTTCAAAACCCATTCCCTGGTTAGCAGCGCATTGAAGATATAGTTTCCATTAAAGTCCGTGTCGCGCCAAACCCGGTCACTTCCCTGGTATTTCGAATCATACAAAGATCCTGTAATCAGAAATAAATAGCCTTTACTAAAAGATTTTTCAAGGGTAAGTTCTGCACCATAATTTTTCCCTATTCCGCTATTCATCAGCGGACCCGGAAAAAATCTTGCAAACCCGGCTCCCGTATTCAGCAATGAAAAAGACGAGCTGGTTTTCTCCACAGGGACATTGAACAAGTCCTGAAAGTAAACTTCAGCTTTCAAACGAATGTCTGGCCCCAAAAATCTTTGGTAGCTCAATACATAGTGGATGCTACGGGTAAAGTCCATTTTCAGGTTTTGAGGAATGGGATTCCCGCCCGCATCATTGGTCTGTCCGTAAAAGTAAAGATAGGGTGGCTGAATCTGGCTGTGAAGGCCTATCGCAGCAGAGACGATTTGCCCGTCACGGAGATTCCATTTCAGCGCTGCCCTTGGTTCTGCGGCCACAAAACTTCCTGTCATGGAAAAGTACTGACTGTGGATACCCAACAGAATCTCTGTTCTCGCAGAGAGCATATATCTCCATTGAACAAAGGGCTGAAGCATTAAGCTCTGACTTCTGGTATCCCAGCGAATACGCCATTTATAGTAGTCGGTGCTTCCTGAATCAATGTTCCTTATGCTGTCCTGAAAATTGAAAAAATAGAGGTCACTGCTGAGTCCGGCATTGATTGAGCCCAATTTCCGGAATTTCTTTGCATAGAACAAATAGCCAGAAACCTTGCTCTGTTTATAGGTATAGTTGAGCAGGCTTTGGGTTGAATCCAGAACAAATTGATTGTTGCCATCCAGGTGGCGATAGACCGAATTGTCAATTGAATTAACATACTCGCCGGATACTGCAGCGGTGGCTGAAAAGAAACTTGACACGCTCACAGGATATTTATAAGAAATGCCAAGCACACCCGACTTCGTTGTGAAATACTGATCCTTGTCATTGTCGCCATAGATATTTCGATCCGGTTCCTTTTGCGTACTGACCAGTATATCCACATCGCTTGTGCCGCCTAATCCAAATACCGAAATCACACTTCTGTTCTTCATGGGAAAATTGATTTTACAAGCCATATCCTGATACCGCGGTACCGAATTGGTGCCAATATCAATTCCCAACTTGTTGAATATGGACAATGTAGAGTAGCGGTAAGAGAATATATAAGACGATTTTTGATTCTTTGAGATCGGCCCTTCTGCAAAGATTTCGGTCCCCAGGAACCCAAACTGACCGCTGAATTCACGTTTTTCATTGTTGCCATTCCTGAGCTTAAGGTCAAATGAGCCCGAAACACTGTTTCCGTATTCTGCAGGAAAGGCACCTGTAAAAAAGTCAGAGTTGGCCAGCGTCTTGTTGTTGATCATGGAAATAGGGCCACCCGCTGTTCCAGGAATATTAAAATGGTTTGGATTAGGAATATTTATTCCCTCCATGCGCCAGAGAAGGGCTTGCGGTGAATTGCCTCTTATGACAATATCATTTCTTGAGTCATCCGCCCCTTGCACACCCGCAAAGTTGGAAGCCATCCGGGCAGGGTCGCCCCGGCTTCCCGCATATCGCTGGGTTTCTTCCACTGTGAATGAACGTGCGCTTACTGTTGCCATCTCATTGGTGGTCTCCCCATCCCGGCTTGCATAAACAGTTATACCAGATAAGGTCTTAACTGACTCCTCAAGGGAGATCGACAAAACCACTTCCTTTGATGAACTCACCTCCACATTGGAAATAAGGGCATCCTGATATCCCACAAATGAAACCCTGATGGTATGACGTCCAACCTTAACTTTCTCCAGACGGAAATTGCCCTCCATGTCTGTGGCTGTCCCGTTCAATCTGGAAGTGTCGGTCACCAAAATGACCGTGGCTCCGATTAATGGATAGTGTGTTTCCTTTTCAATGATTTTTCCCTTGACTGTTTGGGTCAAAGGCTGGGTATGGCATGCCAGTGCAGAAAGAATTAAAAGTAAAATGGTCAGGACGTGTGACATATCAGTAATGGACGGAGATTGGTTGCGGAAAAGGGTCAGAAAGTATACACCAGATTCAGATAGATAAGGATAGGCGCCACCTTAAACGCGTTACCATTGACCAACTGCGTACCCTTGAATACAAAAATGGTTTCCGGACGAAGCGTAAATCTTTTTGACAATGGAATCGAAACGCTGGTCTGGATAGTATTGAATAGTTCGAAAGGCAATTCATTCATCTTTGCTTCGGGGGCTTCCGTACGGCCCAGGATCAGGTCCATCATTCCATCAACGCAATGTGTCTCAATAAGCCCCATTCCGACGGCAAACCGTAACCCGTTTCCAGTCTTCCATTCACCATCCAAAAATCCCATGGAGAGCATCCAGGGCATCACTTCCTGGTGGCTTTGGTCGAAAAGAAATGTTCCACTTCTTTCAGGGTAGTAAATAATACTCATGCGGTAGAGCAGTCTGAAATTCTCCCTTTGATAAAGATTGGCAGCCATCCTCAGGCCCAGGACCCCAAGCGTTCCGGTAGTGCCTGCCACAAACCCGGCCGAAAGCCGGTTGGTTATCCCAAAGGTCACTTCCCCGATTGCAACCGGGGCGGCAATAGAAGGTCCGCGGTATGTGGTATAAAATCCAGCATTGAAATTATGTCTGGCTGGAAAATAGGGATCATTGCTGAACCGATTTACTGATTGTGCGGTGGCTTCCTGATACAGGGATAGGATCAGCAAAACGGACATGAACAGCATGAGGGCAAGGTTCTCATACAGGTTGCGAAGCGGGATTCTGGGGCTCATAAGAATTGTGCGTTTGTTTCAACAAAGTATGTGAGCTATGTTCTTGTCTCAGTGGCAATCATCGCGACCATCACGACTGATTATTGCATTAAATCATTATTTCTCACTGGTGGATGCAAGTGAGTTGCAGTATTTGCCAAAAGTTGGCCCGGGCGATGGCCTTTCGCAACCCCGGCAACGCAGAAAAACCGCTAAAAATGGTTAACCAAGGTTCATTTGGCCTTCACTAATAGGAAATTTCTTGGAAACCACTTACATTATTTGGCCAATCACCCCCCCCCCATTGACGCATCCTGACAGCATTCAATCGGCTTTCTTGGAAAGGGTAAAAAAGAATCTCCCTCCAAATGTGTCATTTGTAGATGACCTCGCTGAATTGCTGGCCATCAGCCGCGACAGTGCCTACCGCAGAATTCGCGGGGAAACTGTCCTCTCATTGGATGAAGTAAAGAAAATCTGCTCTCACTATAGCGTCTCCATGGACGTATTGCTCTCATCGGATGATGAGCTCATCTCATTTCACCACCGACGAATTGACCGCGACCATTTTACATTTGATCATTGGCTGAGGTCCGTACTTGGGAACATGGAAATGGTCAGCAGCTTTCCCGAAAAAGAGCTGTTTTATGGTGCGAAGGACATCCCCATTTTTCACTATTTCAACTTTCCCACCTTGAGTGCATTCAAGATGTTTTTCTGGATGAGGACCTATCATCAGTATCCGGAATTCGTCAATCAAAAATTTAAGCCGGAAGCCATTAAGCGCGAACTCCTGGAAGTCGGAAGAAGGTTGTGGGACCGCTATTCAGAAATACCGAGCACCGAAATATGGAGCGAGGAAACTTCACATGTGACCTTGCGCCAAATTCAATACTACTACGAGAGCGGTATCATTAACAAGGATCAGGCTCTGATGATTTTCGATGAGTTTTCCGCTATGATAGATGCCATTCATTTAGCGGCCAAGCAAGGTTCAAAAGGAAAAGAAAGATACAGTCTTTTCGTGAATGAAATCATGATTGCCGAAACCTCCATTTTGTTCAAAATGGGCGATAAGCGAGTAGCCTTTCTCGCCTACAACACCATGGATCTGCTCACTACTTATCAGGAATCATTTTGCGCCCATATGGAAGATTTCTACAGCAACCTGATCAGTAAGTCCATTCAAATCAGTGCCTCCAGCGAACGGGATCGGAATAAATTCTTCAATCAAATTTATGAAAACATTGAGAATACGAAGCGGAAACTGATATAAACCCAGGTGGTCACTATTTTATAATGTCGCTTTCTCAATAAAAACCATTGCCATGACCAGCGTAAGAATATCTTCATCTGGTAAGACCCAGGCAGCCGCAGAAGAAAAGAAGTCCATGGACGCCTCCAGTGTTCAGTATCTTTTCCTGGAAGAATTAAAGAAACGAATGGAGCCCAACATCTCCTTCGTCGATGAGCTGGCAGAACTGCTGGGCGTCAGCCGGGACAGTGCTTACCGAAGAATACGTGGTGAAACTGTTCTTTCCCTTGACGAAGTGGCCGTCCTGACCAAACATTTTGGGGTTTCGCTGGATGATTTTCTGTCGCCCGTCGATGACCGTGTGTCCTTTCAGGTGAAAGTGATGAACACCTGGCAAATCTCCATTGAAAATTGGTTCCAGACCATCCTGGGTACCTTGGAGATGATCAAACGTTTTCAGGCCAAGGAAAAAGAAATGATCTATGATGCGAAGGACCTTCCCATCTTTCATTTCTTTCAATTTCCAAAACTCGCCGCCTTCAAGATATATTTCTGGATGAAGACTTTCGCACACGATGAAAAGGTTGGTCAAATGAAATTCAGCCAAAAGATACTCGACAGCAAATTAATTTTGCTGAGTGAAACAATCTGGCAAACGTACGCGGCAATACCCAGTACAGAAATTATGGGGAACGAAATACTGACCGTAACGTTGCGGCAAATTGAGTACGCATACGAATGTGGGATGCTTTCGGACAAACAGGAAGCTTATGCACTGTATGATGACTGTTCCGCTTTGGCGAATCACCTGCAACATCAGGCAAGCCTCGGTATGAAACAAACCTTTGGAAGCGGTGAGCCTGGGGCTAAGTTCAATGTTTATGTTAATGATGTGCTTACAGGAGCCAATACCTTCTACCTCAAGTTCGATGACAAACGAATGACGTATGTAACCCCCAATGTCTTCAACCTGTTAATGACCACACATGAACACTTCTGCAAAATCACAGAGGATCACATTTCCAACCTGATGGAGAAATCAGTCATAATCAGCAACAGGGCTGAAAAAGAGCGTAACAAGTTCTTCAAGCGGGTTGAAGAAAATATACAGTGGGTGAAAAGCCGAATCATTTGAATTTTTGCTTCAACCCGTTTCACCATTTCAGGGTGTTACATCAGAGGGTGTCATTTGCCTCCTTAAGCAATTCATCCTTGTTGATCGGAATGACCCCCACATGCTGACAAACCAGCCCTCCTGCGAGATTAGAGAGACCTGCTATTTGTTCGGGGCTGAGTCCAAGGGCCACACAAAGGGCGGCTATACTCACCACGGTATCGCCCGCACCAGATACATCTGCAATCTCCCTGGCGTGTGCCGATAAACTGATCTTTTTGCCCTGGTAGTTAATAAAGACGCCGTGCTCGGAAAGCGTAAGCATGACTCCTTCAACATGAAGTTTATTGATTAATTGCGACACTGCTTTATCCACCGACGCAGAGTCCATGGCATCGAGGTCGGTTTTGAGGCCCTCGCGCAATTCTTTCAGGTTCGGCTTGAACAATGTCACACCTTCGTAAGCAAGAAAGTTTCTTTTTTTCGGATCCACTACGGTAGGAATGCTTCTGGATTTCGCCAGTTTCACGGTTTGCCCTATAAGGTTTGTCGTAATTACGCCCTTGTCGTAATCTTCAAAGATGACTACCTGGCATGCGGGCAATAGCTTTTCTATTCGGGCGATAAGGTCCTTCTCCTCCTCGCTGGTTGCCACATCATCGGATTCATCATCGATCCGCACCACCTGCTGGTGCGCCGCAATCACCCGGGCCTTTACCGTGGTGGGCCTGGTTGCTGTCATGACAATGCCGTTATTGCTCAAACCCTTTTCTTCAAGAAGCCGGAGAAATCGCTTGCCCTGGTCATCCTGCCCGGCCAGCGCACACAAGACAGGTGTTGCGCCCAAAGCCTGGATGTTGAGGGCTACGTTTGCGGCGCCACCCAACCTGAAATCCCGTTTCGATACATTGATAATGGGCACCGGGGCTTCAGGGGAAATGCGGTCCACCGACCCCCAAATGTAGGCGTCCACCATCACATCACCGATGATGAGTACTTTCAGATCCCTGAAGCGCTTGAAGATGTCAGGCCACGGTTGCATGGGCACTCTCTTTCAATCCGGCAAATATTTCCTTGATTCGCTTCAATGCCTCAACAAGATCCTTTTCCGATGCCGCGTAAGAAAGGCGGACACAGTTCGGATCGCCAAATGCTCCGCCCGGCACCAGTGAAACATGAGCCTTGTCCAGCAAATAGAGGCAGAGGTCATCGCCATCCTTGATGGTATGCTTACCGTCGGATTTTCCAAAATAATAACTCACGTCGGGGAAGAAGTAAAACGCACCCTGGGGATAGTTTGCCTTTACGCCGGGAATTTCTTTCAGAAGATTGTATACCAGTTCGCGGCGGTGGCGGTACTCTTCCACCATCTTCAGGGTGGGCGTCAAATCACCGGTAATGGCTGCGAAGGCCGCGCGCTGTGAAATCGAGCTGTTGGCGGAAGTGAGCTGGCCCTGCATCTTGTTCGCGCCATCGGCTATCCATTTCGGCGCGGCAATGTAGCCCACACGCCACCCGGTCATCGCATATCCTTTGGCGAAACCGTTGACGGTGATCGTGCGCTCAAACATTCCCGGAAGGGAAGCAAGGCTCACCTGCTCACCGCTGAAGTTGATGTGTTCATAGATTTCATCGGCAATAATGAGAATGTCCTTGTGCTTCAACACCACGTTGGCAATGTCCTGGAGTTCCTGGCGTGAAAAAACCGATCCGGTCGGATTGCACGGTGACGAAAAGATAATGGCGCGGGTTCTGGCCGTGATGGCCTCTTCCAATTGTCGCGCCGTGACTTTGAAATCATGGTCGAGGTCTCCTTTTACAAGCACGGGCACACCTTCCGTCAGCCGCACGATGGCATCATAACTCACCCAGTAGGGAGAGAATACAATGACTTCATCACCCGGATCGATGAGCGAAAACATCACGTTGGCGATCGACTGCTTGGCCCCGTTGGAAACAACAATGTTCTCTGCCTTGTACGGAACATGATTTTCCTTTTGATACTTGGCCGCGATGGCCTCACGCAAATCCTGGTAGCCTGCCACCGGTGGATAAGTAAAATACTTTCCTTCATCGATCGCATGCTTCGCGGCCTCGCAGATGTGCATTGGCGTTTTGAAGTCGGGTTCGCCGAGGCTCAGGTTGATCACATCTATTCCCCTGGATTTATACTCCCGGGCCCGTGCCGACATGGCGAGGGTGGCCGATTCTTCTATGGATTCGATGCGGCGGGAAAGGCGGTTCATAGCTTGGAATATCGATTATTCGGCTCAAAGAACGGAATTTAAATCCGTAGTTGGAACGGGGCTATTTGGAATTAAGCGCAAAGGCGCAATGGGTGTATAAGTTTTCCCTGCGCCCTTGCGCCTTTACGGTGAATACCTCCTAGCTGAACAGTATCCTGGCCGTGATGCTTCGCCCAAGGGTTATCTCATCGGCATACTCAAGATCTCCGCCCATGGGAATGCCGCGGGCAATGGAAGTAATCTTCACGGAAAAGTCTTTCAGTTTCCGATGCAGATAAAATGCCGTTGTGTCTCCTTCCAGCGTGGGGCTCAGCGCGAGGATTACCTCTTTTATTTCACCGTCTTTGACGGATAGCCGGGCCATGAGCGTATCGATGTGCAGCTCGGAAGGACCGATGCCGTGAATGGGTGAAATAATGCCGCCCAGTACATGGTACACACCCCTGAATTGTGACGTGTTCTCAATGGCCATCACATCCTTGCTGTCTTCCACCACACACAGCAGGCTGCGGTCGCGGCGATGGCTGCGGCAAATGGCGCATTCGTCATCATCGGAAATGGAATGACAGGTCCTGCAGAACTTGATGTTCGTGCGGAGCCGGGTCAGTGCCTCGGTCAGTGCCTGTGTCTTGTTTTCGTTTTCTTTCACCAGGTGGAGCACCAGGCGCAAGGCGGTCTTCCTGCCAATGCCCGGGAGTTTGGCGACCTCGTTCACGGCATCTTCAATGAGTTTGGACGGATACTCCAATGGGAAATGATCAATTACGGGTTAGACAACGACGAAGGTCCGATCAGAGAATCCTGGCATCAATTCCAGCCTCACAGATTCCGTCTTTCATCGGCTTCAGTTCTTCAAACAGGCCGGTCTTGACGGCGCACTTGCCCTTGTAGTGGATCAGCAGCGTGCACTGCTCGGCCTGCTCGGCCGTATGCCTGCATACCCGGATCAGGGTGTTGATGACATGCTCAAACGTATTCACATCGTCATTGAACACCACGAGGTCCTTGACGTCGATCTCCTCTTCGAGGACTTCAACTGCCTTCTGCTCCTGATATTTGGGTTTTACTTTCTCCATTCGTTCTACTGCCTGACAATTACTTTGTGAAACTCGTTCCAAAAGTAAATAATTTTACCAAGTTTGGCCCTTTCTAACCGGTAATACATGAGTCCTTACTTTGTTTTGGTGGTGATGGTGGTCTATTTCGCGGCCCTGATCATCATTTCGCTGATCACCAGCCGGGGTGCTACCACCGATACCTTCTTCACCGCCAACCGGCAGTCACCCTGGTACCTGGTGGCCTTCGGAATGATCGGATCGTCACTTTCAGGGATAACCTTCGTCTCTGTGCCCGGTAACGTCGGCAAGGTGGGTTTCGCATACTTTCAGGTGGTACTCGGCTACATTGTGGGTTATGCGGTGATCATGACGGTGTTGATGCCGCTCTATTACCGGCTCAACCTGGTCTCCATATATACCTACCTGGAAAAGCGCTTCGATACCTGGTCATACAAAACCGGTGCGTTCTTCTTTCTGCTTTCGCGAACGATGGGCTCCTCCCTCCGCCTCTGCCTGTCCGCCACCGTGCTCCAGCTCTTCCTGTTCGACGCCTGGAACATTCCTTTCTATGTCACAGTTGCTATCACGATTTTCCTCATCTGGGTTTATACTTTCAAGGGTGGCATCAAGACCATCGTATGGACAGACGCCTTCCAGACTATATTTCTGGTTTCGGCAGTAGCCATCAGTGTATACCTGATTTCACAAAGGCTCGGCCTTTCGCTTACCGCCATGATTTCCCAGGTGTTTGACAGTCCGCATTCCCGCATCTTTCATTTTGATGATGTCAACAGCGCCCTGTTTTTTCCCAAGCAGTTCTTCGGCGGTGCCTTTATTGCCATTGCCATGACTGGGCTGGACCAGGACCTCATGCAGAAGAACCTCACGTGCAAAAACCTGGGGGAAGCGCAGAAGAACATGTTCTGGCTCACGGTCTCCATAGTGATTGTAAATTTTCTTTTTCTCACCCTCGGGGCCCTGCTCTACATCTATAGTGAAACCAAAGGTCTGCCGCTGCCAGCCTACAGTGATGAATTGTATCCCAGGCTTGCGCTGAATGAGTTCGGATTAATCGCCGGATTATTTTTTCTGCTGGGTATCATTGCCTCCTCCTACGCCAGCGCTGATTCAGCACTCGCCTCGCTGACCACTTCTTTTTGCATCGACTTCCTGGATTTCAAAAACAAGAATGAAACGGTGAAGCGCAAACAGAAGAACATCGTTCACTTCGGGTTTTCTGTTGTCTTCCTCATCATCATCCTGGTCTCGAAGGAGCTCAACCAGCGCTCGCTGATCGACACTGTATTAAAGGTGGCAGGGTACACCTACGGTCCGCTGCTGGGTCTCTTTACTTTCGGGCTACTGACGAAGCGGCAGGTTCGCGACCGGCTGGTCCCGCTGGTTTGTGTGATCGCGCCTCTGATATCCTACTGGATCGGCGTCAACTCGGCTGACTGGTTTAGTGGCTATAAAATTGACATCGAGATTCTCATCATCAATGGCGCCATCACCTTTGCGGGGCTGTGGATGGTATCGGGGCCGGGATCAAGGTCCACGGCCAGGATCTGAATACGAAATGCCGGGGCACAGGGATCATCAGGGAAGGACAAAAATCAAGACATGAACTTTTGAAAAATCAGTGACAGGGAAGCTCTTGGTGACCCAAGTGCGTTCGCCGTGAGCTTGGTGACCCTGTATTCCTCAGCGTTTTTAAATCAATTCCTGCCCCGGATCCCACAACCGTTTCTCGAAATCCTGTACTTTGTCCTTAAGCACCTTGACCCCGTCTTTCTCAAGCCGCTTCTGCATGATGCTGGGCGGTACAAAGTGGTGCTTGCCCGTAAGCAGCCCCTGGCTGTTCACTACCCGGTGGGCCGGCACGGTCTTGTCAAGGTGTGACGCATTCATGGCCCAGCCCACCATGCGTGCGCTCAAACCGGTTCCCAGGTAGCGTGCGATAGCCCCATAACTCGTTACCCGGCCTTTGGGGATAAGTTTGACAACTTCGTATACATCCTCAAAAAAGTTGCGTTTGGTCGGGACCTTCTGTTTTTGGGGTGCTCTCATACTCATAAATCAACCACAGGTGAAAAGAAAGACGGCTTTTATCGAAAATAGTGAACTGAAATGGAATGCCCGGTTAATTTTGCGGGCTAATCTATGAGAAAGGCTTTACTGTGTCTACTGCTTGCCGCCTCCACGGATGTGTTCTGTCAACAATTGGTCTTTCCCCGTGAATCGGGCTGGACACAGTTGGATGAGGGCAAGCCTGTGTCGTTTGATCTGATGGTGAATGACAACGCCCACGTAATACGCTATTCACTCGCTGGGGCAGAGGGCTATGGCATGCAGATCGATTCCATGGGCCGGTTCAGTTGGACGCCATCGTATGACCTGATGAGCCGCATCGAAAAACAGAAAGAAGTAAGTGTCATCTTCCAGGTGGAGCTGAAAGACGGGAAGCGGCTTCGTCAAACCATCAACTTCTTCGTGCACCACGTCAACCGTCCGCCAATCGTGGAAGAACTCCCCACTTCTTACGTCAAGCAAAACACGCTCTCCCGCTACCAGATTTCATCCGACTACGTGCGTGACCCGGATGGAGACGCGATTATTTTTAAAGCCCGAGAGGCCACCATGCCTGAAGGGGCGAGCCTGTCTCCGCAGGGCCTGTTGACCTGGACACCCTCCCGAAGTCAATTCAACAACCTGAAAAATAATCCGCTCACCGTTGAGTTTATTGTGCAGGACCAGCCGGATCAGGCAGAAACGATTGGTAAAATCCGTGTGGCGCAAACACAGCTGGACCTGCCCCCGGACCTGTTGCTTGTGCCGGGCGACAGCCTATGGTCGGTCCGCGAAAATGAAGTGGTGTATTTTAAAGTTTATGTGTCGGATCCCAACGGCGACGAAAACATTGAGCGTGTTGACTTCATTAGTTCTGATGCCCGCGTACCGAAAAGCACCTTGAATGAAAGCTCTGTCGGGCAGCGGGAATTTACCTGGCAGCCCGGCTATGATTTTGTTGACGAAGCCGAAAAAAAGAAAGAAGTGCTGCTGACCTTTTTTGCCTTCGACAAAAGCAATAACCGTGTTCAGCGGAAGGTACGGGTAGTGATTTTCGATACAGAGAATGTGGAAGAGAAAGACAAGAGCCTGTATCAAAAGTATTTCAACTCACTCGCCGCGGCACGGGCGATGATCGATTTATTGGATGAGAACAATGAGAAACTGGAGGGCACGTACAAGAACGCCAAGAAAGGCAAGAAGAACCGGACCATCCTGACAGCCTCTCTGGGTGCCATCACCGGCATTTCTCCGTTGGTGCTGGAAACCAATCCTTCCAAGGCGGTTTCTGTGGTGGGTGGAACTTCTGTCATGACGTTGAATTCCCTTGAAGCAGGCCAGGTCATTGGCCGTTCAGCCAGTGAATACCAGAATAAGATCAAACTCAACCGCGACATCCGTACTCAGTTGCAGTTGAAGGGAAACTTTTTCGCCCGCAAGTACTCCCTCAAATCCACCCGCAGAAATACCGAATTTGAAGTGGACCGCGACGAACTGCTTCGACTGCTCAACAGCGACCAACTGACGACCCTGGAACTTTCCGCCGAGACGAGGCCGGTGCCCACTGCCAAGGAGATCAAGAAGATGTTTTCTGATTTCAGCGATCAATAGAAGCTAACCCGATCATGCAATTAAGGACAAGCCAGCAACCTCGCTCCTATTGATCTTGCTCTGAAAGGGATACATCCCTCATTTGGACCGGTTACGCTGTCACAGCTGCTTTCCACGTGGGTTGTCCACGACCTCAATCATCTTTCGCAAATTTCAAGGGTCATGGCGAAACAGTATCAGCCGATGTAAGGCCATGGGCGGAGTATTTAGGGATACTAAAAGCTTAGCCAGGAGTGCGGCAACTGCCGTCTGGCTTAAACTGCCCTTGTTGGCGTTCCGATGACCTATCCCATAACATTTCTTACATAGGCAATCAAATGTCATTTCACCTTATGACCATTATCATTGAATTGACTCATATCCAAAGGGATCTTTATCGTGCCTTATATTAAGCACCCTCAATAGATTCAAAACAACAATGCCATGCAACACATCAGCACAAACAGAGTCTGGAAAAACTATTTTGTCGGCCTCCTTGTGATCCTGTTCCTGGTGGAGGCAACCGTGCCGTCCTCCAGACCTACGCTGAAAGAAATTGCCCTGCAGAAACAGGCGGATGGAAAATTCATCGCCGTGTACATGCATCCCTCCAGGCTGGTTTACCTGGGAGTCGGAGATGCCAGCACCAATGCCTCAAACTTGTCCAACATTTGCAGCATGGACGGCAAGGCGCCTGCCAAGGACCAGATCGGAATGAACTTTCATGCCACCACCATTTTCCCCGAAACATTGCCCGAGGCATACTCCCGCGAGGTCAGAAATTTCGCTGCTCAATTGAATGAAGGACTGGGTACCACCGCCTTCAAGGCTGTGCTGCCAGGAGAGCTGCCCATGAAACAAATTAAAGTCTTTGACCAGGAGGAACAGGTGGTTGACTGGTCCAGGACAGAGTATGATGTGATGGTGAACGTGATCACGTCTCCCGTCTACACCACTCACCCGGCAGCAGCAAACTACGTCACTGAGTTTGAACTTGGTACGATGTTATATTTAAATGAATTGGTGCCGGATAGTGAAGCGCTTGGATACATCGGTTCAGGGTATACCCTCGCCACCCTGAGATCAGACAAAGTCAGCCACGACGGATGCCTGAGATCCCTTGCCGAATTGAAAAGCAAGGTGGCCAACCCGGGGACTTTCAGCAGCATCTATTTTGACAGCAACAAGGAGCAATTGGGCAAAGTCATTGAAAAGGAAAACAAGAAATACAACAAGGCGGTGAAGTAAGACAGATCAGATTCGCTGATTAGTCCCTTGATTTCAAGATTGGAGATGACTATGGCCAAGCGGGCCCGCCAGACAGCGGGCCTTTTAATTGCATGTGCTTTTTTAGTTCGGGTCAAAGGATTATTTTTGCAATCCCAAATGAAGATTGGGGCATTGTTAACGGCTCAAATCTTTAATAGAGGAGTGGTAGAGCGGTTTATTGCACCGGTCTTGAAAACCGGAGACCCTTCACGGGGTCCGGGGGTTCGAATCCCTCCTCCTCTGCTGAGTATCAGTCAAGCAAAATCAAAACCTCGTAATCCTTATGGATACGAGGTTTTGTGTTTTAGGACGGGTTCAAAATCAATCATATTTCTCTAATCCCTCAGCGCCATTTCCGGCGCCATTGTAAAAGTTGAAAAAAATGGTGCTAGTGGCCGTTTGCACTGAGACAGTCAACCGGTTCATTAACTGAACATCTTGATTGTTGAGGTGATGATGAAGGAATTTTAACCTTTAAATCATTGGGGTATGAGACAGACGATTTCAGTAAAATTTCATCTTCGCGCAGCGAGGGCAAACAAGGCAGGCCAGGCACCGATCTACATGCGCGTCATGCTCGGACCTAAGAAGTTCGACGTGATCACTAAGATCTACATTGATCAAAAGCAGTGGGCAAGCGAATACTGCCACATGCGTATCACCACCGAGGATGCCAGGAAGATCAATGATATCCTGGATGGATTCAAAATGAAAGCCTATGACTACCAGCGCGAGCTGATTGGCAGAGAGTAAGCCGATAACCATCGATAATTTCAGACTGAAGTGGTATGGCAAGTCGATGGAGCGGCCACGGATGCTGATGGAGATTTTTGAGCAGCACAACAAGCAAATGAGTGCTTTAGTAAACAGAGAACTTTCGCCGCTTACATTGGAGCACTTGAAAAAAGACTTTTCCGCTGATAGGCATTTCAGTTCTGGCTTTTGGTATCAAGAGGAAAAAAAGCACACCTTTAGTTCTAAGTAAGTCAAGTCCCGGTCGTAGTCTAAAAATGAAGTTTTTGTAGATCGTTAGTAATCTTTTTGATTTCATCTGTCAACTCGTCAATCGTTGGCGCATCCAGATAAATATAGCTCTCCGTCATTGAGCCGTAGTCCTTGTTCCAGCCCTTGCCCAGTTCATTTGGAGGAAATAAATTAAGCTTACTTGCTTTCAGTGAATCGTAATCCACACCAGGAACTTTGGTGAACACGCCGCGGTGGCCTCGGATAGCTTCAAATAGTTCTTTGTCAGCCATAGCCTTTTCTGCGAAGCCAGCCCGAAAAAGACGATGCAGGTCGTACCAGTGCCTCGACATCCGCCGAATGTCAATTTTATCAGCTGGCTTTTGAAACAGTTCATGAAGGAGAAATGCTTTCTCCCAAAAAGTGCGTTGAGGCAACACAGATCTAACACCAAATCGTTCGTTGATGCCGAGATGTTGTGACAGCAAGGAACTGATTGGTCTCTCTTCTGTCGGCTCCATCATTGCTCTGACACCAATCTCAATGCGGATTCGAGGTTGGGTGTAGTCGTTAGTGATCTCGGCAATAGGTATATAGTCCAGGAAAATAATTGTCGGATCCTGATCTGAGCTTTTGCTTTCATCAACATAGAGCCTGAATGTCTTTTCGGGAATACCAAGGGCAAGAAGTTTGTGATTTAGCATCGCGTATACTTTCTCACTGATGAATTTGTGTGCAGCGTCTCTCAGCCTTTCCCTTTGCGTTCGTCCGGGTTTGTCATCGTCGGTAACTCCGAAGAGGCCTTTGTCGATGACGATATCAATATCTTCGGAGAACCTATTTAGTAGATTCCATGATTTACTTAGTGAGGTTCCTCCTTTAAAAGCGAAATGCTCTTTAAGGTCAGAGGTGAAGACAGCCTCCAATGCCACAGTGACCCACCAGTCCTTTTCAATCATAAAGTCTGGCAAGTTGGCCGTCTGGGCAACTATTTGAAGAAGCTCAAGTCTTTCTGATTCCTTCTTTGTTATCCAATCCTTCATCCCTGGTTCGTTCGTAATAAATTAAGAATCAGTTTGGATATCCATGCAGGAGCAAGCGCTATATCATGTCTGAGATCAGCTTGATTTTCGCGCATGAGCAGCGATTTGATCTTATCCAAAGTCTTTTCATCAAGATCTCTTTTCCCTAATGCCCTAAGTGCTTGAATCACCTGACTGCTGATCTTCCCGGCGAAGGCGAAATTCTTTGGGCTGGCATGCTTGAATTTGATTGAATACTTTCTCTTCCCTTCTATCTGCTCAATCTTGATGATCCTTGCCGGGCCATCGGTCAGGTACACAAAATTCAATGGAACTTGTTCTGATAGTCCAAGTTGCGATAATGCCACTTCCCCAGTGGGAATAATTTTGGCCTTATCTCGCCGCGCTATCGCATTTGCTATTTCCGGAGCTCCGGGCAATAAAAATCCATGGCCATTGACCTTTTTAGGAAAAACATATATTCCCTGCGAGATTCTGACAAGTATCCCTTCCTTTACAAGTCGCGACAAGTGCTGTCTTACTGCTTCGCTGCTAGCCTCACCAAAGAAGTCCTGGGCAAAAAGTACACTTCCAGGCAGCGATTGTTGCAATCGAGCATTGATCTTGTCCCTTACAGAAATGAATTTATTAGCCATATGCTGTCACAAATTTGATACTGTTTTGTGACAAAAGTTAGTATTTTGTCACAAATTTTATACGTTTTTGTGACGCGCTGCTCTGATATACTGTCTCAAATCAAACTTGAATTCGAGATTTCCTGATTATTGAGCAATTAACCCGCATGTTTAAGAACAGGCCGTAATTATTAGATTAGGGTGCCTTGAGCAATAGAGTTCTATGCCAATCGACAAACAGCTAATCAGACTTTATCGATCTCTCTTTCAGGGGCGGGAAGATGTGTTTGCTGTCCGTTGGGAAAAGGGCAGTAAATCCGGCTACATGCCTTCGTACGAGTTCGATAAGTACTCATTACAAAGACACAAGATCGGCGGCGGGACATTTCAGAATTTTGAACACAAGCGCTACAAGCCATTAACAGATTCGGAAATTGAAAAACATTTGTTGGGTCAACAGCTGATTGGATTGTATCCATTGCTCACAGACAACACTTCGTGGTTTATAGCTGCCGACTTTGATAACGAAGGCTGGGCTGAAGAATGTAAGTTGTTCATTAACCTCTGCGCAAAGAATAATCTATTCCCCTATCTCGAACGTTCCCGGTCAGGCAATGGAGGTCATGTCTGGATATTCTTTGATAAACCATATCCTGCCCAAAAGAGCAGAAAACTCCTCTCAGCATTGCTTGAGCAGAGTGGTGCCTTCTCAGTTTTCGAAAAAGATTCAAGCTTTGATCGACTATTTCCCAATCAGGACTACTTGTCCGGCAAAGGCCTTGGAAACCTTATTGCTTTGCCGTTGCACAAGCCAGCAGTTGAGAAGGGAAATAGTTGCTTCATCGATCCAGAGACTCTTGAACCTTTTGATGACCAATGGGAGTTTCTTAATGAAATACAACCGACAAGCACTGAAACCTTGGATAAAGTTTTCTTGACCATCAACAAGGAGGATCTTTTCGCGAACAGCAATAATAATGAATCAGTTACCGCTTCCGGCAAACTTACTATCCGGCTCAGTAACAAAATATTCTTAAATCGATCTGGCATAAGTTTGCCTCTAATCAATTTCTTGAAGGAGGAGTTGAATTTTGCCAATGCCGAGTTCCTAATAAAAAAGAAGATGGGTAAAAATACCTGGGGACTTGAGCGGAATTTCCGGTTCGTTGAAGAAAAGAATGGCGAAGTCATCATTCCGAGAGGGGCCATCGGAAAACTCTTAAGATTCTGTAAAGACCAAAACATTGAATACGATTTCATAGATGATCGGATAAAGAATCCTTCCATAACATTTTCAGCAAGCATCCAACTAAGAGGCCACCAACAAATTGTCGTAGACGCGTGTTCCAAGAAGGACTTTGGAGTGATCATATCGCCTCCTGGCTCGGGCAAAACAGTAATTGGCCTTTATATTATTGCGGAGAAAAAGCAACCTGCACTAATCGTTGTTCATCGTAAGCAATTGGCTGATCAATGGGTGGAAAGAATAGAATCCTTTCTTGGAATTGCAAAGAAGGAAATCGGAATGATTGCTGGTTGTAAGATTCGTATTGGCAAGCAAATTACCATCGCGACCATTCAGACACTGAATAAAATTGTGCCGAGTTCAAATTTTGCTAAAGTAGAGAGGGCTTTCGGTACAATCCTAGTTGATGAGTGTCATCATGTGCCAGCTCAAACTTACCGCAATACGATCAGCAAGCTTCATTCATTTTACCTCTATGGCCTTACTGCAACTCCATTTCGTAAGTATAATGATGGGAAGCTAATCTTCATTCATCTAGGCGAGTCCATTGCTGAGATCAAGCAACAAGATATTGAGAACCAACCTCGAGCCCGAATTATTGTAAAGAACACAAACCTGTTTATACCTTTTAATGTCAAGACAGACAAACTGGAGACCTTGTCAAAGAATCTTGTTCATGACACAACCAGGAACGGGCTTATACTGAATGACGTTCTGAGTGAAATTAAGAACGGCAGAAAATCGGTCATCATTACTGAGAGAAAAGATCATATTGATACACTCAATCAATTCCTAAAACAATCGTACGAGACGATAGCACTCAGCGGTGATGACTCTGAATCAATGCGAAGCACCAAGTGGAAACTCCTAAAAGAAGGACATTTCCAGGTGCTAATCACAACCGGCCAATATTTTGGTGAAGGAAGCGACCTCGCTCAAATTAGTTGTGTATTCCTTGCCTATCCTTTTTCATTCGAAGGTAAACTGATTCAATATATTGGCCGTGTTCAGCGCTCAGGGGTGCCCCCTGTCGTTTATGACTATCGGGATCATCGCATAGGCTATCTTGAAAGACTATTTCAGAAGCGCAATCTATATTATCGCAAGTTCTACAGCGAAGGAACCTTGTTTGATCAGCCTGTAGGCACTGAAAATATGGTTGATGTGGAGGAGACTATCCAAATTCCGCTGGATCGAACTGAGTTCAGATACGGAGCAATTGCCTTCAAGCATACGATTGAGAAGATGAAGGTTGAGCTTGAATTTGAGGTGGAGAATTCGGCCATACGTCCGGAGTTCGA
>JAYTVB010000047.1:0-125365 GCA_043744235.1 Cyclobacteriaceae bacterium | reverse complement strand
TAAAAGCTACAGGCTCTCATGGATACAGCCGCAGACACGGCATATCGCAGAATTAATAACCATAGAGCTTGATGGATAGAGCCGTAGGCTCGGACCATGTCTATACAATATCCTGTTGCAGGTCTATATGGATCGAACCTACGGTTCTCTCATCCATCTATAGGTACATTACCAACGGACTGAAGTCCGTTGGTACAATATAAGCCGAGGCTACGCTTCTTGCTGCAAGAATCCCCGGAGGAAAACATGACAAAATAAGAGCTACAGGCTCTCATGGATACAGCCGCAGACACGGCATATCTGGTATGGTGCGCGTTTTTAACGCCTGCCGGTATGAGTTGAGGCAGAGCACGGCATGACAGTAAACACAATTAGCACCGAGTGGCGCGCGCCGTTCGAACACGCCCCTGCGCCGACGGCTGACGTATGAGATATCTCAGTAAGTTAGACTACCCTAAATTAACAAGTACCACCCTGTTAGGCTGACTATTAGATACCCAACGATAAAGACTCCATTCCTTTTCTTTTGGTTTATATCCTCGTTCATCCATTGACTTTTTACTTTCTCAATCAGGGCATCAGACTCATACCTGATTAAATTGAGTATCACAATAATGGTTATAACGACACCACCGTAGACCTTAAAATTTGACGGATCTGGAAACTTAAGAATAAATTGAGTTATCTGAAAGATCTCCGTCAGAACAAAAAACTCGGTTAGTGCTAATAAAGTTGCAGCTCGCGTACTAGAAACCTTGCTTCCTTGCCTCTCTTAATACGAATTAAACCTGAAAAAAATATAGTCGGACAAACCGGTGATCTTCATATAGCACTACTTGGTATGGTGCGCGTTTTTAACGAGTGCCGGTGTGAATATGGGATGGTTGTCATCTTTCAGCTAACTTTTCAGGATTCCGCTTGTCGTGATAGACTGCATACACTACAATCGTTTCTCCTTCAATCTCATACACAATCTTATGTGGAAAACGATGGATAACTGCTATGCGCTGATTTCGGTGGGATTGGTAGTGCTCCGGATGCTGGATAATCCTGTCAAAACAGGCTCCTACTTCATCTAAAAATTCTACTCCTAATCCGCTTTGCTTATCCTCATACCAGTCAAGGCCGCTGTCATATCCTGTATGGCTTCGGCCTTTACCAATAATTCATACTTCATGAGCGCTTTTCTATTTGGGCCCTGGCCTCTGACCAAGAATAGGATTTTGATTCACCCTTTTTGTGACGCTCTATTCTTTTATCCAGGTCCTCTTGCTGATCTTCTGTTAAAAGCCCCTCGCTATCAGCTCTCATCATACCATAAATTAAGTTTAAAACCCGCTCATCGGCCCGGTTGATAAACTGATGCAATTCTTCTCTGATTTGTGCTGCTCCCATAGTGCTACTGATTTGTCCCTATCAAAGTTAACAATTTCGTGCCTGTTTTTTTGATTCGGCCTTTAAAGGTAAGTGTTGCTCCGCAGCACCCGCCTAGTACCAGTCGGCTTCGACTCCCATGCCTACATTGGAGCAGCCCCGACTCAGCCAGAAACCAGATACCTGAAACCAGATACCAGCAACACCCTAACTCACCGTCGCCCCAGGCTCCACCTCTCCCATCGGCTGCAGCAGCTTCAGCTTGCCTTCGCTGTTCTCGGCCATCAGGATCATCCCCTGCGATTCAATACCCATCATCTTGCGGGGTGCAAGATTGGCAATGAAGGTCACCTGCTTTCCTACCATTTCTTCGGGTGTGTAGTGCTGCGCAATCCCGCTGAGGATCGTGCGAGTGTCCAGGCCGCTGTTCACGGTAAGCTTCAGCAGCTTGTTGGATTTCTCCATCTTCTCGGCCGCCGTCACTTTCCCAATGCGGATGTCCAGCTTGGAGAAATCATCAATGGTCACCTCCGGCTTCAGTGGCTTCACCGGTGCAGCGGGCTTTTCAGTATTTTCGACTTCCATCTTTTTGTCGTTAAGTTTCTTGATCTGTGCTTCAATGACAGCGTCTTCAATTTTTTCAAACAACAGACTCGCCACACCAAGCGGATGTTCGGCCGGCAGCAAATCAATTGAACCGGTCTCGTCCCACGACAAGTCCTTTATATTCACCATTTCCTTCAGCTTGCGGGAGGTGTACGGCAGGAACGGCTCCACCAGCACCGATAGGTTTGCGGACACCTGCAAGGCCAGGTTGAGGATTGTCCCTACCCTGCCCATGTCGGTTTTCGCCAACTTCCATGGTTCTGTTTCAGCGAGGTATTTATTGCCCGTGCGGGCCAGGTCCATGAGCAAGGCCGTAGCCTCCCGAAAGCGGTACGCTTCAATGGAGGCCGCGATGCGCGACGGGAATTCCCTGATCGCCGTTTCCGCTGCACGGTCTACGTCTGTCAACGCGCCCCTCACCGGGACTTTGTTGTCGAAATACTTTTGCGTGAGCACCAGGGCGCGGTTCACGAAGTTGCCGAAGATGGCTACCAGCTCGTTGTTGTTCTTCGACTGGAAATCCTTCCACGTGAATTCGCTGTCTTTGGTCTCCGGCAGGTTTGTCAACAAGGCATAACGCAGCACATCCGGCTTGTCGGGAAAGTCCTCGATGTATTCATGCATCTCAATGGACCAGCCGCGGCTCGTCGACATCTTGTCGCCTTCGAGGTTCATGAACTCATTGGCCGGCACGTTGTCCGGGAGGATGTAGTTTCCCTCGGCGTGGAGCATGGCAGGGAAAATGATGCAGTGAAAAACAATGTTGTCCTTGCCGACGAAGTGAACGAGCTTGGTTCCGGGATCCTGCCAGTATTTCTTCCAGTCATCTGTCTCCACTTTTCCGAAATCACGCTGGGGAGTGGCGTACTGTGTTTTCCCTGAACTCATTTCCTGAAAGAGTGCGCGCGTGGCGGACACGTATCCGATGGGAGCGTCAAACCACACGTAAAGAACTTTCCCCTCCGCGTTCGGCAGCGGAACCTTGATGCCCCAGTCGAGGTCGCGGGTCATTGCACGCGGCTGGAGGCCGGCATCGATCCACGACTTGCACTGGCCGTAGACGTTCGTCTTCCAGTCGTCGGCGTGGGACTTCAATATCCAATCCCGGAGCCATGGCTCGTAGTCCTGGAGCGGCAGGTACCAGTGCTTCGTGGACCGCAGCACGGGCTGCTTGCCGGAAAGGGTCGAACGGGGGTTGATTAATTCGCTCGGGCTCAGGGTCGATCCGCATTTCTCACACTGGTCGCCGTAAGCATTCGGGTTTCCACAGCGCGGGCAGGTTCCCACGATGTAGCGGTCGGCCAGGAACATGTTGACTTCATCATCAAAATACTGTTCCGAGGTTACTTCGGTCAGGAGACCCTTATTAAATAGAGTCAGGAAAAACTCCTGGGAAGTCTGGTGGTGCAGGGCGTCACTGGTGCGGTGATAAATGTCAAAGGAGATACCTAATTTCCCGAGACAATCACGGATGAGCACATGGTATTTGTCAATGATGGCCTGCGATGTGGTTCCCTCCTTCAGGGCCTGGTTGGGGATGGCGGTGCCGTGTTCGTCGCTGCCGCATACAAAAACAACATTTTTCTTCAAAAGCCTCAAAAACCTTACATATACGTCGGCCGGAATATAAGCCCCGGCCAGGTGCCCTATGTGCTTGGGGCCGTTGGCGTAGGGCAAGGCAGAGGTTACCGTATATCGCTTGATCTCTTGGGTTCGGGACATGTAGTCAGTTCAAAAATTTCCATGCAAAACTAACAAACTGGGGCCATTCAAAGGCGGACTTTCTGAAAATCGGTCAATTGGCCATGCTCGCTATGGACACCCTCACCTCTTCTCTAACCGCTCATGTATTTACATCTGGAATTCCGTACGCGATGCGTCAGTCCGGAACACGATGAAGCAACGCATTTAGGGGTGATACGGGCTGATCAGAACATTAACTTTTTGGCTGAAATATTACGCAGTGGCCCGGCTAAAAAAATGGACAGGATTATGCTTTGACAGATTTGAGGGTCACCGACTCCTTCTCGTAATCGTGCTTTCTCTTCTCCTCTTTCCGGCGGTCGATGATGCCCTGGAGGTCGTTGGGGAAGCGCACGATGAATTCCGTGTATTTCTCATCCGTTGAGATCAGGTTGATATCCCCGCCCAGTTTTTCCGTAGCCAGTTTGGCGAGGTACAGGCCGATGCCGCCGGTCTCCGACCTTTCGGAGGCGCGCACAAACATCTGGAAGATCTTCTCCCGGTTCATCTGGGCAATGCCGACGCCGTTGTCCATGACATGGGCCATGACATGCCCTTCCTCTGTCTTGATTTCAATCTTCACAAAGGAGTCCACCCGGGCAGACTCATTGTAGAACTTGACGGCATTATCCACCAGGTTCTCCAGGATCAGGCGGATCATTTCCTTGTCGGAAACCAGTTGTATCCCCGGTGCCACTTCGTAATCAATCCTGATCTTGGAGGGCACCCCTTTCTTCATCTCCAGGGTCAGGATTTCCTGGATGATGGGTTCAAAGTGGACCACCTCAGGCTTCAGCTCAGCATGGTTGATCCTGTTCACGATGAGCAGGCGGGTGAGCACCATGTTGAGCTTCTCCGCGGTCAGGTCCAGCTTGGCCAGGTAGCCCAGCGCCTTGTCATCTTTCACGTCCATCATGGCCAGGTTGACCATCCCTTTGAGGCTGGCCAGCGGGCCCCGGATATCGTGTGATGTCTTGTAGATGAAGTTATCCAGTTCGTCGTTGACCTTCTGCAGGTTTTCGTTGGTGTCTACCAGCTCTTTGGTCTTGTCCTTGACCTGCTGGTCGAGGAGCATGTTCTGATCTTCAATAACCCGCTTGGCAGCCGCCAGGGCTCCATTTACCGCTTTGATCTTCTGATAGTTACGAAAGACAACAAGGATGAGGGCTGTAGAGAGCACGATGACCACGCCCAGCAGTATGTTGAGCAGTCTTTGCTGCTGAATGCGCTCTTCATTCAATTCAAGGATTTCATCTTTTTCTGCGATGGTTTTGATGTTTTCCCGTTCTTCATAATCGGTCTGGATGCGGGAAATATTCCTGATCAGGTCGCCGTTGAAAATCTCTCCGTTGAGCCGGATGTAGAGGTCCAGGTATTGGGATGCCTTCTTGTAGTCATTCAGTGCCGAATAGACCCTGGAATAATTGAGGTAATTGTCACGGGTCAGCTTCCGGAAACTGGTTTCCTTGGCGATCTCCTGGCTCTGATCAAGGTACCGGATGGCTTCATCCATTTGCTTCTGCCGGTAGCGGAGCATGGCGAGCTCGCTCAGCACCGAAGCCGTTTGTTCTGAATCACCGGCGCCCTGATAATAGGATAGTGACTGCTGGTAATACCGGTCTGCCTGCTCAAATTCCTCCTGACCCATCAGGGAGGTTCCCAGTGCCGCATTGGCCTGGGCCACGTTGTCCGGCCTGTTGCACTGCAGGCTATCGCACACAGCCAGCGCTTTCTTGAGTTTTACCTCGGCATCTGCAAAGTTCCCCAGCTCATTATATACTATTCCAAGGTTGATCAGGCTCCGGTCGAGGTCGTGCGACACCTTGCCTTCCACCTTCTTCCGGTAGCTTTTCTCGAAATAGATGAGGGCGTTGTCATAGTCTTCGAGGTCCTGGTAAACGAGGCCGATGTTATTGAGGGCAACCGAAATATCCAGTGCATCTCCTTCCGCCTCCCGGATTCTCAACGACTCAAAATTATACTGGAGTGCCTTGTCGAATGAGGCGCTGGAAGTGTGCGACAGCGCCAGGTTATTCAGGAGAAATTTTACCTGGTTGTCGAATTTATTGCGCTTGGCGATGGCCAGGGCCTTCTCATAGGTCCTGATGGCCTGGCGCAAGTCCCCCTGATTTTTGAGCACGTAGCCCCGGGCATTGTATGAACGCACAATGCTCATGCTGTCTCCCAGGAGCAGGGCCTGTTCGAGGGACCGGTTCGCATGCAGCAAGGCCTGGTCCTGGTCGGAGGCATTGAATTGCTTGAAGAGTTCGAACTCGATTTCAAACCGCTTCTTGCTGTCAGCACCCCTGAGTGCTTTTTTCAGCGAGTCAATCTTTTCAGCATTTTGAGTAAATCCATTGAGGGAAATAAGCGCGCAAAAAAGCCCGATAACACACCCGCGGCAGCCATGAATGGAAATCAATTGGTACACCTGTAATTTTTGAAAATTTATTACAATGTAATATTTAAAGCACGAAATCATTTTTGTGACCATGGCAGAGGCAATGTTCTCTACCGCACCAAACTAACTCAAATTAAAACCAAACCAAAAATTAAAAGCCTATGAAAAAGTTCCTGTACACGATCCTGTTTGCCCTGGTGGCGACCGCAGCCATTTCTTCCTGCACGGAAGACAATGTGAAACCCAAAGGTGGCGGCGGTTCCTCGGACCCCTGTCAGTTCGGCGGCCCCGGCTGCAAGCTTTAGGCCATGGTACAAGAATATTTTTGAATCAATAACGCTCTTAAAAACATCAACAACATGAAAAAATTCATCTACACCCTCGTATTGGCCCTGGTGGCCACTGCAGCCATTTCCTCCTGCACGGAAGACAACGTGAAGCCCAAAGGCGGTGGCGGTTCCTCAGACCCCTGTCAGTTCGGCGGTCCTGGTTGCAAACTCTAAACGGTTGGCTTGGAATAATAAAATCTAAAAACCATGAAAACAAAACTCCTTCTCCTTGTTGTGTTGGTTGTCATGCTCTTTTCGTTTACATCAACGAATTCTGCATCCAGACGTGGTGTCAAGTCCATCGGCACTTTGAACGGCGCTCCAGAACGGACGCACGTTTCCAAAGGGCTTGCCATGGAGGACAAAGATCAGTTCAATTAGAATAGGTTTTACTGAAGTCTTTCTTGGCGCTATACAGCTGGTGAGTTTCACGTCTGTATAGCGCCCTTTGTTATACTTGGCTACACTAAATGAAAATGCCTTACCGCAAGATCCCGCATTTTTCGAATGTTTGCCTCTGCCTCACGGAAATAAGCCGCCTCACGCGAAGAAAGGTCCTTCGAAGCGTTGTTTGAAAGCCCTTTAAAAGTAGCCAGCATCGCCGTCAATTCAGTCGCCATCCACCGCATCCTGACGGCCTGCTCCTCCTGAACATGGCTGGCCACATGGCTGCTTTTCCTGAGTTCATCTGTTCTTTCCCTTACCCGCTCATCAAGCATTCGATTGACCTCCTGTTTCTTCCGGTTAAGTTTAACCAAAACTGCCGCTAATATAATTGCCAGAGAGGCAATTATACCCAGGGAAAGGTTCAGCATCTCCTGCTGGTTCAATGAATCCTGCTGCAATGCCAGAATTCTTGATTGGGCAGCGATCTTCGTGCTATTCTCACGCTCCGCAAATTCAGTTTCAATTCTGGATATCTTCCTTATTAGATCACCGTTAACAATCTCCGAATTCAATTCATTGTAACGAATTTGAAAGTCCAGAGCCCTTTCAAATTCCCTTCGAGCCTTAAATATCTGTCCATACAACAGGTAGTTTTCCAATATCACTTTTTGGAAACCAGATTTCTGTGCCAACCTGTCGCTCAAATCCAAGTAAGTCAAAGCAGAGTCCCATTCATTGATTCGAAATTCTAGAAGAGCAATCCAGTAATAATTGGTTGCACAAGTCTTGGACAAGTCCAAACTTTTAGCAAGGCTAATAGACTTCAAGAGGTGCGTTTTAGATTCATGATACTCTTTCTTCATAATTAGGACCTTACCATATGCGGAATGAGCCTCCAACAGCATCTCTGGCCGACACATTGAGGTTTCACAAATTATAAATACCTCACGGATCCTTGACTCCGCCATATCATATTTTCCTGCATCTATTAGGACAAGCCCAATATTTAATAATGATCTTTCAGTGTCGTGCTGTATCCCATTTTCCTTCTTAATTTTATAACTTCTTTCGTAATAGTCAAGAGCACTTTCCAAATCCTTTAATTCATGGTAGACTGTTCCTATATTATTCAACGTAATAGAAACATCAAACGCATCCCCCTGCTCCTCACGAAATTTCAATGACTCAAAGTGATACCTGAGGGCCTGGTCAAAGGAAGAGAGTTCCGTATAAGAAAGGGCCAGATTATTCAACAGGTACATGATCTGATCGCAGTATTCATTGCGACGGGCAGTCGCCAAAGCGCCTTCAAACGTTCTGATGGCCTGCTTAAGGTCTCCCCTTTGTCTTAGCACTGTACCCCGTGCATTTGAAGTCTTGACGATCAGCAGGCTGTCCCCAAGTTGATTAGCTACCTGCACACACTGATTCAAGTGGATCATTGCTTTCTCCGGTGCGGTACCCAGGTACCGGCCAAAAAGTTCAAAGCGGAGATCAAAGTTCTTCTTGCCAGTCGTATACAAGAGGCTGTCCTCCAGTACCTGGATCCTTAGTGCATTCTTATCCGGCAAGGATTTTTTTGTTGAGTCGTTTCCCTTATAAACGCCTTCTTGTGATTGGCCGGTTAGCGGGCCATGCAACATGGCTATTAGCAAAAAGTATTTCATACTTAGGAATTACTTCGTGATTGTGTGTTGAAATTGCCGGGGTATTGCTACTTTGGTTTGTCTTAATATATAAAAAATGTTTAATCCCCTAAAACGCAATTCCCCATTTGATGCCGAGACAACGCGTCTTGCCATGGAGGCTTGTGAACACATCATTTCCGAAATGGGCGCCGAACTGCATGACGACCTCATTCAAAAGCTTTCGGTCTTCCGTCTATACCTTGACCGGCTGGAGCGCTCAAAATCTGACCCGGTCGAAATCGAAGCTCTCCTACTGAAAATGAATGCAGATTACCAGGAAGTGGTGCTGTCCGTTCGCAGGATTTCGAGGAGGATGTTGCCCGTGAAAATGGATGGCGATTCATTTCAGACGGGTATCAGCATTCTTTGCCAAAACATGGAAAGGCCCGGCGGCGGCACCATTCACTTTGAGGCCGAAGGAAAAGAAGGAAGCCTCTCTGAATTGGCGGAACTCTATATGTACCGAATCATCCAAGAGCTGGTTCATAATGCCCTTAAACACTCATCGGCCTGGCACGTATCGGTCAGGATCATCTGGAAGAAGGAACAACTAGTAACAGAAGTCGAAGACGACGGAACAGCCTTTTCAAGGATACACGAGTTCATATCATCATTGAAGAAAAAACACAATTCCCTCAGAATGCGTTCGCATGTAATCGGCGCAACCATTGACTACCTGCCGGGGCCCAAAGGACTGCTAGCGCGTGTAACCCTGGGCTTCTGAGTCATTTTTATCACAGTTCATCACAGAATCCCGTTCCGGTAGGCGTATGCGAGTAACGCAGCAGAATTGGGTACACCCAACTTTCTGATCAGACGCGTTCGATAAGTCTCAGTAGTAGCTTCGGTCATCTTCAATTCCAGAGCCATCTCCTTCGTTGTACTGCCGTTCGCAATGATCTTCAGGAGTTCATTGTCCTGGTAACTCAGCACCACCGGTGGTATGTGATCCCATCGGTGCGAATTGGCCTGGATGATCCTGGTTATTTTGTCCTGAAAGTGATGGCCAGACTTCATTACTTCCCTGATTGTTTTTACAATCTCCGTGTAGCCATCCAGTTTAAACACAATACCATGCACGCCAGCCTTCAGCAGGTTGACAATGAGCTCCACGCCTTCCAGTCCTGTAACAACAATAACCTTAGGGTGATTCGGCCTGCCGGTGATATCCGAGACCAACTCCAGTCCCCTTATTCCTGGCAGTTTAATGTCCAGCAAGACGACATCGATCGTTTTGCCTGCAATCTGCTCCTTGTATTCTATGGCATTGCCCGCCTCGTAAACGCCGATGACAAAGTCTTCCTTTTCGAGCAATGACCGAAGGCCCTCCCTGATCAGGACCTCATCTTCCACCAACAATACATTAATCCGTTTCATATTGGTTTAGCATTTTGTTTCCAATACCAATTTAGGTCGTCGACACCCCAAATAACAACCGCCAGGAATTCCATACAAGATTATGAAAACAACCCTTGGATACCATACCCGGGATTGTCTGGTTTCCCTGATCAATTTCAAAAATCCTTGCCCAATTACAGGCAGGCAGCAATATTCGATATGCGCAGAATATTCACCTGAACCAAACGCTGTCGCTGCTCATGACATTCGAATCAAGCCATCATTCCTCCATCCCTCCAAAATCACGCTTGTTATATATTGTGTGCGGCCTGTTTTGCGGTGGGATGATCGTCCTCCTTCCCCTCGTGGAGGTCGACATCATCGTACGTACCCCCGCCATGATCCGTCCTTCGGCTCAAATCACCATCATCCATACCATCCAATCAGGTCGCGTCAGCCAATCCTTTCTATCAGAAAACAAGTATGTAAGACAAGGTTCGCCACTTATTATACTGGAATCAGAGGTTCTGGCCGAAAAAGAAGAACATGACATCGAAAAACTGCAATGGCGGCAGGCGGCCATCCAGGACCTAAGAATGATCGCGAGAGCCGCTCGCCGCCTAGACTCGACAAGAGTCGATACTCTTGCATTACCAAAAATGCACACTCGGCTGTACCGTCAACAGTACATCAGTTACCGGGAGCGGCTCCTTGAATCCTTTTCTCGGTGCCAGAAAGCGCATTTTGACTTTGAAAGGAACCTGAAACTCTTCAAGCAACAGGTGATTCCGACATCTGAATTTGAGAACTATCAATATCAGCTTCAGCAAGAACAAAGCGCCGCGCGGCAAATAACGGAGGACCAGCTTGCTCAATGGAGCCACGCATCAAGAATTCTCCTGGAGGAAATAGCAGAAATTGAGTCCCAACTATCAATAACACATAAAGAAAAACTTACACTCACCATCAATGCGCCCGTGAACGGATCAATACAGAATCTGGCCGCGGTTTACCCAGGAAGCTACGTGTACGCCAACCAGGAGCTTGCACAAATTTCACCAGATACCACCTTGGTGGTGATTGCCTATGTTCCACCCTCAGACATCGGCTTTATCCATCACAACATGCCCGTCCGTATGCAAGTCAATGCTTTCAATTACAACCAATGGGGTATGGTCTCAGGACGCGTACTGGAGGTACCTCAGGATATAAAGATCATCGACAGCAAACCGGTTTTCGAAGTCCGGTGCTCCCTCGACAAGACCTTCCTCCAATTGAAAAATGGATACAAAGGCTTCCTGAAAAAAGGGATGACGCTGCAAGCAGGGTTTATTATAACGAGGCGAAGCTTATGGCAGTTACTGTACGACAAGGTGGATCACTGGGTCAATCCATCCCTCTGACACTTATTTCAAGAAACAAGCTTAGCATACCCGAATGATGCAGTATGAATTTATCTGTCAGGATTAAACAGCGTGACATCACCGATTGCGGGGCAGCATGCCTCGCTTCAGTAGCTGCACATTATCACCTTAGGATGCCGGTAGCGCGCATCCGGCAACTGGCATCAACTGACAAGAAAGGAACAAATGTCATTGGTATGATCGAGGCTGCGGAAAAAATAGGATTCCAGGCCAAAGGAGTTAGATGTTCGTTTGAGAGCCTTTTCAAGATACCCAGGCCAGCCATTATCCATGTTGTTGTGAAGGATGCGTTGCATCACTACGTCGTGCTTTTTAAGGCCACAAGGCGGTACATCGAGGTTATGGATCCCGCCGGCGGGAAAATGCACCGGTACTCACACGACGAATTCAGGAAAACATGGAGCGGGGTATTGATCCTGCTGACGCCCGGGATGCATTTTACTAAGGGAAATCACAGGCAATCATTCGCGGCAAGACTTTGGGAGTTGATATTACCGCACAGGAGTATCATGCTCCAGGTCATTCTTGGGGCCATGGTTTATACCCTGATCGGACTCAGCACATCCATCTATGTTCAGAAAATAGTCGACAATGTGCTGGTTGATGGCAACGGCAATCTTTTAAACCTGATGGGTGTCGTCATGACGGCACTTTTGTGCCTGGCAGTCTTTGTCGGATACACCAAAAGTCTTCTCACCCTCCGTAGCGGCCAGCTGATCGACTGGACGCTTATCCTGGGGTATTACAAACACCTCCTTCGCTTGCCGCAGCAATTCTTCGATACCATGAGGGTTGGGGAAATATTGTCACGTATCAATGATGCTGTCAAGATCAGGACCTTCATCAACGATGTCGCCATCAATCTTGTGGTTAATGTGTTTGTTGTGTTGTTTTCATTTGTACTCATGTTTACGTTTTATTGGAAACTGGCGGTGGTGATGCTGCTGATCATACCGTTCTACTCGCTCATCTACTGGATAACAAACCACCTCAACAACAAAGTTGAACGCCAATTGATGGAAAAATCTGCGGAACTGGAATCACAGCTAGTAGAATCCCTAAACGCAGTCGCCACACTCAAGAGTCTTGGCCTGGAAAATCACGCCCATGCCAAGACAGAAGACAAATTCAACAGCCTGCTTCAAACCATTTACCGTTCCGGTCTGAATAATCTGTTTTCCGGATTCTCTGCAGAATTCATTTCCCGGCTATTCACCATCATTCTCCTGTGGGTGGGGGCCGGCTTCGTGCTTGAAAATGAAATCACCCCTGGTGAGCTTCTGTCATTCTACGCCCTTATCGGATATTTCACCGGACCTGCAGGCAGCCTGATCGGCGCCAATAAAGCATTCCAAAATGCAATGATCGCCTCTGACCGGCTTTTTGAAATCATGGACCTTCAACGTGAGTCTGAAGATCAAAACAAGATCCATATCCAAAAAGAAATGGCAGGAGATATTCGCTTTGACCAGGTCTGCTTCCGGTATGGAACCCGGCATACCGTATTTCAAGACCTCCGCCTCACCATACCCAAAGGCAGCGTTGTCGCCCTGGTAGGCGAAAGCGGCAGCGGCAAATCCACAGTCATTAATATCCTTCAAAACCTCTACGCCATCCGGTCTGGCAGCATCCGCATTGGAGAGTACGATTTGAAATACATTGATAACAAGTCCCTGCGCAGACTCGTAGGCGTGGTCCCACAGAAGATCGACCTCTTTGCAGGCAATGTCCTGGAAAACATCGCCCTCGGTGATGATGCCCCAGACATGAAGAAAGTGATCGGGCTCTGCGCTCAGCTCGGCATCCTGGAATTTATTGAAAAACTGCCGGGCGGCTTCAACACCTACCTGGGTGAGAACGGCGCAGTGCTTTCCGGCGGCCAAAAGCAGCGCATCGCCATCGCCCGCGCGCTGTACCGTGATCCGGAGATCCTCATCCTCGATGAAGCTACCTCTTCGCTGGATTCCGTTTCAGAACAATTTGTTCAATCGGCCGTGCGGGAACTGCGGTCACAGGGAAAGACGGTGATCCTCATCGCGCACCGGCTGAGCACGGTCACTGTCGCCGATAAGATTGCCGTCATCGGGCATGGGAAAGTGATCGAAGAGGGCACGCATGCAGAGTTGCTGGCGAATAAGCTTGAATACTTCAGGTTATGGGAGAGCCAGTTTCCTGCCAGCCACCCCAGCTGATCACAGAGTCAGCACCACGGTCTAGTCATGCTGATGGAATATGAATGGTCAACCATGTACAACAGCCCACTGCGAGGCATCCCACATAACCCGCATCAACAAGAGTACCCACCGACCCCAAAGGAGCCGCACCTCCTCCCCCCTCCTTCCATTTCTCCCTTCCCTTCGCTATATTGAGGCTCCCAAAAAAGAAACACTAAAGCAACCCAAACCCTCACCCATGGAAATCACAAAAACATTCTTCAGGAAGTCAGGCTTGCTCCTGGCAACCGGCTCGCTTGTCCTGTGCGCCTTCACGACGAAACCCGACCAGGAAAACGTGACCATCACCCTGATTGTCGATACTGAACAAATCGACAACAAGAACACCGCCACCACCTGTCACTTTGACGGACAGGCAGAAAATGTTACGAATGAAAATTTCACCGTCGATGTCAACATCGGTGACGTCATCACCTGGCAGGGCGCTTCCTCTACCTCTGAGACCGATGTCGTTGAAATCACGAAAATAAAATTCATGAAGGGCAATAACATCTTTGGCCGGGACCTCGGACCAGGCAACGGCGGCAAGATCTCCGCCAAGACCGCCGCCAAAGGGTCGTACAAGTATGACATCTCCTTCAAGGTTACCCATGCCGGCAAGGCAAGCGGCACCTTCCACATCGACCCGGTCATCCAGGCACATTAATGCCTGATCCAACCGTGTCGAAAGGATACCGCGGCAGCCAAACACACACTGCTAAAAGAAAAGCCTGGGTGACCTTGGGCTTTTTTTTTATGGTTTGCCTTGGCGCCTACAGCCAACATAAAACCCGTGTCGACAGCCTCGACGCGGTCTACTCGTCGGGCCGCTACCCGAAGCAGGATCAACTGAAAATCCTGAAGGAGCTGGCCATCAACCACCCGGACACCGAACGGAAACTGTTCTTCAGCGAAGCGCTGATCAGGGCGGCGCAGGCACTGGATTCCACCGACTACCTCGTGCAGGGTTACCAGGAAAAAGGCAATGCCCTCAGGCTGAAAAGCGACCTGTCGAATGCGCTGGAGAGCTACTTCCAGGGTGCCAAACTCGTGGGAGAAAGCACGCAAAGCTCCCGCCTGGGGTCGCTGTACATCGGCATCGGCGATGTGTATGCCATCATGGGCAATCACAAGAACGGGATCAAATACCACGACAGCGCCATCCGCATCCTGCGCGCGGCGGGCGACTCCGTCAACGTGGCCAACGCCCTGCTGAATACCGGCGACGAATACATCACCATCCACAAATGGGATTCGGCTTTGATCTACACCGAAGAGGCGGGCGTTATTTTTGAAAACCTCCACTATGCCGCGGGTGAAGCGTACAGCCTCGGCAACCTGGGCATGATCTACGCGCAGATGGGCAATTACCGGAAAGCAGAGGAGAACATGAACAAGGCCATTACCCTGCTGGAGGGCATGAACGACTATTACCCCATCGCCGTGTACCTGACGCTGATTGCCGACATCTACCTCGTGAACGGCGACACCAGGACAGCGCTGGCCTATGCGTTCAAAAGCCTGGAGCTTGCCAGGCGGTATGGGCTGAAAGACCAGATCAGCGCCGCCAATCTGAAGCTCTCCCAGGTCTATGAGAAAATCGGAAACACGGCGGAGTCGTTCCGCTATTACAAGAGTCACATCGCCTACAAGGACAGCGTGAAGAACGTATCGTCCGTACAGGAGATGGCCGACCTTCGCACGGACTTTGAAATCTCCAAGAAACAGATCGAAGTCGACCTGCTCAACCAGCAGAAAAAAAACCAGCAGATCATCGTGGCCGCCACCGCCGCAGCGCTGGTCATGATCTGCCTCCTGGCCTTTGGCGTGTACCGCCGCTACCGGTTCATCCGCGAGACGAACCAGGTCATCAAGAAAGAGCAGGAACGCTCCGAGACGCTGCTGCTCAACATCCTCCCCAAAGAAACCGCCCTGGAGCTCAAGCAAAGCGGCCGGGTCCAGGCCAAGCGGTTCGAGGCCGTCACGGTGCTGTTCGCCGACTTCAAAGGGTTCACCCAGTACGCCGAAAAACTGTCGCCGGAAAAGCTGGTGGAGAGCATCGACTTCTACTTCTCCAGGTTTGACACGATCATGGAAGCCCACGGCCTGGAGAAAATCAAAACCATCGGCGATGCCTACATGTGTGCTGCGGGCTTACCCTTCCCCACCGCAGACCACGCGCACAACATGGTCCGCGCAGCCCTCGACATTGCCGCCTTTGTCCATGAAACGAACCAGGCACAGGCGGGGGCGCAACCGTTCAGCATCCGCATCGGCATCAACTCCGGCGCGGTGGTGGCCGGCGTGGTGGGCACCAAGAAATTTGCCTACGACATCTGGGGCGACACGGTGAACATCGCCGCGCGGATGGAGTCCAATTCAGAACCCGGCAGGATCAACATTTCCGAGAACACCCATGCGCTGATCAAAGACGCCTTTGACTGCACGTACCGCGGTGAGATTGAAGTAAAGAACAAGGGCATGATGAAAATGTATTTTGTCAACGGCACCCATGGGAAGATGGCACAGTGACCAGGAGATCCAGGCGCTGGTCGACGGGTTCAGAAACCTAACGTTGCCCAAAGAGCATTGGACGCACGAAGCTCACCTCACCGCGGGAGTCTGGTTTCACAAGACGTATGCTGAATTTGAAGCCATCTGTTATCTCCGGAGCGGCATCATCGCCTACAATGTTTCCGTTGGGGGAAAGAACACACCCGAAGGCGGCTACCACGAGACGCTAACCCTGTTTTGGTCGCGGGTGATACGCGACTTTGTTTCCGCGCACAAGCACCTTTCCCTGCTGGAGCTGTGCAACACGTTTCTGGACAGTCCGCTGGCTTCGAGAGAGCTGCCCCTCACCTACTACACCCGGGGAACGCTGTTCTCTACGAAGGCCCGGGCTGTGTGGGTGGAGCCGGACCTGGAGAATCTTCCGGCGCTGTTTAGGTAAAAGTGAACTTGGGGCGATGCCGCGCGGATTCTTGCGGCAGGCCGTATTTGCTAGTACAATATATCAGCAATGCCGATATCTAATTGATAGCGCCAATGCCCTTCCTGCACCGCGGACAATGACCTTACTCACTCAAACTCTCCACGGGGACAAGGCCACGATTCATTTCGCAACGAGGGACTGAAAACAAAGCATAAAACTTTGGACACGGCTACGGATAAAGATTCGTGTCATATCCGCCCACCGCACTGCAACCGTGGACAATTCTCGCCGCTTCTGGCACATACCATAGTCGCACAAACCCACTGCGACACCAAAGCTATGGCAAGAGCCAACCCCACCTGCCCCACAGTATAAAGAGTAGCCATAATTAACTAAATTGGTCATATAATTGGAAAAACCGTATGGCAGCATTAAGCTGGAATGAAATCAAAGATCGGGCACTTAAATTCTCAAAAGAATGGGCAGCCACTCAAAATGAAGAGGCAGACGCAAAACCATTTTTAATTGAATTCTTTAATGTATTTGGCGTAAGTCGAAAGAGGGTAGCAACCTTTGAAGAGCGGGTATTGAAACTTGACGAGCATGACGGTTATATAGATTTGTTCTGGAAAGGAACGTTGGTAATAGAAATGAAAAGTCGGGGCAAAAATCTCGACAAAGCATTCACGCAAGCAAAAGACTATCTGCATGGAATAAAGCAACACGAACTACCCAGGTACATTCTTGTATCTGACTTTGATATAATACGCCTACACGACCTCGAAGAAGCAAAAGTAATCGAGTTTAAACTAAAAGACTTTGTCAGCAACATTCAGCACTTTGGCTTCATAGCGGGCTATCAAAAGCGGACATACAAAGAGCAAGACCCTGTAAACATAAAGGCCGCAGAATTAATGGGTAAGCTACACGACCGGTTAAAAGAAATCGGCTATGAAGGACACCCCTTAGAAATTTACCTTGTTCGTATTCTGTTTTTACTCTTCGCAGAAGACACCACAATATTTGAGAAACAACAATTTCAGGACTTCATTGAGCAACGCACCTCAGAAGACGGAAGTGATTTAGCGGCTAAACTCCAGGAGCTATTTCAGGTACTAAATACACCCATTGAAAAGAGATTTAAAAATCTTGACGAACAGCTTAATGCCTTTCCTTTTGTAAACGGAAAATTGTTTGAGGAATCTTTGCCAAGCGCAAGCTTTGACGCCAAGATGAGACACAGCTTATTGGAATGTTGCTACCTCGATTGGAGCACAATTTCTCCTGCCATTTTCGGTTCCATGTTTCAAAGCGTAATGAACCCAACCGAGCGGAGAAATTTAGGCGCTCATTACACAAGCGAAAAAAACATACTTAAACTTATTAAACCATTATTCCTTGATGAACTTTGGCAAGAGTTTGAAACGATCAAAACCAATAAGAATAAGTTACCAGAGTTCCATAAGAAAATCAGTCAGTTAAAATTTCTCGATCCTGCGTGCGGATGTGGTAACTTCTTGGTAATAACCTATCGTGAGTTACGCCTGTTAGAAATTGAAGTATTGAGGGTATTGAATAAAAAAGGTACGGGTGTGTTAGACGTTCGCGAAATTATTTTGCTTGACGTTGACATGATGCACGGCATTGAATATGAAGAATTTCCCGCACGGATAGCAGAAGTAGCCATGTGGCTGATAGATCATCAAATGAACATGGCAATCAGTAACGACTTCGGTCAATACTTTGTAAGACTACCGTTAAAGAAATCTGCGAATATTATTAATGGTAATGCTCTTCGATTGGACTGGAATGAACTCATTTCTAAAAAATCACTTTCTTACATTTTAGGCAATCCCCCATTTATTGGCAAGAAGGAGCAAAACGATGAACAAAAGGAAGATATGGACATGGTCTTCGAGGGTATCGCTGGAACAGGTGTCCTAGATTATGTGACAGCTTGGTATTTTAAAGCTGCCAAACTAATTCAGGATACAAAAATCAAAGTCGCTTTTGTATCGACAAATTCAATTGCCCAAGGTGAGCAGGTTGGTATACTATGGTCGTTATTATTTAACTCTTGCAATATAAAAATTCACTTCGCTCATCAAACTTTTAAATGGAGTAATGAAGCGAAAGGAAATGCAGCAGTTCATGTTGTAATAATTGGATTTGCGAATTTTAATACAAGCAATAAGGAAATATACGAGTACGAGGATATTAATGGAGAACCTCATGCTACTAAGGTTAGTAACGTTAACCCATATTTGATAGAAGCGAGGGATATTTTAATTGAAAATAGAAAATCACCGATTTCCAATGTTCCCGAAATAATTTATGGGAGTTTTGCTTTGGACGATGGAAATTTTACTCTTACAGAGGAAGAAAGGGATATGATCATTTCCAGGGACGATGAATCTAAAAGACTTATTCGCCCATTTATTGGTGGCCGAGAATTGCTACATTCCGAAAAGAGATATTGTTTATGGCTCATTGATGCTAAACCAAATGAGATAAGACAAAATACCGCAATCATGGATAGAGTAGAAGCTGTAAGAAAATGGAGGTCAACTAGCGAGAGAGCCAATACAAAGAAGTTAGCCCAGACACCGTCAATATTTGCTGAAATAAGACAACCTAAATCGAATTACCTTGCGTTTCCAACAGTCTCCTCTGTTAATAGAAGATATATACCAATCAGTTTCCTTACCCCTGATACAATAGCATCCAACCAGCTTTATGTTCTGCCGAATGTAAGACCATATCATTTTGGTATATTAACTTCAATGATGCACATGGCTTGGGTAAAGTATATCTGTGGAAGACTTAAGAGTGATTATCGGTATTCAGCTAGTATTGTTTATAATAACTTCCCATGGCCACAAGACTTGCCGAAGCAAAAAATACAAGGAGTTGAAACATTAGCAGAGCAAGTATTAAAAGTGCGTGAGCGTTATCCTGATAGTTCGTTGGCCGACTTATATGATCCGCTGACTATGCCAAACGATTTGGTTCATGCCCACCAAGATTTGGATAAGTTCGTTGACAGCTGTTACCGCCCGCAGCCATTTCCATCTGAGGCAAAGAGGATGGAATTCCTGTTTGAACTCTATGAACAATATACAGCAGATTTATTTACTAAAGAGAAAGTGAAGAGAACGAAAAACAAGTTAGTTTAATATTAAGTTGCTAAAATATAATCAACTCTAATCTAATCAATAATTGTCATACTTGGAATTTAACTAAATAAAACTATTGGAAACTTAATCTTTTAGATATTATGAATAGATACAAAAACTCAGGTGGCAATTCTGGTGTTCAAGGTTATAAAATTGGTGAGGACTATATTGAAGTGTGGTTTAATGGCGGTGGTAAATCATACACTTATAGCTATCGTAAAGCAGGTCGCCAGCATGTTGACAACATGAAAGAACTAGCGCTAAATGGACAAGGATTAAATAGCTACATTATGAAGAATGTAGCCAAACTGTTTGATTAGTGGAGCTTACATTTAAATGTTTAAAGAACTTAGAAGAGTATCATGAGACTCAAAGCCATTAAGCTCAAAAATTTTAGAGGTTATAGAAATTTAACAAATGTAAATTTGAATGATCTTTCTGTTTTTATAGGAAAGAATGATTCCGGTAAATCATCAATTATAGAAGCACTGGAAATATTCTTTAATAACTCAATCGTTCGCATTGAAAAGGAAGATTTGAATGTTGACGCTAAGGCAAATGAAGAAAACAAAATTGAAATAACGTGCGTTTTTAATCAACTCCCTTCACAACTTATTATTGATGCTGCTAATCCCACGACACTTTCAAAAGAATATCTATTAAACCAAGATGGGGATTTAGAAATAAAAAAGGTTTTTACCTGCGGTGCCGGCAATCCAAAAGAGCAGGTGTATTTGATAGCCAACCACCCTACAATTAATAATGGCAATGATTTATTACTATTAAAAAGGACAGAATTAAGAGCTCGAGCAACTCAGCTTGGAATACCCGCTGCTAATTATCATGGAAATATCAATTCAACAATTCGAAGTGCAATCTGGAATTCATTTCCTGATTTGAACTTAGGCAGTAAAGAAATTCAGGTTGACAAAGAGGAGGCAAAAGAGGCATGGGAGTACCTGAAAAAGTGGATGCCGCAATTTGCTCTCTTCAAGTCTGACAGAGAAAGTAACGATGCAGACAAGGAGGTAACAGACCCAATGAAAATAGCCGTTAATTCAGCAATTGCGGAGTTATCTGCGGAGCTTGCCTTGATTCAAGAGCGAGTAATGAGTAAGGCCATTGAAGTAGCGAATAGAACGCTAGCAAAATTACAGGAAATGAATCCCGCCTTAGCAAGTCAATTAACTCCTGACTTTAAAGCAGAACCTAAATGGGCCGGTTTATTCAGTCTCACTCTTTCTGGCGATAAGGACATTCCTATTAATAAAAGGGGTAGTGGCGTTAGGCGCTTAATAATTTTGAATTTCTTTCGTGCAGAAGCTGAAAGAAGAAGAAATGATAATAATTCACAAGCAATTATCTATGCCTTTGAGGAACCTGAAAATTCACAACATCCAGATCATCAAGAAATGCTAATTAAGGCATTTCAAGAGCTTGCAGATAGCAGTAATACGCAAGTTTTTATTACAACTCATAACCCCGCATTAGCGGGGTTGGTGAATGAAAATGAATTAAGACTTGTTACAATAGACGAACATGAAAATGTAATTGTATTAGATAATCAGCAGAATATTATGGAATCTATTGCTGATACTTTAGGCATGTTGCCAGAGCCTCTAAAACCAAAATTGCTTGTTTGTGTAGAAGGCCCCAATGATGTAGCCTTTTTTAATAGCATATCTTCTATCATTCATATAAATAGAAATGATTTACCGGACCTTTCAGCAGATACCAGAGTAGCTATTTTTCCATTAGGCGGTGGCACATTGAAGGATTGGGTTACTAAAGATTATCTAGGTGGTTTAGATATACCTCAATACCATATTTACGACTTAGACGACCCTGTAAATCCACAATATCAGGGTGCAAGAGATTTAGTAAGAGCAAGAGGTGGGCAAAACTGGGCAGAATTAACCGTAAAAAAGGAATTAGAGAATTATATAGATCCAAGTTGTATACAAGCCACTTTTGGCTTTCCTATTGCTTTTGGAGATATGGACGATGTTCCAGAATTAGTAGCAAGGACACAACACAATCTAACTAGCCCTAATCCTTGGATTGGATTGGATGAGGATGATAAACGGAAAAAAATTAGTAAAGCAAAACGAAGATTGAATAATGATGTTGCTCGCTCAATGACATGGCCTCAAATTCAAGCAGCAGATCCAAACGGTGATCTAATACGATGGCTTGAAGACATACGGAATCGGATTCAATAATTGTTTCAAATGATATAAATGATTTTCATTTTAGAAAGAATTAGAACACTTTAAGAAATAAATATAATAATGTCGCACCCCACCCAAATCAAATGCCCTAATTGCGATACGTCTATTGATGTTCAGGATATTCTCGCACACCAATTAGAAGAAGAGATCAAACAGAAGTATCAGTTACAATTGGCTGATGAGAAGAAGAAATTTGACTTAGAGCAAGAAAAGCTATCAAAGGCAAAAGAAGAATTTGAGCAAAATAAAAAACAGGAAAACGAACTATTTCAAGAGCGCATTGAGACCAAGCTTAAAGATGAGCGAAAGCTTATTGAAGAAAAACTAAAGAAGAAGTTGGTTGAAGAACAGTCTGACCAGTTTCAGGCCTTGCAAAAGGAACTAAACGAAAAGTCAGAGCAAATAAAGGAACTAAACAGAACCAAAGCGGAGATAGAGAAATTGAAAAGAGAGAACGCAGAGGTAAAGGAATCTGTAGAGGCAGAATCTCAAAAAAAGCTGAATGAAATTCTAATCTCCGAGAAAGATAAAATAAGACGAGCCGAGGAAGAGAAAAACGAATTGCGCTATAAAGAACTTCAAAAACAATTAGAAGATCAGAGAAAGCTAACCGAAGAAATGAAGCGCAAGCAAGATCAAGGCTCCATGCAATTACAAGGCGAAGTTCAGGAATTGGCAATTGAAGAATGGCTATCAATTCAGTTCCCTTTGGACACTATAGAAGAAATTAAAAAAGGTGCGCGGGGCGGAGATTGTATTCAAATTGTAAATACCCGTAGTCGGCAAAACTGTGGAAAAATATATTATGAAAGTAAACGCACCAAGGACTTTCAGTCTAATTGGATTGAAAAATTCAAAACGGATATGCGTGAGAAAAATGCAGACATTGGGGTATTGGTAACTGAGGCAATGCCATCAGACCTCGATCGAATGGGTATTAAAGACGGTATCTGGGTTTGTAGTTATGAAGAATTTAAAGGGCTTTGTGCGGTTCTTCGGGAATCAGTTATACAATTAAGTCTAGTTGCGAGTGCCCAAGAAAATAAAGGAGACAAAATGCACATGCTGTATGATTTCTTGACAAGCAATTCTTTTCGTATGCAAGTGGAAGCCATAGTGGAAGGCTTTTCATCTATGAAGGAAGCACTGGAAAGTGAAAAGCGTGCAATGCAACGGATATGGAAAGAACGTGAAAAGCAAATAGAAAAGGTTATTACCAATACCATTGACATGTATGGTTCAATAAAGGGAATTGCAGGAAACGCAATTCAGTCCGTAAAAGCATTGGAATTGCCAGGCGCAGCAGAAGATAAAACAGAGTAATTGTATTGAGTTTCACAAGACCAGCAGTTGAGTATGAAGTGTCTAGCCATACAATCCGGCCGCCCAAGTGTAAGACCCACTTGTTTAGAACAGTCTTAAATTAGACATTTTCATGGGTCTGTCGGCACGCCAAACCGGAACAGGTTCGCCCTGCGCCAGTTCGGTCGTGCCGATTTTGCCCATTGCCCGGGCATCTCACCGCCGCATTTCCTTCATTCTTGAACCTGCGGAACTACCCCAATAATATGCTGCGATGGCCAGCACAATATCCCGCACCGCGGCGCGGCTTTCGATGAAAATTTCCCGCATGTCAGGGGGTATGCTTCCCCAGGCGGAAACCATAACGGTATAGACAAAACAGAACAGGATGACGATGCCAAAGACCGTCATGAACCAGTCGATGTGGCCTGTGGCGGCTACGAAGTCGCGCTCACGGCTTCGAGCGCTGGCCGTATCGGCGAGGCTCTTGTCCAGCTCTTCAAGGTTGAGCCTGTAGATTTCCATGAACTGTCTCTTGTCATCCTCGCTGAGCTGGTCCGGGTTACCCAGCACGGCATCCTTAATCCGGTCGAGGACCCTTGCGCCTGGCAGCAAGTCCCCCACTCCTTCCAGCAGGTGGTCGAAGCCCTTGCCTGCCAGAAATTTTCCAATGGTCGTTTCTCGCAAGGGCTTCATACAGCTATTTTTTCCTCGACCTCCAAAATGGCCATGCACAATGCAGCTGCGATGCTGAATTGCCCCAGTTCGCTCAATAGGAAGTCTGCCTCCTTGCGGTTGTCAAAGAAGAGGTTCTCCACCAGGATCGCCGGACATTTTGTCTTTTCCAGCACATAGAAGTTTTCTTCCTTGTCCGCGTCTCCATCCCTGCGATCGGTCCGCAGTTTGAATGGGGCCAATTCCAGCTGAAGGGTGGTGGCGAAGATCTCACCGATCTTGTCACTCCGGGTCTGGCCGATGCTGGTGTAAACAGAAAAGCCGCTTCCCTTGCCATGTGCCCCGTCGGGCATCGCATCACTGTGTATAGAAAGGTAGATGCAGTTCCTGCCTTTGGCATAAAGCCTGTTTGCCCGCGCCACCCGCTCCTTCAGGGGCGTATCGAGTACAGCATCATGCACCAGCATAAAATCAACACCGTTGAGCTTAAGCATCGGCTTGAGGTTGTCCACGATGGCCCGGTTGTTTACACCTTCGTAGAAGGTCAGGCCATCTTCAAACACATGCATCTTGGCAGGTGCCGTGGTGTACTTACCGTCTTTCATGCCGCCGTGGCCGGCATCGAGTAGCCATAGATAGTTTGTCATATTGGTATCGTTTTAGTTGAATTATTGTTCTTGAAAAAACACGTGGAATTTCAGGTTGATCGGCTGATTTGATGATTGATCGACAGGGCCCTGTCAACCAACCATCAAATCATGAATCACCCGATCAGCCAATCACTGAATCACCCGATCACTGGATAGTCTTCTCCAGGGAGGCCACATTCCCCGGGCGGTCGTAGGCGAGCGCCTGGATCAGTGTGCCTTCCAGGGAAGGGTTAGCGGCAGTAGCTGGGTAGGTCCAGAGGTTGACACGCTCGAGGTCAGGTGTGGCTTGTCCTTTCTCGAGGAGGTTGCCGTCACCATCCGTGATGATTATTTTCACCCCGGCGACCATGAAGTCGTCCGTTGCTTTTACGGCGATGACATCCCCCACGGCTCCGGCATAGTCCTCGGCAGCGATGTAGTGCACCTTGGGAGAATTCAGGTAGTCGGTCAAGGCCACCACAAATGCGGTATGCTTCTTGTCGGTAATACCCGTTGCGTACAAGTCCTTTGATTCCTGCGACGCCTTGATGCCGGTCTGCATTTTGGCATACTGTGACGCTTCCTGGAATTTGAACTGAACCGCTTCCTGTTTGGCAGAAATGGGTTTCCTTCCAGGTGCGGGCCTGTTGGCCATCTGCATTTTACCACGGACCTTTCGGATGACCATGGTATCTCCCAACATTCCGCTGACCCCTTGGAGCAGCGGGTTATTTTGAATTTTGCTCATACTTGTTTTTAGTTTGTGCCCCGACTGTGTCGGAGCGGGTTTCACACCGTCAGCTGTACCTCGCCGGTCCGACGCGCCAGACCAGTTTGTGTACCACCCGCCTGCAGACAGGTGTTTGCGATGCTTGGGTCAAATGTGATGCGAGCGCGTCACACGCTTCCCTACCTTTCCCTACCTTTCCCTTCATTTCCCTTCATTTCCCTTCATTTCCCCACCTTTCCCTACCTTTCCCTTACTTTCCCTACCTTTCCCTTACTCTCCCTTCCTTTCCCTTCCTTTCCCTTACTTTCCCTTACTTTCCCTTACTTTCCCCACCTTTCCCTTACTTTCCCTTACTCTCCCTTTCTTTCCCTTCTCTTCCCCACTTTTCCTTCTGCGGTCTTAGGCCTGCCGCCAGCCTCAGCGTCCGAACCGATATCGAACCGATATCGAATCGATTCCGAATGAGTAAGCCAGAACGTCTATAGCCGCCTCGAAGAGAGTCTATAGAAAGACTATAGCGGGACTATAGAAAGTATATAGCCGCATCGAAGGGAGTCTATGGAAAGTCTATAGAGCCCTAAACCCGCCTCCCCTTCGATAGCATTTTATTCCCCTGATTAACAGCTCCTTACAACTTTTTTCATTTTCCATGTTTCTTTTTGACCCTGTTCCTCAACTAACTCCATTGAAATGAACCTTAAATTATGTGCGTCTTAGGCAGCCAGCTTCATACCGGACCCTTCATCGTGAGTATGTTCATGTTGCTGGGGGCAACCTTCAGTGGCTCCGGAGCCATATTGGCCGGGCGCAATCATTGGACTCATTCAAAGAAAACGATGAGCAACCCCATCGGCATGAAAAGGACGAGCGATTTAGAAGAATCCTTCCTGCAGGCACTGGATGATCACCAAGGGATCATCTACAAAGTCTGCCGTCCGTACTGTGACAACCACAACGAGGAGCAGGACCTTTTCCAGGAGATCATCTACCAGCTGTGGAAAGCCTATCCGGACTTTCAGAATAAATCAACGATCAGCACCTGGATCTACAGCATCGCGATGAAGACGGCCATGGCGCCGTACCGCAGGGCAGACAAGGTGGAATACCTGGAGGAAATTCCCGAGGATGCGGCGGTCATTGACCCCGATTGGAACGAGCCGCATGATGAGTTCTATGATTTCTTTCACGGCCTGAACAAGGTGGACCGGGTGATTGTGTCAATGCTGATGGAAGGCTATGAAAGAGGGGAAATCGCTGCCGTTGTTAAAATTTCAGAAGAGGCGGTGACGATGAGGATGGGGAGAGTGAGGAGGAGTTGGGGGGAGTTGGGAGCAGGTGATCGGTGATCGGTGGTCGGTATTCGGAAAGTATAAGAAATGGAAACAAAGAACTGCAAAGACGGAAAGGCACAGAGACCGATGATCAGCGGCGGCCGCACCTGGTCAACGCACAACTTTGCGCCTCAGCGCCCTGGCAGTAAAAACGACGATTATGACATTTGAAGAAATGCAATCCAGGTGGAACTCCATCAGGGTCCAGCCCCGAAGTCACGCTGAAATAATGGCCATGACCGATCGCTCGAATCATCCGCGGCTGCGGAAAATGAGAGAGCGGCTGTGGGTTGAATGCGGGTTCTTTGTTGTGCTGGGAACGGCGGCCATTGTGCTCGCCGGGGTATTTTCGGGTCCGATGTGGCTTGCCTTGTCCTTTGTCATCACCAATGCCCTCCACCTATTCAAGGCATTTACTGCCGAGTACTACCAGCGGGTGCTTCCATCAGGACCTGACCTCATACAAACGCAGGCCTCCTATTCCAGGCGGATGAAAAACCTGGCGGCCTTCTCCCGTTTCGCAAAACTCACCCCGGTCATCGCGGTGCTCCTGATACTGGTTTTCCGGGACGGGGTTGGCTCAGACTATCTTATCCCTTTGGCGCTTGCGCCCACGGCGCTTGCTTTAACTGGATGGTGGGTATTTCGAGAACCGAATGTTCTACCAAAACCAAACTTTTGATTTGTATGAGCAATGATTCATTCCACATTCGGCTATACAACCACCGGGAGTTGTCGAACCTCTACCGATGTTCGGAGAAGACTTTCAGAAAATGGCTTCGGCCCATCGAGCGGGCCCTTGGACCGCGGGTTGGCGCCTACTTCAATCCAAGGCAAGTGAAGATGATTATTGAACACTTAGGAACGCCTTAAACAAATCGAATATGAGTACACTCATTTTGAAAAATGTGACCGCGTTAAAACAAAAGTGGAGCCAACTGAAGATCAGGCACGCCATTTATTACGAATTGACCGTCAGGAATATGCAGACGGCCCTGGTACTTCTTGGTGTGTGGGTGGTTGTGGAATCGCCGGATATTGTGAGGTATTTTATTGAGCTGTTCTCGCATTGACCAGCCGGCGGGCCCGTGCTGAAAAGCTAATCGGCTCAACCAGTCCTTCACTTAGCCTCACCTAGTCTAAGTCTTCCAATAAGGCTCGAACGTCTGGCGCAAGTGTTCCGCCTCGGGACACTTGTGACCAAACATGATTGCAGTCTTCAGACTGCCGAATATTAACAAGAACAATCAGGAAAACCGTAACCAACCCATTGGTCAAATAGCATGGAATTTATGATTTTCAAGTTTTTCTTGCATGAGCGAAAAATACAAAATCCGAGACCAGGACAAACTTTACTTTGTCACGTTCACGGTAATTCATTGGCTTGATGTATTTGTCCGCAGGGAGTACAAAGATATATTACTAGAGAGTTTACGATACTGTCAGAAAAACAAAGGTCTTGAGGTATGGGCTTATTGCATCATGTCGAGTCATGCTCACATGATCCTGGGCAGGCACGGAGAACCTAGCCTTCAGGGTATCATTAGGGACATTAAAAAGTTCACCTCATTGGAAATAATAAAGGCCATTCAGGGTAATGACCAGGAAAGCAGAAGGGAATTGTTTATGTGGTTGTTTGAAAGAGCCGGAAGGAAAAACAATAACAATACACGCTACCAATTTTGGCAACAGTCGAATCATCGCATTGAGTTAAACACGAACCAGAAACTGGACCAGCGATTGAATTATATTCATCAGAATCCCGTCGAGGGTGGTATTGTTTTGTCCCCGGAGGATTATCTTTACAGTAGCGCGATGAACTATATGGGTAAGCCGGAAATATTATTGGATGTGATGTTACTCTATTGATTTCTGCAGTCTGAAGACTGCAACCAAATCAGTCACAAGTGTCCCGAGGCGGAACACTTGCGCCAGATGGGTGGCGGAACACTTGCGCCAGATGGGAGACGCTGTTCTCTACGAAGGCCCGGGCTGTGTGGGTGGAGCCGGATCTGGGGAATCTTCCGGCACTGGTTGGGTAAAGCGCACCCGCCAGTACAATAAATATATCAGCAATAGGTATACCCTCGATAAGAATATCAGTAATGCTGATATTAAATTGTTAAGGGTAAGGCTTCGTAACGGTTTAGCGACTCGTTGAAAATTGCTAAATTGGAGCGTGATTCAAAGAGTTTATATCGACACATCTGTTATTGGAGGATGTTTTGACGAAGAATTTGAGTTTTATACAAAGCTTTTCTTTGAGAAGGTAGAGCAGGGAAAATTCCAAGTCATTTTATCAGACATATTAACCACCGAGTTGCAAGGCGCTCCGGACAATGTTGTTGCTTTTTTCAAGTCGATTCCCAAAAAGCAAATCGAGTATGTTGACCAGACTGAAGACTCCATCCAATTAGGTGAGGAATATTTAAGAGAAGGTGTAGTTGGAAAAACAAGCCGGACGGACTGCCGACACATTGCCCTTGCGACTTTAGTAAATGCTGACATTCTAATCAGTTGGAATTTCAAACACATTGTTAATATCACAAGAATCAGAGGATACAACTCTGTGAATATTAAGAACGGACATAGAATTTTGGAAATAAGAACGCCACGTGAAATTTTAGAGTTATGAAAACCGAGACAAAAACAAAAAAGACGTTTGACGCTGTTGAATTTATGAGACAGAGGAGGAAACAGATTTCAAAGGACATTGAAGGGATGACTCCGAAAGAAGAGATAGAATATTTTAAAACCAAGGCTGCTGAATTTAATAGGCGAAATAAGTGAATCGGCCCGGCCCACAACAAGGGAATATGAAAACTGAAATAAATACAGAAAAGACATTTGACGCTGTTAAGTTCATGAGACAGCAACGGGACAGAGTTTCTCAGACAATAAAGGGAATGACGCCAGAACAGGAATTGGAATATTTTCGAAAAAAGTCTGAGGAATTTAAAAAGAGTAAGTGAGCGGCCCAGTCAATAATCGAGTAGACGGCCCCACCAGTTCTACCTAGTGGGGTTCGCCTTTCACACCACTGTACGTATGCTTACGCCGGAGCTTCAGCATAGGCGTTACGGGTCGCGTATACAATCCTGCCTGTCGGCAGGAAGGGGTTCGTTAAGTTGTGGAGCTTACAGATCGAGGCGCTGGTCGACGGCTTCCGCGGTCTCACCCTGCCCCTGCCCAAAGAGCGATGGACGCACGAAGCGCACCTCACCGTGGGCGCCTGGTTTCACAAAACGCATGCTGAATTTGAAGCGATCTGTTATCTCCGGAGCAGTATCATCGCCTACAATGTTTCCGTTGGGGGAAAGAACACACCCGAAGGCGGCTACCACGAGACGCTGACCCTGTTTTGGTCGCGGGTGATACGCTATTTTGTTTCCGCGCACAAGCACCTTTCCCTGCTGGAGCTGTGCAACACGTTTCTTGACAGTCCGCTGGCTTCAAGAGAGCTGCCCCTCACCTACTACACCCGGGAAACGCTCTTCTCCACGAAGGCCCGGGCTGTGTGGGTGGAGCCGGACCTGGGGAATCATCTGGCGCTGGTTGGGTAAGAGTGAAGGTGGGGTGATGCCGAGCTGATCCATGCGGCGGGGCCGTACCTGACCGTATAATAAATAGATCAGCAATAAGTATATTCGCTATGAGAGAGTGGGTATACGTATATCCTTTACAAGGAAATCAGCAATGCTGCTATAAAAATGTTGCCGGCAATGAGCTTTTGAAAAATTATGAATCAGGAATACTCAAGGCAAACTATTAAAAAAATTCTTTGGTTATCAGACTTATTGATTTCCGAGCTTGATTCAAGATCAAAGTATTCGTGGCACAACCATTTCATGTTTATCGATAAGAGAATTGATAAATATTTGAAAAAATTAGAAAAAGCCAAAATTATGAAGAGCCTTGACTGGTTGACTGATGAAGTCTGGGTTGACCAATGGCTGCTTCAGCAGCATATCACCGCGAAATTAATAAGAACAGACCCATTTTTACCAAAAGAACTTAGGATCAAAATATCAATCTTCTACGAAAAAAGAGCTTCAAGTATGGCAGATATTTTTATAAAGGTTATGACCCATTTTTGCACTGATCTTTATAACGGGAAAGTAACTGGATCAGACAAGAAATTGAAAAACGTTGCTTGGGAGAGAATTACTGGAGCCTATTTTAAAAAAGGCTGGGATTCAGAAAGGGCTGAAAAGAAAGTTGAAGGATTTAGAAATGACATTGAAAAGTATTTAACTAATTTGAAATAAGCATATGAATACTTCTGATCTTGACAAGTGGGGAAACTCAATAATTCAAAAAGTTAAATCGGACAGCTCAGCGTTTAGTAGTCAACATTTGAACGTATCAGTTTTTTATTCGCCCCTGCGCTTAAAACCAAAACTTATGATCATTGGAGATAACCCAGGTGGACAGATTTCAGATAAAGGACTTGATCAAATACCGACAATCCACGAATATTTAGTTACTGATAAGGATAAAACGTATAAAATGGCTTGTGTTATGCGTGACAAAGTAATGAAAGGAGAAAAACTAAATTACATCCTAAGAACTTCAGTTAAGCTTAATCGAATGTTTTTCAGGACTCCAAATCTGAAAACCTTTAGAGCATTTCCAAAAGCAATTGAAATGGAGAAATATTGTTTCAACATTCTTGAAGAAATAATAAAAATACTCCAACCCAAGAACATTTTAGCTGAATCATTTGGAACATTTGAAGTATTATGCGGGACACCATGTACAAGTATATTGGAAAAGGAGGGTACCAATAAATCATTATTATTATCCGGAAAATATAAGGGAATAGAAGTATTAGGAATAAATCACCCATCCGCATCACGTGGAATTAGCAGCGGTGATTGGGAAAGAGTAAATAAAGAACTCGAAAAACGCTTGGACTAAGCGCACAGCTGGCAACAAGATGTATCGTCCATAAACAGTGCGCATAAGAATTGACATCAATTTCCTAAATTAGATTTAAGCCCAAAGAAACCGGCAGCTTCGGGTTTACGCTACAACAGATGCCTTGGTCGTTGGTGCACTCTATTTAGATTACATCTATAACTAAAAAGATTGGGAATAATCTATATGTAACTTAGAAAACATCTCCCCGTTGAGAGACAAAACACTATTCATTATGAGCTATATACAAAAAGCAAAAGACAGCTTCGCCACCAAAATGAACATATTCCTCTATGACAGGGTTATTCACGACATCAATAACTTCAGTCTTGATGACTTTAAAGATTATAAAATCAAAACTGATTTAGTAGATGAATACACTGCCATTTATTGGCAACAAGAACACACATTCCCCTTGCGAAACAAAACCGTTAATGAGATTTGGAAAGCGATGGAAATACTTAAACAGAAACAAGCAGCCACTACTAAGGAATGTGAAGACTATTATATAAAAGTGACATTCCCTCACATTTTCCCCGAACAAGATTATAACACTTTAATTCAGGCGGATAAATGTTTCTATTGTGAAATCACAAAAAAGCAAATTGAGGCATTGTCTATTTATCGCCAGTTAAAGAAAAAGCGTGAGCGTGGCTGGAACCTTGAAATCGATAGATTTGATTCAAATTATGAGTACACGAATGACAATTGCGCCATGTGTTGCTACTGGTGTAATAATGCAAAGACAGATGAGTTTACGAGAGACGAATTTAAAGGGATTGCAAAAGAGATTTCAAAGGTCTGGCAAACTCGTCTTGTAAAAGCAATGGAAATAAGATTTGACGAGCGATTTGGAAGTCCCCTTCCAATGACAATCATAGAGAAACATGATGACTGACAATCAAACCAATACTTTATTTATTTCAGGTTTATTAGAAACCAGAAGTCAATTCTTTAACACCTTATCCACTATCCTGATCAAACGTAAAATCGATTACCATTTACTTCCTAACACAAACGATATTTGGGCAGTTGACTATATGCCAATTCAAACAGATTTGAATAGGTTTATAATATTTAAATACGAGCCTGACTACTTACAGAATGACGAATTTATATTAACTCAAACTAATACAAAGTCCGTTTGTAAGGCTATTGGTTTGACTTGTACTAACAGCGAAATTAGAATTGATGGCGGAAACGTAATAAGAAGTAAGCATTGGGTAATTCTTACAGACAAAATATTTAAAGAGAATCCGGGCTTTAAAAAACCCGAATTAATAAATGAATTGGAGAAATTATTTGAAGCCAGGGTTATTATCATCCCACAAGAACCAAACGATTTCACGGGTCACGCTGATGGAATCGTCAGGCACTATGACAATGACACAGTTTTAATTAACAAATACCGACCATCCGACAATAGCGGATTTCACAGACGATTGACTAAGGAATTAATAAATCAAAGTCTTAGGACAATTGAAATTCCATACAGTACGTACGACAATGCCAACTACGACATGGCTGACGGACTATACATCAACTATCTCCAAATGGAGAATTTCATATTACTTCCGACATTTGAAAAGTGGGAGGATGAAATAGCCTACCGCCAATTTGAACAATTATTTCCAGGACAGACAATTGAGACTATTGACTCAAGAGAAATTTCGGCAGACGGCGGTGTGTTAAATTGCATAACCTGGAACATAAAGCTTAGTGAAAATGCACAAAACAAGATCTATCCTCAATAGCCAGCGGAACAGATGATTCAAATTAATGTGTTAAATTAGCTGTAAGCCCAAAGAAACCGGTAGCTTCGGGTTTACGCTCCTACCGATACATGGGACGTTGGAAGCAATAGGGCTCAGACAAATTTGTTTTCAAAAAACACTGACGACAATTATCTAACGAAGATTTCCCACGTACACAAGTGAACGGCTTCGCAGACAACCTGGACTTTGAAAACATTAAAGCGTGGGACAGACTAAAATTAATACGGCCGACCCTTAGTATTTTTAAGAAGATTGTGCTTCAACTTGCCCCACTAATTTGGCACATGTTATAGTCCCGCCAACTCTCCGAGTTTTAAGAAATGAATAAGTGGGAAATCTCGTACCGGTTCGTGACCGCAGGCTTTCTGACCTGGCAGCCGATTTGACCAAAGGCGAACAAACCAATTACGAGAAAGTCTGAAGACTGCAACCAAATCAGTCACAAGTGTCCCGAGGCGGAACACTTGCGCCAGAGAGGACGCAAAAGACACCGAGAAAAGAAATTGAGAAAGCACTTAAAATAAAGGAAGAGTATGAAAGCTAAACAAAGTAACATCACCACACTTGGCCAATTCAAGGACAAGCACTATGGAAAAAAAGGAACTGCCAAACGTGACAAACTTGAAGCAGGCTACGAGAACTTTAAAATTGGAGTTCTCCTTTATGAAGCCCGGCTTGAAAAGGGATTGACTCAAGAAGAGCTTGCAGAAAAGGTTGGCACAACTAAATCATATATTTCAAAGATTGAGAATAGCATCAAAGAGGCTCGTATCTCGACACTTCAAAAAATAATTGAACTCGGACTCGGTGGACACTTAGAACTGTCCATTAAACTTTAACTCATTTAACAATAAAGTAAAAAGGTGGCCAGCCGGCCGCTGCCCCGCACCTACTACACCCGGGCGACGCTGTTCTCGACGAAAGCCCGGGCCGTGAGGGTGGAGCCAGACCACCAGGGGAATCTTCCGCCGCTGTTTGGGTAAAAGTAAACGTGGGGATGCCGTGCGGATACCTGCGGCAGGCCGTACCTGCCCGTACAATATACCAGTAATACGTTTATTCGCTAAAAGACATCAGCAATACTGATATCCTATTGTTGGCAGCCTGGCATGCAGGTCCTTCACCCTATTACTGCCCTCTCCCAGACAGAAGATAATTCAAAATATACTTGCGCAACCGTTTAGTTGCGCATATATTTGCAGCCGGGGGTGGATAACCACAGACAAAATCATGCGCAGAGATATATTTCAGGCCATTGCAGATCCGACAAGACGAGCGATAATCGCCTTAATTGCGTTACAGGCAATGACACCGAATGCCATTGCCGAAAACTTTAACACAACACGACAAGCGGTTTCAAAGCACTTACGCATTTTGACCGAATGCGATCTTGTAAAGCAAGAATATCAGGGCAGAGAAATTTACTATTCTCTTGAAGTTAACAGAATGAAAGAAATAGATAAATGGTTAGAACAGTACCGAAAGCTTTGGGAAACACGCTTTAATCAGCTGGACAAAGTACTAACAACAATCAAAAAACAACCAAAATGAACAGCAATTTACTATTTGACTTCACCGTTGACAAAGAAGCAAAAACGGCAATTATAACCAGAGAGTTTGCAGCAGACCTTTCGCTGGTGTGGGATGCTTTTACCAAACAAGAACTTCTTGACCAATGGTGGTCTCCTAAACCGTGGGAATCAAGAACAAAGTTTATGGACTTTAAAGTAGGCGGACGAAGATTCTATGCCATGGTAAGTCCCGAAGGACAGGAGCATTGGTCAATTCAAAAATATACTTCCATTAGTCCAACAACCAATTTCAAATTCTTCAATGCTTTTGCTGACAAAGATGAAAACCCTGTCTTGCCCGGTTCTGATTGGGATCTCAGTTTTAGCGAACAAAACAGAACTACCAAAGTCCGTATCACTATTAAAAACGAATCTCTTGAACGGATGGAAAAAATGATTGAAATGGGATTCCAGGGAGGATTTACGATGACATTGAACTACCTGGAAAAACTCCTGATGACACTTTCACAGAAATGATTTTTGTTATCAAAACTTCTGTCAGGACAAAAACTTAGTCAAAGACAATAAATCCAACCAGATACAAGACCTGAAATGACAACCGCCAATCAGCAAAACAAGAGAAAAATAATCACGATGACCTTTGTTACGCTTGATGGCGTAATGCAGGCGGCAGGTGGTCCTGAACAAGGATTTGCTTATGGTGGTTGGGAGATGCCTTTTCAGGCGGACGAGATGATGGGCTCCGTTATGGCTGAATACATGAGTGGTTCATTCGAACTTCTGCTTGGCAAGAACACCTACGATGTTTTTGCTTCGTTCTGGCCAAGTGCACCAGATTTCATCGAAGCCAAAAAACCATTCAACGAGACAAAAAAGTATGTCATCTCACATAAGGCATTTGAGCCAGGTTGGCAAAATTCTGTATGCCTAACTGGAGATGTTGTTACGCAAATCAAAAAACTGAAGGAAGAAAGTGGGCCGGATTTATGGGTACACGGAAGTGGAAATCTCATTCAGACTTTGCTCAAACATCGCTTGATCGATAGAATGCTACTCTCCATTCATCCACTTACTATTGGTTCAGGCAAACGGCTTTTCAATGAAGGGACTCAAGCCGACATGATGAAACTCGTTGATACCAAAATATCACCGATGGGAATCATCTTTGCGACCTATGAAAGGGTTGGTGAACTTAAGACAAATGACTAGTGGCCAACAATGGGTAATCAGTTCATTGCTAAACTTCAACAATTGGAATTCCATTTCGCATTTGTGCTTAATTGAACATTTGTGCCCTGAAATTCGCCACCTTCGCCAAGGCCCAAAACGTTGCCGCCAAGTGCGCTTTCAAATTGTTCCCCATTTAGCTAAACTGAATGTTAACCCGTCAAAAAATGAAGAAATCTGTCATAATTGAATCAATCTCCAAACTGCCCGATGAAATCTCGATCGACGAAATCGTGGAAAGACTTATTGTGATAGAGAAAATTGAAAAAGGCCGAATAGACGTTCTCGCCCGAAAGATCAATAACGAAGGTCAGGCTAAGGAAAAGCTTAACAAATGGTTAAGCTGATCTGGACAGACCAAGCGATTCATGACCTCGGGGATATTGGAGATTACATCGCTTAAAGTTCAGAAGGCTGCGCTAAACTGACTGTAAAAAAGCTCTTTGAACGAGTTGATATCCTAAAAACCTTTCCGTTAAGTGGACGAATTGTCCCTGAAATGAATGAGGAAACTAGGTTGCTTTTGGTAATGCATGAGTAAACCCTGTTAGAATTTTGCTGAGATACCAGTTGTGATCGTTACACCTTGGGTGCTATAACCATACACCTCCTGGTACTGCTGATTCAATAGATTTCTGCCCTCCACAAATAACTTGATTGTACCCAATAACTTGTATTCCAGGTACAAATCAAGCAATTGATAAGCAGCCAGGGTAGTCTTCTGCAAGATAAAATTTGCATCGTAATATTGGTCAGAACGCATGCCAACCGATTTTAAGTTGATGCTCATAAACAGCAGTTTATTAGCCTGAACACCGATATTTACACCAAACGAATTCTTCGGTCTTCTGATAAGGTTGTTATAGGTAGTGTCTTCTCCCTTTGAAGATTTAGTTTTGACTCTGCCCTCGACAAAAGCATAATAGGCCTTTACCGTCAGTCGGTTGGAAATATGAAAAGTCGGTTCAATTTCCAATCCGTCATCTTGTTGCTCATCAACATTAAGGTATTGAAATGCATTTGTATTAAATGCATAGATGATTGCCTGGCGCACATTGCGGCGAAAAACAACTACCCGAACATCCACTTTTTTATTCGGCGCGATGTAGTGAATCCCGCCTTCCAGGCTAAGGCTTAGTTCGGGTTTTAAGGCCGGATTCGCTCCATACTGTCCGAAAAGCTGAGTCAACGATGGCGCTTTAAATCCACTGGAATAATTAACAAACAGTTTGAACTTGTTTTGAATTGTGTACGAAGGATTCAGGCTAAATGTAGTATTGGTTCCGTATTTGGAGTGTTGATTGAGACGGGCGCCCATCTCAATAATGAAGCCGGGTGCTGGCCTCAGGAATAAAGACAAATAAGGACTGGCGATTGTCGTAGACGGATTTCGGTCCACGGCCAAACTATCCGTCATTTTCCATTGCTGGAAATTCAACCCGGCAAGAAATTGTACTTTGCTTGATAACTCCTGATTCCAAAACATTTCGGTGTTCTGGAACTGGCCCCGGTATTGGTATTGACCAAAGGAGTAAGTATAATTCCGATTTGTCTCATCAAAGCCGTACAATAAATTGAGCGCCCCCCTCTTCAAGGTGTATTGAGCATTTAATCCAGTGTTAAGCAGGAATGATTTCGCCTGGTCAACAGGATCGTCTTGAAATGGGCCGGCATCAAACTTTCCTGAAAAATCGGTGTATCGAAAAAAAGGCTTTATATTGAGGTGTTCCATTGGCCGGAAGCCGAGATTGGCCTGTACCGAATTCTGATTCATTCCATCTTTTTCAAAGTTCGCGCTATGCGACGGGCCTTCAGCTTCACTAATTCCCGATGTTGAATAATGAACATAACCAATAGTGTAATCAAGGCTCTTTGAAGTTCCGGCAAGACCTCCCAACGCTTTGAATGTATTGTAGCTTCCATAACTCACTAAGCCATTGCCACTGATTGGTTTATCGCTTCCTTTCTTAGTGATAATATTGATCACACCCGCAATGGCATCACTGCCATACAAAGTCGATTGGCTCCCTTTCAAGATTTCAATCCGTTCAACTTGATCCAGCGGTAGCAATCTCAAATCATACGCACCGCCATCGATGCCGGACGGATCGTTAACGGGAATCCCGTCAATAAGGATCAACGTATACTTATTGGCCGCCCCACGAATATACACAGCCTTATCTTTGCCCGAATTGCTATTAGCACCATTTACGGTGATACCAGCCTGCTCATTGAGTAACTGACTAATATCTTTACCTGCACTCTGACTGATTTGATCTTTATCGATAATCGTCAGCACCTTCCCCATTTCCCATTGATTTTTGGGGAACTTGGTTGCGGTTATCACTACATTCTTTAATAGATGTGATTGCAGGGAATCATTTTGGGCGAACAAGTTCCCGCTCATAATTAGGATCGCAAAAAAGACTAAACTTTTACTCATAGGTTTTGGATTTTGGCTAACACTATGAGCTCCGACTGGAAAACGAGAATAGATCCAACTCAAGTTGCACTACTCATTGCCTTTCAACCCGAAAGCTCTGATTTATTGGATCAAAAGGCAGGTCTCCTGGCTTTCCATTTGCCGACGCCTTCCCACTTCGAGAATGAAGCAGTGGCTTTTGTTTCAGCGATCAGGCATGCCCGATCTGGATTACAGTTGCGGGTACAGCTCCCGTTTTCCACGGGATTCCCTTTTAATTACCTGAGGTTGTAAGACGCGCAGGCAAACCAATTGTCCATTGTAAAGGTATCATTTATTTTGAATTGGAACGCTCAACCAATTTCGAAAGAGAATAATCATCCTTATTTGAGTCCTCTTTCCCGAATACCTATTAATACAAGCTCCGTTCCTTTTTTCACCCTGACATGGTACATTTATCGTTGAAAGCCTGAGGCCTCAGACAAGGCGACACTTATTAGGTAGATACTTTAAACCCCAATCATGAAGGACACTCAAACTATCAACCGACCGACTTTGATAATCATCTTGTCAGTCGTTTTTCTAATCATCGGCTTTGTATCAGGCTTTCTGTACAATGACTCCCGCCAAAGGACCCATGGAGTCATGTTATCAAGCGGGTCCGAATTGGAAAAAATGCAGACTGTGACAAATAAGTTTGTTGAAGCATGGATTAAGGGAGATGCGGAAGGATGTGCTGATACCTATGCGGCAGACGCCGTCTTTATGACGCCCGACCAGCCCTCCTATCATGGACGACAGGCGATCATGGAACGCTATGACAAGATGTTCAAAAGTCGAGACGACTCAGTTGACGCTAAAATGAATGAAACAGTCCATGACGTAATCTATTTTGACGACTGGGCGGTAATGCGAGGTTCCGGTTACGAGACAAGAACGGGAGAAGAAACCAAAGACACTTATAAGTGGATTATCCTGGCTAAGCGACAACCCAATGGAAAATGGGAAACCGTTTGGGATATTTTCAATAATGTTGAATCCATTTGACAAGGGTGGAACAAAAGATAGGGGCTACGGGTGAAGTAAGGGGAAGGCCATATACGGTTATTTTCCTGAATAATCTGAAAACAATTGACTCCGTCGATTTTACGTTCATGCCGATGCATCGGGCCGTTGCCTAACCCTGACAGGCACCCTCAGACATGATGCAGACCCAAATCAAACCAAAACAATTTTTCTGTGCTTTTGACCCCAAACGACAATTTGACCAATTAAAGGCTCCAGGGATTTACCATGTTTGGTAAGGCTATACAAAACTGAAACAGCACCTGACGTTTCAACTTTCCGGCTGACCAATTTATTCATTTCCAGATATTTTAGTTCTTTCGTCAGCGTTCGCGGTGTAATACTTCCTAAATCCCTTTTGAGTTCGTTGAACCGTTTCTCTTTGGCGCATAGACTTGCCAAAATTGCCCCGCGCCAACGGCCGCCGATAATATCAATTACGTCCTGAACATCTCTTAACTGTACCTGCTTTTGATTGTTCTTCATATGGCATTGTAGTATCCTAAAGGATAGTAGTAGTTCCTGCAGATGTAGTATACTTTGAATACTATCTTCCTATCTTCGCCCAACAGCATTAATCCAACTAACATGAACATCACCATTATAGGTGCTTCGGCAGGCGTGGGACTTGAAACTGTAAAAAGAGCCCTAAACAGAAATCATCAAGTAACAACACTGTCAAGGTCTGACCTTTCCCTGCCCGGTAATCCCAATTTAACAACACTTAAAGGCAGTGCTGCAAACAAAACAGATTTGAGGAAATCCATTGAAAATGCTGACGCAGTCATTGTAGCCCTGGGAACGGGAGCAAGTACAAAAGCAACTACTTTGTACTCTGACTTTGCCACCCTCTTGGCAGAAGTGCAAAAAGAAACCAATACACAAATTCCTTTTATTATTCTTACAGGATTTGGCGCGGGCGAAAGTGGCAAATACCAATCGCTCTTTATGCGGTTGATTTTTAATCTTATGCTGAAGGCCGTCTATACTGATAAAACCAAAATGGAAGAAATTATTGCGCAATCCACATTGAGATGGATAATGGTAAGGCCAGGCCAATTAAAAGACCAGTCACTAACAGAAAAATACAGAGTAGAAACAACACTCTATAAAGACATCAATATTGGCAGCATCAATCGGGCCGACGTATCTGATTATCTGGTAAAGCAGGCAGAGAACCCAACTGAGTTGTTTAAGTATCCAGCCCTATCCAATCAATGATCCATGAAAACATTCTTGCAGACTTACAAATATGAATTTCTATTGATTGCTCTCGCTCAGCATTTGTTTATGGGCGTATTCATGACCGACATGGATTTTTACACAAAATTTATATGGCCCATCAACATGATCATCCTGGGTATCGCCAGCACAGGCGTTTTTATTGAAAAGGGGAAATGGAAGAATCGTGTTCAAAAAGTACTGTTCTTCATGGTGCTGGCATTGCCCATTGGGCTAACTTTCTTCAGCCATAATCTTCCTTACTTTCTTTTTTTAAACATTGCCTTTGTCATTTTCTATTTATTCATTTTTTGGGAGGTGCTTAGCTTTCTAATCAAACCAAGCTATATCAACAGCGACATTATTTCCGCATCGGCTTGCGGTTATCTTCTACTCATTGAAATCAGCACCTTTCTTTTACAATTTTTTGCCTATCAGAATACGCAATCCTTCAAAGGGCTTGATTTCTCAAATCCGGCATTAACCTATATGGACCTGGTCTATTTTAGCTCCATTACCCTTACCAGCATTGGCTTTGGAGATATTACTCCCAACACCCATTTTACCAAACTCATCACTTCATCTTTTGGCATCGCAGGCCAATTTTATTCGGTGGTGCTGGTTGGAATTCTCATCAGCAAATTCACTTCATCAAACTCAAGCCATCCATAATTATGCACACCGGGCAGCGATACAAGACCATTGAGCTTTTGGTTTGGACAAGGCGAAATCTTATCAGGATATTTATCATTAGTGTTATACCCGTCTTACTGTATCATTTTTTGGATTGGAAATGGATAGCCATTCCCTGGACTGTGGTTGCCCTTTTGGGCACCGCCACGGCATTTATCGTAGGTTTCAAAAATACCCAAACCTATAACCGCACCTGGGAAGCCCGGCAAATATGGGGGGCCATACTGAATAGCAGCAGGGCCTGGGGCGCCATGAGCAGGGATTTTCTAAACAATTCTGAGGTTTCAAGAGAATTAGTCTATCGTCATTTTGCCTGGCTCACTGCGCTGCGGTACAATATGAGAGAAGGTAGAAATTGGGAGGCCCACACCCGAGTTCATAATCAGGAATTTCAAAAGAAATATTATAAGATTCCTGAAAAAGAAAGCCCGCTGGAAAATGAATTAGCAAAGTACATTTCGGCTTTGGAACTGACCTACATTTTGTCCACCAAAAACAAAGCAACACAGATTCTTAGCCTGCAAAGCAAAACCATCCGTGAGGCCTATAAGAATGGTAAACTAAGCAACGATGAATATGTGGAGATGGAAAGATCCATCAAAGATTTCTTCGACCAACAAGGCAAAAGCGAGCGCATTAAGAACTTTCCATATCCCCGTCAATTTGCTACCATCAACACCCTATTCATTCGAATCTTTTGCTTTTTGCTCCCATTTGGCATGCTCAAAGATTTTGACAAACTCAATGAAAACGTTACGGGCATCTTACAGGGCAACATGATTTGGTTTGTCGTTGCTTTTTGTATGCTCATTAGTTGGATGTACACCACGTTAGACCAGGTAGGCGAAAGCACAGAAAACCCCTTTGAAGGCAGTCCAAATGATGTACCGATTTCGCAAATAAGCCGAACCATTGAAATAGATTTAAGAGAAATGCTGGGCGAAAAGGATTTACCCCCGGCATTACAAGCTGAGAATAATATTATTCTCTGATAAAATATATCCAATCAACAAATCATTCATTTATGCAAGATCTGGAAGCAGTGAAAAAATGGTATCCAAATGCCAAAACTACGATCGATGCCGTAAACATCGTATTTGATATTATTGAAGCAAAACTGAAACTAAAACCCCATCAATTGATGATGGCGGATAGTGTCTGCTGCGATGATGTGAACACCATTCAATATCCGCCCCGGGCTTATGAGATGCTCGGTCCTTTTAAAATGGGCGGGCTCGATGGCTACCCGTTTGCGGGACTAACAGGTATGGGGGCATTTGCCCACCACGTTCCAGAAGACGGTGCTGTACTCGTTTTCTATGCTCCACACATTGGTATTACAAAAGATGGTACCCTTGGTGAAATCCACCGCATTGGGCAAAGCAAAAATTCCGCTTGCTGTGGGGCGGCCAAGGGAGCATTGGGTAAGTTACTCAAGAATGAAATTGTTGCCGGAAATATTTCAGAAATCGATTACCAAATGAACACCATTGAACAACTATTCTTAAAACAAGAAAGTCGAATCAAGTCTGCGGAGAACCAACTCTATGAAGCAACACAGGTAATGTATGAGGCCATTGACGGACGAATTGAAGAATTGGTGAGCAAAACGCAATATCCCTGTAAATATGTGATCTTGATTGGAGCCATTTATATCAACGGAGATAAAACCATGGGTTCGTTTTGCACCTACAACAAATTTGATGTGATCGATCTATCCAATCAAGAACGACATAGTATGTTGAACGAGTTTAATAAATAAGAAAGCGAGTAACCCACCTACCCAAAAAGGCGGGGTTTGGTGCTTTACAGACACCTGGACGGAAGACCCAGAGGCAAGCCCATGCCTGCCTGGACGCATAAAATATATCAGCAATACGTATATTCGCTAAAAGGATATCAGGCAATACGTATACACTCTATAGGGTATCGGCAATGCTGAAATATAGTTGTTGGGCATCAATTGGGTTGGCTCCGTGGACAAAGACGTGTAAGCCGACAAAGCGGGTCGACAGCAAATTAAATACAAAATTGACTTTCTCCGCCGACAGTTTAAATTCTGATAAACTAAGTTTCATTCAAACACAAACCATCATGAAACAAATCACACTAAATTTCACTCTTCTCCTCATGTCATTGGGATGTGTCTATTCACAAGATAAACCCAAAACCGATGTTGAATACCTGGATGTTCCACCGCCCAATACACTCCCATTTTCAGGTGCTGTGCGCGTGGGCAATATGCTCTATCTGTCCGGTGCGCTGGGTAGTGATCCTGCAACCAGGAAATTGGTGCCGGGAGGAGTTGAAGCTGAAACCAAGCAGACATTGGAAAATATCAAAGCCACACTGGAACGCCATGGATCAGACCTTGACCATGTGATTAAATGCACCGTGTTCATGGCCGACATTCAGGAGTGGCCCAAAATGAATGAAGTCTACAAAAACTATTTTCTGAAACATTCACCTGCACGAAGTGCTATAGCGGGAAGCGGCCTCGCCCTGGGGGCAAGGGTAGAGATTGAATGCATTGCAGTGATCAGGGAATGATGGTGAAATTCGCCGTATCGTAATAGGTCATTAACTATTAATTTGAATTTACGGTCTACAGCAAGATGTATCGTCAATAGCTAGTGGAACAAGTGGTTGAAATTAATGTGTTAATTTAGCTCTAAGCTCAGGAAAAGCGGAAGCTTCGAGTTTACGTTACTGCCGATAGATCGCTGGCGGCAATAGCTTCAAATACTGATGAGGAAGCTCCTTTCGTAAGTGCCCGGGGTCCCGCGCCAACCCGGTGAACTCGCTATTTTCCACTCCTCCAAAATCCAATCCATCACCCGGATAATTTTGCTAACTTAACCGGGACGTCACCTTCCAACAGAACTAACATGAGAAAGCGTTGTCCTTGAGGGCTTTGTCCCGGGGACCTGATAACGATGCTGAAAAGCGATCTATATACTACACCATTTCATAAACTCCTTATCCTATGAACCGCCTGCAATTCCTAAAATATTCACTCCTGGCTTACCCGGCCATTTCGGCGTTTGCACCGAAGGCTTCCCTTCCTGAGACGGCGCCGGAGGATGCGGTGACCGATGAAGCGTACTGGAAACTGGTGCGCTCCCAGTTTCCCCTTACGGATGAAATAACGTTCCTCAACAACGGAACCATCGGGGTCTCGCCACACCAGGTGATTGATGCGATGTACCAGAAAACGCTGGCGGTAAATACCCGCGCCATTTATGGAGGCGGCGATCACGAAGCCATCGGTGCCCTTGCCCGTTTTGTGGGCGCCGACCTGGAGGAAATTTGTTTTACCCACAACGTCACCGAAGGAAACAACCTGGTGGCGCAAGGCTTGCCGCTCAAGAAAGGAGATGAAGTGATCCTGACCACGCACGAGCACGTGGGCGGTGCATTGCCCTGGCTCAATCGCATGCATCATGACGGCATATCAATTAAAGTCGTTTCGCTGGGGGCTACGGCAGCCGAAACGCTCACGCAGATAGAAGGGGCCATCACCAAAAAGACCCGGGTAATTGCGGTTCCGCACATCCCGTGCACCAACGGGCAGGTCTTGCCGGCGAGGGAAATTTCCGCGCTGGCGAAATCAAAAGGCATTTACTCCTTTTTCGACGGTGCACACGGGCCGGGCATGCTCAACATGAATCTCCACAACATCCCTATTCCTCCTGCTGCCACAAATGGATGCTGGGACCCAAAGGCACTGGCTTTCTCTTTGTCAAGAAGGAGCGCCTGGAAGAGCTCAAGCCCATCATGATCGGGGCTTACAGCGATACCGGCTGGGATATGCTGAGTAATCCTCCAACGCTAAAAGGCTACACCCCGAGTGCCCACCGTTTTTACTACGGCACTCAAAGTGCTGAGTTGTATGCCGGCATTGAGGCAGCCGTTGCTTTTCATGAATCGATTGGCAAGCAGGTGATTGAAGACCGGGTTAAACTGCTTTCAGGATATTTGCGGGATAAACTGAAGGCGCTCGGCGAAAACGTAGAATTGGTCACCCCGGTCGAAGATGCATCGCGCGGTGCCGTCACCGCGTTCCGGTTGAAAAACATGACCATGCAAAAATTCCAGGAGCTCGCCGGCCAGGAGCATTTCACCATTCGCACGGTAGGCGAAAACAACGTGAACTGTATTCGGATCAGCACCCACATCTACAACCTATTCCCGGAGATCGACCGGTTTGTTGAACTCGTGAGGAAGTGCGTGTAAGGGGTTTGAGTTGCCTTCATGAGAAAGCAACGCAACAGAATCAGCCAGGCGACAGCTGACATGGACTTCGAACAGTTCAAAGGGCACTTTAACAAACGCCTGAAAAAGCGCCCAGCCACAAATCGAGTAGACGGGCGGCAGACCAGGTAGCCTGCTTGTTCACCTCTAACCCACCCGCCACCGCGTTGGTAGCAAGTGCCTTTGACAAGTACCAATCAAATTGTAACTTTAATCATTAATTACCCTTGCGGAATAAGAGAAATGAAAAAAGCAACAGTATTGGATTTTGCCTCTAAACTCCCTGACGAGGCTTCAATTGATGAAATAATCGAAAGGCTGATTATCGTCGAAAAGATTGAGAAAGGTCGCCAACACGTAAAGGATCTAAAAGTAAATTCGGAAGATCAGACAAAGGAAAAACTTAACAAATGGTTAAGTTAATTTGGACTGACCAGGCAATCGACGACCTTCAGACATTGGGGACTACATCGCGGAGGACTCGGAAACATACGCAAAACTAACAGTCAGAAGACTTTTTGAAAGGGTCGAAATATTAAAGCAATTTCCAGAGGCTGGGCGAATTGTGCCAGAACAAAACGAAGAACAAGTCAGGGAACTTATTGAAGGAAGCTATAGAATTATTTACGAACGTTTTGAAGACCGGGTCAATATTTTAACAGTATATCACAGTTCAAGGGAACTCAGGTTGTGACCGGCACCAGCGCACATCAACCTCTATCCGCAATTGCAGGGACATCTGCATCCATGAAGTTCTAATCAACATGGACTGATGTCCCACTGATACCGGAGGCAGGGCTTACCAGCACGTACACAAATAGATCACCAATACGTATATTCGCTATAAGCTGGCAGCCATGCTGATATACCATTGTTGTGCGTCAGCCTAAAAATCAAAAAATTAAATCAAACAAAACTTGCAATGACAAGTACAAAAGAAAACGTTGTCTGGATAACAGGTGCTTCGTCTGGTATTGGCAAAGCTATGGCCTTTGAGTGGGCAAGGTTAGGGTATAAAGTGGTGCTTTCTGCCAGACGTAAAGAATTATTAGAAGAGATTGCACTTGAGATTACGAATTCGGGTGGAGAAACATGGGTAGTTCCAGTTGATATTATGGAAGAAAAATCAATAGAACATGCTGTGCAAAGTATCATAACCACGTGGGGGCGTTTGGATATTGCTGTGGCCAATGCTGGGTTTGGTGTTTTTGGAAGCATCGATAAGTTGACTGCAAAAGACTGGAACAGGCAATTGCAAGGTAATGTCACCGGGTTAGCCCTGACGGTAAAATATACCCTGCCCCATTTGAAGCAAAACCAGGGTCGCATTGGTTTGGTGGGCAGTGTAGGAGCTTATCTTCCTAATCCTAATGTCGGAGCCTATGGTGCTTCAAAAGCTGCTGTACATTCAATTGGTCTGACATTACAGGTTGAATTAAAGGGTACCGGCGTGAGTTGTACTACCCTACATCCCGGATTTGTTGTGTCGGAGATTGCCAGAATTGATAATGAAGGCGTTTGGCATGCTGAACGTCCAGATCCACGTCCATCAAATTTAATGTGGCCAACGGATAAAGCCGCGAAAGTTATGGTGAAGGCCATCATGAAGCGAAGAAGAAATTATGTTTTCACAACCCATGGCAGAGCTATTGTCTGGTTGCAGCGGTGGTTCCCCGGCCTGGTGAGAACGATTGTTTCAAAAGGCCCAAAACCAGAATAAAAAAAGATAGGTCGTAAAAAACGGAGAAAACTGAAGGCCCATTGGAGTCAGCACAAAAACAACCAATGAAACAATGAATAAATTTATGATTGACATCCTCTTACAGGGAATGGACAATGAAACGAGATTGAAATTATTACCCAGGGAGCAAGAAATAATAAAAGAGTGGGAAGACAATGGGACACTTTTGGCTTCCTGCATAAAAGGGGACAAGCCAGGCATTTACCTGGTATTAATGGCTAATGACAAATCAGACGCTGACAAGAAACTTTCCACTCTACCCTATTATCCGCATATGAAAATTGAAATCATTGCACTAAGATAGCCGGGCTAAATTGAATCAAGAGATAAGCATGCTTGACCTCGTTGCCATATTGCCAACACCTGAAGAAAATAAAACATTTGACACAAACCCAAATTGCCATGGTGTGCTTTTGGCTACCATGGAGTACTATAAAACAATTGGCTTCAATCCCCCGTGGATCGGATACTTTGCAAAATTAAATGGACAACTGGTAGGTAGTGCCGGGTATAAAGGCAAACCCGTTGACAATAAGATCGAAATAGCCTATGGGACATTTTTGGAGTTCAGTAACCAGGGAATTGGAAACCAAATTTGCAGGCAACTGGTACACATCGCCATAATGACTGATCCAGGGCTAATCATCACAGCAAGGACCCTACCCTACAATAACTATTCAAATAGAATATTAGAGAAAAATAACTTTAGACTGTTGGGTACTGTATTCGATAAAGATGACGGCGACGTTTGGGAATGGTTGTACGACAGGCCCAGGATACAGCAACCAATACAAAGGGAAGCGACTGAACATGTTCCAAAACCTAAAACATAAATAAAATGAAAATGCGACCACTACTACTAATTCTGATTGGATTCGGAATTGCTTTAAGCTCTTGCTCAAGGAAAGAAAGCGAGAACAATTCTGGTAATCAGACAAAAGAGACCTTTTCTATCAAGGGCTTAGTGAATGAGGATAAAATGGTTCCAGATTCAATTATTGCTGCGTTGAATGCCCAGCACCATCAACTCAAAGTATTGGAAAGGCGAACAGTGCCTGGTCCATTTAATACCCCAGTAATGAAATATTATTCTAATTACGCTGTTCAACTCGACAAGCTGCCAGTAATTAATCCAGGTCCTGGTGAATATGTGCATGTAATGGAGGGGCAGAGGAATGGATACAAAAACCTGACAATCGGCATTACAGAAACCTTTCCAGGTGGTGCACCCCCTATGCATTCTCATGAAGGTGAGGAATCACATGTTTTGCTTGAAGGGGATATACTTTACGCATTGGGTGATACTATTTTTACATTAAAAGCACCTTACGTGGTTAATATCCCGGCAGGCGTTCCACATGCATTTAAAAATATAGGGAATAAAACGGCCAATCTTGTGGTGATATTTCCTACCAACGTGTGGAAATATGATGTATTAGACTTCTTTCCTTTCAAATCAGATACCGCCAAGATAAGTTCTCGTTTCGCTGAACATAAAAAAAGATTAGCAAAGAAATAGCTCATGGTGCCCTTTGGTCAACAAACTAAAATCACAACCCCATGAAAACACCTGACGCACATGAAACCAGGGATTCTCTTTCCTTTGAATTGACTCAATCAAGATCCAGGATAATTCAGAAGTTTGAGTAAAGAATAAATAACTACAAATTCAATCCATTAGTAACGGAGCTTTCCTCAAAGTATATTCACTATGCCAACTTCAAAATTGAAAATGAACGAATTGTTATCCGCCAATACCGCACTGCCCCCATCTATATTTACGTGGAGGACATTCCTGGCGGAAAGGCCACGCTGAGAATAGAGCAGGAGAACTCCATCGCGCAAACGCATACCTTTATCCTCATTTGTTCAGCCATCGTGTTCGTGCTCCTCTTTTTCTACATGCTTGGTGATTTTTCGTTAGGCTCCACCTTACTCATTGCCTTGATCCCATCGCTGGGGTTGCTGCTGTTTTTTAAGGCCGTATTCTATGTTAAGGAACAAATACGGAAAAACTATTTTAAGAGGTTTGCCAATAAAGTTGCGCGTTCCCTGGAACTGGATTAGGCTAACATGGATTTTCCGGAGCTACTCCCACTAACAAAGTGCATATGCCACAACAAAAAGATTGGTACAGCTGATTTCCAGTTCTGCACCAGTCGTTGGCAACAGGATGTCACCAGAAATCATTAAATTTGGCATTATGAAGACAGGCACATACAACATTGACTTGGGGTTTGACCAAATACTAGACCTGGTAAGACAGCTACCCAAAAAAGAGAAAATTCGACTTTCAAAGGAACTTGAAAGGGAAATAATTAACGCAAAGTTGACTTCGCTATTAAAGGCCTTCAGGACCGACGAACTCGACCAGGAAACAATTACCAAAGAAGTCGAAATAGTCAGGACCGAATTGTATGGCAAGTCAAAGGCCAAGTAAGGTAATCATCGACACCAATCTTTGGATTAGCTTCTTAATTGGGAAAGAACTTCAAAATCTGAAGGAGCTGATTGTAAATGAAAAGATACAACTGATCACGACTGACCAGCTAATAGACGAACTCAGCATAGTTACCTCCAGAAAAAAGCTTCAAAAGTATTTTGACGAGGAAAAGGTCGTTGATTTGATTTCCCTACTCGACATTGTTTCAAAAAAGGTAAAGATTCAAAAAATAGACCGGATCTGTCGGGACCCAAAGGACGATTTTCTATTGGCTTTATCTAAAGAGAGCAAGGCAGATTTTTTAATTACCGGGGATAGGGACTTGCTGGAAATTAGAATTTACGGTAGAACAGAAATAGTTTCCGTAAGTAAATTCAAAGAAAGGTTTAAATAATCGCCCGAGCGTACAACACCGTGTCCATGTCCCTTTAATTTCCTCCATCCATAAAAATCGTTATGCGGACTATCAAGAAGATTTTTTTCGGCACCGTCATCCTGATCAGTGTGCTGGCGGCCATCCTGTACACCTTCCTGTTTACCGATAATCCTTATCCCGGCATACAAACCGATGGCCTGGTAAAGACCGGCAGCGAGTCGCTTGCACCGGGGCATTCATACAATCCTTCCACGGACCCGTCCACCAGGAACATCACCACCCGCGGCGCCTGGTTCACAGACCAGGTCGGCCGCACCATGATCCTGCACGGTATCAATGTTGGCGGCACCACGAAAGTCCCAAGCATCCCGCCCCTGCCGAGTCATGTCAAAGAAAATTTCTATGAAACGGCATACACGGTTTCTTCCGTCGGCCGCCCCTTCCCCCTGACTGAAGCGGATGAACACTTCAGCCGCCTGCAGCAATGGGGCTACCGCTTCGTTCGGCTGCTCATCACCTGGGAAGCCATCGAACATGCCGGGCCCGGCATCTATGATGTGGAATACCTTGACTATGTGCAGGCACTCGTCAGGAAGGCAGGTGCACATGGCCTGAATGTATTCATCGATCCCCACCAGGATGTGTGGAGCCGGTTCACAGGCGGCGACGGTGCACCCTACTGGACCCTGGAAAAAGTAGGCTTCGATCCACCGCACTTTACCGAAGCCGGTGCCGCCACCATCCACAACATCGAGGGTGATCCGTTCCCGCGGATGATCTGGCCCACCAACTATGACAAACTTGGCGCGGCAACCATGTTCACGCTTTTCTTTGGCGGTAATGATTTCGCTCCACTCGCAAAAATAGACTCCATCGGTGCGCAGGAATATTTACAGGACCATTACATCCAGGCGATCCGTCAGGTTGCCCTGAAGCTGAAAGGGCTTCCCAACGTCATCGGCTTTGACACCCTGAATGAGCCTCATGCCGGCTACATCGGCATCAGTGATTTGAACGGCCTGGGGATTCTCAAGAACGGGTTCATGCCCACGCCCTTCGAAGGCATGGTCTTGGGCGCGGGCCATGCCTGGGAGGTAACTCCCTACGAGTTTTTGCTGACAGGTCCCCAGGCGAAGGAAAAAGTGGTGATGAACCAAAACAAACTCTCCGCCTGGAAAGCGCCCGACCTCGACATCTGGAAGCAGGCCGGTGTGTGGCGCTACGATTCGCAGCAAAAGCCCGTGCTGGCAAAGCCCGACTATTTCTCCGTCGTCAACGGGCACCCCGTGGATTTCTCAAAAGACTATTTCAAGCCCTTCACCTTAAAATTCAAAAAGGCCATTCACGAGATAGACAGCAGCTGGCTGATCTTCACCGAGGCAGCCCTCTTTCAACAATTGCCGGAATACGAAGGACCGGAAACTGACAAATTGGTGAATGCCGGGCACTGGTATGACGTGGCGGTTACGCTCACAAAGGAATACCGGTCATGGCTGGGTGTGGACGTAGCCAAAGCAAAACCCGTCTTCGGAAAAACCGCAGTGCGGAAAATTCACCACGACGCCATCGCGGGAAGCAAAGCAGAGACACGGCGCGCCCTGGGGATGAAGCCAACACTGGTCGGTGAGTTTGGAATTCCCTTTGACATGGGGGAAAAAGAGGCATACCAGTCAGGCAATTTTTCCGACCAGGAAGCCTGCCTCGACCGTTCGTTCCGGGCGATGGAATCCAACCTGGTCAGCTATACCTTGTGGAACTATGCCGCTGACAATGATAACGCCCATGGCGACCAGTGGAACGGCGAGGATTTCTCCGTTTTCAGCAAGTCGCAGCAGAAGGACCCCACCAACCTTAACTCCGGCGGACGCGCACTGGCCTCGGTGATCCGTGCCTATCCGTACAAGGTTGCCGGTGAACCGCTCGTTTACTTCTTTGACCGCGAGGACCGGGAATTCTACCTGAGATTCACCGCCGACCCGTCTATCACCGCTCCCACGGAAATCTTTCTTCCGGAATTTCATTTCTCAAAAGGGTTTGATGTTCTTCATTCCAAGGGCAAACTGACATTTGATCAGGGAAATGATTTGCTGCTGTTTTACGCGGAGGGAAAGGGGGAGACTACAATTGTTATTAAGGGGAGATAATTCGGTAATTCGGTAATTCGGTAATTAATTCGGCAATTAGTCAATTTGAAAATGGGATGATGAAACATGTTCAACTTTGGTCCTGCCTGGTGGTGCTGGCACTGGCCTTTATAGGCTGCAAGGAAAAAATCAAGTATGACCTCGTTATCGTTGGCGGTGACGTGCTCGATGGAAGCGGATCACCCGCCGTCAAAGCTGACATCGGCGTACGCGACGGAAAAATTGCAAGGATCGGCGACCTCCAGGATGCAGACGCTGCTCAGCGGATTGACGCCAGCGGCCTGACGGTCTCACCGGGATTCATCGACCTCCATGCGCACCTCGAACCCCTCATGCGCCTGCCCGACGCGGAAAGTCATGTCAGGCAGGGCGTAACCCTAGCCCTCGGCGGCCCCGATGGCGGCGGGCCGTGGCCTTTCGGAAAATACCTCGACTCCCTGGACCAGCACTTTTCACTGGGCATGAACGTGGCCTATCTGGCCGGCCACAACACCATCCGCAGAAAAGTGATGGGCAATGAAAACCGGAAACCTTCTCCTGCCGAGCTGGATTCGATGAAGGCGATGGTGAACCAGGCCATGGAGCAAGGCGCTTTCGGCATATCCACCGGGCTCAAATACCTGCCAGGCACCTTCTCTGAAACAACCGAAGTCATTGCCCTGTCACAGGTGGCGGGAAGCATGGGCGGATTTTATACCAGCCACCTGCGCGAAGAGGGACTGGGACTGATCGCCGGCGTGAAAGAAGCCTTCCTCATCGGCCGTGAAGCGAAGATACCCATCGTGCTCACGCATCATAAAGCCATCGGAAAACCTACGTGGGGAGCCAGCAAGATCACCACGGCATTGGTGGACTCGGCCAGGAATGCCGGCATTGATGTGATGATGGATCAATATCCTTACACGGCCAGCTACACGTATTTGGGCGTGCTCTTTCCTTCCTGGGCACTGGAAGGATCAAAGGAAGATTTTCAGAAGAGAACGAAAGACCCGGTGCAGCGGACCAGGATGCTGGAGCAGATACTCTTCAACATCAACAACGACCGTGGCGGCGGTGACCTCCACCTCATCCAGTTCGCGCAAGTTGATTGGGATACTACCCTCCAGGGAAAAACACTGTATGATTATGCGCTGCGTGAAAAGCTGGACCCCACGCCGGCCAACGGAGCCAAACTGGCCCTCGAGATCCAACTGAAAGGCGGGGCAGGGTGCATCTTTCATGCCATGGCCGAAGAAGATGTAGAGCGGATCATGAAACATCCTTACACGATGCACGCTTCCGATGGAGAGCTTACCAAATTTGGCGACGGCTTCCCCCATCCACGGGCTTACGGAACATTTCCCCGCGTATTGGGTGTTTATGTCCGGGAGAAGAAAATCATCACCCTGGAAGATGCCATCCGCAAGATGACTTCACTGCCGGCTCAACGCATGGGGCTCCGCGACCGCGGTTCCATCAAGGAAGGATATGCCGCCGACATCACCATATTTGATCCGGCCCGGGTTTCTGACAAAGCCACCTTTGAAAAGCCGCATCAATATCCCGAAGGCATTGAATACGTCATTGTGAATGGCGTGGTGACGGTGGAGAAAAACGTGATGACCACGAACCGGGGCGGAAAGGTGCTGCGCGGTCCGGCAGCGAAATAAATCCTTTGATTATCTTGGTCCCATGAAACAAAGACACTGTATACTCATCATAGCCTGCCTCGTCGCTGCTCCCTCCTTCTGTCAAACTGTAAAGCTTGACGCGAAGACAAAGAGCGCCCTGGACCGGGTAGACAAAGAGAAAATAAAAAGCCACATCACCTACCTGGCCGACGATAAGTTGAAAGGACGGCAGCCCGGGAAAGAGGGCTACCAGATGGCGGTTGACTACGTCGTGAATCAATTCACGCAAATCGGAATGGCGCCTGCCGGCGATAACGGCACCTATCTGCAAAAGCTGGTGTTGCGCAAGGCTACGATGAACAACGCAAAATCCAAAGCGGTGTTGGTAGACAGGGCCGGCAACGTGGACAGCCTCGTCGTGGGCAGGGACATCTATGTTGTTCCAGGCGTATTGCAAAATGAAGTACAGTTGGAAGCGCCACTGGTCTTTGTCGGCTATGGCATTGAGATTTCGGGCAAATACTCCGACTATGACAAAATTGATGTCAAGGGAAAAGTCGTTGTCTTCCTGAACGGATCACCGCAGGGTTTGGATCTACCCTCCACCATCATGGCCCACTTCAACAACGCAGCCTCCAAGATTGAGATCGCCACACAAAAAGGTGCTGTCGGCGCCATCATCGCCCCGGCAGCTCCCGCTCCCGCTCTCAATGCATCCGGCATCACAACTGCCGCCATGAACCCGGAGAAGACAGAAGCCTATGGCCGGTCTGTTGCCGGAAACCTGAAGGCCATCACCCGCGTGCCGTACACGACTTTGCAGCGACTGTTCTTTAACTCTGCCAGGAGCCTGCCTCAAGTCATTACCGACCTGAAGAAGGGAGCGGCCAGCTCCTTTGATTTGTCCTCTTCGCTCCGGCTAAAGTACACTTCATCATTCAGTGACATTGATAGTTATAATGTGATCGGGAAAGTGCAGGGTTCCGACAAAAAGCTGAAAGATGAATACGTGGTGCACACTGCCCACCTGGACCATGTAGGCATCGGCAAGCCGGTCAGGGGTGACTCTATATATAACGGTGCGCATGACAACGCCTCTGGTGTGGCCTCCCTGCTGGAGATCGCGAGGGTGTACAAACAGATTGGCTCAAAGCCACTTCGCTCGGTGCTGATCGTGATGGTCACCGCCGAGGAAATGGGGCTGCTCGGTTCAGCCTACTTTGCGGGCCACCCGACCGTGCCCAAATCGCAGATTGTAGCAGATGTGAATACCGATATGCCCACGCTGATTGCGCCGTTGTTGTCGGTGGCTCCGCTGGGCGCGGAACATTCCAGTTTGCTGGGCAATGTTGACTTTGCCTGCAGGCAACTGGGGATCGTGCGGCAGGAGGACCCGATGCCGGAAGAAGTCCGGTTTATCCGCAGCGACCAATACAGTTTTGTGCAGCAGGGAATTCCTGCGCTTCACATCAAATACGGCACGCTGACCAAAGACAACTCTTTTGATCTGGTCGAATTCACCAAGAAATGGCGCGATGAGAATTACCACCGCCCTTCGGATGAGATCACCAACGGCTTTGACTTTGAGGCCGGCAGGAAATATGTTCAGCTTAACTTCCTGATCAGTTACTCCATCGCCCAAACGCGTGAGCGCCCGAAGTGGAATGAAGGTGATTTCTTTGGGCGGCGCGCCAAATAATAAATGCAGGGGCAGAGCCTCGACACATGTAATAGCACCGGACTTCAGACCAGTACAAGCATCGAGCAGAGGCAGAGCCTCGCAATATGTAATAGCACCGGACTTCAGTCCGATGCAGCAGTAAAGCACAGAAACAGTAGAACCGTAGGTTCGGAACATATAACATATCAAACAACCATCATTCTGAACCCCCCCCAGCATCCAGCAGAGGCATAGCCTCGACACATTTAATAACGTCAGACTTAAGAGGCAGAGCCTCGACAATTTCAATAGCACCGGACTTCAGTCCAGTACAAGCATCGAGCAGAGGCAGAGCCTCGCAATATGTAATAGCACCGGACTTCAGTCCGGTGCAGCCGGGAAGCACAGAACCATGAGAACCGTAGGTTCGGAACATATAGCACAGCAAACAACCATCCGTCCGAACCCCCCCAGCATCCAGCAGAGGCAGAGCCTCGACACATGTAATAACCCAGGACTTCAGTCCGGTGCAGCCGGGAAAGCACAGAAACAAGAGAACCGTAGGTTCGGAACATATACCACAGCAAACACCCCTCATTCGGGACCCGCCAGCATCCAGCAGAGGCAGAGCCTCAACACATGTAATAGCGCCGGGCTTCAGTCTGTGCACGCCTCTATCAAAGGCAGAGCCTCGATACATATAATAGCATCGGACTTCAGTCCGGTGCAGCCGGAAAAACATAGGAACATGAGAACCGTAGATTCGAAACATATAACATGGATGAAAAGAAAATGAAGGACATCATATCATTTTCAAATTAATTCATTACCCCATTACCCCATTACCGGACTATCGCATTTTCAAATGACTATATTTGTCAATGCCATCACTCCTGCCCGGTTACGGATACGACATCTTCATCAGCTACAGACACAACGACAACCTCCCTGACCGGCAGGCCGGCCTCGATGGCTGGGTAACAGACTTCGTTCAGAACATGGAGAAAGAACTGAAGGGTACATTAAAGGATCCGGTTAATATCTATTTCGACAAAAATCCGCACGACGGATTGCTGGAAACACACTCTGTTGACAAGAGTCTGGAGGGCAAGTTGAAATGCCTCATCTTCATCCCCATCATTTCACAAACTTACTGCGACCCCAAGAGCTTTGCCTGGCGGCATGAGTTCTGCGCCTTTAATAAACAGTCCAAGGAAGATTCGTTCGGCAGGGACATCAAACTGGGCAACGGAAATGTCACCAGCAGGATTCTACCGGTCAGGATTCATGATCTTGACGCTGAAGATAAAGCCACGATTGAAAAGGAGATCGGCGGCCCACTCAGGGCCATCGACTTCATCTACAAAGAGGCCGGAGTAAACAGGCCGCTGCGGTCCAATGAAGAGAATCCAGCCAGGAATCAAAATCAGACTGTTTACCGCAACCAGGTCAACAAAGTGGCCAATGCCATCAAGGAAATCATCGGATCCCTCAAAAATCCGATCGATCCCTCTTTCCGCCCAGCCCACAGCCAGCAGCCAATAGCCAACAACCAAAGTCCCACAGCTCATTTCAACCGAAAAAATATCTTCGTCGCATTAGCGCTTCTTGCGATCATCGCCACAGCCAGCTATGTCATCTATCCAAAACTGTCCGCCCCACCGCGCGAATCTGAAGCAGTCGACAAATCCCTGGCCGTGCTCCCCTTCCTTGACATGAGCGAAGCCAAAGACCAGGGTTGGTTTTCAGACGGGCTCACCGAGGAAATTCTAAACAGCCTCGCCCACGTAAAAGGGCTTAAGGTCATTTCCAGAACTTCATCTTTTGCATTTAAAGACAAGAACCTTCCTATTCAAAGAATCGCCGACTCATTGGGCGTAAATTATGTGGTGGAGGGCTCCATCAGAAAATCCTCTACCGGCCTTCGGGTTACCGCCCAATTGATCAGGGCCAGTGATGGTTTCCATATCTGGTCAAGTACCTATGATCGCAATTCAACTGATATTCTTGCTCTTCAATTGGACATCGCTGAGCAAATTGCCAAAAGTCTCAATATTTCCCTTGACCCCAATGCAGTTCAGCAAATGCAATGGGCCGGTACAGCCAACGCAGAAGCATACATTGCCTTTATGAAAGCCAATGAATTTTTTCGGAATGGGCACGCCGACAGAAATCTTTTACTCCCCTACCTGAAACAGGCCAATGTCCATTATGAAAAGGCCATGCAGCTTGATGAGGATTTTATCAAACCCTACCTGTTGCACGCCGACTATTACCTCCACTACCTGTTGCTGGAAAATAAAAACTCTTACCACGATACCCTTACGGACAAGGAAGCCTTTCAACTACTCACGCTGGACCTTGGCAATGCCGTTGGCAAATCCAACACTGATATTGAGAAGGATTACTACCGGCTGTACAAGATCATGTACTCCGACGATTGGTCCGACATGAGGCCGACCATTGAAAGGGTGCTGGGTAGTACCGAGGCTGTCAGGCTGTTTTCCTATCAATCCTTTGGAATTGGTCACTTGCTCATTGGCCTGGGCTATGGCAAAGAAATCACCAGGATCAGCAACGAGCTTCTCAAAAACGATCCCCTGAATTCCCTGGCCAAGAACAACATCGTCGCTGCCCTCGTCTTTTCAGGACAATATACTGAAGTCATACAGACCCTGGATCAAATGGACCGGGATAAGAGTGACAATGAACTAAATTTTTACAGGATCTTCTCTTTGAATCAATTGGGCAAGGTTGACGACGCTTATGATCTTATCAGCAAAATGGACACTTCCACTGTTCGGTTTTATCACAGCGTGGCCGCATTTGTTAGCGCGAAAAAAGGAAATATGAAAGAGGCGGAGATGCACGTCAGGGCCCGCAATGTCAATATTGACTTCTTGCAACTGGGGGTCAGCGCAACGTACGGAAGAGAAGCAGCCAATAAGGAGGCCAGGCATTTGGATACCAAACTGGCGCTGGATTTTCCTCTGTTTTACGGTTACCTCCTTTCCTCCAAAAACCCGCCTTTCGATCTTGCCGCGACGCCCAACTTCGCAAGGAGGCTAAGCCAGGCGGGGATTGACGTCCACCCCACTCATTAAGATTGACTTTCTTCGGCGTGCGTGCAAGGGAACACAAAAATTCACTACATTGAACACCTGGATAACTTAACAATCCCCAAAACGACACGCCATGCCGAAGTACATCATTGAACGCCAGATACCCGGTGCCGGAAATCTTTCTTCTGAAAAGCTGAAGGCCATCTCGCAAAAGTCCAGGGAGGTCCTTTGCCAGCTGGGTACCGATATCCAGTGGATTCACAGCTATGTGGCCGGTGACAAGATTTACTGCATCTACCTTGCACCCAACGAAGAAATCATCCGGGAGCATGCCCGTCGCGGGGGCTTCCCGGCGAACAGCATTACCGAGATAGCCAACATCATCGAGCCGCATACAGCAGAGTAGTCACAATGCTGTGACCTATTGGTTAATTCCGCAGCATTACACAGCGGGCTCGCGGAGTTATTGCTAACCATACTCCGCAAAATTATGTGAGGGTTCCGCGAAACGCTGCTTTTACCGGGACGCATACCGGCTTCCAATCAATTAATTAGAGTCCCCGAAACCCGGTATTCCTGACCGCTTTTTTGCTGATCCCGGCCAATTCTCTACATTAGACGACCATGGCCAGTCCCAATCCAAAGCTTAGCGGTCTCGAAGAGGAGCTCAGTCAAAAAAATGCCGAATTGGCTCGCCTGAAACGCGAACTGGAGATTGAGGCAGCATTAGACAAAGTCAGGTCCGGGGCCATGAACATGCGCCGCAGCGCCGAGCTGGCTGAAGCATCCTCGGTATTGTTCCACCAGATCAAGGAACTCAACATCAAGGTGATCCGGTCCGGCGTGGGCATTTTTGACGAGGACAACAATGCCATGGAACTCTGGCTGACGACTTTCTCTGAAAGCGAGGAAGTCGTCCGCATTCTGGACTACGTCAACCTCCACATTCATCCGGTTTTTGAAAACATTATACCGGCACGGAATGAAAAGAAACCGTTTGCGGTCACGGTGCTGCAGGGACCCTTGGTTAAAGAATACTACACGACGATGTCAACGTACATTTCGCTGCCGAAACAGCAGACGTACAACGCGCTGGAAGCATTCTACTCTTTCTTTTTTCAGGAAGGCGCGATCAATGTCATCGCCGCAAATCCATTGACGGAGGAAGAGTGTGGTATCATGTCACGCTTTGCCGACGCTTTCGGCGTGATCTACACCCGCTTCCTGGACCTGCAGCAAGCAGAGGCACGCGCCAACCAGGCCGTCCGCGAGGCCTCCCTCGACCGCGTGCGCGCCGAGATCACCTCCATGCGCTCCGCGGAGGACCTGAAGCGCATTACGCCGCTGATTTGGCGTGAGCTTAAAGCGCTGGGTGTTCCGTTCTTCCGGTGCGGCCTGATGATCGCGAATGAACAAGAACAGATCGTCTATTTCTACCTCTCCACGCCGGACGACAAACCATTGGCCGCCCTGCACCTAGGATTCGACAGCGTGGACGTGGCCAGGAATGCCATGAAGCACTGGCGCGAGCAAACGGTATACACGGAACACTGGAACCGGGAACAATTCGCGGCATTCGCTAAATCCATGCTGGAACAGGGACAGATCAAGGAGGCCAGGGCATACCAGGGAGGCGCCGAACCGCCGGAGTCGCTCACCTTGCAGTTCATGCCCTTCGCCCAGGGAATGTTGTACGTAGGGAGTGCAGAGCCCTTGCCTGAAGATCAAATTGAACTGGTGCAGACACTGGCGGAAACATTTTCAACGGCTTATGCCCGCTACGAGGACTTCACCAAACTGGAAGCCGCCAAGGCCCAGGTGGATAATACATTGAAAGAACTGCGCATCACACAGGCACAGCTGGTGCAGTCGGAGAAGATGGCATCCTTGGGAGAACTGACTGCCGGCATCGCCCATGAAATTCAAAACCCCTTAAACTTCGTCAATAATTTCTCGGAGGTAAATTCAGAACTCATCACAGAAATGAAAGAAGCCCTGGCCAGGGGAAATATCGACGAGGCCAAAGCCATTGCCGATACCATTGACGAGAACGAAAGCAAAATTGTATTTCACGGCAAGCGTGCCGACGCCATCGTCAAAGGCATGCTCCAGCACAGCCGCAGCAGCAGCGGCGTTAAAGAGCCCACCGACATCAACGTCCTGGCCGATGAATACCTGCGCCTCGCTTACCACGGACTCCGCGCAAAGGACAAGTCATTCAATTCGGCTATGAAAACGGACTTTGACCCCGCTATCAACGCCGTCCCGGTCGTCCCACAGGATATAGGAAGGGTCATCCTAAACTTGATCACCAACGCATTTTATGCGGTCACTGAGAAAAAGAAACTCCTACCCACCGGGTATGAACCCACCGTGACCGTGACTACAAAGAAGCAGGGTGACAGCGTCTCGGTTTCTGTACGGGACAACGGCAACGGGATTCCTCAAAAGGTCCTGGACAAGATTTTCCAGCCCTTCTTTACCACCAAGCCTACCGGGCAAGGTACCGGCTTGGGGCTGTCCATGAGCTATGACATAGTGAAGGCACACGGCGGAGAACTTAACGTGGAGACGCGGGAAGGGGAAGGGTCCGTGTTCAGCGTGATTTTACCGGTGGATTGAGGGGAGTGGTAATCAGTGATCAGTTGCATTCCATCCGCCTTTCGACAATTTCATAATTCGGCAATTCGGTAATTAGCGAATTCGAAGACTTGTTATATTTAGCCACTAACCTTGGGTTGAGGCAAATGACGGCCGCCGTATCATTTTTCAAATTAATTCATTACCGAATTACCGAGCTATAGCATTTTCAAATTACTATATTTGATCATGCCATCACTCCTCCCCGACTTCGAATACGACATATTTATCAGCTACCGTCAGAAAGACAACAAGTACGACGGCTGGGTAACCGAATTTGTTTCAAACCTCAAAAAGGAACTGGAGGCCACCTTCAAGGAAGACGTTTCCATCTACTTTGATGAGAACCCGCACGACGGCCTTCTGGAGACGCACAACGTCAACCGGAGCCTGGAGGGCAAGTTGAAGAGCCTCATCATCATCCCCATCATCTCGCAAACCTATTGCGACCCGAAAAGTTTCGCCTGGCAGAATGAGTTCTGTGCCTTCAACCGCCAGATCGCTGCGGACCAATTTGGTAAAAACGTCAGAGTAGCAGGCGGAAACATTGCCGGGCGGGTCCTGCCCATCCGCATCCACGACCTTGACCCCGAAGACATAGCCATTTTCGAAAAGGAAACCGAAGAAGTGATGCGCCCGGTGGATTTCATCTACCGGCTGCCTGGTGTGAACCGACCCCTGCGCGCGAAGGATGACGAACAAATCAAATCGCCCACCCAGATCCTGTACCGCGACCAGGTGAACAAAGTGGCGCGGGCCGTCAAGGAGATTATTAATGGGCTCAAGAACTTTCAAGGTCCGGTGGTGCAGCATACTGCTGAAAAGAAAGCCGGCCCCGTCCATGCGGATGTCAAACAACAGGTCCCGGCAGGAGATTCACCAGAAAAATCAGAAGGCACGGGCAAGAAGAACGTCCTGTGGCTGGTCGGCGTCCCTGTGCTGCTGCTGGCAGTCGCCGGATTCTTCCTCGTTCCATCGTGGATGAACAAACAGAAAGCCAAAAATGAACTTCTCCCCGCCATTCAAAAGCTGGTGGACGATAACTTCAATGCACCTCCCCGTGCATTCGAAATGGCAACGGAAGCAGCCCGGTACATCCCCGATGATTCCGCGCTGATCACACTTTGGCCAAAGATTTCGCGCCGCGTTTCCATTACGACCGATCCTCCCGGAGCAGCGGTTTCCTGGAAAGACTACGATCGCCCGGGTGATGATTGGAAAATAATTGGCACTACACCCTTTAAAGAACTGCGGTTTCCCTTTGGCATCCGTGTCAGGGTAGAAAAACAAGGATATGAAACCATCATCCTGACGTCCGGGCGGGTGATGACTGAAACTTCCCTTACGTTGGACAGTCTTGGCACATTGCCCGACAACATGGTCCGTATTCCCGCAAGGACAGCAACCGTGAACATTGTGGGGCTGGAGCAGCATGGAGGCAAAGGCGTTGGGGAATTTCTGGTGGACCGGTTCGAAGTGAGCAACAAAGAGTTTAAGCGTTTTGTGGATGCCGGGGGGTATCAAAACAAAAGCCATTGGACCTTCCCCATCCTTTCAGGTGGAAAGCAAATCTCCTGGGAGCAGGCCATGAAACTTTTCATCGACAAGACGGGAAACCCTGGCCCTGCGGGATGGGAAGTGGGAAGTTATCCCAACGGAAAAGCGGACCATCCGGTAGGCGGCATCTCCTGGTATGAGGCTGCTGCTTATGCCGCTTTCGCGGGAAAGCAACTTCCCACGATCTACCATTGGAGCTTGATTGCTGAAACAAACCGAACGCTGAGCATCATCCCCCTCAGCAACTTCAACGGAACCTCAACCACTGCTGTTGGAAGCCAGGAAGGAATCAGTTCCTATGGTATTTATGACCTGGCTGGAAACGTCAGGGAGTGGTGCCTCAATGAAAGGCAACAGAAAGGATTCTATTATACCCTCGGCGGCGGTTGGAATGATCCGACCTACTCCTTCAACGATGCCTATTCGGCAGAAGGCCTTGACCGGTCCATGACCAACGGTTTCCGCTGCATGAAAGCGCTGCCGGGCGACACAACACTCGCGGTATTAACCGCGCCGGCCAATTTCGCTTTCCGCGATTACCTGAAAGAAAAACCCGTTGATGACAAGACCTTCAATATCTTCCTCCGCCAGTACGCTTACGACAAGACTCCCCTGAACGCAGAGGTAAAGGCGATGGCCGACACCGGGATCTGGAAAGTGGAGAAGGTGACCATGGACGCTGGTTACGCCAATGACAAGCTCGAAGTGTACCTGTTCCTGCCGAGGGAATCAAAACCTCCCTATCAGCCGATCATCTACTTCCCTGGCTCAAACGTAATCTACATAGACAAGATCGAAGGGAGCAACGTTGTTCGCCGGCTGGACTTTTTTCTCAAAAGCGGAAGGGCTCTCATCCTGCCAATATTCAAGGGTACATTCGAGCGCAGGGATGAGCTGAACTCCGACCTGGCTGACAATTCCGTTTTTTACCGTGACCACGTCATCATGTGGCGCAAAGACCTCGGGCGGACCATCGATTACCTTGAAACGAGGGATGACATCACAGCCAACAAACTCGGTTTCTTTGGCTGGAGCTGGGGCGGCTACATGGGCGGAATCCTGCCGGCCATTGAAACCAGGATAAAAGCAATCGTCCTTCACGTGGGCGGAATGGAAATGAATGAATCTCTCCCAGAAGTGGACCAGCTGAATTTCCTGCCCAGGGTCCGCCAGCCGGTATTGATGTTAAATGGCAAGCACGACATGTTCTTCCCGGTGGAGACTTCTCAGAAGCCCATGTTCAACCTGCTCGGCACTCAGGCTAAGGACAAGAAGATCATCATCTATGAGGCCGGTCACCTGGTACCCAGGACAGAATTGATCCGGGAATCGCTGGGCTGGTTTGACAAATACCTTGGCCCCGTAAAGAATTGATGTTTGTGATGTCATTAATTCATTACCGAATTAACACATTATCGAATTCTCGTTAGATTTCAGAACGCCATCATTTCATCACAACGATCGTGTTTTTAAGGGTGCTTAAGTAAGCGCGAAACATCTCCCCGGTCAATTCCAGCGACGCCGTATTCCGGTTGGGATGAAAATGCACCAGCGGGGCATCATGAACTTTTTTGTTGATGTAAACCTCGATGCTGGCAGCGACATCATGGAGCAGTCCGAACGGAGATACGGCACCCGGCTCCACGCCCAGCTTCTCTTTCAATGATTCAGGATTGGCAAAAGAAAGCTTCCGCTCCCCAAGCACCTCGCCCAGTCTTGTTAAATCAGTTTTGCTGGAGGCTGGCAGGATGACCAGGAAATAGCGCCGCTTCTTTTGATCTCGGAGAAATAGATTCTTACAGGCTAGTCCAGGAACATGGTATTGCTCCAGTTCGTCGCAGGTGTAAACCGGGGGATGCTCGTGGAGTACGAACTCTATATTATTCGTTTTGAGAAATTCCTCAACGTGAACCATCACAAAGCAATTTGAAAATAAGGCCAGTAGCAGCCATTTTCAAATTAATACATTACCGAATTATCGAATTACTTCACCGTAAACTGAACCCCCATCCTCGCCTGCACCCCCTGGTAATCCTTCACCTTCTGCCACTGCTGATACCAGGGATAATATTCACCCAGCTGGCTTTGCATGGCCTCTGTCTTGGTATTCTCCTCATAGCTGTTCATCAGGCGGTCGAGCAACGGCCTGGGACGAGGATAGTACCGAAGCTTGTAGTCTTGGCCAATCCCTGCCTTCTCCGCCGCGATCCTCACGGCGTCATCAAAGCCGCCCAGCACATCAGCCAAACCGTTGTCCTTGGCCTGCGAGCCCGTCCACACCCGGCCGGATGCAATCTTCTTTAGATCCGACTGGCTCATGTGCCGTCCTTCAGCAGCTTTCCTGGTGAATGTCTCATAGATTTCATTCGTGCGCGTCTGCCAGATGTTCTTCTCCACGTCGGTGAGTGAGCGGGTAACGGTAATCATCTCACCGATCTCACCGGTCTTCACTTCCTCGGAGGTAATGCCCAGTTTGTTGTCCATGAAGTGACTCAGGTCAAAGAGCACGCTGAACACACCGATGGATCCCGTAATGGTCGTCGGCCTCGCCACGATGGTATCGCAACCCATCGCCAGGTAGTATCCGCCGGAAGCGGCATAGTCGGCCATGGACGCGATGATGGGCTTCTGCTGTTTCGCCAGCATCACCTCGCGCCACATCATGTCGCCGGCCTGGAATACACCGCCGGGAGAATTGATGCGGAACACAATCGCTTTCACGTTGTCGTTGTTGCGGGCCCTGCGCAACTGCTGTACCATGGTTGTCGATCCAACCACGCCCTGGTCTGCCCTGCCGGGCATTATGTCTCCATCGGCTACGATGACAGCAATCTCGTTCTTGGAAGTGCTCTCCTCTTTATACGACTTCTTGTATTGGCTATACCGGACCAGGGAAACCGAACGCTTCTTGTCGAGCTTGAGCCTTGTCCTCATTTCATCTTTCACCTGGTCATCGTAGTAGAGCGAGTCAACCAGCCCGTTGGCTACAGCCCCATCCGCATTCCTGACCAGCATCTTGTCGGCCATTTCCTTCAGCTTCTCGTAGGGAATCTTTCGCGAATCGGAGATATCGTGAAGCATATCGGCGTAGATAGATCCCAGGATGGAGTTCAGCTGCAGCTTGTTCTCCTCGCTCAGGTCTTCCCGGATAAAGGGCTCTACGGCGCTCTTGAAATCCCCAACCTTGAAAACCTGGGGCTTGATTTCAAGTTTGTCGAAAAGCTTTTTGAAAAAGACCACTTCGGTTGCCAGGCCATTGAGCTCTACTTCGCCTTCGGGATTCAGGTAGACTTTGTCAGCGGCAGACGCCAGGTAGTAACCTCCTTCTGAAAAATAGTCGGAGTAGGCAATCACCCACTTGCCGGAAGATCTGAAATCGATGATTGCCTCGCGCAGTTCCTGCAGGGTGGCGATACCCGCCATGGGCACGGCCGTGTTGAGGTAAATGCCTTCAATTTTGGGATCGGTCTTGGCATACCGAATCACTTGCTTCATCTGCAGCAATCCGTAGCTTTGGTCGCCAGCGCCGGGAAATACTTCAGCGAGCGGATCATCCACTTCCAGTTCGGCTACCGGGGCATCCAGTTTCAGGTGGAGGACGGAATGGTCGGCGAGGGTCACTTCCCCGTCAGCCGAGAGGCTGGCGATGACGGCAATGGAGACAAAGATCAGGAGGCCCAGGGCCACGAATGTTCCGAGGCAGGAAGCAAGAAACGACTTTAAAAAACTCATAAGGGTGAATTAGAGCGCAAAAATATCAATTTTACAGACAGGTCAACCAGAACAATACATGCATGGTACGTGCATTCCTGCTTTTAGGTTCAAATAAGGGCAACCGGCCGGATTACCTTGAAAAGGCCCGGCAGCTGCTGGCCGCCAGGTGTGGTAAGCTGTTCGCCCTGTCCGCCCTGTATGAAACATCGGCGTGGGGCAACGCCGAACAGCCAGCCTTCCTGAATCAGGTGGCCGGGCTGGAAACGAAACTCGATCCCCATCACCTGCTCAACACCATCCTGGACATTGAATCCTCCCTCGGCCGCGTTCGAACCAAAAAATGGGCCAGCCGCACCCTGGACATTGATATCCTGTTCTACGGAGAACACATCATTCATTCAGGCGACCTCACCGTTCCTCACCCGGCCATTGCAGAACGGCGGTTTACACTGGTGCCGATGGCCGAGATTGCGCCGGAGTTCCAACACCCGGTCTTGAAGAAGAATATGACGCAGCTGCTGGAGGAGTGTGCGGATAAGCTGGAAGTAAAAGAGTGGAAAGGGTGAAGTCAGGTAGCCCTGCTATCACACTCCGCCCACCTCTGCCTCCGGAGCGATCTTCTTCACCAGTTCCAAAGCACCTTGCCAGGGCGTGAGGATGGATCTCACTTCTACATTCTTCATTTGGAGTTTTACATTCTGAATTCCTTGCATGGATCAAGTAAGAATAATGCAGAATGTAAAATATTGAATGTAAAATGCAAAAGTCAGTGGTCCACGAATTAGGTTCCGGCTATCTCCGCCTCCGGAGCAATCTTCTTTACCAGTCCCTGCAGTACCTTGCCGGGACCGCATTCGATGAACACTTTGCCTCCATCCTTCACCATGTTCTGCACGGACTGCGTCCAGCGCACAGGAGAAGTGAGCTGGGCGATCAGGTTCTTGCGGATAATGGATACATCCTTTGACGGGAGTGCGTTCACATTTTGATAGATCGGGCAAACCGGCACACTGAAGTGAGCAGACTCGATGGCCTTCGCCAGCTCTTCACGGGCCGGCTCCATGAGCGGTGAATGAAACGCCCCTCCCACCTGCAACGGCAACGCACGCTTCGCACCAGCCGCCTTCATCTTTTCACACGCCACGGCAATGCCATTCATTGAACCGGATATCACCAGCTGCCCCGGGCAGTTGTAGTTCGCGGCCACCACGACTTCGTCCGTGATCGACGCGCAGATTTCTTCAACGATTTTATCATCCAGACCCATGATCGCGGCCATGGTGGAGGGGTTGATCTCGCAGGCCCGCTGCATAGCCTGGGCCCTCTTGGATACCAGTTTCAATCCGTTTTCAAAAGTCAGGGCCTTGTTGGCCACCAGTGACGAAAACTCACCCAGCGAATGCCCGGCCACCATCTCAGGTGCAAACGACGCATTGCACAAGGCGGCGACGACGGAGTGAATGAATACGGCCGGCTGCGTCACATTGGTCTGCTTGAGTTCATCGGCTGTCCCGCCAAACATCGTATCGGTAATGCGAAATCCAAGAATGCTGTTGGCCTGTTCGAAGAGTGCCTTGGCGTTAGCATCAGACTCATATAGGTCTTTGCCCATGCCGGTAAACTGAGCCCCTTGTCCGGGAAAGATGTAAGCTTTCATGGCTGAAATATTTTGACCGCAAGGTAATCAGTTATCGGTAATCGGGTAATCGGTAATCAGTGGTCGGTCCAGCAACCAGACACCAGCAACCAGCCACCAACCTACCTCACAATCTGCACCCACCCGCGAATATTCCGAGTCTTCTTGGCAGGATCGACCACGGTGAAGGTGACCTCGGCATTGTAATAGTACACCCCAGCTGCCAGTTCCTTGCCGCTGTTGTCTTTGCCGTCCCAGTCGATGTATATCGATCGCTCGTTTCCGGACTGGTAAGTATACACCTCTTTGCCCCACCGGTTGCTCACCGTGAAGTTGACACCCTCCACGAAACGGGCGCATCGTGTGCGTACCTTGGTCGGGTCAATCGGTCCGCAGGGGCCGTTGCCGTTTTCATCCACCGCCTGACGGTCGCTGTAGGCACTGAACAACTCATTGCAATTGTCTCCATTGGGTGTAAACACATTCGGCAGTTCATAGTAAGGGCAGTTATCAAAGCAATACGGATCGCTGAGTTCACTTTCATTTCCGGCGCGGTCAACAGCAGACACCTTGTAGCAACGGGCGAAAGAAGGCAGGTTCGCGTCGATATAGAAAGTGTCTTTCACACTTTGCACATACAGGCTGAACTCGCCCCCCACCTGTGAAGACACATAAATATTGTAGCTCCGGATATCCTGCCGGCAAGCCAGGTCTGTGGGGAGGTTCCAGGTAACGGTGTTGCTGAAAACTTTCGGATCGCAAGGCTGTGTCAAAATGTACTGATCGCAAGCGATGGCCTTGATGTTCAGGTTAATTTTGCAGGGAGGTTCTTTGTCGTTGGGCTGAGCACAATTGATCTCCGAAAAATTGAGCAGCGGCGCCTTGATCTTTGGGTTTCCGTAGGATCCCTTTGTCATGATGCGGTAGCAATACACCAGGTCATTGCTTAAGGGCGTATTGTTGAATTGCCCGGAATCGACATACATGTATTTGCCGGATGTAATGTTGATGCTGTCGATCAGCACCAGCTGATTTTCCGTTGCATTCTCCGGTCCTCGGTAAATCAAATGCCTCGGGAATTTCGGACTCCGGTTCGTCCATGGCACACTGGCTGCCCAGTTGAGCTCGATCTGCTTAAACTGCGGCTTGGCTTCAAGCCTCACGGCGGAGGCAATGGCTGACGTATCAATGGGCTGATTGGTGTTGTCATACAAGACCACGCGGTAATTGTAGGTAATCTCTGTGGTGTTCAGCCCGGTGTCCGTATAGGTAGAGTCAGGGATGGTTCCTGTAAATGCCGGCACCAGTTTGTTGTTGCCGGTAAACCCTTCCGCACGGTAAACCTTGTACCGGTAAGGCGGAGGGAACTGTATTTTGTCAATGTCAAAAGGCGACCGCCATTTCACAGAAATTTGTCCGGTCTTATCATTGGTTTTGTCAACCGTGACATTGGTAATCACGGGAGCATCGGCCAGGATCGGAGCCAGGCAGGTGTCTGTGGAAACGTAACTCTCGCCTCCTCCCGGCAGCGGGAAAACGGCAACCAGGCGATAGCAATAACGGGCTCCCACGGCCAGGCCTTTGCCGCCGTTGGTATCGGTGTATTTCAATTGGGAAACAGGAACTTCATCAATCTTGGTATAACCCAGGAAGCTGGGCATGCCCGTGACACACTGCGGTGGCGAGTAAGGATCCTGGTCTATCTTTCTCCAGACCTGCATGGTCTGCGCATTCGCGCATGGCTCCGGTATCGGTGTCTTCTTCGACATGTAAGGCTTCCATTCCAGTTTAGCCTGGCGCTTGGCAGGGACTACAAAAGCATCCTTCCATTTCGGTTTGGGTCCAACGACGCGGATGTTCCATGTTTTGAATTGTACAAGCTTTGGCCCCTTGGATACCCCGGTGGCGGTGCTGTCTGTTATCTTAAAAACTACCTGGTAGGGCTGGTCCTTGATGTGCTCACATTTGGTCTGCCAGACAAAATCACCTTTGGCCGTGAATGATGGTCCGGTCTGTTGCCATTTTTTGGGTGTTGTGAAGGTCGCCGGTGAAGGTTGAATGCTGAATACCTGGGAAAATGCTTCAATCTTAACCAGGTCATTGTCTGGGTCCGTTCCGAAAATCTGGGCCGTGATCTTGGTGCCGGCCTCCACGCAGATATCCGGAGGAACCTGGAGCTCCGGCCTCTTATTCTTGCACTTGTCTTCGACGATGATTTGCATGTCGCGGATAACGTAGCCCTGGTTGATCCAGATACCGCTCACTTTCCTCCACGACTTGATAATGAAAGCAATGTTGTATTGTCCTGCCGCGCCCGGGGCGTCCCAGAGTATGGTTCCGGTAACGGGGTTAATGGCGAAGGTGGGCGGACCGTTTCCAGCCTCGTTGGCCGTACCATAATTGATGCCGACGCGGTCATAGAATTCCTTTGCATTGGGTGCCCGGTAATTGTTCACGTCAATTCCCTTGTCTCTTTTGGGAATGGTCAGTTCATAGGAAAGGCTGTCGCCGTCAGGATCGTAGGCGCCGGGGTTGTGATACCACGCCGCACCCGTACAGGCCTTGTCGATGGGAGGCACGAGGAGGCGGGGACTGTTGTCGCATCCCAGGAATGGGTCGATGTTGATAACTGACTCCATGTAGAATCTGGTCTCGACGGAGTTGAACATGTTGAGGATGCCTGCATTGCGGTTTGGCTCCAGGTAACTGATGACATATCTCCCGGGGCCCGAATAGGTGTGTTTCTTGCAATACGTAACGGTGCCAATGTCGGGGCCAAGGTCCGGGCGCAGGGTATTTTCAATGGTAGGTGTAATATGGGGAGCACTGCCGTCGCCCCAGTCCAGCACCCCGTCTCCAAACCTGATTTCAGAACCCGTGTTGGTATAGACCGTGATGCACACATTAAAAGTGAGGCTGGTGCAACTCTCACGGGTGATGGTAATTTCTCCTGCGCGAAGGTGGGTCGCTGTGACCGAGAGGGAAGCCGTCAAAACCAGCAACACTACCAGAACCAATTGTCGCATCTGCATCCTCTCGTGGTTAATCCAAAGAAACTCCAAGGTTGACTACCGTAAAATTACAATAATCCGGGCCGTTCTTGTGGCCACAATCCGGAACAATTTACCGCTCCCACCTGAAAAACGATCATTCGTCTTAAATATTTGAATAAAGGTGATACAGCCGTTAAACTTCCGCAGTGCGGGTTACTCTAAAGGGGTGAGTTGCATTCATGAAAATCTCCCTCCCCCAGCCTGAGGTAAAGCACCTGCTGAACCGCGCCTCATTTGGCCTGACGCTCAACCCTGCTCTAGCCAGCTATGGCGCACTCCTCGACCAGTCCAAAACAATCATGCCCCTGGCCGCTGTCGATCCGCCGGATATTGAGCAGTATGGCTTGTCCACCATCGAAGCCACCCGAAATCAAATGATCAAGGATTTTTTGGGCAAGTCGCGGGCCGGACTGATGAAACTCAACCTGGCCTGGATGGACCGGCTGGTCGAACAGCCAGGCCTGCGAGAACGCATGACATTCTTCTGGCATGGCCACTTCGCCTGCCGGACGCTGGTGCCCTACTTCGCCCAGGAACTTAACAACACCATCCGTACCCATGCCTTCGGCAACTTCCGTCACCTGCTGGTCAGTGTCTCCAAAGATGCGGCCATGCTGCAATTCCTCAACAACCAGCAAAACAGGAAGGGACATCCCAATGAAAACTTTGCCCGTGAAGTCATGGAATTGTTCACCCTTGGCCGGGGCAATTACACCGAAGCGGATGTGAAAGAAGCGGCGCGGGCTTTCACCGGCTGGGGATTTAACATCCGGGGACACTACCAGTTTCACATCCGGCAGCACGACTTCGGTCAGAAGACATTCCGGGGCAAGACCCGGGACTTCAACGGGGAAGGCATCCTCGATGAGATCCTGGATGACAAAACCACAGCCCAGTTCATCACCAGGAAAATTTACCGGTACTTCATATCGGATCAAAACATATCCAGCCAGGCACTCCATGATTGGTCTGAGGCTTTCTTCCGATCAGGCTATAATATTGACGAATTGATGCAGACTGTTTTCCTTTCGAAGGAATTCAATGATCCTGCCAACACGGGAAACAGGATCAAATCTCCGCTTGATCTCCTCATTGGCATTCAACTTCACACCTCCGCCAAATTCGATAACCCACAAAGCATGGTCTTCCTGCAGCGGGCCCTCGGGCAGGTGGCCTTCTATCCTCCCAATGTAAGCGGATGGCCTGCAGGGAAAGACTGGATCGACAGCTCAAGCCTCACCTTCCGCCTGGCACTGCCGATGGTCTTGTTCGGAGGTATAGAAACAGATTTTGAAGCAACTGACGACGGCGACGCCAATGGCCTTGGCACCGAGGCACCGGGCCGGAAGAAACTCCATTGCCGGGTTGACTGGACTGCTTTGGCTGAACGGTTCACACAGCCTTCCGCTGATCAGACATTGTCAGCTATAGAAAATTTCCTGCTGGCCAGGCCGGCAACACTCGCCAGCCGCGACCATGTTTTGAACTATGCCCGCCTGGCTCCGAATGACATTGAACTTGTCAAGCGGGCTTTTATCGGATTCATGTCCCTGCCCGACTATCAAATGTGCTGACCATGGAGAACCTGTCGCGAAGAAGATTCCTCCAGAGATCAATGCTTGCCGCATCCGGTACGATGCTGGTGCCTCAGTTTTTGAAAGCCTGGGAACATCCCGCCTTCATTGAATCAAGCGACCGCATCCTCATGGTGCTTCAGTTATCCGGCGGCAACGACGGATTGAATACCATCGTGCCTTACCGCAATGACATTTATTACAGGTTGAGGCCAACCCTGGGCATCGGGGCAGACAAGGTACTGCGCGCAACCGATAGCCTCGGCTTCAATCCAGCGATGACCGGATTGAAAGGGATGTATGATGACGGACTGCTTACCATCATTAACAATGTTGGATACCCCAACCCAGACAGGTCCCATTTCCGTTCGATGGATATCTGGCAGACCGCCAGTCAGTCGGATGAATACCTGTCAACCGGCTGGATCGGCCGCTACCTGGACTCCAACTGCGAAGACTGCGGCTCACACACCGCGGTAGAGATCGACGACTCCCTGGGGCTTGCCATGCGCGGCGCCAGCGTCAAGGGCATGGCCATGAAAGATCCTGCCAAACTTTACCAGGTCACCCAGGCGCCATTCTATCAAAAGATATCCGAAGGTCACGCCGCCGAACCCACACTCGATTACCTGTACAAGACGATGGCAGAAACGGCGTCCAACGCGAAATACATTTATGACCGGTCGCAAGTTGTTCGTTCCCAAACCGAATTCCCTAACACTGAATTCGCACAGCGGTTGAAGACCATGGCAGAGTTAATTCAGTCGGGCATTAAAACCAGGGTATACTATGCATCGCTCTCCGGCTTCGACACGCACGTGCGCCAGGCAGGGCAGCAGGAACGATTGCTGACCGTGTACTCGGAAGCCGTGGCCAGTCTCGTGAAGGACCTCAAGGCCACCGGCAACTTTGACCGAACGATGATCATGACATTTTCTGAATTCGGAAGACGGGCAGAAGAGAATGCCAGCGGCGGCACGGACCACGGAACTGCCAACAACCTGTTTCTGATCGGGGGAAAGTTAAAAAGGCCAGGTTTCCTCAATGGCCCGCCAGACCTGTCCAGGCTCGATGACGGTGACCTGATTCACGACATAGACTTCAGGCAGGTGTATGCCACCTTGCTTGATCAGTGGCTTCTTCCGAAGGACTCCCCGATCAATAGCCTGGAAATCCTGCACCAGCGATTCTCCACTCTTCCCATAATTTGACATAATTCTCTCCGGGTTTACTACATTGTCCGCCGTAGCACTTCGCGTAGGAGGACATTGTCCGCCAGAGCGCTGCGCCCCGGAGGCAAGGCCTTTGTACTATCTTTATATAATACCATGAGAGTCATAGGAGAAATAACACATCCCGGATGTAAGATCACCCTCTACCATTGGAACAACCGGTACATTATCAAACTGGAACAAGGGTCGATGGAGCAGACCTTCAAGATCCAGGAATATGACCTCACCTCGGAAGACGACATCAGGCAGGTCCTGTCCGAAGAATTCATCCAGGCAGCCCTGCGCCGTTTCGATGAAATGGGGCAATCGGTCCATGAAGCCATAGCGAAAATCTGAATGTTCACAAACTTTCTAACTTTGACGCCCAGTCTATCATTATGGCGGAGATACTAGTCGAAAAGAAGAACAAAAACATAGGGTACGAGCCCATTTTGGAGGGCATTCCCGATTGGCCGGTCTACCAGCTCAGCAAGAACCGCAAGGAATTCCTTGAGGAAGTCACACAGAAGGCCATCGAGCAAATCAGGATTCTTCGCCCGTCCCGGAAGCAGCTGATTGAAGAACTTGAAGCGACAGTTTTCCGCGAACAGAACAGGCTGAAACGGAACCGCTGGCGGGTCGACCCCAAGGACGAACCTAAGTTCTGGTTACACGTCAAGAATGAACTGATTGAACTCAGCAACAAGAGCCAGGATGAGGCCAGCAAGAAAGAGGAGGAAATCCTGCAGGAGATCGTCAGCCGGTATGCCAATGAGATCGCCGGCAGCTTCAAGCCCAATTCCTACAAATTTGCACGGGAAGCCATCAAGTTCTGGTTTGGCCGCCTGCTCAACGGCGCACGGGTAAAAAAATTCGGCGCCTACTTCAGGAGCCAGTACGCACTCCAGGACAAGATCCACATCGTGGGCAGGGTGAAGATGCTGCGCAAACTCGCCCGGAAAGGAACAGTCGTGATGGTGCCCACACACTTCAGCAACCTGGACAGCATACTCATCGGCTGGGTGATTCACGCCCTCGGCTTGCCTGCCTTTCTCTACGGCGCCGGCCTGAACCTGTTCAACATCAAGATTTTCGCTTACTTCATGAACAGCCTTGGCGCATACAAGGTTGACAGGAGAAAGAAGAACCTGCCCTACCTTGAAACGCTGAAGATGTATTCCAACCTGGCCATTCAAAAAGGTGCGCACAGTCTTTTCTTCCCCGGCGGAACGCGTTCGCGGTCGGGCGTCATTGAAAAACAACTGAAACTCGGCCTGTTGAGCACAACCATTGAGGCCCAGCGAAACCTGTACATGGAAAGCGGCAAGGAAGAGCCCCGCAAAATTTTTGTGGTGCCCGTCACCCTGAATTACCACTTTGTCCTGGAGGCTCCTGAACTCGTGGAAGATTACCTGCAGGTGAAAGGACAGGACCGTTACTTTGCCGAGCAGGACAACTACGGAAGCTTCCAGCTTGTGAAGTTTCTTTTCAAATTCTTTACCAAAGGGTCAAGCATCTCGGTATCCATCGGCCCCGGCCTGGACGTCATGGGAAACTATGTTGACGATGAGGGCCACAGCCTTGATGCCAAAGGCAACAAGCTTAGCGCACGCGAGTACTTTATGACCAATGGCGTTGTCACCGTCGACAAGCAGCGGGAGAATGAATACACCAGGATGCTTTCATCCCGGATCGTCAGCGAATACCACCGCATCAACCGCGTCTTTGCCAGTCACCTGGTCGCCTTCGTCGCTTTTGAAATGTGGCTGCGGAAGCATCCCAAACTCGACCTGTTTGGTGTATTGCGCCTGCCGGAAGAAGAACTTGCTATCCCTTATGACGAATTCAAGGATGTTTTCAAGAAGGTGAGAAAAGAACTCTACCACATGAAAGACAATGGTAAAGTACACCTTGCTACCCACCTGAAAGGCGAATTGGACATTGTTATCCGGAGAGGACTTGAGAATGTGGGCATTTTCCACCTCAAGCGTCCGCTCCTGCGGAACAAAAAGGGAGACATCATCACCCAGGACCTGAACGTCCTCTATTACTATCACAACCGCCTCGTGGGCTACGACCTTGAGCAGCTCATCTGACAAACCCGTCGGTGTCATCGGGGCAGGCAACTTCGGAACGGTCATTGCGAATATCCTGGCCATCAACCGAAAAGTGCTGCTTTACGCCCGTGATGAGAAAGTGGTAAAGAAGATCCTGGACAAGCAGGAGAACAAAGGCCACCCGATGCACGAGAATGTGCTGCCCACCAACGACCTCGAATACCTCGCAAGCCAGTGCGACGTCATTTTCCCGATCGTGCCCTCCACGCACTTCCGCGAGATGATGAAAAAACTCTCACCCTACCTTCACCCCTATCACATCCTGATCCACGGCACCAAGGGTTTTGACATCACCCTGCCCAAAGGCGAGACCATCGAATCGGTTGAGACCCTCAACCGGACCCAGGTGAAGACCATGAGCGAGGTGATTCGTGAAGAGAGCCTCGTGGTCCGTGTCGGCTGCCTGGCCGGTCCGAACCTTTCCAAAGAATTATCACAGCGGCAGCCCGGGGCTACTGTGGTGGCCAGTCATTTCCAGGAGGTGATACAAACCGGTAAGCGGCTGTTGCGGAATGACCGCTTCCAGGTGTATGAGAATTATGACCTGGAGGGCGTTGAAATCGCCGGGGTACTGAAGAACATCATCGCCATTGCGTCAGGCGCGCTGAGCGGCCTGGGATATGGGGAAAATGCGAAAGGGCTTCTCGTCAGCCGGGGGGCCGTTGAAATGGTTTACCTCGGCAAGGCCCTCGGCGGCGAAACCAAGACGTTTCTCGGTGTGGCCGGCATCGGCGACCTCGTAACCACCTGCAACAGTCCCATGAGCCGGAACTTCACCGTAGGCTATCGCCTGGCCAAGGGCGAGAAACTGGCCGACATCCTGGAAGACATGCAGGAAGTGGCTGAAGGCGTGAACACCATCCGCATCGCCAAGAAGTGCGGGGAATATTACAAAGTCAGGCCGATCATCACCGACACCCTGTACAAGGTGCTGTTCGAAGGCATGACGGTTCAGGATGCATTGGATTATCTGATGCGTTATCCGCTGAATGTGGATATCAGCTTTCTTTAGTTTTCCTTACGCATTGCACCAAATATTTCCCTGACTTTCTTTTCATAATATTCATCAACAAAGTCCAAGGTGGGCAAACAATACTTGATGGAAAGGGCTCTTCGGGCTGAGTCCAATTTTTGACAATCGGAAACTCCAGATCGTCGAATGCGACCGAGTTCTGAATACACTTTTCTCCTATTCTCAAGATAGGTTGTACACTCGAGTAACGTCAGCCTTGTTCTTTCATCCTCCGTACAAGTGCTGCAAACTGTCAGTGGAGCAAAGTATTGATAAAGTTGCTTCAAGAACCTAGCCTCCTCCGGCTCACTTGCCTTAATGAATTCATCTATTCTTCGCAATTCTTCCTGCTTGCTAGCCTGCGCCGATGCTAAGCAAATACAAGAAGCTTGAAACAGAAGTAACAGAATAAATTTCATTCTATATCGGACCAAGTAAACATTGGGTAGTACATTGAATAAGCCCAATAGACAGACCCATGCTGGCATCAGCTACGCAGTAATCCACACCTACCACTACACCACCAATACCATGAAAACAATCATATAGGTTAACAGAATAATAATAGTATTGCTGGTTTACACACCAATCATATCCAGGACAGTCGACTCTCGCTTGCGCAATTGACTGATGACTTCTGATTCCATCCGGGTCTAACTTTAGGAGTTCGTATAAGGCTTCAGTTACTTGATCCCGGCCAACATGCATCTTCTCCAGATTCATGTAAACAAGAAACAAAGGTAGAGCGATTTTGAGTTTGTGGTACTCAATATATTCGTGGTTTGATTTGAAGCCTATTAATGAAATAATTTGGCTTGACACATCTACTGAGGGATTAGCTTTTGCATTCAGAGCCAAACGTTTCATTTCCTTTTTAGATATTCCACTAAGCTGGCGATCAATTATAGTATTGAGCCCCTTCATTCCAACCAAAGATTGCACAAAGTTAGGATCTTGCTGAATGATTTCCACAACTTTCTGTTGTGACATCACCTGCGAGGAAACATCATTTTGATTTTCACAGCTGTAAAGGGCAATCAAAACAAAGAATCCTAGAATTCGAGTGAGCTTGTGGTTGAGCATATTCATAATTATTTGTTTAGCTAAACTAAGGAAATATATGAATTATAGCAAATATGCTATAATAAAGGAGTAGCATCTACCAGTGATTTGGCCCTGTGAATTTCAGGGACAAAGAGGCACTTCTTCAGTTTGGGAAGAATTTGCAGAGAATTAGGCGAAGCAAAAAATATACACAGGAAGAACTGGCCTATTCTTCAGGCTTGAGTCTTTCCCAAATTGCAAGAATCGAAACGGGTCAAATAAACCCCACGCTTTGTACCTTACTTGAGATTGCTAAAGGCCTCCAAATAGAAGTCAAAGATCTATTCAGCTATCACTAAACTCTCAGTATTACACAATAAGGTTTTCAGTTCCTACTCCGCCTTCATCATCATCTTAATCACCCTTCCCTCCAGCGTCCGGTATTCGCCCATCGCATCTGCCGCAAGGCAGGCGTGGACCGGAAGAACGCCGATAACATCACCGACATGGATCTTTAAAATCTCTTCATCGGCGAGATAAAGCACACCGTGTTCCTGCGAAAGGGATTTGACATAACCATGGAGCGGAGGAAGCGCCCATCCGTTGGGCGTCAGTTTCACCAGCTCGCCAAAGATGGTTGTGCCGTCGTCACGCTTGAATGAATCCTTGGAGAAATGCACGCTGCCTCCGTGGATGAACACTTCATTGCGCTCCGGGTGAATATCCACCACCGGGCAGGCCATGGCAATCGCGACTTGCTCCCTGGTGCAGGCGCCGATGGCGCATTGCTGAACATCATAAAACACAAGGTTGCCCGGCCTGATTTCATCAATGCCCTCGAATCCGCTTGCTGCGCTGCAGGTAGGCGTATCCCCAATGGACAATTCCAATTTTGGAAACCGGGTCCGGTAATGATCACCCAGCTTTCTCATGAGGCTGGCTGTTTCATCATGCACTGCCTGGATACCGGCTGCCGACCGGCACGCATAGCTTTGCCCGGCGTGACTGAGGAAGCCCTTGAACATCATCAAAGGCTGAGCAGCAATGGAGGCAATCAGTTTATCAATGCCTGCATGATCCAAGGCTGCCATACCCGTGCGGTGATAGCCCGGGTCAATTTCGATGAAGCAATTGACGTGGTGTTTCAACCGGTTCCCCAGTTTCTCCACTGCCTCACCCGTAACTACGAGGAGGTTGAGCGTTGAGGAAGCAGCGATCCGGTTGATTTCATCCGACTCCAGGTAATTGAGCGGAAAAGCCACCGTGATGTCCTTCCATCTGTCGGCAGCGAAATAAGTCGCCATCCGGATGGATGATACTGTGCAGGCTGTAACGCCCTCTTCTTTGAACCAACGTCCTACTTCGGCCGACTGGTGTGTTTTGAAATGCGGACGAAGCCGGGTATGCTCGCGTTTTGCTTTTTCTACAATGCGGTGAATGTTCGCCTTGCACCTGAACTCATCCAGCAGCAAGACCGGCCTGACAATTTCCATAAGAATCAGAATGAGCTGCGGATCTTACCTGCCATGGCCGACAATTCCTCCGGTGTGGGCTTCAACTTGGGGTTGGAGAAATTCATGTCGCGCATGGCATTCATGGGCACCAGGTGAACATGAGCGTGCGGCACTTCCATTCCCAGTACAGCGACGCCTACCCTTTTGCAGCCGGTGGCCTTTTTCAAAGCTGCAGCCACTTTCTTCGAGAAAAGCTGCAACCCGGAAAGGGTGTTGTCATCAAGGTCAAACAGGTAATCGACTTCTTTTTTAGGGATAGCGAGGGTATGACCCGACGTCAACGGCATGATGTCCAGGAAGGCAATGAAATTTTCATCTTCGGCCACAATGTGTGCCGGGATTTCGCGGTTGATAATCCTGGTAAAAATCGAAGCCATCAGATGGCGATATCCGTGATTTCAAATTCCAGTTCGCCGGCAGGTGTCTTGATCTTAGCCACATCCCCCTTCTTCTTTCCAAGCAGTCCTTTGCCGATGGGCGACTGGGTGGAAATCTTGCCAGCCTTCAGGTCAGCCTCCTCCTCGGCGACCAGCATGTAGGTAACGGTCATCCCGTTCTTCTTGTTCTTGATGGTTACTTTCGAAAGGATCGAAACGGTCGTTGTCGTCAGTTTGCTTTCGTCAGCAAGCCTGGCGTGTGACATCAGGCCTTCCATCTGCGCAATTTTTGCTTCGAGGTGGCCTTGTGCATCCTTGGCCGCATCGTATTCGGCATTCTCGCTCAAGTCCCCCTTGTCACGCGCCTCGGCAATCTGCTTGGCGATGTCAGCGCGGCCTTTGGTCTTCAGCCGGTTGAGTTCCGTCTTCAACTTCTCTAGTCCATCCTTCGTGTAGTAGGATATGCTCTTGCTCATAACGACTTGATTACTTATTTGAGTCAGGATGCCTCCCGCTGTATCCTGGCATGGAGGCAAAAAAGCAACAACGGCTCCGTTGCCGAAACCGTTGTTGCTATAAACAAAGATAAGTCATTTTCTTCCACTTGTGCAAAAGTCACCAAAGCAGGTAAAATCTTTGGTTCATAGCGACACGCACCCCAAGGTCTAAAACAAAAAAGTGACAAAGACATACTATGGGAGGAGTTGGTTGCCTTGGGTCGACGTTGTCTCCGACCCAACTGCAGGCCAGCCTATACCTCCACCAACTCCGGCACCAGTTGCATTGCCTTGGGTCGGTGTTTTCACCGACCCAACTGCAGGCCTTACTATACCTCCACCAGTTCTGGCACCAGCTGTTTTACCTGCTCCTGGAGCTCCTCATCAAACTTTGCCAGGTACAGTGTCTTTGCTTTCGCCAGCTGCTCAATGGTCAAACCCTTCGCTCCCCGGAAGTCGGCCTTGTATAAACTCGCATTATCAAAATCAGCACCCATCAGGTAACTGTTCTGGAGGTTGGCCTCCATCAGGTAGGCGTTGGAAAAATTGGTCTTGATGAGGAAGGCATTTTCAAACTGCGCCTTGATCAGGAAGGCATCCCTGAAGTTTGCACCGTTGGCATAAGACCCCTTCAGGTTGGCCTGGTTGAGGTTGGCATTTTCAAAATTGGTCTGGTTCAGCCTTGTGTTCTCAAGGTTAGTCTCCAGGAGCGAGGCGTTCGACAAGTTGACGGAATTCAGGTTGGACCCTTTCAGGTTAATGTAATTGAGGAAAGTGCGGGCCAGGTAGCAATTCACCAGGTTGATCTCGTGAATTTTATGCCGGTTGAGCCGCTTGATGTTGCCCACCATCCTGAACGCGGCCTGGTCTGACTCCAGCATGCGGAAGTCGTCGATCTCATCCTTGTAGGTGCGGATCCGCTGGCGGATTTCACCATTCTGATTCAACCAGAAAAGCAAAATACCGATGATGGCGATGTCGAAGATCATCCCATGGGCCTCCGCGAGAATCTGTCCCCAAAATCCGTCAAAATCCCTGACGTAGTATTTGAAACTCAGCCCCGTGACCACTACTGTAACGAAGACGAGCACGATCGAGGAAGTGAGCAGCGGCTTTTCCACAACCTCATTCATGCGGTCGATGAAGTTGAGCCTGAATTTTTTCGGGTTGAAGAGCTTGCCCACCATTTTCTTTTGGTTTACACCAAAAATAGATCATGCCCTTGCCCGAATAAGGCCAATCTTGGTCGGAACCTTACATGAGTTTTGTAGCGAACCTAAACGCTACAACAACAGGTGGATGGTGAGGAAATATACCGTCAGGCCGAGCAAATCGTTGATGGTGGTGATGAAAGGGCCTGAGGCAACGGCCGGGTTAAAACCAAAGCGGTCGAGAATAAGCGGAGTAATGGTTCCAATGAGGGATGCAAAGACCACCACACTGAACAACGCAATGGAAACAACGATGGACAACTGCTGGTTGCCGAAGATCACCCAGTTGGCTCCGAAGACAAGCACGGACAGGAAGAACCCGTTCAACAAGGCCACAAAAAGCACCTTCGTCAGCCTTTGCCAAATTCCCTCCGTTACAATGCCCGCACTGGCAAGGCTTTGCACGACCAACGAAGAGGACTGTATACCCACATTGCCGCCGGTGGCCTGAATGAGCGGAACAAAAAAGGCAATGGCCGTAACCCGTGCCAGCTGAGCTTCAAACAAGCCCATGAACCTCGCCGAAAGCATTCCCCCAAAGATGCCGATGAGCAGCCAGGGAAGGCGAGCCCTGGTATTCTTCCAGACGGTATCATCTTCTTCAACGTCTTCCGTGATACCGGTCATCAACTGACGGTCTTCATCGGCCTGCTCGGTGATCACATCCACCACGTCATCGATGGTAATCCTGCCCACCAGCTGGCCCTTGACATTGACCACCGGAACTGATTCCAGGTCATACTTCTTCATAATCTCGGCCACTTCCGTGTCAGGCATGTACGTCTCCACGGAAACGACATCCTGCTCATAAATGTCTGCCACCTGCTTGTTTGCGTCCGCGATCACAATATCCTGCAGGGAAACCTTGCCGAGGAGTTTGTCCTGTTCATCAACGACAAACACGGTATAGAACTTTGTGACACTCTCAGCCTGCTTCCTGATCTCCTCGACACACTGCACCACCGACCAGGTGCTGCGTGCCTTGATCAGTTCCTTTGCCATCAGACCACCGGCCACATTCTCCTCATAGCGCAGCAGGTCGATGACCTGAGACCTCAGTTCAGGTTCCAGGCCGGCAATGACCTCCTCGCTGGTCTTGATGGGCAGTTCATTCAGGATGTCGGCCGCATCATCAGAATCAAGAAGGTTGATAATTTCGGTCAGCTCCTTCGGCTCATAAATTTTTAGAAAGCGGGCCCGGGTCTCGCTGTCGAGGTTGCTGATGATTTGGGCCCTGACGGGCAGCGCGAGAATATTCAGGGTATACTTTGATTCCTCCGGGCTGAATTCATACAACAGCGTGGTGATATCGGCCGGGTTGACCTCGTCCAGGCTGGCGCGAATAAATTTCGCATCGCGCTTATCCAACGCTCGCTGGAACCGGTCACGGTACTCTTTGGTCAGGTCAAATTCCAGTAACTCCTTCACCTTGTTGAATGGATCGTGTCAGGAAAATAAAATCTTCAACGGATAATTGCTCGGGGCGTTTGTTCATCATGTCCAACGAAGCCACCGGGCCGGGCAAATTTAGATGTTTCAATGCGTTACGCAAGGTTTTGCGCCGCTTTTGAAATGCCTGCTTCACCACCTGGCGAAAAAGCACTTCATCGCAGTCGAGCTTCTCCCTACCATTGCGCACCAGCCTGATCACGGCGGACATCACGTTGGGTGGCGGGATGAAAACACCGGGCGATACCTTGAACAAGTATTGAATGTCATAGTATGCCTGGAGCAGGACGCTGAGGATGCCATACACCTTGCTGCCATGGGGGGCGCATATCCGCTCCGCCACCTCCTTCTGCAACATGCAGACAACCTGGTCCACCTGGTTGTGATGCTCCAGCACGCTGAAGAAAATCTGGGAGGAGATGTTGTATGGAAAATTGCCAATGATGCTGAAGTGCCCGGGCATGATTTTGTCGAGTTCCATCCTCAGGAAGTCGCCTTCGATGATGCGGGGCGTCAGCGCCGGGAATTCCTGTTTCAGGTAGGCTACAGACTCCCGGTCTATTTCCACAACCCGCAGGTCGATGTCCTGCCGGTCGAGGAGCAGCCTGGTGAGCACACCCGTCCCTGGGCCAATTTCGAGCACGGGGCAGGGTGACGGCACGTTTATCTCCAGCGCATCAACAATCCTTCGGGCAATGTTGGTGTCCTTCAGAAAATGCTGGCCAAGGAATTTCTTGGGTCTTACCATCTTGCGAAAACTACATGAATTCTGCAGAATCATCGCCGTTTATCAGAAAAATACTGGGCACTTCAGAAATTTCATCCAGCCTGGCCATTGCCCAATGTCTTATGCTTAAATTTCACATAACTTGCACGATTGATACCCCATATGAATCCCGCACAAGCACCCAATAAGCCGCGCATCGGCATAACCATAGGCGATCTGAACGGCATCGGTCCGGAAGTCATCATCAAGGCCCTCACGGACCCGCGCATCCTCAGTGTGATAACCCCGGTTGTTTACGGCTCAACGCGCGTACTCTCCTACTACCGGAAACTGATGGGCCTTGAGGAATTTAATTACAGTATTGTGAAAGCCAAGGGTCAGTTCTTTCCCAAGGTGATTAATGTTGTCAACTGCTGGGAGGATGAAGTGCGGATCACGCCGGGGCAACCGTCACGGGAATCAGCCCATGCCGCGCTCATCAGCCTGCGCCGGGTGGTGGAAGAAGTAAAGGAAGGGTTGCTGGATGGCTTCGTCACAGCCCCCATTGATAAAAACATGATCTATGGAGATGACTTTCCGTTCCATGGCCATACAGAGTACCTCACCCAGACGTTCGACGCCATGGAGTCCCTCATGCTGATGGTGGGCGAATCGCTGAAAGTCGGACTGGTGACGGAGCACATACCCGTAAAGGACATTTCAAGCCACCTCACTGCCGAGCGTGTTGAACTCAAGATCAGACTGATGGAGCTTTCGCTGAAAAATGATTTTCATATCAGCAAACCCAAGATCGCTGTGCTGAGCCTCAATCCGCACGCGAGCGATGAAGGACTGATCGGCGATGAAGAAAACATGGTGATCAAGCCGGTTATCAACGATCTGAAGAGCAAAGGCAAACTGATCTACGGACCTTATCCTGCGGATGGGTTCTTCGGATCAGGACAGCACCAGAAATTCGACGCCATCCTAGCCATGTACCACGACCAGGGACTCATTCCGTTCAAGTACATCGCCTTTGAAAACGGCGTGAACTTTACGGCAGGTCTGCCAGCCGTCAGGACTTCCCCTGACCACGGCACCGCCTACGGCATTGCCGGCAAGAACCTGGCCGATGAAGGCTCCATGCGTCAGGCGATCTACCTCGCTACCGACATCATTAAGAACCGGGCCAGGCAACTCGCCCCCCAATAAGGTCGTTCGCCGCCCACCAGTACCCCTTCAGCCCTGGAGGCTTCCTTTCCGCCCACGGATTGAATAACTTTGACAATAACCCTGCCCGTGGACATCGTCACGAAAAAGAAGCTCAATATCCTGATCCAGCTGGCCCAGGCCGACAAGGATTTTGCCAAAGTGGAAAGGGACATGATCTATCAGATCGCGCGGCAGCACAATTTCCCCGATGAAGCGGTAGCCGAACTGATCCGCAATCCGGAGCCCATTGACTCCTTTGGTGCCCTGTCGCAGGCGCAAAAGCTCGATTACCTCATTTCCGCTGTGCAAATGGTCCTTGCGGACAACCAGGTCTTAGAAAGCGAGGTCATTTTCTGCAAGAATGTGGCCATCAAGCTGGGTTTTCTGAAGAATGTTGTAGAGTTCCTGGTCGAGCACCTGCCCGGCACACCCTTGCCAGAACTTAGGAAGAAGGTGCTTTCGGACTTTACGATGCCATAAGTCTGGGTTCCGGGAATTGAAATGCAGTGCAGCAGGCGATTATTACCCCCAAAATAGCCCAAATACTGCCTCCCAGCCCACAATTCGATAAAATCTCCCTCAAATCCAGAAAATCCTGATAAATTTGCGCGCTTATTTTGGAAGGAATGAGGCCTAAGGACTTTGCGATCAATATTGTCGGCTTAAGCCAAAAAGCCCATCACTTTGACTATGAGTTTGGTGACGACTTCTTGGAGCATTATGGGAAGTCGATCCTGGAAAGCGGCCATTTTAAAGCAGATATCACCCTGACGAAGGGTGAAACGATGATTGAAGGCCGTTTTCAGATCAAGGGCGCCGCACACCTGGTGTGTGACCGGAGCTTGGAGCCGTTTGACTATCTGATGGACATTGATCAGGTGATCCGGTTCAAGTATGGTCAGGAAGACAAGGAACTGAGCGACGAAATTGTGCTGATATCACGGGATCGCGCCACATTGGATATTGGTCAGTACCTGTATGAATTGATTGGTGTGCACGTCCCCATGAAGCGGCTTCACCCGAAGTTTCAACAGGAAGACCTGGAAGAAAGTGAGATACAGTTGGTTTATTCCTCGCCGACGACAGAACAGGAGAAAAAGGAGGAAATCGACCCGCGTTGGGAAAAATTGAAAAAGTTAAAATAAACAGTTATGCCAAATCCGAAACGAAAAACCTCGAAAACCCGTCGCGACAAGAGAAGGACACATTACAAAGCGGTGGCCAAGCAATTTGCCGTAGATCCCACCACGGGTGAACACCACTTGCCTCACCGTGCCTTCTGGCATGAAGGCAAGCTCTACTACAGGGGTAACGTTGTCATGGAGAAAGAAATACCTGCGTAAGCACGTATGACTTTTTCTCTGTTAATCAGCAGCAAATCAATTCACAGGACTGGTGTCAAGCATCAGTCCTGATGTACGCGTCTTCCCCCGCCCGACTGGATCAGTCGGGCATTTGTTTTATAAGGTGAACCATGAATAAGATCCGAGCAGCAATTACTGGTGTAGGAGGTTACGTTCCTGACTACATTCTTACGAACAAGGAACTTGAAACGATGGTGGATACCAATGATGAGTGGATCACCTCGCGCACCGGTATCAAGGAGAGGCGGATTCTCAAAGGGGAAAAGCAAGGCGTTTCGGTGATGGGAATTGCCGCTGTCAAGGACATGCTCCGGAAGACCAAAACCGATCCCAAAGAGATTGACCTGATCATCTTTGCGACCGTTACCCCGGACATGACTTTTCCGGCAACGGCCAACATTGTGGCTACGGCGGTGGGCGCTACCAATGCCTTCAGCTATGATATGAGCGCAGCCTGCTCGGGCTTCCTGTATGCACTCATGACCGGTGCCAGCTTTATCCAGTCATCCATGTACAAGAAGGTGGTGATCATTGGCGGCGATAAAATGTCGGCCATTCTCGATTACACAGACCGTTCCACCTGCATCATCTTTGGCGATGGCGCAGGCTGTGTGCTGCTGGAGCCCACGACCGAAGACGTGGGTGTGATGGACGCGATGCTGAAAAGCGATGGCGCAGGCGAAAGTTACCTCCACATGAAAGCAGGCGGCAGCAGGAATCCTGCCTCACACGATACCGTTGATTCCCGGCAGCACTTTGTTTACCAGGAAGGTTCGGCCGTGTTCAAATTCGCAGTCACCAACATGGCCGATGTGTCGGCCCAGGTTGCCGAGCGGAATAACCTCAAGGCGGCTGACATCGACTGGCTTGTGCCTCACCAGGCCAACAAGCGCATCATTGATGCCACGGCCAACCGGGTCGGCATCACGGAAAATAAAATCATGATGAACATCGAGCGGTATGGCAATACCACCGCCGGCACCATTCCCCTGTTGCTGTGGGACTACGAAAAGCGATTGAAAAAAGGCGATAACCTGATCATGGCGGCCTTCGGCGGAGGCTTCACCTGGGGCGCCGTTTATGTAAAATGGGCCTACGACGGCAGCAAGGCGCAATCGTAAGTCACTTCAACTGACTTGTAAATATTTAATTCATTAGTAACTTCACAATTCACTTTTTATGGCTACGATCTCAGACTTGAGCAAAGGAAATTATATTCGTTACAACGGCGAAATCATGCAGGTGGAAGAACTCCAACACAGAACTCCCGGTAACCTCCGCGCTTTCTACCAGATTAAAATGCGGAACCTCCGCAATGGCAAGCTTGCCGAGAACAGGTTTCGCCCCGGCGATTCCGTCGACTTGCTCCGGGTTGAAACAAAGGAATACCAGTTCCTGTATGCCGACGGCACCAGCCTGGTGTGCATGGACAATGATACGTTCGAACAGATTTACCTGGACAAGGCCCTCCTCGGTGACTCAGTCAAATACATCAAAGAAGGTGTCACGCTGATCATTGCTTTTGAAAACGGCACCAATCCCATTACAGCAGAAGCACCCAACCAGGTAGTCGTCAACATTACCTACACGGAACCCGGCGTGCAGGGCGATACTGCCACCCGCACGCTGAAATCCGCTACCATCGAGACCGGTGCCGAAATCAGGGTTCCTCTTTTCATCAACACGGGTGACAACGTGAAGGTTGATACCCAGACCGGAGCGTACATCGAACGTGTCAAATGACAAATTGGCCATGAGCAAGAACACAACAGGGAAAGGAAAAAATAAACCGTCGTCAAACGGCAAGTCGGAAGGATCAAAAACAAACACGCAGGAAATGAAAACATCTGAAATACGTGACCTTATCGACTTCATTTCACAGTCAGGGCTGAATGAAGTCAACATCGAAACCAAAGAGCTGAAACTTCATGTGAAGCGCGAGCCGGACCAGAAAGTAATGAAGTCTTCACCTGCGCCAGCGATGATGCAGATGCCCATGCATGCGCCTGTTGCTGCAGCACAGGCAGTGCCAGCGCCCAGGCAGGAAAAACCTGTGGCTGCCGGAAAAAGCACACTGGATATTAAATCACCCATGATCGGCACTTTCTACCGATCAGCCAATCCCGACACCCCGTCCTTTATCTCCGTGGGCGATAAGGTGACCAAGGGGCAAACCGTATGCATCATTGAGGCCATGAAGCTTTTCAATGAGATTGAATCGGAGGTATCAGGAACCGTCGTGAAGGTGATGATTGAAAACTCCACCCCGGTTGAATACGACCAGGTACTGTTCGTCGTTGAGCCTGACTAGGCTTCCTTAATTTTTTCTCTTACAAAACTGAACAACCGTGTTTAAGAAAATATTAATAGCCAATCGCGGAGAAATTGCGTTGCGTGTCATCAGGACTTGCAAGGAAATGGACATCAAGACCGTTGCTGTTTATTCAACAGCCGATCGCGAAAGCCTCCACGTCCGGTTTGCAGACGAAGCAGTATGCATCGGCGCTGCCCCCAGCAAAGAATCTTACCTGAACATCCCCCACATCATTTCGGCCGCGGAGATTACCAATACCGACGCGATCCACCCAGGTTACGGGTTCCTGTCAGAACGGGCGGAGTTTTCCGCCGTATGCCAGGAGTACGGTATCAAGTTCATCGGCCCCTCGCCCACCATGATTCAGCTCATGGGCGACAAGGCTACCGCCAAGGACACGATGAAGAAAGCAGGCGTACCCGTCATTCCGGGATCAGACGGTTTGCTCTCGTCCATGGAAGAGGGTATGCGCATCGCCAAAGAGATCAAGTATCCCGTAATCGTCAAAGCAACCGCCGGCGGCGGCGGTAAAGGCATGCGGATCATCAATGATGAGTCAGAATTCAAGAAGGCATGGGATGACGCCCGCCGCGAAGCAGGAGCCTCCTTCGGCAATGACGCCCTGTACCTTGAAAAGTTTGTTGAAGAACCCCGCCATATCGAAATCCAGCTTGTCGGAGACCAATACGGAAAAGCCTGTCACTTGTCAGAACGCGACTGCTCCGTCCAGCGCCGCCACCAGAAATTGGTGGAGGAAACACCCTCTCCCATTGTAAGCCAGGACCTGCGTGAACGCATGGGCGAAGCTGCCATCAAAGGCGCCAAGGCCATCAGCTACGAAGGCGTGGGAACCATTGAGTTCCTTGTCGACAAGCACGGCGACTTCTATTTCATGGAAATGAATACCCGGATCCAGGTGGAGCACCCGATCACGGAAGAAGTGACCGACTACGATCTGATCAAAGAGCAAATCAAGGTGGCAGCGGGCGTGCCAATCTCCGGCCGTAATTACTTCCCGAACCTCTTCGCCATGGAATGCCGCATCAATGCGGAAGACCCCAAGAACAACTTCAGGCCTTCGCCCGGCAAGATTGTCAACCTGCACCTCCCCGGAGGACACGGTGTTCGGGTGGACAGCCACGTTTACGCCGGCTATACCATACCCCCGAACTACGACTCAATGATCGCCAAGCTGATCACCACGGGCCAGTCAAGGGAAGAGGTCATTACCCGCATGAAACGGGCCCTGAGCGAGTTTGTGATTGAGGGCGTGAAGACAACGATACCGTTCCACCTGGCGCTGATGGACAACACCGTCTTCAGGTCTGGAAAGTTCACGACCAACTTCCTGGAGACGTCTTTCGATTTCTCGACAATCAAATAAAACAAAAAGCCACGGGTTACACAGGTTTGCACAGATAAGATTCATCTGCAATAACCTGCGTAACCTGTGGCATTATCTCTCCATCCTCCCGCAGGACATGGAGTCAATTTCCGTCATCCGGACCCTCTCCCAATTCTGCAATAAAAAAGCCCCGACGAATCGGGGCCCCTCTGCATTCCCATTAAAGGTTTAGGTTAAGGAAACACAAATACTATACGTACTGGTTGAGCATCACCGGCATCACCAGCATGAGAATATCTTCATTCTTGTCTTTCTCGACCGGCAGGATCACACCTGCCTTGTTGGGCGCGGACATGTTCAGTTTGATCTGGTCGGTATCCAGGTTGCTGAGCATCTCGATCATGAACCGTGCATTGAAGCCGATTTCGATGTCCTCCCCTTCGTGCTCGCAAGCCAGCCGCTCATTGGCTTCGTTCGAGAAATCCAGGTCTTCTGCCGACACCTGCAGTTCGCTGCCGGTGATCTTCAGGCGAACCTGGTGGGTAGTCTTGTTGGCGTAGATGGATATCCGCTTCAGTGAACTGAGGAAGTCAGCCCGGTTGATGGTCATCTTGATGGTACTCGAAGAAGGTATCACATTTTCATAATCCGGGAACCGTTCATCGATGAGCCGGCAGATCATCCGGATGGTGCCGAACTTAAAGAACGCGTTCGCGGAATTAAAATCAATGGTCACATCCGTATTTTCAGAGGGAAGGGTTGCCTTCAGGAGGTTCAGCGCCTTGCGGGGCACAATGATGGTGCTGGAGCTGTCTGACTTTACATCGGCGCGGCGATAGCGCACCAGGCGGTGGCCGTCGGTTGAAACGAAGGTGGTGTTCTTCTCTCCCAGGTTGACGTACACGCCGGTCATGGCCGGGCGAAGTTCATCGTTGCTGGTGGCAAAAATGGTATTGTTAATGGCCCTGCCCAATACATCAGAGGAAATGGATGCCGAGAAATCATTACTGACCGACGGCACCTTGGGAAAATCCGTGGCGTTTTCACCGGACAGCTTGTAGCGTCCGTTGTCAGAGCTTAGCTCAATGCTGTACGTTGACTCGTCCATGGAAAAGGTTACCGGTTGGTCCGGGAGGTTCTTCAGCGTGTCGAGGAGAATGCGTGCCGGCACGGCAATGCTGCCCCGCTCCTTTGATTCCACGGTAATCTCGGTGATCATCGAGGTCTGAAGATCAGAGGCCGTCACCGTGAGACGGTTCTTGTCAATTTCAAACAGGAAATTCTCCAGGATGGGAACGACCGGGTTGGTGGTAATCACGCCGTTGATATGAGACAGTTGCTTCAGCAGGTAGCTGGAGTTAACGATGAACTTCATGTAAATCAGTGGTTTTGGTTGTCGCCCGCTAAGTTAGGAAGAAAATGGATTATGAAAAATGAATATCAGGGTGCCTGCCGGGCCCTGAAATAGTCTCTTCTCCTCACAATCTCCGCCACTTTACTCTTCTCCAGCGACACCAGCTGGCCGTCGGCCAATCGGCCGTAAACCTCCGGATCGTTCCTCCGGGGAGTAAACAAATCGAGCGAATAGGTCCGGTTGGCAATATCCCTGATTTCAATGCGGGCTGCAGGAGCCACAGACACAAGGCTGTCGACTGAGGGCTGTCCTTTGTCAACGAACCGCATGGCAAAAAGCAGGGAAATCTCATCCAGGTAAGTGTTGAGACGTGCAGTATCCGTGGCCTCCAGGTCCAGGATTCCGAATGCACCCTCATTCATCGCTATTTCAAAACCCTGTTTTGGCTCCTTTGGATAGGTGGCTGTCAGCGTGCGGAAGTTTCTCCAGTTAAAATCGAAAACCCGCTTGTTGCGCCAGCCCGACAAATCAAGTTCAAACACACCGCCGACAAACACCCGGTAGCCCGGAATGCTCATGACATAGGGCTGCTGATCGCCGGCCTTCACGAACCAGGTTTCTGTCTTCCGGTCATTACCGCCAACGGCAAACTCCGTGCGCACCACCCCTCCTTCAGAAAGCATGACCCGAACCCCCTGGCCCTCGAGCCGTTGCCGGATGGAGTCACGCACAGCAACAGACACCGGCCTGCGGGGCTCGACCTGCCGAAGGGTCGCAAACAACACCTTGATCATTTGTCCGTCTGCATCCCAGGTGCTGTTGACACGCCACCGGGTGCCGTCATACTGCAACGTGATGCTGTCTCCCGAAGAGACCAGGGTCACCGCATCAATTTTCTCAAGGTCAGGTATCTTAAAAATATCTTTGTTGATGTCCGACTTCCCTTCCAGGGTAAAAAAGAAAATACCTGCCGATGCCAGTAACAAAACAGCCAGGGAAATAACAAGGTATTGATTGCGTTTGCTCCGTCTCATGCTTTCATGGCTTGCCAAACTGACCATACTTCCTTTTTCTGCTGTACGCTTTGTACAGCCCAAACAAAGCAACCACCAACAGCGGTCCCGCGAGGTTGATGACCTGCCACATCAGCCTCTCCGACCTGATCTTCTCTTTGTCAAGTGGGCGAATTTTCACTTCTTTATTCCTGGCATTGATCAATCCGCTCTCATCGGAAAGGAAGGCCACCATATTGCCGATGAGCTCCCGGTTGGCAAAGGTGTAGCCCGACACCTCATCAAAGCCCAATACCTTCGGCTGCCCATCGCGCGTACTGAAGTCATTCCGCGCGATATCACCATCGGCCACCACGATCATTTTAGAATCCACACCGTCCTGCACAAAACTCTTCGGGTCGGCGCCATCCGGCAAAAACCTGTTCTTGTACAGGGAAGAAAATTTTCCTTCGAGCAAATAGCCAAGGACCACCGGGCCTGATGAAAAATTCTCAGGCTTGATCTCCTTCCGCAGGTCATTGACGTTTACCCGGACTGGTGCAGTTACTTTCCGTGAATAGGCCGAGGTGAACAACAACGGCGTCTTCCGGATGCCAACAGCCTTGACCGAGTCAACACTGCTTACAAACCTCAATGCGACGGCATCCAGGTTGCGTGTAACAGGGTGGTCCGCGTAATGATTCACACGCGGATAGAACGGCCACTCGAGTGTTGTCATCTGCGGCTTGTTGTTGAGTACACCTGTCACCACCGGGTAACGCATCGCCACCAGGTCCTGTACGAGGTCTGCGTTGATGCGTACACCGTAACGGAACAACTGGTCATCAAGGCCCAGGTTATAAGGCAAAGCAAAATAATCCTGCCGGGAAGCGCTGTCCATGACCGCATCCATCCGGTCTGCCAGGAGAAGAACTTTTCCCCCATTCATCAGGTACTGGTCCAGCTGATATTTATCCCGTTCAGAAAACAGTTGCCTGGGTTTGGCAATGATCAGCACATCGTATTGCGCAAGCGGCTTTTTTCCATTCAGGTCTACTGTATAGACATCAAAAGATTCAAGGAGGCTGCTGCGGAGGCTTGCCGATTGGAGGCTGTCGAGTTCGCCATGTCCCGTAACGAATCCAACCGCCTTCCGGTCGAGGTCGGATAATTTCCTGATGGTGTTGGCCAATTCAAATTCCAGACCCTCGATGGATTGATTGAGTACCTGCTCTGACCCGAGGGCCCGGTTGCCTTTCAGCAGCATGACGCCGGACTCAGCGCCACCATAAGAAACCAGTGCCCCCGGGAACACCAGTTTTTCCGTCCGCTGACCATCTTTGTTGTCGATCACGTTCATCGGTTGTATGCCTTTTTCAGCGAGGGCAGTCATGAACTCACGCTGGGCATTCTTCCCAAGGGCGGCCGCGGGATCCGCAAAAGAATAATGAACCTTGTTGCCCGAATACACCCTGAACTCTTCCAGCGTTTCTTCCACTGCCTTGCGCAACCGCCTGAACCCTGCATTCAGATCGCCCTCGAGGTACACTTCAACATACACATTATCGTCCAATTGCCGGAGCAACTCCCGCGTTGGCTGCTTGATGGTATACCGTTTCTCTTCCGTGAGGTCAAGCCTGAAGAAATACATCGCCGGAAGCTGATTGATCAATATGGCAAGGACCAGACCATTGGCCAGCAGCAGGAGATCTCCCAGTCTTTTGCTTTCCCACTTTACCATGACCGGCTGGATAAAACTGTTTTTGTGCCCAGCACCATGATGGCTGTTACGCTCATGAAGTACACCACGTCACGGCTGTCAATCAGTCCTTTGCTGAGGGATTCATAATGGTACTGAATGCCGAGCTGTTTGACCATCAGTGATGTCTGGCCGTCGCTGAATAGGCTGGCGGAAGAGTCAAATCCTGTATAAAGGGCAAAACAAAGGAAGGCCGCGATAATGAAAGAGACGATTTGGTTTGGTGTGATCGAAGAAGCCAGGATTCCCGCGGAGCAGAAAACGCCTCCCAGCAGCACCATGCCCAGGAACGAGCCAATGACACCCGGTGTGTCGATGTTGCCGGCCGGGCTGCCCAACTGGTATAGGGTGAAGTAATAAATGATGGTCGGCAGGATCGCGACGACCAGCAGCAGGAAAGAGGCCAGAAATTTTCCCATGACAATGTCAAGCTCCGTTACCGGTTTGGTCATGAGCAATTCAAGCGTTCCCAGTTTCTTCTCTTCGGCAAAACTCCGCATGGTAATGGCCGGCACAAGAAAGACAAAAACAAACGGGCCCATGGAGAACAGTGTCCCCATGTCGGCGTAACCGTAGTCGAGCACAGACGTTTCCGGAAAGACCCAAACGAGGAGACCCATGGACACCAGGAACACGCCCACGACCAGGTACCCGATCAGGGAGTCGAGAAAACCGTTGAACTCTCTCAGGAATATGTGGGTCATGGGTTTTCTGCTTTCTTTTCCTGGCCGAGCGTGAGTTGGCTGAAAATGGATTCCAGGGAATTCTCTTCCTGCTGCAGTCCGATCAACGACAGGTTCTGCGCGGAAGCAAAGCTGACCAGCCGCGGCCGGATGTCATGGCCCGGACTGACCGACACCCTGTACCGGTAGTCGCCCGTCTTTTTAACTTCAACCACGCCCTCTACTTTGCCCAGTTCGGCCAGGTTGGCTTCCTGTTCAAATTCAACGACGAGGAAATTCCCTGCGCCGTGCATGAGGTTCTCGAGGCGGTCGTCCGCCACAATCTTACCCCGGTTGATGACCATCACCCGGTGACACAAGGCCTCCGCTTCCTGGAGGATATGGGTAGAGAACAATACCGTCTTGTCTTTGCTTACCGTGCGTATGAGGTTTCGTATTTCAATCAGCTGGTTTGGATCCAGCCCGGAGGTGGGCTCATCCAGGATCAGCACTTTGGGATTGTGGAGCAGGGCCTGGGCCAACCCGACACGCTGACGGAATCCCTTGGACAATGTTCCGATCTTCTTGTTCTGCTCCCGGGTGACGCCGCACAGGTCCACCATTTCGGCAATCCTACCTTTTCTGGAGGACGAAGGCAAGCCGGAAATGCCGGCCATGAAACCCAGGTATTCATGTACATACATGTCGAGGTAAAGCGGATTATGCTCCGGCAGGTAGCCGATCTTGCGCTTCACGGACATCGGGTGGTCACTCACGGATTCACCGTCTACTTCCACAACGCCGGCCGTGGGCGGGAGAAAACCGGTGATGATCTTCATCGTCGTTGACTTCCCGGCCCCGTTCGGACCGAGGAAGCCCACGATCTCACCCTCATTCACAGAAAACGAGATATTATCGACTGCCGTTTGCAGGCTGTATTGCTTGGTCAGATTTGAAACCTTGATGGACATGCTCTGGTGGCGCAAAATAAAGCAAAAGAAGAAGTCGTCCTACCCGGATTCCCTGCACGCGCACAGGGTTCGTCAGAATGCACAGCCGGTCACCTTGTGCAAACCTGGAACATTAATTGCCATTGAATAGAAAATTGAGAAATTTACGGTCAATTGAACGTTATGAGGATATTATTAACAATCGCTGCGGCGGTGATTTCATTCGGTTCACCGGGTCAGAACGGCTACAAAATTGACTTCAAAATCAAAGGACTGAAGGACTCGACGGCCTACCTTGGATATTATTACGGAGAAAGCACCTATGTCCGGGACACTGCACACATCAACAGCCAGGGTCAATTTACTTTCGACGGCAAGCAGAAGCTGCCGCAAGGTTATTATTTTCTTGTCCTGAACAATGCCAAACTGTTTGAAATCGTCCTCAGTGAACAGCAGCATTTCAGTATGGAGACCACCACCGAACACTACATCGAAGACATGAAAGTGAAGGGCGATGAAGACAACAGGCTTTTCTTTGAGAACATGATCTTCAACATGGACCGGCACAAGGAAGCGGACCCGTTCGTCAAGATCCTCCAGGACAGCACCCTGAAGGAAGACCAGAAGAAAGACGCCCGTGCGGCCTTCCAGAAAGTCAATGACCAAGTGATGGCCCGTCAAAGTGAAATTATCAATACCTATCCCAACACACTGACTGCCCGCCTGATCAAGGCCACCAAGCCCGTGGACGTCCCGAGCCCACCCAAAAAAGCGGACGGCACGATTGACTCCACCTTTCAATTGCGCTATTACCGCCAGCACTTCTTTGACAATTTTGACTTGTCTGATGATGCCCTGATCCGGCTGCCAAAACCTTATTACACCGAGAAGGTCGCCGAATACCTGGACAAACTTTTCTTTCAGGTGCCCGACAGCCTGGTGGCGGCAATCGACGGCCTTGTCGCAAAATCCAGGAAGAACCCCGAGACGCACAAGTACCTGGTATGGAGCTGCCTCTACAAGTACCAGAAGCCAGCCATCATGGGTCTGGATGAAGTGTACGTCAATATGGTGGACAAATATTTTACGTCGGGTCAAATGGACTTCTGGATTGATCCCAAGCTGAAAAAGAATGTCACAGAGTACGCGGACAAGCTCAGGCCAAGCCTCATTGGCAAAACGGGCGCCAACCTCAGCATGCAGGATCAGAATTTTCAGCAGCGGTCGTTGTACGACATCAAAAAGAAGTATACCATCCTCTATATTTTTGATCCGGACTGCGGGCATTGCCGCGAGGAAACGCCCAGGCTGGTTTCCTTTTACGACAAGGACAAGCTGAAATTCAACCTGGAAGTGTTTGCCGTGAGTGCGGATTCCTCCATGAAAAAAATGCGTGACTACATCAGGGAGATGAAAATGAACTTCATTACCGTCAACGGACCCAGGAGTTACACCGGGGCCTATAGCAAACTGTACTACGCCGAAACCACGCCCAGTCTTTACATCCTGGATGACAGGAAGAAGATCATCGCCAAGGGGCTCCAGGCGGAAAAACTGGAGGAGTTTTTCATCAACTACGAAAAGTACCTTCAGCGAAAGGCTACACTAAAAGCCAAAAAGACCTGATCAGTTCAATACTGTTCGGATGTACTTCAACGGCCCAATCGGCCGTTTTGAGACACTTTGCCAAAAATATCCGGCCGCCCATGCAACTATTTGCCCCCTCAGGAGTATCTAAGGTGTAAATCGGACGCATATGACACTCGCAAGTATATTTGGCAAGAAGAAGAAGGAATTCCGCGCCTCCTGCCAGATCACCAAAGAACCCCTGGAGAAGGGTTATGGATACCTGTTAACCACCTCGCAAATTGTAAGCAGCAAGAAATACTGGGACCTGGTGATGACGGAGCCCGAGACCATGTCTTACACGGTGTCACATTTCAAAAACCAGTCGAGCGGCACACAGATGCGGTCCATGATCTTTGAAAAGTATTCCTCAGTAGACAAGCCATGGATCATTTCTGACTCGGTGATCAATTATTTTGAAGTAGATAAACAGGTTGCCAAGGACTACGCCAAAAAGTGGTGGGAGATGGAAGGCAATTTCGAGCCGTCGAATACGGGCCCTGCAGGCAATACCCTGGATCAGCCAACCTTTCAGAACTGGAAAAAATACGCAATACTCGAAGCGGGCCGCGAGCGTGTGAAATAACGCAACAATCTTATTTGACGCGGTTGATGGTAAACTGCACCAGTTGCACCAGGGACTTTTTGTAATCCGAGTCCGGAAAATCATTGAGCAGCGCGAGTGCCTGCTGGTAGTATTTTTCCATTATTGATTTCGCATAGTCGATGCCGCCTGATTGCTTCACAAATTCAATCACTTCCCTTACGCGCTTCGGTTTATCACCCTCCCTTTTCACAATGCTGATGATCTTGCGCTTCTCCATCCAGGACGCCTTTGACAGGGCATAGATCAGGGGCAGCGTCATTTTCTTTTCCTTGATATCAATGCCCAGCGGCTTTCCTATTTCATCATCGCCGTAATCAAACAAGTCGTCCTTGATTTGAAATGCCATGCCGATGTGCTGACCAAACAATTTCATTTTCTGAACTACACCGGGGTCCGCTTTGGCTGACGTTGCTCCCACGGCGCAGCAGGAGGCAATCAATGAAGCCGTTTTCTGGCGGATGATCTGATAGTAGATCTCTTCGCTGATGTCGAGGTGGCGGGATTTTTCAAGCTGCAGCAGTTCACCCTCGCTCATCTCATTTACCGAATCATTCACGATTTTAAGGAAGTCAAATTCCTGGTGTTCGACGGAGATGTTGAGCCCCCTGGACAACAGGAAGTCGCCAACCAGAACGGCTATTTTGTTTTTCCACAGAGCGTTGATGGAGAAAAATCCCCGCCGGTACCCGGAATCATCCACCACATCATCGTGGACGAGCGTGGCCGTGTGGAGAAGTTCGATCATGGACGCTCCCCTGAACGTGGATTCCGTAATCTGCCCGCACGTGCCCGCACTCAGGAACACAAACATGGGTCGCATTTGCTTGCCCTTTCGCTTGACGATGTAGGTCAGGACCTTGTCAAGCAAAAGCACTTTGGTATGCATGGAGGACCGAAACTTCTGTTCGAATTCTTCCATCTCTCTGGCAATGGGTGCCTTTATATCATCAAGACGCAGGGACATCGCGTGCAATATAATAGCCGGGGGCCGATAGTGGGCAGATTAAAAAACCCAAATCCCAAAAAAACCGCCTTCCCGGTGACAATTGAACCTTGACTAATCGCTATTTTCGGGCCGATGAATGAAATCGATCATGTCTGGGGACAAGTCATCTATGCGGTCATTGTCATGGCCGTCGCGTTCCTGCTGGGCCGGCTGGTCCGGTTCGTTATCGGCCGGTTCTTCAACGCGGCCGCACGCAAACTGAAAGTCGACCCGACCCGCTACAATTTCTTCAAGAATGCCAGCAATTTCCTGATCCTGCTGACCGCAACGGTCATTATCTTCCGTTCCATTCCCAGCCTCCGGGCTTTTGGCGACACCCTCCTGACGGGTGCGGGAATCTTCGCCGCCATTGTGGGCTTTGCCTCACAGCAGGCGTTTTCCAACATTATCAGCGGAATCTTCCTGGTTATTTTCCGGCCGTTCAGCGTGGGAGACAGGGTCAAAATCGGGCAATTGTACACCGGGGATGTCGAAGACATTACCCTCCGGCATGTCATCATCAAGGATTTTGAAAACCGGCGCATCGTCATACCCAATTCGGTCATCAGCAATGAAGTGATTATCAATTCAACCATTACGGAAGACAAAGTCTGCATGTTCGTCGAAATAGCCATATCACTGGATGCCAGCATTGATCTTGCCCAAAAAATAATACAGGAAGAAGCTGTGCTGCACCCCTACTGCCTCGACAACCGCGGACCGGCAGAACTGGCCAAGGGCGAGCACCAGGTGATGGTGCGCGTGACCGGGTTTACCGATGTCGCTGCGCAGCTGCGCGCCTGGGTGTGGGCGCGGAATCCAAACGACGGTTTTGACATGAAATGCGACCTGCTGAAGTCCATCAAGAGCCGTTTTGACCGGGAAGGAGTCATCTTGGCCTTGCCGTTGAGATTAATCACGGTAAAGAACCAAACAAACAACCCGCTTTAATGGCAAGAGTCAAAACACTCGGCATCGATGCAAAGGCTCCAAGCGACAATGAAGTCATCCTGGAGCTCATTCAATACAACGAAGAGGATTACGGGATGCAGGCCGACATACCGGTCGAAGAACTGATAAAACAGCTCAAGCCCGACCGCGTCAACTGGATCAACGTGGATGGACTTCACGACAAATCGATCGTCAACAGCCTGGGCGAACACTTTAACCTGCATCCCCTGCTGATTGAAGATGTGATCAGCGACCACCAGCCCAAGGCCGAAGAGTTTGATGGGTATCTTTTCTTTACCATGAAAATGCTGCACAGCATCAAGAAGGGAAAGATCGAGTACGAGCAAATCAGTTTTGTGCTGGGAAAAAATTACCTTCTGACCTTTCAGGGGAAGGCAGGGGATTTCTTCGGACCGTTTCGTGAAAGAATCAAGCAAGGCGCCGGGCGCATTCGCAAAAGCGGACCAGACTACCTGCTGTACCGCCTGATTGACATTATTGTTGAAAATTATTACACCATTTTTGATGAGGTGGGCCACCAAATTGAAAGCGTTGAAGAAGAAATTCACAAGAAACCCACCACCCAGGAGTTCCTGCAAATTCAGCAAATCAAGAAGGAGTTGATTTACCTCAGAAAAGCCCTGTATCCGCTGCGGGATGCTTTGAAAAAACTGGTGAAAGATGAATCAGGATTGATTGATGAGGCCAACACCCGCTACTTCGATGATGTGCGAGACCATATGCTGCACCTGATGGATGCCCTCGATACATACAAAGACCTTACCTCCGGACTGCTGGACATCCACATCAACACCATGAACACACGCCTGAATGAGGTGATGAAGGTATTGACGATGTTCTCAACCATTTTTATGCCCCTCACCTTCATCGTCGGCATTTATGGGATGAACTTTGAGCACATGCCGGAGATTCACACCTTTTGGGGCTATCCGGCCGTGATGATCTTCATGACGGTTACCGTATTGGGGATGATCCAATACTTCAAATACAAAAAATGGTTTTAACTTTCCGATCCTAACCCCCCAATCCTATGTTTTATGCCATTGTACTGCTACTTGTAGGTTTTGCCATCCTGATCAAGGGTGCAGACTTCCTGGTAAACGGCGCTTCTTCGGCCGCCAAAAAGAACGGTATTTCAAACCTCGCCATCGGTCTTACCGTGGTGGCTTTTGGAACTTCCATGCCGGAACTTATCGTGAGTATGCTGTCCGCTCTTGATGGCAAGGCCGATGCCTCATTTGGAAACGTGATCGGAAGCAACAACTTCAACCTCCTGTTTATCCTGGGTGTCGCCGGACTTATCTATCCGCTGGTGGTGCAGCGCAACACCGTAAAATATGAAATCCCGCTCTCCTTGCTGGCGGCCGGCGTTTTGTTCCTGCTCGTGAATGATGACATGCTTTGGGGAACCGTCTCTCCTGCCCCATACGGAGGAATCATGGGACGGATGGACAGTATCATCCTGCTCGTTTTCTTTCTTGGTTTCCTGTTCTACATCTACAACACGATGCGGAATACGTCGGACCTGGAAGAAGGTGAACCCATTAAACTTTACAGCACCCCCATGTCCATAGGCATGGTCATCCTTGGGCTGGGCATGCTCATCGGCGGGGGAGAGCTTGTTGTTGATAATGCCATTGAAATTGCCCATCATTTCGGGCTAAGTGAGCGACTGATTGGTCTGACCATCCTGGCAGCGGGCACATCGCTTCCCGAGCTGGCTACATCCTGCGTGGCTGCTTACCGCAAGAACACAGACATCGCCATCGGCAACGTCATCGGTTCAAATATTTTCAACATATTCTTCATTCTTGGTATCACAGGCTTTGTGACTCCCATACCCTACAGCGCAGCGCTCAACTTTGATATCCTTGTACTGGTTGGTTCTACGGTATTGCTGATCATCTTTATGTTTACCCTCAACACCCGCAAGCTCGACCGTTGGGAAGCCTTCATCCTCCTGATACTCTACTTCGTCTACGTCGGCTACCTGATCACACATGACACAGCTCCCGTAGTCTAAAAGTTACAAACAACAGGCAAATAAAAAGGCCGCCCTGAAAACCAGGACGGCCTTTTATTATGTTCGAAAACCGAACTATTTCAGTCTCTTCTCAAGCTCATCAACCTTGGCCTGCGCCTTGTCGTTGCCGAGCGACAACGCCTTCTTATAAAGCTCCAGCGCTTCCTTCAAGGTATCTTTCTTCTTGCGTGGAGCCAGTTTGGTCCGGTTGGCTGCTTCTTCCACGGCCTGCGCACGGGCATAATATCCATCGGCCTCTGACATCTTGCTTTGGATCATCAGTTCCTGAATCTTCGCCTCAATAAGGGCCAGTTCCTGCTGCTTCGTGTCGATTTGTGTCTGCTTGTCATTGAGTTCCGCTTCCTGCAGGTCGATGGTGATCTTCATGTTCTCATTCTGGTTGCCCAGGTCATCCACACGTTGCTGCAATTCACCAATCTCCACATTCTTCTTTTCGAGGTCAGCCTTCAGTTTCTTTACCGTTGCGGCAAACGCATTCGCATTGGACTTGGACTTCTTCAGTGATTTTTCCAGGTCGCCGATCTTTGATTGCGTCTCCTTCACATAGTTGTTGAGGTCCTTCATGCGGGACGTGTAGGCCGAATAGGTTGTGCCTTCAACCATGTTCACACGCAACACCTGGCGGCTTGCATCAATCGAATCCATCAGGGTGCCGACTTCCTGCAACGTTTGCGCCATCTGCTGAGAGACCTGCAATTCATTTTGAAGTGAATCAAGTTTTCCCTTCAGCTTCGCATTTTCTGCACCGCCGCAGCCGGCCAATACCGTGCCTATTGCTAATACCATCAATAATTTCTTCATAAATTTTAGTTGTTAAAGTGCTGCAAAAATAAGCCCTTTATACCACCCAATGCGGCGCTCCCAAATTATTTTTAGACGAACCGCTGAATTCTACGCCAATAAGGTAAATTCGCCCCTGTTTTACCGGATTTATCCATTTTTTGATGCCCAAATCCATTAACCCGCAAACGCGAATTGCAGACCTGGGCGGACCCCGCATCATCGTTATCGGAGGAGGTTTCGGCGGGCTGGAGGTGGTCAGAAGTCTCAAGCATGTCAAAGCCCAGGTAGTGCTTTTTGACCGGGCCAATCATCACACGTTCCAGCCCCTGCTCTACCAGGTGGCTACCTCAGGCCTCGAGACCAGTTCCATTGTCTTTCCGCTGCGCAAACGGTTTTCATACCGGCCAAATTTCTATTTCCGCCTGGGAGAAGTCACGCACATCAAGCCGGAAGAAAACCTCATTGAAACATCCATCGGGAAGGCCCATTATGATTACCTGGTGGTGGCCACCGGTGCATCCACTAACTTTTACGGCATGCTCGATGTGGAGAAGTACGGCAGTGCCATGAAGACCATCGAAGACGCCATTCAGCTTCGGAACAAGATCCTCCGCAACATGGAGAAGGCCCTGCTAACGGATGACCAGGAACTCATGAACAGCATGATGGATTATGTGATCGTGGGCGGCGGACCGACTGGCGTGGAACTGGCGGGTGCCTTGTCCGAGTTGAAGCATAACGTTTTCCCCAAAGACTACAAGGAACTGGACCTGTCTCACATGGACATTAACCTGATCGAGGCCGGCCCACGCCTGCTCAATGGCATGTCGGAAAAAGCGTCATCCAAAGCACTGGAGTACCTGGAGAAAATGGGCGTCAAGGTCAGGTTGAACTGCGCTGTAAAATCGTATGACGGGTATACGGTACACTTTAACACTGGTGACAAGATTATTTCACGGTCACTGATCTGGGCAGCCGGCGTCAAAGGCAACCCCATTGACGGACTAAAAGAAGAAAACATAACCAGAGGCAACCGGGTGCAGGTCGATGCCTTCAACCGGGTCAAGGGCTTTACCAATATTTTTGCCGTAGGTGATGTAGCCCTGATGGATGGCGATACCACTTTCCCGAAAGGCCATCCCCAGATGGCTCCACCCGCCATGCAGCAGGGAAAGCTGGTGGCGAAAAACATGGCGAGGCTGATGAAGGGCGAACCCATGAAACCTTTCCGGTACAAAGACGGAGGCAGCATGGCGACCGTGGGGCGCAACAAGGCCGTCGTTGATATGAAAAATTTCAAGACGCAGGGATTCTTTGCCTGGTACATCTGGATGTTCATTCACCTGATGTCCATCACGGGATTCAGAAACAAAGTATTTACCTTCTTCAGCTGGGTATGGAGCTACCTCTCCTACGACCGGAGCAACCGGCTGATCATCGGCAAACCCAGCGAGGAAGCTTAACCATATGGAAGGCAACAAAGACCTGAATAAATATCAACTCTCCGTGGGGGGAGTGTTGGTATGTTTCGGTATTATCTATGGTGACATCGGCACATCACCCTTGTATGTATTCAAGGCCATTATATTTGACCGCGAAATTTCCCGCGAGCTTGTACTGGGAGGTATGTCTTGCGTACTATGGACCCTCACGATTATTACTTCCTTCAAATATATTTTTCTTGCGCTAAACGCCGACAACAAGGGTGAGGGTGGAATCTTCGCACTGTATGCCTTGGTCAGAAAATACAAGGCCACGTGGGTTATCTACCCGGCCATTATAGGCTGCTGTACCCTGATTGCCGACGGGTTCATTACACCATCCATCAGTATTTCTTCCGCGGTTGAGGGTCTGAAAATCAACTATCCAACCTTGCATACCGTTCCCATTGTCATTGGCATCCTGATTCTTTTGTTCTTCTTTCAACAATTCGGAACTAGGGTAGTGGGCAATACCTTCGGGCCCATCATGTCAATCTGGTTTGTCACCATCTCAGTATTTGGGCTCCTTGAACTCATCAAGTACCCTGAAGTACTGCAAGCCGTCAATCCCATCTATGCCTGGAACCTCCTCACTCACTACCCGGGAGGATTCTGGATCCTGGGGGCGGTTTTTCTATGTACAACGGGAGCGGAAGCCCTATACTCAGACCTGGGTCATTGTGGCAAAGACAACATACGCGTGGGCTGGGGGTTTGTCAAGGTGTCGCTTCTTCTCAACTACTTTGGGCAATCTGCGTGGCTGCTCAGCCATGTCGGGGAACAACTGAATGGAAGGATTCCTTTTTACGCCATTATACCTCCCGAATTTCTGATTTTCGGCGTTGTCATTGCAACCATGGCTGCCATCATTGCGAGCCAGGCATTAATATCCGGAACATTTACCCTCGTGAATGAGGCGATGAAACTGAAACTGTGGCCCAGTACCAAAGTGCGGTACCCCAGCCGCTCCAAAGGACAAATTTACCTGCCTGCTATCAATTGGCTCCTGCTCATCGGCTGCATTTTGGTCGTGATTATTTTCCAGGAATCTACCGCGATGGAAGGAGCTTATGGTCTCGCCATTATTCTGAATATGCTGATGACCACTACGCTGCTCACTTTTTATTACAGCACGGTGAAGCATTCCAGGGTTCGAACAATGGCCATTGGCATTATCTTCTTTACTGTCGAAACTTTATTCCTTGTTTCAAATTTTGACAAGTTCGAACAAGGCGGATGGTTTACGTATTCCATTGCTTTCATTTTCTTCATTCAGATGTTTACGCTTTTGAAAGCGCGCTACCTGCGTGACCGCCACACAGAATTTGTTGACTTGAAGCACTATATCGCCCTGATCCAGGATTTACAAGCTGATACAAGTATACCCAAGGAGTCGACAAACCTTGTATTCATGGCGGTGGCTGACAGCAAGCGGTACATTGATTCAAACATCATCTACTCCATATTCAAAAAAAGACCAAAACGAGCGGATGTTTATTGGTTCCTTCATGTTGATACCGTTGACAGTCCTTACACCTCCAAGTATTCCGTGGACACGGTTATCCCGAAGAAATGCTTCTTTGTTCGTATAAAATTGGGATTCAAAGCAGATCACCGGGTCAACTTGTTGTTCGCCAAAATACTTCATGATATGGCCGAGACCGGCGAGATCGACCTCATCAGTCATTATGCCTCTTTACAGAAGCACAGTATGCCATCCGATTTCAAGTTTATTATTCTGCATTCTCTTGCTTCCGTTGACAGCGAGATATCTTCCTTCGACAACCTCGTCATCCAGGGCTACCGGTTTATCAAACGGCACAGCCTGTCCACGGAAGAAATGTATGGCCTTGAACTGGCCAACGTCGAAGTAGAGACGGTACCGATCATGGTGGGCCCCGTTGCCAAGGTGCGCATCAAACGGGAAAAGGAAGATCTCGAACGCGAAAAAGAACTGCGCTACCACAGCCAGCAATGACCGCCTGCGGACACTGTCGTTCGCAATTGACATATCCACCCTGGGCCATTCGCCCCTGCTGAGCCAGTTTTGAGCTATTTGATGTGGCATTGATTTGGCCTAGACAGGTTTCAAATCAACAATATGCTTCGGAGCTATTTCATCATTGCCTGGCGCAATATCCAGCGCAATAAGACCTATTCAATCATCAACATCCTGGGGCTGTCGCTTGGGGTGGCATGCTGCCTGCTGCTAACGCTGTATGTCCAGGATGAGATGCGGTATGATCAACACCACCACCGCCTGAATGACCTGTACCGGATCACCACCCAATTTGAAAGCGACAGAGGAATTGACAAACTGGGCACCACCTCCCCTCCCGTTGCCATGGCCTTGTGGGATGAGATTCCGGAGGTCGAAGTGGCGGTACGCGTCCTCAATCCGCCGGGCGTTTCCGAGAACCTTATCAAGTATCAGGATAATGTGTTCTATGAGACGGACGGTTTCATTGCTGACTCCACGCTGTTCGATGTACTTACCTATGAACTGAAGGAAGGAAATCCGAAAAAGGCGCTGACAGATGCCAACACGGTGGTCATTTCAGAAAGCCTTGCCCGCAAGATGTTTGGCAATGAATCGGCGCTGGACAAAACCATTAACATTACCCAGGGCGGACCGAGTGGCGACTTCAAAATAACGGGCGTCTTCCTTGAAAACTCAAAGAGCTTTCTCCACGCCAGTTTCTTTGTTTCCATGATGAGTTCGGGCTGGGGCGAATACATCCGCAAAGATCCTGAGGCTTCGAATGAATGGGCAGGTCAGAATTTTGTCCCCGGATACCTGAAACTCATTCCGGGTCATGACATTGCCGCCATTGAACAAAAGATGAATGATGTGCTCCTGAAGCATGGTGCTGAGGATATGAAGGCCATGGGCATGAAAAAAACCATTGCCCTGGAACCACTGAAGGACATCTACCTCAGGTCCGGCATCAGCGGAAGCCCCCGCATCACCTACCTCTATGTCATCGTCTCCATCGCCGCCTTCATCCTGCTGATTGCCTGCATCAATTTCATGAACCTGTCGACCGCCAAGGCCGCCAAGCGCTCATCCGAAATCGGCATACGCAAAGTAATGGGCGCCTTCCGCACTTCGCTCATCCGCCAGATTCTGGGCGAAGCGATGCTCATTGTTTTCATTTCAATTATCATCAGCGTGATCATGGTCCAGGCAGGGCTGCCGTTCTTCAATGAACTGACGGGTAAACGCATCTCATTTGGCTCGGACAACATGCTATACTTTACCTTGGCCCTCGCCGGTATTACGGTGATCACCGGGTTGCTGGCCGGCAGCTATCCAGCCTTCTACCTGTCCTCCTTTCAACCTGCGCAAGTACTGAAAGGCAAGTTCATGCAGGGCAATTCCGCCGGTTCACTCAGGCAGGTGCTTGTCGTGTTTCAATTCATGGTTGCCATTGCGCTGGTCTGCGGGATGGTGGTCATCTCGGACCAGCTTCAGTATATCCAGGAAAAGAACCTGGGCTTTGATGCCAAGGCGAAGATCGTTCTGCCCCTGCGCACGGAAGGTGCCAGGAAAAGCTATGACGCCTTGAAAAAGGAACTGCTCCAAAACAGTGCCGTCCACGCCGTGTCGGGCGCTGACTATGTACCAGGCACCACCATCTGGAACGACATGATGTTCTATCCGGAGGGCGGCAACATGGACAATGCTGTTCTGAACAGGCGCAACCGGATTGATGTTGGCTACATGGAATTGCTGAATATCAAACTGATTGCCGGCCGTCCATTCACCGAAAACCGCACCATGGAGAGTGATGCAAAACTTATCGTCAACCGGACATCCGCCGGCAAACTGGGATTTGAGCCTGAAAAAATCGTCGGTCAGCACCTGTACTTTGACTGGCAGGGAAAGAAATACACCTTTGAAGTCATTGGGGTGATGGAGGACTATCACCAGACATCCCTGAAAGAAAGTATCAACCCGACCATGTTTGAACTGCGGGCCAACTCTGAATACGGTTACCTCATCGCCGATGTTGAGGCCAGCCATTTCGAAGAGACAGTTAAGGCCATGGAGAAGACCTGGAAAGGATTGGTCAACGACACACCCTTCGAATACTCATTCCTCGACGAAAACATCAGCAAACTTTACGACGAGGACAAGAAAGTGGCCAGGATCATTAACAGCTTTACCGCCATTGCCATGCTGATCTCTTGCCTGGGCCTCTATGGCCTCTCCACCTACATGGCAGAACGCCGCTTCAAGGAGATTGGCGTGCGAAAGGTAATGGGCGCCAGTGTAACCCAAATTACCGCTTTGATGTCAAAGGAGTTTGTCAGGCTGGTCGCCATTGCCTTTGTGCTGGCGGTGCCGCTGGCATGGTACGCCATGAACCAGTGGCTGGAGGGCTTTGCGTACCGGGTACCGGTGCAGGCGACTGTATTCCTCATCGCCGGCGCCAGTGCTTTGGTGATCGCCTTGCTAACGATCAGCTTTGAATCAATCAGGGCAGCCATGGGCAATCCGGTGGAGTCGCTGAGAAATGAATAAAGTGTTAAAGTGCTGAGGTGTTAAGGTGCTGAGGTGCTATAGTGCGGTGGTGTGTTGAGGTTGTAACATCATCAGCACATTAGCACTTTACCCCCTCAACGCCCTTCGCCTCCGTGCAACCTCTGCTTGTATCTTAACGTCTTTGCATAAACCCATCCTATGATCAAAAGTTATTTTAAAATCATCCTGAGAAGCCTGTCAAGAAACAAGACTTTCAGTTTCATCAACCTGCTGGGGCTTTCCATTGGCCTGGCGAGCTTCATGCTGATCGGGCTCTATGTGATGGACGAGTATTCATACGACCGCTTTCATGAGAAGACCGGCCGCATCTACCAGTTGTCAATCGTGGCAGCATACGACGGACAGGTGCGCAAATGGATTGGCGTTCCCAACAAATCGGCGCCTGCCTTCGCCCGGGAAATCCCTGAGGTGGAACGGGCCGTACGGATCCTTCCCAACAATTTCGACGGCAAAGCTTTTGTGAGTTCCGAACAAATCAAATCATCCGAAAACCGGCTGGTGTGGGCCGATGCCGGACTGTTTGAAGTGTTTACAATCCCCTTCCTCCGCGGCGACCCGGCAACGGCATTGGCCAGACCACATACCGTCGTACTCAGCGAAGCCTCCGCGATTAAATACTTCGGCAGCACGGATGTGATCGGAAAAAGCCTGAGGATTGACCGTGACACTGCGGATTTTGAAGTCACCGGCGTATACAGTAACCCCCCTGGCAATACCCGCTTTCAGTATCCCATCATCGGATCATTCGCCGGCACCTGGTTCGACCAGCCCAATAACCAGTCCTGGGGCAATGCCAGTTTCGAAACCTACCTCCTCCTGCATGACAATGCAGAAGCGGCTGCCGTTGAAAAGAAGATTGAGAATATTCTGACGCGGGAGATTGCCACGGATGACCGCTGGTTCTCCCTTGCTATGCACCCGTTGAAAAACATACACCTGTATTACGGCGATGTGCAGGAAAGCTCTGGTGCCATTAAAGGCGACATCAACCAGCTGCTCATCCTCGTGGGCCTGGGCATCCTCATCCTGATTATTGCAGCAGTTAATTATATGAACCTGTCTACCGCCCAGTCACAAAGGCGGTTCAAAGAAGTCGGGATCAACAAAACACTGGGCGCCACCCGTACACAGCTGGCGGGAAAATTCTACCTGGAGACATCCGTCTTCGTCCTGGTTGCTGTGCTCATCAGCATGCTGTTTGTCCTGACTTCATTGCCGGTGTTCAGCGCCATCACCGGAAAGCACTTTGGTGATTCATTCCTGTCGAACAACTGGTTCTGGGCCTCTTCCGTTGTCATCTGGGTATTGCTGTCGCTGATGGCAGGCATCTATCCCGCATTGTACCTTTCCTCCTTTTCACCCAGGGAGGTGCTCAAAGGATCGATGTCTGGTCAGGGAGGCAACGCCACGCTGCGCAAAGCCCTGGTGGTCGTGCAGTTTTCAGTTTCAATCATCCTCATCATCAGCACACTTGTGCTTTACCAGCAAATCGGATTCATCCGCGAAAAGAAATTAGGCTACGAACCCGAACAGGTTGTTGCCGTCAGCATTACGGGCGCCTCAAACAGGGAGCAAGTACAGTCGCTGGCGAGCGCGCTCAAGGGTTTGGCACCTGTCACCAGTGTCGCGCGTTCACAATCCTACCCGGGCTCGGGCGGCAGCGGCCGGACCTTACCTAGCCTTGACCGGCAAGCCAACACACCCATGACAACCGTACGTGCCACCCCGGAGGTGCTCCAGGTGCTTGGCATTAAATTGCTTGCCGGCAAGGCACTGCCCGAAAAAATGGCCGGAGACACCACCATTCAGGTTGTTGTGAACAAGAGGGCCGTCGATTTCCTTGGGCTGTCGCCCGAAGAAGCCATCGGCAAGAAGTCCGGAATATTCGACGAAGGAGGTGACGAGATTGTGGGTGTTACTGAGGACTTTCATTTTCAGTCGCTGCACCAGCCCATTGGCGCCTATTGCTTTCACAATGCCGCCACCGAACCGTACCATGTGCTCCTGGTGAAGGTTCAGACCCGGAACCTTACTGAGACCATCGCAGCAATCGAACAGGAGTTCAAGAAAATTATTCCCACGGCATTTGAGTACACGTTTCTCGACCAGCAGCTGCAGACGCTATACCAGGCAGAACAGCAGATGGCTCAGGTCATCCTGCTCTTTTCCATCCTGGCAATATTCATCGCCTGCCTCGGCCTGTATGCCCTCGCTGCCTTCACCACCGAACAGCGTACCAAGGAAATCGGCATCCGCAAGGTCATGGGCGCATCAGTCCTCCAGTTGTCTACCATGCTGTCGAGGGATTTCATCAAACTAGTCCTGATTTCTTTTGTCATCGCGATGCCCATTGGCTATTACGTGATGAACCAATGGCTTGAAGGGTTTGCCTTCAGGATTGAAATCAAGGCGCTAGTATTCATCGTGGCCGGTCTCCTCTCCATGGGAATCGCCTGGTTTACGGTTGGCTTTGAGTCGGTCAAGGCAGCGGTAGGGAACCCGGTGGTTTCGCTTAGAAGCGAGTGAGGTATTGAGGTGCTCATGTACGGATGCTTTCTAATCGTTAACACTTCAATACGTCCATTCCCGGACACCATTGTGCAATACCGACCGGCTTCGGTCACAATTAGGTGGTTATTCCACTGAATTTCGTGGTTTTTAAGATTGGCCTGAGATTGGACTAGTAAAGGCATTAACAATCCCCAAAGAAAGGCTGACCATGCTGTCCAACTACCTGAAAATCGCAATCCGGAACCTCACCAAGAATTCGGTCTACTCGTTCATCAACATCACCGGCCTTTCGGTGGGCATCGCTTCGGCCATCCTGATCCTGCTGTGGGTGGCCGATGAAATGTCGTTCAACCAGTTTCACAAGAATTACGACAGGCTGTACCAGGTGTATATGAACCAGGAATTCCAGGATGGTATCGGCACCCAGCAGTCACTGCCTTACCCCCTGAAGGAAGCCATCAAGAACAAGTCGGGCCAGGTGAAGTATGTGGTGATGACCAATTGGGGCGAAGGCAACCTCCTCACGGCGGGAGACAACAAGCTGACCAAGGTAGGTATGTCGGTGAGCGAGGATTTCCTGAAGATGTTCAGCTTCGAACTGATCAAGGGGAACCCTGAAACAGCATTGGCCGATCCTACGTCCATCGTGCTTACCGAATCAAGCGCCAGGGCCCTCTTTGGCGATGCGGACCCCATCAACCAACTGGTAAAGATTGATAACGGCCGGGAACAAAAGGTTTCGGGCATTATAAAAGATCTGCCGGTGCAGAGCACGATCAGGTTTGACTACCTCCTGCCCTTAGCATTTTATGAAGCAACACAAAGCTGGGTACGAAACTCAAAGGACAGTTGGGACAATAACTCCTTCCAGATGTTTGTTGAGCTGCAGCCCGGTACCGTGCTGGCTGACGCCGACCAAAGCATCCGAGACCTGGTAAAAGACAATAACAAGGATTCTCAATCCGCCCAGCTGTTCCTCCATCCCATGAGTGACTGGAGGTTGTATTCCGATTTTAAAGATGGGAAGGTATCCGGAGGAATGATAGAATACGTCAGGTCGTTTACCCTCATCGCCGTCTTCGTGCTGATCATCGCGTGCATCAACTTCATGAACCTGGCTACCGCCCGGTCTGAGAGCCGTGCGCGTGAGGTAGGCATCCGGAAAAGCGTCGGTTCCCGCAGAAAAGAACTGATCTTTCAGTTTCTGGGAGAATCCATTCTCATCACCCTGCTTGCCTTCCTGGTGGCGCTTTTTATGGTGGAGCTTTTATTGCCCGCCTACAATACCATTGTTGACAAGAAACTGTTTATCGACTTTTCGAACGGATGGCTTTGGGCCAGCGCCCTGGCCTTGGTCCTCGTCACCGGCATCGTGTCCGGAAGCTACCCTGCCTTCTACCTCTCTGCCTTTCAGCCCGTCAAGGTGCTCAAAGGAAAAGTGCAGGCGGGCAAGGGCGCGAGCACACCCCGCAAAGTGCTGGTGACGCTTCAATTCGTATTTTCCATCGTGCTCATCGTGGGAACCGTGGTTATCTATCAGCAAATACAATACGTAAAAGACCGCGATACCGGGTACAACCGTGAAAACCTGATGATGGTCTGGACAACCGGCGAAATCGAGAAGAACTTTTCAACGATACGGGAAGAACTGACCCGGACCGGCGCAGTGAAAGCAGTGGCGAAGTCCAACAGCCCCATCACCGCCATCTTCTCCAGCAACACAGTGGAATGGCCCGGCATGCCTGCAGGACCGCCGGTCGTATTCACCACCATTGCCACGGAGTATGACTATACCGAGACCATGGGCATCCCGCTGGCAGAAGGCAGGGATTTTTCCCGGGACTTCAAGAGCGACTCCAATGCGATCGTCATCAACCAGGCAGCCGTTGATATCATGGGACTGAAAAATGCCATTGGGGAGCAGATGAAAATGTGGGGCAAAACCTTGAACATCGTCGGCGTCATGAAGAATGTCGTGATGGGTTCGCCTTACCGGCCCATCGATCCGCTGGTGATGGTATTCCAACCTTCCTGGAGCAGCACCCTGAACATTCGCCTGGAGGAGACCAAAGACCTGCCCGGAGCCATTGCCAAAGTTGAAGCGGTCATGAAGAAACTAAATCCGGCCTACCCCTTCCAATACCGCTTCGCGGACATTGAGTTTAACAAGAAGTTCTCAACGATCAACCTCATCTCCAGGCTGTCGGGCATATTCGCTGGCCTGGCCATCCTCATCACCTGCCTCGGGTTATTTGGACTGGCCGCCTTTACCGCTGAACAGCGTACGAAGGAGATCGGCATCAGGAAAGTAATGGGTGCGACCGTGAGCAGCCTGGTGTTGCTGGTCACCAAAGATTTCTCACGGCTGGTGCTGGTTGCGTTTTGCATTTCAGCTCCGTTGGCATGGTGGTCCATGGACCTCATCCTCGAGCGCTATCCCTACCATGTTGGCATTGCCTGGTGGGTGCTTCCCCTGGCCGGGCTCGTCGCAATGGTGCTGACGATGGCGATTGTAAGCACACAGGCACTCAAAGCGGCTTCAAGCAACCCGTCGAATTCATTGAGAAATGAGTAGGACATGTTGAGGTGACTTAAAGTAAATACTGAACATCATGAAAAGCTACCTGACCCTGTTTCTCCGGCTGCTGCAGAAGAACAGGCTGTTTGCCTTCACCAACCTGGCCGGCCTTACCGCGGGGATGGTGTGCGTGACCCTTATTATCATGTTCATCCGCGACGAAGTGAGCTACGACAAGCACATTCCCGGAAGTGACCGCATCTACCGCATCGCCTGGTACAACGAAAATCCGCAGACGCGCACGCCCCACCCCATGGCCCAGGCGCTGGTTCAGGACATGCCGGAGGTGGAAAGCGCCGTGTCGCTCTCACCGCTCTGGGGTCCGGGCCTCACCCGGCAAAGCTTTGAGGTCAGGAACCTTGAAAAGGATGTTCACTTCAACGAAGCCGGAATCCTCAGTGTGGACAGCACCTTCTTTGACGTGTTCAACTTCCCGCTCGTGAAAGGAAATCCGAAAACTGTATTGCGCGCTCCTGGCAAACTGCTGATATCAGAATCCACTGCGGTGCGCTACTTCGGCACGGAAAATCCCATCGGAAAGCGACTGGCTGTCAATGGCAATCAAAACCTGCTGGAGATCGACGGCGTCTTCAAAGACATTCCGCCCAACACCCATTTTCACTTTGATTTTCTCGTCAGTTATGTAACCATGAAGGCCATGGATGGTCCTGGCAGTGAATATTACACCTGGAAAGACTTCGGTCATTTCAACTACATCAAACTCAGGGCGGGAGCCTCGCCCGGGGACCTCGAACAAAAGCTCCTGCCCTGGATCAGGACATACCTTGAACTACCGCAGGAATACTACGAGCGCCTGATCCAAAGTCAGGACCGGTTCAGGCTGCAGCCTATTGAAGACATACACCTGAAGTCCCACATCCGCTGGGAACTGGAGACCAACGGCAACATTGAATACATCTACATACTCGGCGGATCAGCCCTCTTCATCCTGATCATTGCCTGCATCAACTTCATCAGCCTGGCCACCGCCAAGTCGGCGGAGCGCGCCAGGGAAATCGGTGTAAGAAAAACAATGGGCGCGGACAAGAAACAACTGTACCTGCAGTTCCTGGGTGAATCATTGACCCTGTCCCTGTCCGCCTCCGTACTGACATTCGCTGCGCTGGAATTATTGCTGCCGCTGTTCAATTCATTAACCCAAAAGAACCTGCCGCTCCGCTTCTTCGACCAATCGTTCGAGATCACGGTTATCCTCGTCACCGGCTTTCTGATCGGCATCATCAGTGGCTGGTACCCGGCTTTTCACCTTGCTTCGCTCAAGCCGCAGCTGGTGCTGAAAGGAAAATTTTCCTCATCACCCCGTGGAAGGTTTTTGCAAAAAGCAATGGTGGTGACGCAGTTCTCCATGGCCATGATTCTCATTTCGGGTTGCTTTGTGTTGGTGCAGCAGATCATTTACCTGAAGAACAAGCCTCTTGGATTTGAGAAAGAACACGTGGTGGTCATTCCATTCAGTGAAGACCTCCTCCTCAATGATTTCAAGACCGCCAAGAATGAACTGGCCAGGATACCCGGTGTCAGCATGGTGTCCGCCGCCTCTAACATTCCCGGCCGGCAATTCAATCAGAATCCCGTGTGGCTGCTTAAAGACCTCTCGCAGACCCTGAACGCTTCTGAAGCCTTCGCGGATGACGACTACGCAAGTACACTGGGAATCAAAATCAAGGCAGGAAGATTCTTCAACAAGGACAGCCGGGCGGACTCCGCTGACGCGGTCGTTGTCAACGATGCACTGGTGCGCCAGCTGCACCTTGACAACCCGGTCGGTCAACGGCTTCGGCTGGAGCGGGATGGCGGTTTCTGGGAACGCACCATCGTCGGCGTCATGGAAGACTTTCACTACCAATCCCTCCATCAGTCCATACAGCCCTTGTTTATCCTTCCGTTGAAGCGGTACAACTATGCGCTGATTAAAGTGGACGCGGATCAGGCCACGACAGCCTTTGCAGCCATCCAGGAGACGTGGAACAAACTCTATAATGGATCCGGCGTTGAGTATTTCTTCCTCGACGACAGCATGAATCAGCAATACAAGTCCGAACAAAACATGAGTGTGGTGCTCATCTTTTTCACGGTCACCGGCATCCTGATCACCTGCATGGGTCTGCTCGGTTTGGCGATCATTAATTTCAAGGTGCGGGAAAAAGAAGTCGGCGTAAGAAAAGTCCTGGGATCAAGCACGACGGGCATCCAGATGCTCCTGCTGAAAGGCATCGCCGGACCGATCCTCATCGCCTTGCTGATCGGCACACCCTTCGCACTGGCCATCACGAACAACTGGCTGCAAAACTTCACCTACCACATTACGGTAAGTCCGTTGGTCTTCATCGCATCAGCGGGCATCGTCCTGGTAGTCGTGCTGGGCACCATCTCTCTATTGGTTAAGAAGACGTCACAGTTGAACCCGGTGGATATATTGAAGAGTGAGTAGTTGGGGAGTGGTAATCAGTGATCGGTAGCCCTTGTGTTTATACAGGGGCGGTCTTTTTTTTGGTGGCTTTCCCGTTTTATTGCGCAAGTAGTGAATAGTAAAAGGTAAGTGGTCCCGGTTGAAGCTACCACTTTGAACCTTGAACTTTGAACCTTGAACTTTGAATCATGAACTTTGACCACGGGACCCAGAACCTTAGAGAATCCCAACCCATCAACTTTCCATTTTCATCTTTCAACTTTCATCTTAATGCTTTTAGCTTTCATCTTTATCCCTATCTTCGAAGCTAAATAATGACTTGCTAATGACCTTCCTGTCGAACAAGGACCACTTCAAAGTCTGGATCTTCGCTCCCTACCTGGACACCCCCGACCCCAACCTTCAGTTCTATTATGACTTCACCGACAGCATCGCCGAATACACCAGGGCCTTTAATGCGGTGGGCTGCGAATGGGAATGGGTGAACATCACCCTTCGGAACCTGTCCACTGAAATAGAACGTGTCAAGTCCCACACGGCGAAGAATAACATCGTCCTCAACCTCTGCGACGGCGATGAGATCCACGACGTACCCGGTATCTCTGTCATTCACGCCCTGAAGGCCAACCACATCATCTATACCGGTTCGGACCCGTATTTCTATCACGTCACGACCTCCAAGATCACCATGAAGCATGCCTTTGACAAGCATGCCGTGTCCACCGCCCGCTGGGCCACCATCAACGGGCACGAAAACCCGGAACTGTTTGACAAGGTCGGATCAACCGTGATCGTCAAGCCCGCGGTGTCTGCCGGCAGCATGGGCCTCGGCGTCAGGAATGTGGTACACGACCAGGCAGGACTTCACAGCATTCTCACAACCATTCACAAGGGCTACCACGGCTGGAAGCTCGATGAGGCGGGCCTTCTCGCCGAACAGTTTATCGCCGGCAGGGAATTTACCACCTTCATCATCGGCTCTGCGGATGCCCCGGAGCACTTGATCTTCTACCAGCCCATCGAACGCGTATTCAACCCGGTATTGCCTGAAACCGAACAATTCCTGTCGTTTGACCGGCTGTGGGAAACCTATGATGAGGAAAAACCCTTGCCTGACGAAGGGTTTTTGTTCACCTACCACGCGGTGCAGTCACAGGAACTGATTGAACAGCTGCGGACCCTGACCATTGATGCCTATCATTCAGTGAAGGGTACCGGATATGGACGGACGGACATCCGGATGGATCATGAGGGAAAACTGTATGTGTTGGAGGTCAACGCCCAGTGCGGCCTGAGCGAAGATGAAAACTACACATCCATCGGCGCTATCCTGCGCGTCAGCAACAAGACGTTTGCTGACCTGGTGGTAGAAGTATTGGAGGACGCTTTGATGCGTCATAAAGTCATCGCATGAAAGTCTGCATCCTGCAACCGGACTTCAGCCCGATGGACCTGGACTGGAAGGACTACGATCCGCCCCGCGACCTTTCCCCACTCCTGCCAGGCGACCAGGTAGACCACGTCTTCATCAACAAACTTACTACGTATAAGCAGCTCAGGGCCCTCCGCAAGCAGAAGTACGACATCTTTGTCAACCTCTGTGAAGGATACCAGGATTGGGTCGTGCCGGGTATTGATGTGATTCACGCCATGGATACGCTGAACCTGCCCTACACCGGACCAGGCCCGGCGCTCTTCGATGTGCCCAAGGTGCTGGGGAAGTATGTGGCCTCTTTGGCCGGTGTTAAGACACCCCGGTTTGCCATGGTGAATGACAGCACGGATATCCGGGAAAAAATAAAGCACCTGACCTTCCCCCTGTTTGTCAAGCCTGCCCACGCCGGCGACAGCCTGGGTGTAGACCAGCAATCACTCGTACACGATCATCCCGCACTCATCAGCGTGGTTGACAAATTAATATCCCTCGAGTATGAAGACATCCTCGTGGAAGAATACATTGACGGCAAGGAGTTCACCGTGCTGGTCGCGGCCAACATACCACCGGCTGCCGGCTGCATCTCTTTCACGCCCATTGAATACCATTTCCCCAAAGGTTACCAATTCAAGACCTATACCCTGAAAACGTCCGAACTGCATACGGACGTGAACTGGCCCATCAACGACCTTGAGCTGGAAACACGGTTGAAGAACGCCGCTGAAAAAATCTTCAACGGGTTCGCCGGGGTAGGCCATGCCCGCATGGATTTCAGGATGAATGCCCAGGGTGAAATCTACTTTCTGGAAGTCAACTTCACCTGCTCCGTTTTCTATGAAGACGGTTCTGAAGCTTCAGCGGATTACATTCTCAACCATGATCCAATCGGCAAGTCAGGATTTCTCAGGCACATTATTGCCGAGGGCATGGCCCGCTATGCTCTGAAGCAGAAGAAATACAGGATGCGGCACCATTCCATCAATGGCTATGGCATTGTAGCACACCAGGACCTTAAGAAAGGCGAAGTGATCTTCAACCAGGAAGAAACCGCCATGCGGATTGTGACCAAACGGCACGCAGAAGAGCACTGGACACCCGCGCAGATGCACGATTTCAGGCACTACGCCTACCCCATTTCCGACAAAGTGTACATCCTCTGGGACACCAACCCGGTGAACTGGGCGCCGCAAAACCACAGCTGCAGTCCAAACACCATTCACCATGGGCTGAACCTCATTGCGCTGACCGACATCAAAGCAGGCGAAGAACTGACCCTGGATTATTCGGGTTTACTCGACGAGACTATTGAACCCTTTGCCTGCACCTGTGGCGCACCGAATTGCAGGAAGATGATTGCAGGAACGAAGGGGAACTCAATTACCGAGCGGGAGCGCGGTTAGTTGCTGGCTCCTGGCTGTTCGAATAAAATTTTGCCTGGTCATCATGCAGACTTTACCAAACATTCAGAATCAGTTAAGCAGCAACGACTTGTTTGATGCCTTCAAACTGCAGCTGGCCAAGGATTTTGGACAGAGTAACTTTCCATCTGATTTTGTAGCGGCCCTTGTGCCGGATTATACCACCATCCGGGACCAAATTGCGGCTGAACTGGAGCGCAACGAAAAACAAACGCCTTCCAGCCTCATGCACCTGCTATACCGCATTGATATTAGTGAAGCGCAATTGAAGAAGCATTTGCACCAGCACAAAAACGAAAATCGGCTGGATGCCCTTGCGGAATTAATTATCAAACGAGTCCTGCAAAAAGTGGTGATAAAACAATTTTACAAGAACAAGACTTAATGGACTTTCCTTATGGTCGAAGCATTCAAGAACACCTTATGGACCAATTTCGGTGCGGCCATTGATATGCTGAAGGGTGCCATCGCCTCCTGTTCTGATGAGCTGTGGCTTAAGGAAAAGAGATTCTTTTACATCACCTACCACACCATCATCTTCATTGATTATTATCTGTCTTGCCCGGTAGCTGACTTTCAACCGCTGCTGCCGTATTCCATTGCAGGGTCAGCAATGCTGCCGGCCGGCGCTGTTGATGATGTGATTCCGAACAAACCCTACACCAAACAGGAAATGCTTGACTCTGTCTCTTCCCTGAGGGAGAAATGTAAATCAACCATTGCCTGCGCAACAGAGGCTTCACTAACCCAAAGGTGGATCACAGATGCCGAAGTCAATCTCCATGGACTATGTCCGTCAACAGTAACCCGGTACACGGTCCTTGAAATACTGTTTTACAACCTCAGGCATGTGCAGCATCATGCAGCTCAGTTGAACCTTATCCTGCGGCAGGAAACAAACAGCGCACCAGGGTGGGTACCGCAAGCGGATCACTAACCGCTCCTGCTTCTATTGGTGTCCCCCTGCCCGTGTTTCTCAAAATTACTACCTTCGACCCCGGCGGTAAGTCATCCTGATGCCAGCCTTGGCACCTGGCCCACCGCAACGTAAACCGGCCCCATCAAACCAACACCATTATGGCAGTGAAAGCAAAAAAAGAACTATCCACGGCGCAACGAGAAGAACTGCTCGTGTCATTGAAAAGTCGCTTTAACAAGAACATGAACCGCCATCCAGATCTCGAATGGGCGAAAGTACAAGCAACGCTGTGCCGGCAGCCGGAAAAACTCCGGTCCCTGCATGAAATGGAGCGTACGGGCGGTGAACCCGATGTTGTTAGCTACGACAAAAAGACAGAAGAATTCCTGTTTTTTGACTGTTCGCCCGAAAGTCCAGATGGGCGCAGAAGCATTTGCTACGACCGTGAAGCGCTGGACTCGAGAAAAGAAAACAAACCAAAAAACAATGCGATGGAGATGGCCGATGCCATGGGCATTGAACTCCTAACGGAAGAACAGTACAGGGAATTACAAAAACTTGGGAAGTTCGACACGAAAACATCCAGTTGGGTGGTGACGCCTGCCGCAATCAGAAAGCTGGGGGGCGCCATTTTCTGTGATTGCCGCTACAACCACGTATTCGTTTATCACAACGGTGCGGAATCTTACTATGCAGGCAGGGGTTTCCGCGGCTCCTTGCGCGTATGAATTGCTGTTTTGAATTTTCCGGCAGGTCACAGCTACATCACATCCGACACGAACAAACAATTCAAAAAGATGAACAGACTAAGACTGATTCTTCTCGCTGCCGCTGTGGCAACAGGCAGTTGCCAGGAAAAGGCAGAACCACCCGGTGAAGCATGCTCTGTAAAACTACCCGGCATACTCTTCACCCGATCGCTCAACGATGCAGCAAAGAATACCACAGTAGAAAATGACATCATTACGATCATCAGTGAAGCCAAAACAGACTATTTCATTGAACCCGATGGAAAGCAGGCCGTCGACACGGCTCCCGTGCTCTTGACCAGAATAGACAACACCAAACCATTTACCCTGACAGGGAAAGTCACTCCATCCTTTGCTGCCACGTATGATGCGGGAGCCTTCTATATCTATTCTACCGGGCAATGGTGGCACAAATTTGCGTTCGAAAGGGATGAACAAGGCCGAACGAGAATCGTCAGCGTAAGAACCATGGAGACCTCCGACGATAACAACCACGACGTGGTTACACAGGAAAGTGTATACCTGAAAATATCTTCCGACACAAAACAAATAGGATTCTATTATTCAACGGATAACCTCACCTGGAACCTTGCCAGGTTGTACAAAAACAATTATCCCGAAATAATCTGGCTGGGAGTCAGTTCACAATCGCCCACGGGCGACGGAAACGCTACCCGTTTTGAACATTGCTCTTTGACCGATACAAACATCAAGGATTTTCGAACAGGAATGTAAGGTGCCGGGTTTAACAATCAGGCATTGACAGAAACAACCATGGACAAAATAGACATTCAGAAAATCGGGCTGGCTGATCTTGAGCAACTGCAAATCATTGGCAAACAAACCTTCTTTGAAACCTTTGCTGCAGGGAACACGGAAGCAAACCTGAAAAAATACCTGGAGGAAGGTTTTACCGTTGACAAACTCACCGGGGAGCTGACTAATCCCGGCTCTGCCTTTTACTTTGCCAAACTCGGCAACAGGGTAATCGGGTACCTAAAGGTAAACTTTGGCAGGGCTCAGACAGAACTCAAGGACGAAAAAGCAGTGGAGATCGAACGCATTTACGTTCTGAAAGAATTTCACGGAAAACAGGTAGGGTAACTTTTATATGACACTGCATTTGACATCGCTAAGAAGGCCAAAGGCAGTTACCTGTGGTTAGGGGTTTGGGAGGAAAATCCAAGAGCCATACAATTTTACCGGAAGAACGGGTTTATTGAATTTGACAAACATATTTTTAAATTGGGTGATGACAAGCAGACTGACATCATGATGAAATTACTGCTTGAACCAAATGAATAGCCCTTTCGTCCGCCACGTGGGTAAACTTCAAACACAATTTTGACATCTTAGGGAAAATGGATCGATGCAAATACCTTGATGAACAATGAAGTTAGAAAGGGCCATATACCAAGGGAGTCATATCTATTTTATAGGTTTTTCTCTTTTCATGTTGGCGGGTTTTTGGTTGACTTATTTCACGAAAATACTGGAGCAGGAAAACTACCGCATGCATTTACATGGAACCGTAATGATTCTTTGGTGCATCCTATTAATATCTCAAGCCTATCTGATTCGCACAAAACACTTTACCCTCCACAGACGAACAGGTCGGACTTCCATTCTATTAGTACCTTTGATTGCTTACACTACCATTGATCTTTACAAGTATAGATTAAGTGAACTTACAACATTAGGAGCCAGAGACTACTTGTCTACAGCCTCCGTCTTAAATGCCCTGCTTACTTTTTTAATCTTTTATGGTCTCGCCATCTACTTTAGAAAACAGCCATCGGTCCACGCACGCTATATGGTATGTACGGTCTTTGCGATGTTTACAGCCGTTATTGATCGTATTATCGTGTCGTATTTTTCATTCTACTTACCCCTTTTTCCTTCAGTAGATGGTCCCGTTGTACAGGTCGTTGGATTAACACTAGCCGACCTGATTTTGTTGATCTTATGTATTTGGGACTGGCGATCGCACAGACGTTTTGATGTTTTTCCTGTTGCCCTGGTTATCCATTTGTGCTATCATTATTCTGTACTGAATTTCTATAAGTTCGAATTTTGGAAATCCTTTAGTGTGTGGTTCTTTAAATTGTAATTTTGATGACATCAATGAAGAAATAGAAACGATAAACATGCTATAGGGACAACTCGATGCCTAAAAACGTTTGACAATAAATTAAAACAAGACGGAACAAAACATGAGAAAAATAATCGTTCTTTCCTTCATCACCTTAGATGGCGTAATGCAGGCACCCGGCGGGCCTGAAGAGGACACATCGGGTCGTTTCAAATATGGCGGTTGGAGCGCTCCCTATTTTGATGATGTCGTTGACAAGGTCATGGAAAAACAGATGAAACCCGCAGACCTTCTTTTGGGCAGAAAAACATTTGACATTTTTGCCTCCTACTGGCCAGGCCACGCCAGTTTCTGGCCAGGCATCAATGATGTGACCAAATATGTCTTGTCGAAGACCATGAAAAAATCAGATTGGGAAAACTCAGTTTTCCTCAAAAGTCTGGCCGATATCAAAAAGCTCAAAAATTCCAAAGGTTCTGACCTCCAGGTTCACGGCAGCGGTGAACTCATTCATCTGCTGCTTAAGCATGATTTGGTAGACGAACTCTGGCTCAAGATTCACCCATTGCTTCTTGGCAAAGGGAAAAAACTGTTTGACAACGGTTCGGTTCCGGCAGCATTTACATTAACAGAGAGTTTGATTTCACCAAGCGGAGTGATTATTGCCAATTACAAGAGAGCTGGAAAAATCAAGACTGGTACGATTGGATCGTAAGGGGAACACCATGAGAATAAACACGGAAAGATGAGTATGGAAACAACCCGGAGCCGGATATTACATCCCAAATAAAATATTCATTCTCCTTGCTTTCCATTAACCTGAATTTCTTATCTTCGAATCAGACAGCCTGCCCCCTTTGCCAGCCCTGCGTGGGCACATGGGAGAGCCTCCGAAAAGGGCAAAAAAACGCAAATTAAGCGAAGGATGAGCGAAGGATCAGCGAAGGTTAAGCGTAGGTTGATTGGACAGTATCTGAACGGAGTCTATACCGCATCTGGACAGTCATTATAGCCCCTGGCCACAGTCCCGGAACCCATCAGCCATGGCATACATCAGAAAATCACGAAACAAAGCTCTTGAAAACGCCCTGTTGGCCGGCTTCAGAGGCAGTCTGGGTGACCTGGTCATCAAGCAATACAAGGACAAGATTGTGCTGACCACCAGGGCAGCGCCTAAGCGCCGGAAAAAGCCCAGCCCGGGACAGGCAAAACATCAGAGCCTGTTCCAGGAAGCGGTGCATTATGCAAGGAAGGTCATTAAAGACCCAAAGCGGTCCGCAGCCTACGCCAAAAAACTCAAGGGCAAGAGCAATGTCTACCAGGCTGCCGTGTCGACTTACCTGAAGACTGGGGGCAAAGTGGTGATTTGAGCCAAGCTCACAGTTGCTGTTTATGGCCAGTACATCACACCGGCTCAGACTGTTTCGGTATATTGAAAGGGGTAAGCAGGTCAGAATGGGAATATATCGGAACACTTGATCTTATATACTAATGTTGTGGTGCATACCTTGGAACGACCCATCCGACAGACAAATTTGACTTTTAGAGATTTGGAATTGTTAACGTTTAAGTTAACTTTGCGAATTGGATAAAATTCGTCACATTATATTCTACAAGGACTATTTCCTTGACTTCTATAACGACCAGAAACCGAAGGTTAAAGACAAAATTGAACACGTTTTGTTTGTAGTTTCAGTAGCTGAAGGAATACCAAAATAATTCTTTGACCATATGACCGGTACGGACGGGCTTTATGAGATTAGAGTCGAATATCAAGGGAATATCTATCGAATTTTCTCATGTTTTGACAAGGGTAACTTAGTTGTATTGTTCAATGGTTTTCAAAAGACGTCACAGAAGACACCAACTGGAGAGATTGAGAAAGCAATAACAATTAAGGCCCAATATTTTATTGAAAAACTTAAATCAAAGGGACATGGAAACCAAAAATAAAGGAAAGAAGAGAGTAACGACTTTTGATGAGCTGATTGAAAGTCGACACGGAAAAATTGGGACGAAAAAACGGACTGACTTTGAAATTAAGGCCAAGTCTTTTGCCATTGGAGAAATAATTAAAGAGGAGAGACGACTCGCTAACATGACGCAGGACGAGTTAGCAGATAAAACTGGGACAAAGAAGAGTTTTATATCAAGAATTGAAAACGGACATAGCGACATTCAATTATCGACTTTGTTTAAATTACTTGAACTGGGACTTGGGAGAAAGATATCATTGACAATTGAGTGAAGGGTACGCGCTACAA
>JAYTVB010000046.1:0-126329 GCA_043744235.1 Cyclobacteriaceae bacterium | reverse complement strand
CCGGTGGCGGCCCCATGCCAACAAACAATGAGATTAGCATAGATGGAATAATAAAGAATATTCCAGCGACATAATAATATTTGTCTTGTACTTCGTTGGCTCTGCCGTCACGAGAATAAAGAGTCCAGGAAGCTAATACCATCAGACAGACATTGATGATAGAGATTGGTATATAAATTTTGTAACTGACATGTCCGATCGCAAAAGCTATTATCAAAGCTGCAATGGGAACAATTGTCAGATATGTTTGGGCTAGAGTCTGTTTAATCAGTTTTGTTTGCATAATAATGTTTCTTTTTAATTAAGCTCTTCTAAGTTAAGTCGTGCGTGGCAAAGGTTGGCTCTTTTGCTTGCTTTGGTGTCGCGCGGGAATGTGCGGCAAGCAAATGTGCCAATGTTCATAGCACCGAATCTGTCCCGCGGCATTGTGCATAACAATTGGATATCAGCATTGCTGATATCCTCTAGAGGATATGCGTATTGCTGATATATTCTAGCGAATATACGTATTGCTGATATATTCATTTTGTAGGTTGGGTCAAACTCCTACCCCCCACCTCACGGCTTCGCCGCCACATTTGCTTCACTCCTAATCACGGGGCTGAACACAGGTATCCAACACGGGATCACACGGGACCACATTGGCTCAAAATCCAAAATTATAGGCAACAACAGGAATTACAGGCAACAACGGATCTCATCATTTCCCATCAGACTCTTGACTTCCTTAGCTGACCCCGTCAGGCTGCCACTGAATCCGGCCACCACTTTGCTTCTTGATTTTCTGATGGGCGCCATGGCTGATGGGTTGTCGGTTTATGGCCGGGCGCTATAGTGGCTGTTCGGATACTCTTCGGATACGGTTCGAGATCGGTCCAGTCATCCTTCGCTCAACCTTCGCTTAACCTTCGCTCGTCCTTCGCTTAATTTGTAGCCTTCTCCCGCTTTTTGGAGATCTCCCCTGGGTCCGGGGAGCGCTCGCAAAGGCCTTTTTCGAATATAATAAATTGATACCATTGCCAAATGAGAGTACAAAAAAATATTTCCCTCTCCCTCACGGGTATGGCAAGGTCCGGAACTGGAAGTACGTACGGAAGTAACGATTGGGGAGAGGTCACTCTCCGTTCTTTTATAAAAGTGTCCTGCACACACCAGGTGTCTTGCCTCTTCCGCAAACTTTCTGATCTTGCGATACTAAAGATACCGTCGTGACTCCTCCCCTCACACTACACCTCAAACTCTACCGCGCGTGGGTCCTTTTCGTATTCACCTTCTTCATGCTCCTCTTTCTCCCCGGCATCCTCGTCCCTGCGCTCTTCGGCCCCCGCGCCGTATCGGTCACTTACTTCTTCATGAAACTCTGGTCCTGGGTCTTCAGCAAACTGAACTTCATCCCCTACGAGATGGTCGGCCGGGACATGATCGACCGGGCTAAAGCCTACATCTACATCAGCAACCACACCTCATCCCTCGACCTGCCCGGCATCGCCATGACCATCAAGGGTCAGTTCCGTCCCCTGGCCAAAAAAGAATTGCTGAAAGTGCCGGTCTTCGGATGGATCACCAGCGCCACCTGCGTCGTCGTTGACCGCAGCAGCGTGCAAAGCCGCAAACGGAGCATGGACTACCTGAAAAATATTCTGAGGCTTGGAATATCCATCCTGGTATTCCCGGAAGGAACACAAAATCGGTCTTCCGACCCGCTCCTGGCTTTTCATGACGGCGCGTTCCGCATTGCCATTGAAACGGGTCAGCCCATCCTGCCCATGGCTGTCCTTGGTGCCGGCAGGCTCATGCCACCCAAACAGTTCTTTATTCAGCCCGGGAAAATTAAAATTGTGGTCATGGATGAAATACCGACCTCGGGCCTGACCCTGGGAGACCTGCCCGCCCTAAAAGAAAAAGTATACATCCTGATCAGGAACCGTGTGATTTCCGCCTGAAGGAGGCCTATCCCTTTTTGATCCTCAGCGTCACTGTATCACTATTGATACCGGTGAAGATACCCAGCCCATTGGTGATGTTCGTATAGGGTGTCTTGATCGTGAGTGATGAACTCCCGTTGTTCTGGTACAAGGCGGCATATTCTGCATTGATTTTGTGCAGGATGATCCAATGTCGCCCGTAATATTGAAAGACGCGCGCGCGCAGCAGAAAAGAGCTGGTCTGGATGGGACTGCTCCTGATGATAAATGTGCGCTGGACAGGGGCGGTATTGATTGGTTCGGGATTGGTTTCAATGTTCTGCACCACAACCAGGTAATACGACTGATCAGGGTTGTCCCAGGTAAGCTTCATCGGTGCCGGCAGCAGCGGGAACCGGTTGCCTGAACCGCTGTTGAACTGTTTGATGTACAATATGGAGTCTGACGGCACCGGGAATACATTGGTTGCCGTATCTGTATTATCCATTTTGTAGTTCACTGGTTTGCCAGGAATCGTTGTCGAAGAACTGATGTCTTTGCCCTTGTATGCAAACTGCACAGAGTAGACCTTGCTGTTATCCACCAGGAGGGAGTTATTCCGGTAAACCCCATACAAATCTTCAGTCAGCGGATAGGACTGACCATCGGCAGACAGTTGCACATTCAAGCCAGTGATGGCATGTGAGGTATCGACATCGGTAAACAGCACTTCATCGGTAATCTTAACCGAAACCGGGTGCCCCGCTGAGAGATAACCCTCCACGACCGGCCTGGCTTGGTTGGCTGTGTCGGGCTCAATCTTCTCACACGCCGTGGCCAGGATCATGCCAATGAACCATAAAAAGGAATATCGTAACAATAGTCTCATTTCAGTTTCCAGGACAAAGTCAAATTGGGTGTAAATCCTAAATAATAAATGTTGGTCTCAATGAGTTTGCCATCCACCACCTGGTAATCCTTGTACCAGATGTTCTTGTTGTTGTATAGGTTAAAGAATGAAAGCCCAACGCTGTTGGCGGCGCCGCGCCCGCTGGTCCAGTGGTACGTAATGTTCAGGTCTGCGCGGTGATAGGCGGGGAGCTGCATCCCATTCTTGTTGCTCACACTGGTGAAGGTATTCGTGGTTCCGTCAAGCAAGGTAACCGTATAAGCACCATCAGGCGCGGTGTAGGGCCTGCCAGACGCGTAAAAGAAGGTGAGTGCCAGGTCCCAGTGCCGGTACTTGTACATGTTGATCCACTTGAATTCATGCCCAACATTTTGGCTGGCGAGGTAGGGCTTTTCCTGGTAAACCGGAAAAGTATTTGTCGTCTGGCTCAGCGTGTAACCAATCCATCCATTGTATGCGCCTGATTTCTTCTGCAACAGGAAGTCTACTCCCCTGGTTTCTCCCGTACCCGAGTAAAAACTTTCGTTGTAGTTGATTTGTCCGAAAGAAGGCGTGAACCGGAGCGAATATTCTGACAGACCGTACAACTGCTTGTAGTAACCCTCCACGTCAAAGAGGTAATCGTCTGTTTCATAGCTGGCGCCCAGAATAAAGTGGTTCGCGTAGCTGACCGGAAGTTTATTATTGTCCGCCAGGGTCCAGAAGTCGCGGCTGCCTTGCAGGATATCCTCACGGACAACCCTTTTGGCAAACTGGTAGTAGCGGCCCGTGGAGGCCTTGAGGGTAATACGATCCTTTAACTGGTAGTTAACGGCAAACCGAGGTTCCGGGTAGGCCATCCTGGTCACATCATAATAATTGTAGCGCAGGCCAGGCACGATCATCAAACGGCTTTTCAACATCCGGATCCTGTCCTGCACATAACCCGAATAGGTTACACCATTGATGCTGCGGTCGATGATGGTGATCGTGTCATTCTGCTGATACCGGTAGTTGATACTGTTTTGCGTGATCATCAAACCAAACTCCAGAGAATGATTCGAATTGATCTTGAATTCATTGTCAGATTTGAATGAAAAATCATTGAGGTTGTTGCGCTCCAGCAGTCCTGTTTTGGTTGTAATCGGGCCGGTGCCTCTCTCAATAGTGACCTCATTGGTCCGGTCACGCTTGCTGAAATAATTGGAAAAACTCACGAGGTTGTTGCTGTACAATTTGCTGTTCCACCGCCTTGACCATTTCAGGCTGGTGCCCGTGTTTCCCCAGTTGGTGCGGTCGTTGATATTCGTGTTGAAAAACCGGTTGCCGCTTGCAAAGAAATTTCTGGAATCCAGTTTCCGTGAATTGTCCATGTCGTCGGTGCCATTGTACACACTCCACGAAATGATGTCCTTTTCCGAAGGGCGGTAGGTCACCTTTCCATTGAGGTCATAGAAATAAGAACTCACCGTACTTCCGATATTCGCGAACTGGTTTCCACTGGAGGTTCCGCTGGTGCCATTGAAGGATTCAAATAACTTTTGATACAGGGCTCCCTGGTACGAGGTGCGTGCGGCCAGGAAGACCGTGACTTTCTCCCCGACTGGAAATTCATTGTAAAGGTTCAGGCTGAGCAAACTGATATCCCCGCCAACGTTCAGCAAGCGCTGGTTACCCTCCTTCGCTGTGATTTCCGCCACACTGGAGAGTCTTCCGCCAAATTTTGATTCAAAGCCGCCCTTGTAGAGTTGGACATCTTTCAAGGCATTGTAGTTGAAGGCACTGAAGAAACCAAAGAGGTGATCGACGTGGTAGACGGTAAAGCCGTCATAGGTCACCAGCGACTGGTCGGGTGTGCCGCCCCGCACATACAATCCTGCTGAATTTTCATTGGCGGCGCTCACCCCCGGCATCAGCTGAAAGGAACGAAGAATGTCGCGCTCTCCTGCGTTTGGTAAATTGACAATTTTCGATGGCGTCATTTTGACCATGCTGATTCTCTCATTGGACTGAAAGGGGGCTGTCGTCATTTCTTTCTGGGAAGATATCAGGACGGCGTTCAGCTGAACAGCCGCCTGGTCCATTTCGATAATGATGTTATCGGTCTTTGTTTCCGGTGTAAGCTGGATCACAGTCGGATCATAGCCGAGGTAGCTCACCACAATGGTAGCGGTATCGCTTGGCACGTTCAGCAGGCTGAAATAACCATCGACGTTGGCGGAGGTACCCAGGGCAGTTCCCCTGACCTGAAGATTCACGAAGGGCAATGACTCACCCGTGGTCTTATCTTTGATGCTGCCGGTAATAATCAGGTTGCTGCGCTGGGGCAGCATCACGAATTTTTTATTCAAATTTGAACTTGCTGCCACCACCTTCTGGTCCACCAGCGCGAACTGATCAAGCAGGTTGACAGTGCCAGTATCGTCCTGGTAGAATTTGACATGGTATTGCTTGCCTACCTGGTTGAGGAAATCAGAAACAGGGAGGTCGAACATCCTGGATTCAAACTTATACTTGCTGAGCTTCTCTCGGTCAAAGGCAAACTTGATCCCTGTTTCCCTGGAAATCTCATCGAGGACCTGGTCGAGCGAACCGAGGTACAGTCCGTCCAGTTTGATCTGGTCGAGTTGCTGGGCAGCGCCGGAAGCAAACAGGAACAGGCAGAATACAAAACTTACCAATAGTCTCATTGAAATCGCGCTTAAATCAACACCGGCCTGCGAATGGCCCATTTGCGTCCAAACCCACTATTTCGAGCCGGCATGGAGCCCGGCGTATCCCCCAAAACGTGTTGTGCATTATTATTCATCAAATTGACCGCCAAGGTAAAATTTTTCCCAATACTTATCGCCCGGATATCCGGGTTTCAGGATTTTTATGCGGTCTTTGTAACGGCGCTTCATGTCGTTAGACTGACTATTAACTATGAAATCTCTTGTGATCGTATTTGTGGGAGGGGGCCTGGGCAGCATGGTCCGGTTCGCCCTGAGTCGCTGGGTCACAGCGCTTCATTCCCATGATTTTCCCTGGGGCACGCTGGTGGTAAATGTGGTGGCCTGTTTTGCCCTAGGGATGATCATCGGCCTGGCCGACCACAAGCAAATTATTTCACCCGCGGCCCGGCTATTCTGGACTGTTGGCTTTTGCGGAGGCTTCAGCACGTTTTCAACCTTCAGCAACGAAACCCTCTACCTGCTGCAAAGCGGATTTCCCATATCCATGATCCTGTACATCATCTTCAGCCTGCTGTTATGCGTGGGTGCTACCTTTTCAGGACTCTACCTGGGAGAAAACTGGTAAGCGGTTTGATCCATCAGGTCAGGGGCACATACACCACCTTCTTTGTCTCAAAAAAGTCTTCTGTAAAGTAAGTGTGAAGATCAAAAACACTGTAAGGTCTTTTTAGCTGGTCCATTTCCTCCTCTACTTCACCGCCCTTCAGGTAGAGGATGCCGTTGTCGAGGGAATGCTTTGACTCCTTCTTAACCTTATTGCTTACCCAGCCATAGAACTCCTTCATCTGCGTCACCGCACGGCTCACGACAAAATCATAGCGGTGCTTCAATTGCTCTGCCCGGATTTGCTCCGATGTTACATTGGTAAGCCCGAGTGCCTGGCTTACTTCCCGCACCACCGTAATTTTCTTTCCGATGGAATCAACCAGGTGAAACCTGGCTTCCGGAAAAAGAATGGCCAGTGGAATGCCCGGAAAGCCTCCGCCCGTGCCGACATCCAGGATCTCAGCGCCAGGCAGAAAAACCGCGACTTTCGCAATGCCCAGGGAATGGAGCACATGATTGACGTACAGGTTTTCAATGTCCTTGCGGGAAATCACATTGATCTTTTCGTTCCACTCCTTATATAAAGTACCAAGGGCAGTAAACTGCTGCTGCTGTTTGGGGCTCAGTCCTGGGAAATAGCGGAAGATAACGGAAGCGTCCTGCACGAAGGGTGTTTTGAACAAAACTGGAGAGAGAAGGAGAGAAAACAAAATGAAATAGCAGGGGATTGGGGAAAGACTGGATTTCACTTGGCCGGCAAGCTGAAATCCAACCATGAGCTGGTGGCTGCGGATAACATAGGCTTATCATTTGAACCACCCTTGAATTGGGGTCTCAGCTGCATCAGAAGTTTAGGGAAGAAGCTTTGCAACCGAATTGGCTTCAGGTGTTCCCGGAAAGGCCCGCTAGAACAAAAACCTGACAAAAATCTACTGCGTTTTTGAAGGGGGCAACCTCGCGTCAAAATAAGTGCTGGAAAACTGGGGTTCGAAATGGAGGCGGAAGATGCATTGGGTGAAGAAAATGTCATGGCTTATTGTCTGCTGATCTCAAAATCTCGGGTTTAGTCATGAAAAAAGCATGGAATTCATCTGATGGGCTGGGGCTGATCGTTGTTCTCGTTTTCCTGGTGATATCTCATAGCGTAAGCCAAGCCTGTCCACGATGAAAGAAGTCGAAAAACCGATAGAAAAGCCTTCCCTCCTGTTTGAAACTCATTATCACACTGGTGAAGAGGGCGTTGCACAGGTTAGATCCGGTTCACTTTTGACCTTGCTCGGCATTAGATCCAACATGATGATTGCCAAGAGATGCAGGCCATCGAACCCAGACGGGGACAACACACCGGAAGGAAAAGCGAACACCAGGAGATTGAGTTTGTGACAAAGTGAGAATCCCTTTTAGCGGTTTCTGATCCGCGCGCCAGCGGATCATCCTGCAATTCCAGCCAGAAACACTCGTAATAGTACTATTTTGACGTCTTTGTCTCCAATTACCTTGCCTGAAGGGCGGACAATCTCTTCATATCAACCCCGTAAACCTGGTGTACTTAAGATGACAACTGTCATATAAGTCATTGATGGAAATCATGGTCTGAAATGACAATCGTCGGCAATTTCAAGTATTGTATTTCAGGGAAAATTCATCACATCTTAATCCTACCATTATGAAAATAGCTTCTTACAAAATCAGTCCGGCGATTCTCTTTTTTATAACCATTTTCGGTTATGTGGGGTATCTGGCCAGTTGTACCAATGACAATCAGGTGATTACACCTGTCCAGCCAGTCAACAGTGCAACTGATCTTGTTTCGATCAAAGTAACTACCCCACCCACCATCGATGGAACTGTCGATCCAATGTGGAGCAACAGTCCCGTACTTGAATTTAGCACTGCTGTTCCTGAAGTAACGGGAGATGTATTCAGGGGCTACACGGACAATTCCATTCCTGGTGTGAAACTGCAGTCCGCGTATGACGCTGAGAACGTTTATTTCCTGGCCCAGTGGGCAGATCCGACACAATCATTTGCGCGTCTGCCCTGGTATTTTAATCCAACCACGAAATTATGGGCACAGGAAATAGCTACCCCCACCTTCAGTGCAACCGGCTCAATAACAAGACCAGCATTCTATGAAGATAAGATAGCCATACTCTGGAATATCAATAACTCGATTAAGGATTGGAACAGCGCAACCTGTTATAAATCATGTCATACAGGCTTGCCTGCAACGGATGGTTCCAGCAGACACTTTACGAATAATATTACTGAAAGAATTGACATGTGGCATTGGAAATCTGTTAGGGGTGGCGTAAACGCCGGATATCAACTTCACGACCAATTTCAGGATAATACCTATCCCAATGGAAGATTCGGTGACACGGGTGGAACGGATGTATATTCTAATAACACCCAATCGCTTCCCCTCACTGGTGGCGTTGGAAATGTAAACGTTCCAAAATATGTTAAGACTACTGCAAACAATTCTTACTGGATCCTGGATTCTGAAATCACAGCCGGTACGGCCAAATTGGTTACTGGTGTTGATGTCAATGGCGTGTTGACGCTGAGTGGAGGAACCACAATCGACCCTGCTGTTGGGACCGATTATCAACGCATTGGCAACGGATTAGGCTCAAAAGTTGTTGCTGGTGTTACCCTCAAGGATATTGGCTATGCTGGCACCCAAGGCGACATTACCTGTAAGGCCGTTTGGGCAGATTCCAAATGGACATTGGAATTCAAAAGAAAACTGACCGCTCCAGACGCCTATGATGTTGATTTTGCATCATTGGCTGATCAGTATTTTGGATTTGCAGTTTTTGAGAATGCTCAGATCGCACACTCCATCAAGCCCAACCTGGTACTGAAGTTCAAGAAGTAAAAAGGAAAAAGCTCATGGCTTCGTGCCATGGGCTTTTCCAAATCAACTCACCGATAAATCAGTAACCATGAAGAACATAAAAATAATCGGGATAGCTGGACTGCTGGGCATGCTGTTGTTGATCATGAATGCATGCTATTACGACCAGGTCCTCCCGGTAGAACAGTCTGTTGGGAATTTGGGGCCCATGTCATTTTCTGCTGACATTATCCCAATCTTCAACCAGAGCTGCAATACAACCAGCTGTCATAGCCAGGGCGGCCAAAAGCCTAATCTGACGGCTACCAATGCTTATACTTCGCTGATCAACGGAGGCTACATTATCAAGGGAACTCCTGAAAGCAGCCCCCTCTACCTCTGGATGAAAGGCAGCAAAGGAACGCCGATGCCGCCTTCCGGTTCCAACGCAACCTACAACGCCAAAGTGTTGGCCTGGATTGAACAAGGCGCATTAAACAACTAATCAAAAGAAATTGTATGAAATCAATACACTATAACATTATCACCGTCTTGTTCATATTAGCCCTGCTGATGTGCTACAACACTCCGACCCTGGCACAGGATGAACCCGCCAAGGAGGAGAAAACGAGCGAACTGAAGCCTGTACGCAATACGTTCGAAAGTGTCTATTTGTTTGACAATCAAAGCACATTGGTCCCCGTCAAGGGCACCCTTCAAATGGACATCCAGCACCGCTTTGGTACGGTCAATAACGGTTACAAGGACTTCTTTGGCATCTATGCCCCGTCAAATATCCGCATTGGCATGAACTACAGCCCAATCAATAAACTGTATGTGGGCTTTGGGTTTGCCAAAATCAACCTGACCTGGGACTTCAATGCCAAGTATGCCCTCTTGCAGCAAATGCAGGGCGGCGGTACGCCGGTCAGTGTTACCGTCTTTGCCAATACGGCCATTGACACCCGGCCCAGTGAGAACTTCGTCAACGGCACAGACCGTTTCTCTTTTTTCAGCCAGTTGATCGTGTCCCGAAAGGTCAATGACAAGCTTTCCGTTCAAATGGCCCCCAGCTGGTCGCACTTCAATGCGGTCGAAGGATATGTGAATTCTGCCGGAGATATCACAGGTAAAATGAAGAATGATCATTTTGCCATTGCTTTTGGTGGCAGGTACAAGGTCTCCAATCAAATGGCGGTGATGGTTAACTACGATCAACCCCTTACGAAGCATGTAACCAATAACCCTTTTCCAAACATATCCTTTGGATTTGAATTGGCTACCAGCTCCCACACCTTCCAGGTATTTGGAGGCAATTATTACAACATCATCCCCCAACTCAACAACATGTACAACCAGAATAACTACAAGGAAGGACAGTTTTTAATCGGGTTTAACATTACCCGTTTGTGGAATTTTTAGAGTTCTAGACCATGGGATGGCACTGAATAAAATCGGGCCATCCCATTTTTTAAAAAATCCAAACATGAAAAAAAATCATAACCGCAGAAAATTTCTATCGCTGGGTCTGCTGTCAGGAGCCGGTCTATTGGCTAGCCAGGTGAATGCTAACCCCATTGCAGAGGCAGAAAAAGCAGATACGGTTATGTTACTCACCCCTGATGGCAAACTGGTGGAAGTGAATAAGAGCATCGTTCAGCAAGCCAGGACCGGCACCAAAGTATCCAACCAGGAAATACGGGAGTGGACCAATCTCCCAAAAACTAAATTGTAGACCATCATGGACCAGCCAGAAGATCAAGTCCCGGGCACACGCAGAAATTTTCTCGCCAAACTTGGAACCCTCGGCGCGATCGCGGCTTGCGGAAGCGTGGCGTGTTCGTGCGGTTCAGGCTCCAATCATGAACACCAGGAAACCGGAAAAAAAGTAAAACTTCTTTCTCCGGATGGAGAGATGGTGGAGGTGGATGAATCACACCTTCGACACATTCACAAGACGGTGGGCGTTAGCAGGGAACTGTCACGGGAAGGAATACCCGGGAAGAAATTTGTCATGGTGATTGACCTGGCCAGATGCAAGAATGCGAGGAAATGCATATCTGCATGCCAGAAAATGCACCACCTCCCGGAAGACAAGGAATGGGTATCCGTAAGACTCATGAAAGAAGGTGACCAGGGGGCTCCCTATTGGTTCCCCAAGACCTGTTTTCACTGTGACAACCCACCCTGTGCGAAAGTCTGCCCGGTAGACGCCACCTACAAGCGGTCAGACGGGTTGGTTATGATTGACAATGAAAGATGCATCGGATGCAAGTTTTGTATGGCAGCATGCCCCTATTCGGCGCGTGTTTTCAATTGGGAAGAGCCGGTGATGTCTGCAGAATTGGCAGCCATGCCCTATTCCCCAGAAACGAGTCTCCCCATCAAGATCGGCACCGTGGAAAAATGTGATTTTTGCCCTGACATGCTTCGCGAAGGAAAACTTCCCGATTGTGTTACCGCCTGCCCGAATGGTGTGTTCTACTTTGGTGACGAGAATGAAGATGTCGTAACAAACGGAGAGGAAACCATCCGGTTCAGCCAGATTATTGCCGAACGGAGCGGCTATCGCTATGCCGAAGACCTTGGCACCAAACCGCGCGTGTACTACCTCCCACCCCGCGACCGTCTATTTCCATTTGAACGCGGATTGGATGGAAAATCTGACGAGCTGAAAGAACGCTACAAGGATGCACTCGATGCCGCCAAGGGGTCAGAATAAAAACCATCTACTGGGCCAAATTTTCGCTAAAGCAACAGCATCATGATTCTTAATCAACAACAATCGGCCGCACTCAAACATTTTGCTCCTCAGATCGAGTCATTCAGCCGAAAAATAATGATTTGGATCTACCTCCTGCTGATTCCTATTGCCTTCGCAGCCTATGCGTTGTATCTTCAGATAGTCGATGGCCACATTGTCACCGGCATGCGGGATCATGTGGTATGGGGACTTTATATCGCCAACTTCATCTTCTTCATTGGAATCAGCTATGCCGGCGCCATAATCTCTGGCTTTCTGCACCTCATCCAGGCTGAATGGCGGAAACCTATCATTCGGGTCGCTGAACTCATTACTGTCATTGCCACCTTCATCGGTCCGGTCTATATACTATTGTGCGTGGGCCGGCTAGACAGGCTCCACCACCTCGTACTATTTGGACGCCTTCAATCTCCCATCACATGGGATGTTCTGGCCATTACCACCTACTTGTTCGGAGGCCTGCTCTTTCTGTATCTCGCAACCATTAAGGACTTCGCCATTTACCGCGATGCAACGGAGCTAAAGCTGCCCGCCTGGCGCAGGAAACTTTACAAGGCCTTGGCACTGAATTACCAGGGTAGTCCCGAGCAGGACAAATCAGTTGCAGTTTCAATGAATTTGTTATCCATCATGATCATTCCATTGGCCATTATCGTGCACTCCGTTTTGTCCTGGATTTTCGGCATGACTCTGCGCCCGGGATGGCACAGCACTATCTTTGGACCTTACTTCGTGCTGGCTGCCATTTATTCCGGTACCGGCGTTCTGATTATCGCCATGTGGGTCTTTAGAAAAGTGTATAATTTGTACGACTATTTGGAGGATAAACATTTTATCTACCTGGGCTATCTCATGATGGCCATGGCTGGAGCATACGGCTACTTTACTTTTTCAGAATACCTGACTGATTGGTACACTTCAACCCGGTGGGACGAGGAGGTGGTCTCGAAGTTGTTTAACCTGAACGAATTTGGAGGACTTTTCCTTTTCGCCAATGTGGCTGGCATTATTTTGCCCATCGTCATCGTAGCCATACCCCATTTTAGAAAACCAGGCCTGATAACCATAGCGGCTGCCTTTATGGTCTTGGCCTTGTGGGTAAAGCGCTACCTCATAATCGTTCCTACGCTAGAATCTCCACTTTTTCCCATTCAGGATAACCGCGTGGAATATGTTCACTACTCGCCTACCTGGGTAGAATGGGCCTTGACAGTCGGTGGAGTTGCTACATTCCTGTTGCTGTTTACACTGGCCTCCAAGTTTATGACGATCATTTCTGTTTCTGAATTTGAATCCAAGAAAAATGAAACAGCATCTTAATACCATGGCCTCACCACAACTGACAACCCGACATAAGTCCTTCCCTATTTGGCTGGCGCTCACATTTTGTTCGTTACCCCTTCTCGCACAAACCGATCAGGTTAAGAAAGCGGCCGAACAATTATCACCCCGCATAGGGCTGACCACTACACAGATCAACGGGGATTCCATCCAATTAGAAGCAACGATCAAGGTGAAACGTGATGGCGCTCTGCAGCCTGTCGACTTTGAAAAGGTGAGGTTCTTTGACCGCAATGATTCAATTTCCACCCCGATCGGTGAGGCCCTTAGTGATGACAAGGGCATGGCACGCATAACAGTGGGAACAGCTCAGTTGACAGCGGGGGAAGATGGCTCGTGGATAATTGGTACGGCGTTTGAAGCACATGGAGATGTGAAAGAAGGAGATGCTGAAATAACCATCGTGCCAGCCGAAATGACCCTTGTGGGTGAGAAAAAGGATACAGTATGTTTCCTCACGGTCCGGCTAACTGCCCTCACTGGCAGTCATGCGCCTATACCGGATGCCGAGGTGGCATTCTACGTTAAACGATATTTTAGTAACTTGAAAATCGGTGAAGGTGTCACTGACGAAAAAGGAGAAACAACCATTGAGTGTCCATTGGACCTTCGAGGCGATGAAAATGGTAATATTTTCCTGATTGGAAAAGCAGAGGACCTGGAAGAATACGGCAGTGTTTCTGCCTTCACGACAAAGCCCTGGGGCATCCCACAAGACCCGGTGGCAGAAAAAAAGACCAGGGCACTGTGGAGCCACTCCCCTCCGCTGTGGATGGTAATTGTTTTTGCCATTCTCATGTCGGTGGTTTGGGGGCATTACATTGTGATTATTTATAAACTTGCCAAACTCAGAAAACAAAACTAATTGCATCATGAAACCAAAATTTATTATTCCTGTAATCCTTATCTCAGCGAGCGTTATGATGGCAGCCTTCAGGCCCGCCCAGAAAAAACCATGGGTTGTGCCCGACAAGTACATTAGCATGGCCAACCCTGTGAAGTCCGATGCCCAATCGATCAAGGATGGCAAGGCATTATGGACTAAGCATTGCCAGTCCTGCCATGGTAAAACTGGATTGGGAGACGGAACCAAAGCAGCGACGCTTGATACAGAACCCGGCGACCTGACAACGGTCGATTCCCAAAAACAATCCGACGGTGAATTGTTCTACAAATCCATGGAAGGGCGCGAAGACATGCCCTCTTTCAAGAAGAAGATCCCTGAACAAGACGACATCTGGTCCATCATCAACTTTATGAGGACCCTGAAAACGAAATAGAAGCATTCTCGCTTTTTGCCACAATAGAAAATCCGCCTTCCGGCGGATTTTCTATTTAACACTATATGTGCTCCTTCTTATTTTTCACCAAATCGTACATCAATTCCCGCGCCCGGTGAAGCTGCGCTTTCACAGTCCCCAGCGGCGCATCGAGTTCCTTGGCAATTTCTTCATAAGAAAGCTCATGGAAGTACCGCAGCCGCACCAGCTTCTGGTACTTGGGTGGCAGCATGCCTACAAACACCTGGATGAGCTCTTCCTTTTGCGCTTTGATGGTCTCCTCCTGCGGATCGAGGTTATGGTCAGGAACGTCCAGCGACACAGAATGCCCGTCGTCATCGGTATAACTGCTTTCGATGCTGAAGGTATTGATCTTCTTCTTTCGTATATAGTCAATGGTATTGTTGGTGGCGATGCGGAAAAGCCATGTGCTGAACGTAAAATCTTTCTTGAACCGGTGCAGGCTGCGGAACGCTTTCGCGAATGACTCAATCATCAGATCCTCGGCATCGTCCACGTTGCGGACCATCTTCAGGATCATGTGATACACGGGGCGTTTGTACCGCTGCAGGAGCTTTGCAAAAGCCTTGTCATCCCCGCCAACGGCACGGTCAATCAACTGGAAGTCCTCCAGCGCTTTTGATGAAAACCTGCTTTCTAAATCCTCCATCTCACCCGTTTGGATACTAACGCCGTAAGGCCCGTTGTAAGATAGTAAATGGCATAATTAAAATCTAAAAACGGCGTTTTCCATGCCTCAAAGGGGTCCCTCATTGCCCGTGATGCCACGTGGATGACGCCTATCAGGACCACCTCGCGAAACACAAAACCCGCCCACAGGTAAGGAACTCCCCCGGAAGCTGCCACCATGACGGGGAGAACCAGGAACCACGTCGATAACCACGTGATTGAAAACAGGCCCAGGGTCAACTTGTCCTTGAATCGATAACGCTTGCCTACCGATAGGTGACGCAATTTTTGATACAGAAATTCCCCCCAGGTTCTTTTAGGTATGGAAGGCATGAGGGAATCCTTCCCCAGGCAAACGGCTGTGTTGACTGCAGTCGCATGCTCATTCACAAACAGGTCGTCATCACCCCCTGTAACGTTCATGTGCTTGTGAAATCCTTTGTTGTCAAGGAAGAGTGTCTTGCGGTACGCCAGGTTTCGTCCCATGCCCATGTATGGCAGGCCCAACAGCGCCCTGCCCATAAACTGGATGCCGGTAACCAGTGACTCAAAACGAATGAACGAATTGAGGTACCCAGGAGATTTGGCATAAGGTGAATAGCCAATCACAATTTCTTTCCCATCAGCAAAATGGGTCGCCATGGACGCAATCCACTGGGTGCCTGTCGGGCGGCAGTCCGCGTCTGTAAGCAACACCCAGTCGGAACTGGCGGCCCTTATCCCCAAAGTAAGCGCATACTTCTTGCCGTTCATGTTGGGTGGCAAGTGCTGTACCCTGACCATCTTCAGCCTCGGATCCGCCTTGGTCGCGGCCAACAGATAATCGTAGGTTCCGTCGTTGCAGCGGTCTTCCACAATGATGACCTCAAAGTCCGGGTAGTCCTGCTGCAACAGCAATGGGACGAGCTCCTTCAGGTTCTTCTCCTCATCATGTGCGCAAACAATGACTGAAACCGGTACTCCGGTAACCGCTGCTGGCGGGTTCTTCCGGGCAAAAGCGTACAATAACCAGAACAGGTAGATCAGTTGAATGCCCAGAATGGTCGATGCGAGGAAGGTGAGGATAGTGAGCAAGGGTGTGTTCTTTCGAAGCGGCAAATATAACCGGTAATCGGTAATGAGCGATCGGTGATCGGTTAGTAAGAAATAATTGATGGACAACCCGGGGGCCAAACTCGATCTCTCTGGCTATCCGTACCAGAGACCAGTGACCAGTAGCCAGCATCCATTATCTTTGTTCCTCATGGACTTCCGCATCCTTTCCAAAGACCCGCACTCCAAAGCCCGGAGAGGGGTGATCACCACCGCCCATGGGGAAATCCACACACCCATTTTTATGCCGGTAGGGACGGCCGGATCGGTCAAGGCAGTGCACCAGCGGGAACTGGAACAGGACATCAAGGCACAGATCATCCTGGGAAACACCTATCACCTGTACCTGCGGCCGGGACTCGACCTGCTCACCAGGGCTGGCGGCCTGCACCGGTTCATGGGTTGGAACCATCCCATCCTCACTGACAGCGGCGGCTACCAGGTTTATTCTCTTTCCGAAAACAGAAAAATCAAGGAGGAGGGCGTGACCTTCAAATCCCACATCGACGGATCAAAACATTTTTTCAGTCCTGAGGGGGTCATGGACATCCAGCGAACCATTGGCGCTGACATCATCATGGCTTTTGATGAATGTACACCCTACCCCTGTGAATATGACTACGCGAAAAAGTCATTGAAGATCACCCACCACTGGCTTACACGGTGCGTGAAGCACTTTCACAGCACACAGCCACCTTATGGGTACGAACAGGTACTTTTCCCTATTGTGCAGGGCAGCGTTTATCCAGACCTTAGAAAAGAGTCGGCGGAATTCATTGCTTCGCAGGATCAGCCTGGCAATGCCATCGGCGGTCTCTCTGTCGGTGAACCCCATGAAGACATGTATGCCATGACCGAACTGGTTTGCGGCATCCTGCCAGAGTCGAAGCCCCGGTACCTCATGGGTGTCGGCACACCGGAAAACATCCTTGAATCCATTGCCCTGGGTGTGGACATGTTCGATTGCGTCATGCCCACCCGCAATGCAAGAAACGGCATGCTGTTTACCACCCAGGGCATCATCAACATCCGCAATGAAAAGTGGAAAGACGACCTGTCCCCCCTGGATGAGACCCTGGGGGGCCATGTGAGCACATCTTACTCAAAAGCTTACCTTCGTCACCTCATCATCAGCAAGGAGATTTTAGGCGCGCAAATTGCTTCTGTTCATAACCTGACCTTCTATTTGTGGCTTGTTGAGCAGGCCCGGCAGAAAATAGCGGATGGGTCATTTGTGGAGTGGAAGAAAGTCATGGTCAAAAAAGTATCTCAAAGAATGTAGCTTAACAGGAAGGGATTATGCAATCCAATCTGAAAACTGTAGACCTTTATCTGGAAACCGTTCCGCAGGAAAGAATGGCAGCCATGCATCAACTTCGCGCCTACTGCAAAAAGCACCTCAAGGGATTTGAAGAGGCGATGGAATATGGGATTCCTTCTTACAAAAGAAACGGAATTGCTGAAGTTGCATTCAACAGTCAAAAAAACTATATCTCCCTGTACATTCTGAATAAATCCGTTTTGGATCAATACCGGAGTAATCTCACCGGTCTCCCTGTCGGCAAAGGGTGCATCCGCTATTCCAGGCCCGAAAAAATAGATTTTGACATTGTCCAAAAACTTCTGACCGGAACGGTGAAATCAAAGGAGGGAATTTGTCCCCGTTAATCTCATAAGAAACCTTGCGTGAAAATCATCGACCGCTATATTCTTAAAAAGATTCTCTCCACGTTTGTCTTCGTGGTGCTGATCCTGATGGCCATCATCACCATCATTGATCTGACGGAGAAGATGGAGAAGTATTCCAGGAATCACCTCGATACCATGACGGTTTTGGGCTACTACCTGGATTTCCTTCCCTGGGTGATGGGCCTCATCACGCCAATCACCGTATTCATTGCCATCATTTACGTCACCTCCAGGATGGCCGGACAGACCGAGATTATCGCCATCCTGAGCGGTGGTGTGAGCTTCAGGCGCATGCTTTTGCCCTATTTCATGGCTTCCGTGATGATTGGCGTGGTTAGCTTTGTATTGAATGGTTACGTCATTCCAAAAGCCACCAAATCAAGGCTGGCCTTTGAGTTACAGTATTTCAACAACCGCTACTATTTTGAAGCCCGCAACATCCACCTGCAGATTGCTCCCAACGTTTACATGTTCATCGCGAACTACAACAACGTAAACAATACCGGTTACCAGTTCAGCCTGGAACAGTTTGAAGAAAACCTGATGGTAAAAAAACTGACGGCTGACAACATTCAGTGGGACTCCCTGAAAGGAAAATGGACGCTTAAATACTGGAAGATAAAGGACGTCAGGGAAATCTTCAACGGCACGGGCAAACGAGACCTGGCAACCCTGGAAAAGTCCGGCGAAGCCATCGATACTACCCTGGCCATCACACCCAAGGACTTCGAGGCACAGGAACGAAGTTATGACGGGATGACCATGCCCGAACTCAACGAACACATCGCCAAACTGAAATTCAGGGGAGCCACCGGCGTGCAGATGTATGAGATGGAAAAACTGGTGCGGTACGCATCACCCTTCACCACGTTCGTGCTCGTCTTCATGGGTGTCATCGTTTCTTCGCGCAAGTCACGCGGGGGCACGGGCCTCCAGATCGCACTCGGGTTTGTGCTGGCCTTCATTTTCATCTTGTTCTTCATGCTTTCGAGGACGTTTGCTGAGGCAGGCCAGATTGCTCCGATTGTCGCCGCATGGATACCCAATGTCATTTTCGGCGCCATCTCGGCGGGGATGTATTATTTCATGCCCCGCTGATGCCGACCACCTCAGACTACCTGAAACTACATTTTATTGTGTTCCTGTGGGGATTCACCGGCATCCTGGGCAAGCTCATTACAATCCCCGCCGTGGAAATGGTTTTTTACAGAACACTCCTGGCCGCATTCGGCATGGGTGTCCTGATCCTTCTTATGCGCGGAACCTTCAGGGTTTCGCAGCGCGACTTCATCAGGATCATACTCACGGGTTTTATCGTTGGGATTCATTGGCTCGCCTTCTTCCTTTCCGCCCGCCTGGCCAATGTGTCGGTCAGCCTGGTCGGCTTTGCCACCGGGAGCCTCTGGACTGCCTTCCTGGAGCCGTTGGTCAAAAGGCAGAAGATCCGGTACATTGAAGTGGCATTCGGCCTGATGGTCCTCACCGGGCTTTACATCATATTCTCTTCCGACTTCGGCTATTCAGGCGGGTTGCTGTTGGGGATATTCTCCGGTCTTACCTGCGCCATCTTCAGCATCATCAATTCCCAGCTGGTTCAAAGGGTGGACTCCTTTACCATCACGTTTTATGAAATGACAGGTGCCTGCCTGATCATCGTACTGTTCTTTCCTTTTTATCAGGAGGGATGGGCAACCGGCAACATCCTAAGGTTGACACCCACCGGGACAGACTGGATTTACATCCTGCTATTGGCATGGTTGTGCTCAGTTTACGGATACTCCGCTGCCGTTCAGCTAACGAAGCGAATCAGTGTATTCCTGTTTCAGCTCACCATGAACCTGGAGCCTGTTTACGGCATCATCATGGCCGTCATGGTATTTGGTGAAACGGAAAAGATGAACTCCAATTTCTACGTCGGAACTCTTTTTATCCTGATGTCGGTACTGCTTTACCCGTTAATGAAAAGAAGGTTTACAGCCAGCCCGTCCAACCCGGCAAGCCGCTGAAGTGCCTGGCGGTGTCGGTCTCTTTTTCAAAAATCCCGAATACGGAAGATCCTGATCCGCTCATGCTTGCATAAGCCGCTCCGGCATCGTACAATTTTTCCTTTATGGAACGGATTGCCGGATGCAGCTCAAAAACCGAAGGCTCGAAATCATTTTTCAATGGATGCCTCCACTGGCTTACAGGCAAATTGAGTATGGTGTTGAGGTCCTGCTCAGGAGGTCCTGGCCTCACGCCTGCATAGGCCTGAGCCGTTGAGATGTGAATACCCGGGTTGACCAGCACAAGGTAGTATCCTTTCAGGCTGACGGTGCATGGCGCAAGGATTTCCCCACGACCTGATCCCACCATAGGTTGGTCCTGGATGAAGAACGCACAATCACTTCCGATCGCTGCCGCGTACTGCATGAGCCGGTCCTGCGAAAGTCCCAGTGAGAAAATGTTGTTCAGCAAACGAAGAATGTGCGCGGCATCGGATGAGCCCCCGCCAAGGCCGGCGCCGGTTGGAATAATTTTGTGCAGGTGAATCTGGACGGGTGGCAGGTTAAAATCCTCCTTTAGGAGCCGGTAAGCCTTGAGGCACAGGTTGTCAGCAGCTGGACCCGGAATCGCTGTGCCTGTGACCGCAAATTCCATCCGCTCGAATGGAAGCACCTCCACAATATCCGACGATGGGACCGGGTAGAAGCACGTGGCAATGTCATGATACCCATCTGGCCGCCTGGCCAAAACCTGGAGGCCCAGGTTTATTTTACAGGGTGGAAAGCTGACCATGTTGAATATTCAAGGAGCAGGTAGCCTGCCGGAACGATCTACTTCTTCAGTTTATCAATCAATTCCTCCGTGATTCCCGTCGTTGAAAATCCTCCATCGTGCATGAGGTTCTGCATGGTCACCATCCGGCTGAGGTCCGAAAACATGAGGGTGATGTAGTTGGCGCAGTCTTCACCGGTGGCATTGCCCAGGGGCGACATCATTCTGGCGTAGTCGAAGAATACATCGAATCCGGAAATGCCGGCTCCCGCGGTAGTGACTGTGGGCGACTGAGAGATGGTGTTCACGCGTACTTTCTTCATTTTTCCGAAACGGTAACCATAACTTCTTGCGATGGACTCGAGTACGGCCTTGGCTTGTGCCATATCGGAATAATCAGGGAAGGTGCGCTGGGATGCAATGTAGGTCAGTGCCACAATAGAACCCCACTCGTTCATGGCGTCGGTCTTCTCGGCCGTCTGGAGAACTTTATGAAATGAAATGCCGGATATGTCCAGGGTCTTCTGGTACCATTCATAATTCAGGTCGCCGTAAGACTTGTCCTTCCTCACATTCGGGCTCATGCCGATGGAGTGAAGTACAAAATCAAGCTTGCCTCCGAGGATTTCCATTGATTTGGTGAACAGGGTCGATAAATCCTGCTCAGAAGTAGCATCGGCCGGTATAATCTCTGCCTGGCAGTGCGCTGCCAGCTCCTTGATCTTTCCCATACGCATGGCAATGGGCGCGTTGGTCAGGGTGAACTGTCCACCCTCCTCTTTTACCCTGAGTGCCGTTTTCCATGCAATGGAGTTTTCGTCCAGGGCTCCGAAGATGATACCGCGTTTGCCGCGAAGAAGGTTGTATGCCATAGAATTACAGATTAAGTTTGGTCACAATATTACGAAAATCAACTTTAGCAGTTGCCATCATTTGAGTACCCTATTTAAGCAAAAATGGCGCAGGTAAGCAGGGAACAACCCATCGGCATCTTCGACAGCGGCATTGGGGGCCTTACTGTGGCTCATGCCATCAAAAGCATGATGCCGGAGGAGAACCTGATCTATTTTGGAGACACGGCTCACCTGCCGTACGGAGATAAATCCGAAGCGGCCATCCAGGCATATTCGATAAAGATTGCTGACGTCCTGCTGAAGAAGAACTGCAAAGTCATTGTCATTGCCTGCAACTCCGCCAGCTCGGCCGCCTATGAGTTGCTCAAGGAATATGTGCAGCATTCTGTCAAAGTGATTAATGTCATCGATCCCATGGTCAACTGGGTCATTGAAAATTTTCAATCCTGCACGGTCGGGCTCATTGGGACCAAACGCACTATACAGTCGGGTATTTACGCGAGAAAGATTGAGGCCTCCAACCGGAACATTCTCCTGCATTCCCTCGCGACGCCGCTACTGGTTCCCATGATTGAAGAAGGTTTCTTCAACAACAAGATCAGCCGGGAGATCATAGAGGAATACCTGCGTGATCCGGCGCTCGGAAACATCCAGGCCCTGATCCTCGGGTGCACCCACTACCCCCTCGTCAAAAAGGAGATTCTGGAATTCTACCTGGGTCACATGGCCGTGCTGGATTCATCCGAAATTGTGGCGAAGGCCCTTTTTGACTATTTGTCTGAACAAAACCTTTTCAATGACCAGGCAGGCGGTCAGGATCACTTCCTCGTTTCTGACTTCACCGATTCGTTTGAAGCTTCTACCAAGCTGTTCTTCAGCAAGGCCGTTCACCTTGAAAAACACCCCCTTTGGAACTAAATATCCCGTATCCATGTAGGATTTTGAGCCCTTTTGAAGATTTTGACAACTTTTAATATTGACCTTTGTACCCTCAGAACGACTAACTTGTTCTGGGTTTAGATTTGGCATGATCTCGAAAGTTGGCAGCTATATCGTATTTCTTTTGACTGTGGCTATTTCGCTGAAGGGTCAGCATACGCTTGACAGCCTGGAAAAAATCCTCGCGTCGGAAAAAAATGATTCCGTCCGGTTTCGCATCCTGCTCAACCTGTCCAAAGAAGCGGAATTCTACGATTACACAAAGTCGCGCCGATACATGGATGACGCCAGGGAATTGTCGGAGAAGATTGACGCCGACTGGGCAAGAGGGGAAATGTATTTTCGGCTGGCCTTCCTGGAAACCATGGAAGGGGATTACGATGAGGCCTTAAGCTACGACCTGATGAGTGTAAAACTGTTTTCTCAGAATAGTGACAGCACACAATTGTTCAGGGCAATCAACGATGTTGGAGCGGACTACCGCGATCTTGGAGAATACAAGGAAGCCTATTTCTACCTGACACAAAGCTACCAGCTGGCGAAGCGGCACAATAAGAAAGTGCCTTCATCACAGGATTCACTAATCATGGCCATCGCCCTGCACAATATCGGCACGGTGTTTACCGCTTTGGGTCAATATGACATTTCCCTGAGCCACCTGGAGGCCGCCTCCAAACTCAGTGAAAAGATCCATGACACCGAAGGACCCGCATACAACCATGATGAAATGGGTGAATTGTATAGAAAAAAGGGATCGTTCGACTTGTCAGAAAAAAACCTGCTGACCGGGCTTGGAGAGGCCAGGCGATTAAAAATCAGGGTTCTGATCGCCGGTGCCCAATCGCATCTCGCCAACCTGTACCTGGACAAGAAGGACTATGCCAAAGCGCTGTTGTACTACGACTCTGTTCGGGAGAGGCAAACCAGCATCAATAACAGGTTCGGGCTTGCCGAATGTGACCTGGGGGTAGGTATCGTGATGTCACGCTCCGGAAACTACGATGCGGCCCTGAAACTGTACATGAAAAGCCTGGAGGTTTCGAAAGCATTGAATGCCCGTAACTTGGCGCTGACTTGCTACCAGGAGCTGGCAACGCTTGCCGAAATCAAAAATGACTACAGGAATGCCTTGTTCTATCACAAGCAACATGACGCACTGAAGGACAGTCTGTTCAACAAGGCCACCATGGAAAAGCTGGTGCAAAACCAGTTGCGCTTTGAGACTGAAAACAAGGACACCGAGATTGCCAACCTTCTCCAGTTGAGGCAGCAGCAAGATTCAGAAATGCGCCGGCAGGAACTGGTGAGTAACATCCTGGTCATTGTGGTGGCCCTTGCCATTTTCTTATTGTATACCGTGTACCGAAGCGGCAGCCGTCGCAAACGAATCAACCAATTGCTGCTTGAACACCAGGAGGAGATCAAGAGAAGGAGCATCGAGCTGGAACAGCTTAACCAGGTAAAGGACAAATTCTTTTCCATTATTTCACACGACCTGCGCTCACCGATGAATGCACTATCCGGCACGCTGGACCTGCTTGAGAAGAACCACATCACACCCGAGGAGTTCTCAAACCTCACCAAAACCCTGAGGGTTCAATTCAACCACACCCGGACACTCATCAATAATCTGCTGGACTGGACCCTGCTGCAGATGGAGAAACTCAGCATTCAGCCTGAAAAGGTTTACCTCCGTCCAAAGGTGGAAGAAAGTTTCGAGGCCCTGCGCGGCCTTTATCCCAAGAACATCCACATGGAAAACAACATCCCGGAATCGGTGGCCGGATTCGGAGACCCCAACATCATGACCCTCGTGCTTCGCAACCTGATTCTTAACAGCCTGAAGTTTACTGAATCAGGCGGAACGATCAGTGTTAAAGCGGCCGAGAATGGCAAGGACATCACTGTATCGGTGACTGACAATGGCATGGGCATCAAACCAGAGGCCCAGGAACTGCTCTTCGAAAAGACCTCCAGCTACAGCACCCGGGGCACGGCCAATGAAAAAGGCACTGGACTTGGCCTGATCCTTTGCAAAGAGTTTGTGGAGAAGAACGGAGGCCGAATCTGGCTTGAAAGCGAATGGGGAAAGGGATCCACTTTCTACTTCACTGTTCCCAAAGCCTGATTCCCCTCCCTCGCCTGGTCAGATTCTCCGTCCCTTTCGGCCGTATTTCCAGCCCTTCAATTTGTTCCATTTCAATCTTTGACCGGTTGGCTGAATAGCAGTAACTTTAGGTTTTAGATCTGATGAGCGACTCCATTCTCCATGAGTGCGGTATAGCGTTGGTAAGGTTGCGCAAGCCCCTTTCCTACTACATCGAGAAATACGGGCCTACCTATGGGATGAACAAGATGTACATCCTGATGGAAAAACAGCACAACCGGGGTCAGGACGGTGCCGGGATCGCCAACATTAAAATTGACCAGGAACCAGGCTTCCGGTATATCAGCCGGTACCGTTCGATGAAAAGCCAGCCCGTGGCAAGCCTCTTCAAGAAAATAGGCAGGAAGTACGATAAAGCCCAAAAACAGGGAAAAGACAAGTTCCGCGATGAGCAGTGGCTCAAACGAAATGTCTCTTTTACCGGCGAGTTGTGGCTGGGCCACCTCCGGTACGGTACCCACGGCTTCAACAGCATAGAAAACGTCCACCCCTTTCTGCGCCAAAATAACTGGCGGAGCCGCAACCTGGTGATGGCCGGCAACTTCAACATGACCAACGTGGATGAGCTGTTCGACATCCTGGTCAACCTGGGGCAGCATCCCAAGGAAAAAGTCGACACGGTTACGGTCATGGAAAAAATTGGTCACTTCCTCGATGAGGAAGTAAAATTCCAGTTCGAGAAATACAAAGACCAGTTCTCCAACAAGGAAATCTCTGACATCATTGAAAACGAAATTGACCTGGCCCGCATGCTGAAGCGGGCATGCAAGGATTTTGACGGCGGCTACACGATGGCTGGCATGATCGGCTCAGGTTCGGCATTTGTCGTTCGTGATCCCAACGGAATACGTCCAGCCTATTTTTATGCAGATGAGGAGGTAGTGGTCGTGGCATCCGAAAAGCCGGCCATTAAGACTGCTTTCAATATTGAATACGACCAGATCGAAGAAATCAAGCCTGGCCATGCGCTGATCATCACCAAGAGCGGCGACTATGCTCAACACCCCGTTGTTCCTGCTGGTGAGAAAAAATCCTGCAGTTTCGAAAGGATCTATTTCTCCCGGGGCAATGATCCTGACATCTACCGTGAACGCAAAATGCTGGGCAAACTGGTAGTGCCCCAGGTATTGAAAGCCATCAACTTTGATTTAAAAAATACCGTTTTCTCCTATATTCCCAACACGGCCGAAACCGCTTTCTACGGCATGATGGCTGAAGTGGAGAATTACCTGATCCGACGCCAGACTGATGTGATCATTGATGGGAAGCCGTCCATCGACTCACTGGAGGACATCCTCTCCTTCCGGCCCCGCATTGAAAAGATTGTAATCAAGGACGCCAAACTGCGGACCTTCATTACCAATGATGATTACCGCGACGAGCTGGTGGCCCATGTGTACGATACTACCTACGAGGTCGTGAACCGCGACAAGGATACCCTGGTGGTCATTGACGACTCGATCGTTCGCGGAACAACCCTTGAGAAAAGCATCCTGAAAATGCTTGACCGGCTTGGACCCAAAAAGATCGTCGTCATTTCCTCTGCACCTCAGATTCGCTTCCCGGATTGTTATGGCATCGACATGAGTCGCATGGGCGATTTTGTGGCGTTCCGCGCTGTAATTGAATTGCTGAAAGAGCAAGGCAAGGATTACCTGCTGGGAGAAGTGTATGAACTCTGCCAGCGGTCAATCATGGATGAAAGTCCTGTCAACCACGTCAAGAAACTCTACGAACAATTTACCTACGAAGAAATATCCGACAAGATCGCAGACATCGTGAAGCCTGCCGACATGAAGGCGGAGCTGAAGGTGGTGTTTCAAACCGTGGAGGGTCTTCACAAATCCATCCCATTGCACTCAGGCGACTGGTACTTCACAGGGAATTATCCGACCCCCGGGGGGATGCGGGTGGCCAATAAATCCTATGTCAATTACATGGAAGGGCGGCTGGTCAGGGCCTACTGATCCCCACTATCCGCCAAAAAAAGAAAGTCTTCGAAAACATCGAAGCCTTTCTTTTTAGTTGTCAACCCCAGCTTAACGAACGATCAGTTTTTGCCTGACGATCTGCTGCTCAACAGCTATGGATACAATATAAAGTCCTGGCGACAGAGTCTGCGGTAGCACGACCTTAACCTGTGTAGAATTCAGATTCAGCGCTTTGACCTGAAACATGTCCTTCCCGCCAAGATCCTGCACTTTGATGTAAGCATCCTTCCCAATGTCATTGGGTCCAAAGCCGATGGAAAATTCAGAACCACTGGAAGGGTTGGGATAAATGTTCCAGCCAAGGCCCTCCGGAACAGCTACGTCCACCAATTTTGAATAGGTGAAATTTCCATCATAATCCACTTGCTTCAGGCGATAATACCACTTGCCCGGAACCGGTGCAGAGTCAACAGCAGTGTAAGTCCGTGACAGGGCGATTGTGCCCGCTCCCTTAATTTGTGCCACATCTGAAAAGCTTTCACCCGAAAACGTTTTCTCAACAACAAAGTAATCATTGTTGGTCTCTGATTCGGTCTCCCAGACAAGGGTCACCTTTCCTGAACGGTATTCAGCTGCAAATCGGACCAGTTCAATTGGCAGTGGGGTTGCACCGATGTTGATGGTGGCTATTCTGAAATCATTATTCAGATTAGTCAGGGTCGTAATTCCTGTGCGTTTCGCCGTAGGGTTTTGTGCTGTGCCGGTTGCCGCTGCATGTGTACCTACCGCGCTGGCCGTTGTACCTCCGGTGAAGACTGCGAGGCGGATATCGCTAAGGGTTCCAGGGGCCAGGTTGGTCATGGTCACGTTTATGTTGTAGGTCCCGCCCGTGACACCCGAAATCGCAGTCAAAAACTGCGCCTTCTGAACTGCCAGGATATTGGTTCCGGCATCATTATACACAGGACTTAAGGTGACGATGTTGGTGGCATCAATATGCTCCACTGTAAAGAACCCCCCTCCCGTAGGACTTACGGTGGTGTTGATTTCGACGGGCCTGTAGTTTGAACCGCTTGAAGGCCCCATGGGAAACAATCCGTAAAGTGGTGCAACCGTACTGGAAATGGCCGTTGCTGTCAGCCAGAAACGTTTAAAGGTACCACCATACATCCAGTTGGTAGTAGCGCTGGCGGTACGGGACAGGGTTGAAGCCACACCACTGCTGCCCAATGTCAGGGTTCTGCCATTGATGTTGATGAGTCCTGACGTAAGGGTCAGCTGGTTTGTAACAATAACATCTGTGGTCAGACTCTGCGTAAGGGGTCCCGTTGTATTGGTCGTGAGGTTATAAAATGTTTCAGCTGGAGCAGTGATGGTTTGCAGACCGGTTCCATTGAATGTCACTGTGTTGGTCCCTGGCACCAATGTCACACCAGTGTTAGTCCAGTTTCCCTGAACCTGAATATTCCCCGCAAGGGTTTTATTTCCGGAACCATCAAGGACAATATTATAATATGCGGATGGAGTGGCGTTTAGGCTTCTGATGGTCTGATTTCCTGCACCATTAAAGGTTATCGTACCGCCAGTTATGCTGTAAGTTCCTGTAAACCGCGGCAACGTGGTGCCCAATTCCGAGAGGCGCAAGTCACCACCAGTTGCAGTCAGGTTGGCGGTTCCGCTGGTCTGGGTTAGAATGTTGGTGCCCATATTAAAAATCCCTGAAGTCATTGTGAGCGTCCTGCCATTGTTTATCGAAACCTGGCCATTGGGAGTAACTGTGCCGTTAGTAAAGGTGTTGTTAATAGTAAGGTCAGCAAATGCCTGTCCTCCGGCCGGCGTCAATATGGTTTGGTTATTCGCCGATCCATTAAAGGTCACCATCCGGGTGCCTGGCGTAAACGTACCCCCAAGGTTATTGATCCAATTGCCGGCAATATTGATGTCCCTGGTACCTGCCGCCAATGTCGTTCCATTAGCAATAGTCAGGTTGCCAAGGATGTTGGTGGGATTCGTCACGAGCGTATAGGTATTCCCATTATTATTGAAAATCAGGTTATAATAGGTTCCAGTGTTGCTAAGAGCATTGGTGTGCCCATACTCTACCGTATTGCCGGTTGCGGTCGCTACCAATATGTTGTTGGGGAAATTAACTGCCCTTGTGTATTTCAGGTATCCATTATTAACAAATGAGGATGCGCCACCCACACTGAAGCCGGAAGGCTCCAATACATCTATTCTGCCATTGTTGGTTAGCGTGAACCCATTCAGGTTCAGGCTTGAAGCATTGTCAAATGTGATGTAGTCTGCAGCATTCGGGACGGTCACGTTAGACAAAAGGGTGAGGTTGCCGCTTGTCTTCCGGAAAAATCCATTAGGAGCAACCGCTGAGCCGCCGCTAAGTGTTGATCCTGCTGCATTCCCAATCTGCACATCATTGTTGCCACCGCCGTTGATAAGTCCATTCAGAACCAGCGAATTGCATTTCAGTGTCTGCGAGGCGGTTACTGTCAGAATTCCACCACTTTGCACGGTTAAGTCCTTAACCGTTGTGGTGGCGACCGTATTGTATGTCACCGTTATGCCGCTGCAAATGATGACATTATCCGTTGATCTCGGTACGATGGTGGAGGCTGCACCCGCGCACTGCAGAACAGCATCCTGAGACCAGGTTGCTGCTGTATTCCAGTTACCTGTTACCCTTGAGTAGAAATTGTCAGGCCCAAGAGGTGTGGCGACAGCGTTGCTTGTGCCAATGACAAATGTGTTGGTGAGATTCACATCACTAAGCCCGGTGCGTTTTCCAACGGGAGAAGTAACAGTTCCACCTGTTGCCAGGTGGGCGCCAACAGCACTCGCTGTTGTTCCACCGGTAAAGATCAACAGCCTCTCATCGGTTGTAGCCCCTGAATTGACAAACGCAGTCATGGTTACATTGATGTTGTACGTTCCCCCGGCAAACCCTCCTGAAGCGGCGAGCGCACTCTTCATATCATGAATCCGGGTCATTATGGTACCTGCATCAGAATAGGTTGGACTTAGGTCGGTCTTCGTGGCTGCGTCCGTATGGGTAGCTGAAATATATCCAGGCGCCGTTGGGTTTGCTGTGCTGTTCAGTTCAATGGGACGGTATGCCGTTGAAATCCCCATCGGAAACAAGCCGTACAATGGCGCGACAGTGCTGCTCAGGGCTGTTCCGGAAGCCAGGAATCGCCTGAAGGTGCCGCCATACATGGCACCGGATGCTCTTACGAGTGTTGCAACAGCACCATTGCCAAGGGTAAGTGTCCTTCCGTTCAGATTAATATTACCTGTAGTCATCGTCAATGTGTTCGTGACGATCACATCGGTGTTCGCGCCTAGCGTAAAGGGTCCCGTAGCATTGCTGGTCAGGCCATAGAAAGTCTCTGTCGCAGCATTGGTAATGGTTTGTGTGGCCGATCCGTTGAGTGTTACTGTACCCGTGCGTGGAACAAACGTTCCGCTGTTGGTCCAGTTCCCGTTTACTGTGATCCCAAAATTGGATGCGCTGACATCCAGTGAACCCGATCCTATAGTAAGGTCTCCAGATATAGTAATAGCCCCACCCAGTGTTTTGGTCCCTGACCCTCCGGAGGAATTAACGCCTACACTGAAGTAGGTTTTACCACCCCTGATGGTTTGGGCGCCAGCACCGTTGAAAGTAGTAGTGCCCCCCGACAAAGTATAGGCTCCTGTCAATTCAGGCAATGTTGTTAGTTTGGCCAGCCGCAGTTCGCCTCCGGTGGCGGTGTAGTTGGCGCCAGCAGCAGTTTCTCCCAGAGTATTCGTACCCATATCGAAAATACCGGCTGTCATTGTAAGAGTCTGGGCAGCCGTAATGGTAATGTTCCCTGCTGCTGTGACAATTCCACCGGCAAATGTGTTATTGATGACCAGGTTGTAAAAAGTTTCACCCAATGCACCGGCTGGTGGGGAGATGGTTTGATTGTTGGCGCTTCCGTTGAATGTTACCGTACGCGTTCCTTCAGTAAAGGAACCGCCCAAATTATTAACCCAATTGCCACCGATGGTTATATTATTAGTATTGGAATTTAGGGTGGCCCCGTTGTTGATGGTCAGGTTACCAGCGATATTAATGGCGACGCCAAGATTCTTTACGGCTGTGCCAGAGATAATAAGGTGGTGGTAATTCGCTGCATCGCCAATGATCCATGGACCGCCTGCAGTATTGCCAAATTCAACTGTGTTTCCAACAGCAGTTGCTGTTAACAGATTCGGGAAATCATTGAGTGTTGTGTACTTCAAATAGGCTGAAGGGCCCCCGTTTACAAAGTTGGCCAGCCCTACGCCAATGATGTCCGATGGGTCAAGGATATCCAGCCGTCCAAGGTTCGTCAGCGTGTTTCCGCTCAGGTCAATTTTCCCTGTATTATCGAGGGTAATGTAATCTGTGGTATTAGGGATCGTTACCGCTGAAAGCAATGTTAAATTGGCATTGGTCATCCTGAAGAACCCGGTACCGCTCAAAGTTGACCCTGCCGTATTGCCAATTTGAAGATCCTTGGTGCCGGCTCCCCCAATAGTTCCGTAGAGCGCCAACGAGTTGCAAACAAGGTTCTTGTTGTCTGTAATCGTCAAGGTTCCCCGTACGGTAAGGTTTGAGATGGTCTGCGGTCCGACACCTGTATCAAAAATGACGGTGAATCCGGAACAAATGAACACATCGTCGGTGGGTCCTGGTATGGTGCCAGCAGCCGCTCCGGTACACTGAAGTACCGCATCGGTGGACCAGGTCGCAGGACTTGACCAGTTGCCTCCGTTGACCCGACTATAGTAAACAAATGAAAATGCCGAGGTTGATCCCAGACAAAACACCAGCGAAAGAAAAATGGTCAGTACCTTATGATTTCCTAGATTCATTGTGGGATTCCTTAACCTCAAAAATAGTAAATGGAGGCCTGATTTCTGCCATTAATTGAGCCTCAAGAGCCCTTATCGTGATTTATTCAGTTTCTTGTGCAATAGAAACCGGCCATTTTAGCTCCTAAGGCAAATAAAAATCCAAAACCAACTCATTCATGCACCTGAAATGCCCTTTTGGGCACTTTTTATAGCCGATTTTGGAACAGGGCCGGCAGCCAACCTTGTTATTTTCCAGGGTCGTGAACCTGGTCCGGAAAGGGTACATGCCAAAGGCAGGAATGGTATTGCCCCATAAGCAAAAGATTTCCCTTCGAAAAGCGGCTGCAATATGCATCAATCCCGTATCGTGGGTGAACACATATTGGGCCTTCTTTACCACAGAGGCCGACTGGTTGATGTTGAATCTCCCGCAGGCGTTGTACACCAGGGATCTCTTGTTCATGTCGTGAAGTACCTTTTCAGTCGGGTGATCGTCCGTCGCCTGACGATGGAAGAACGCGGCAACGGCGTCGCCTGTTTCCTGGTCTTCCTTACCGCCCAGCAACACAATGGGCTTGTTGATCCTATCGCACAACTCAATCATTCGGTTCAACGGAAGTCTCTTGGTAACATGCTGGGCGCCGATAGCGTAGACCACATATCCATTCTGAAAATCAGCCGGGAGCCAGTCCAACGGAACCTCGTCCTTTTCAGGAATGAAGTAGTCCAGTCCCAGCGCATCCATCTTCACCCCCAGCGGCTTGACCGTGTCCATGTAACGATCTACAATATGAACATTGGGCAGTTTGTTAATCTTCAGGTTGACCATCAGCCACTTTTCGATGTTGAGCTTATTGAAACTATAAGACTTCACCCCCAGCGCATATTTGATCCGAAGTGTGCGCAGGTTATGGTGAAGATCAATAACAGCATCAAACTTCTCCAGGCGCAGTTCTTCAATCAGCGAAGAAAGGCTGTCCTGAAGGAAATGCATTTTGTCAATATAGGGATTGGACTCCAACAGTGGCCTGAACTGTTCTTTGGTCGCATAGTGAATCTCAATTTCCTCTACCTGGGCTTTCAGGGTCCTGACCACGGGTGTGGTCAGGACAATATCTCCAATGGAGGAAAAGCGCAGGATGAGGACCTTCATGGGGTAACCGGGGTAAGTTCAAATTTAGCATTATGATTTCAAGAATACCCTTGCCGGGGGTAGTGGAGTCGGCGAATATTTCACCCATCTATTTGCTATTTTAGGTGCGTTAATTCCAAACCTATGAATTACTGGCTATTGAAGACGGAGCCGTCAACCTTCTCATGGGCAGACCTTGTCCGGAAAAAGGGTGCTGCGTGGGATGGGGTCCGGAACTTTCAGGCCCGGAAGAACCTTCAGGGAATGAAAAAGGGCGATAAAGCGTTGATCTATCATACCGGCGATGAGAAAGCCGTCGTGGGTATATCAACCGTGGCCCGGGAAGGATATCCGGAGCCAGGTGATCCGGCCTGGACAGCCGTTGATCTCCTGCCTGAAAAGGCGCTGAAGAATCCCGTAACATTGGCAAGCATACGGGGAGAGAAAAACATGCAAAAAATGGTACTGGTCAGGGCACCGCGATTGTCTGTGCAGCCTGTAACGAAAGAAGAGTTCGACCTCATTATCAAGCTAAGCGGTAAACCTTGAAACGAGAATTGATTTTGGCCGCGTGGCTGGTGACGCTTCTTGCCGCAGTCACAACGGAAGCGCAAGACAGGTTCAGGCAGCCCTACCGGTTTGAAAAGGAACTGAAACCTGCTGAATCAGGCTTAACCGTCATTTCGCTTAAGAAGGAAGGATTGGCCATTGTGCGTGACATGAACAAGTACGGCCAGGGCAAAAGAAAATGGGAACTGGAAGTAATCGATACCACCCTGACCAGCACCTGGATTATCGAACTGGAACTGGACACACGATTGATACTGATGGGGTATGAGTACAGTCCCCGGCATCTCTACCTGCTTTTCAAGGATGGCGACGGAGACGTTTACAGCCTGGCCCTCGTCACCATCAGTCTGATGGACCGCCTGTATCAGGTTGACCGGATCAAGTTTGAACTCAACTTCCGGTTGACCCACTTCACGATGGCCGGGAGCAGCGCCATTTTTGGCGGTTATGTATCAAACGAACCAGCTGTGTTGCTTTACAACCAATCGAGCGATAAACCAAAAGTGCTGCCTGGGCTTTTCATTAAAGACATTTCCCTCCTTGATGTGCGTACCAATCAGAACCAGAGCTTCAATGTGCTTCTGGCCGAGCGCAGGGGCATGGACAACAAAAGCCTGGTGGTGCGGACCTACGATCAGGACGGCAACCTGCTCATTGATGATGTTATTGATTTTGATCCCCGGTATTCCATCCTTTCCGGCATCACCAGCAGCCTGGAACTGGATGAACTGATGATCCTGGGGGCCTACGGGGATGGCAACGAACGGCAGGCCCTGGGCTTGTTTTCGGTTGCGCTGGACCCTTTCAGCGAGCAGACAATTACTTATACCGACTTTGCCACGCTCCAGCATTCGCTGGATTTCCTTCCGCCCGCCAAGGCAGCCAAAGTTAAAGAGAAGGCCCAGCGGCAGAAGGCCCTTGGCCACCCTTCGGATTTCAAAGCATCCGTCACGCCAGTTCGTATTGAAGAACGTTCAGATGGTTTTTACCTGCTGGCCGAAATGTACAGCCAGTCAAGCAGTTTCGATATGTACCCTTATTCACCGTATTATTATAATCCGTCCTCAGGCTATTACGGAAATGGATTAAGCCCATTTTCCAACCGCGGCTACAACAACTACAGTGCCCCTTACCCCTATTCTCCGGTCCGGAACCCATCCGTCAGTATGATACAGAGCATGGTGATTCAATTTGGCATGCAGGGCCAGGTTCTGCGAGACGTAAGCCTGAAGCTGGACGACATCAATCAGTCGTCGCTTGATCAGGTTGGCGATTTTGTTATGGCCGGTGACAGTGTGTTCATCGCTTATAAGAAAGAAAGCGAAATATTCCATACCAGCATGTCGGGCGATCTGGAAGACAAGACTAAAGGCCGGGAAACCAAAATTAAATTAAAGGAACCATACGACGCGCTTCGCAACGGGGACGATGAGGAAGGCTGTCTCCGGCACTGGTTCGACCGCCACTTCTTTGTTTGGGGATTTCAAACCGTCAAGAACATTACGAAAGAGGGAAACCAAACCCGCCGCGTTTTTTATGTCAACAGGATCAGCCTTCAATAAAGGCCTCATCACCCTTGTATTGCTGTTGGCCGTGGGGTGGGCACAAGCCCAAATCATACAGACGGGCCGGGTTGAACTTCCCATCACGGACGAAGCGTCGGAGAAATACAGTGCTGTGGGCCTTGGTCAGGACGGGCTGATCGCATACCGTCGCCTTGACGGCAAGAAACTTGACCAAATTGAATTCATTAAAATGGACACATCCCTCCATGAAAACTGGAAGGGCTTCATTGAGTTGGGAAAGAACCTTGTTCTTCATCAGGTTCAGCATCGGTCGGAATTCATCTTTCTTCTCTTCAGAGACCGTGCCCATGGCGGAGATTTTCAAATCACAACGGTCAGGTTAAGCAACGGGGATCACAACGCCTACGCTGTGAAGAACCTGATTCCATTCACGCCCACAGAGTTTGCAATTACCGCACAGGCGGCCATGATTGGTGGGTATTACAACTACAGACCAATTGTGCTTTACTTCAGCTTTGCCACCCAGCGCTCCCGGATTTTGCCCGGGTTCTTCAACGCGCCGGGGGAGCTTGACCAACTTAAAGTTTATGACGACGGCAGCGTAGACGTCGTGGTCAGCGCAAAGAACTACGAGAAAAAAAGAAGCCTTTGGATCCGGAACTACGACGCACTGGGTACGCTGGCGAAGACCACCATCCTGGAGCCGGAACAGGACAAGCACCTTATTTTTGGCCGGTCTGTCAAACTGGCCAGCGGGCAGCAGATTGTGGCAGGCGTGTATGGAAGGTTTACCGACTATTCCCGTGGCATCTTCGTGGCGAGCGTCGCTGAAACCGGCGAATATGCCATCGTGTACTACAGCTTTGCCAAGCTTGAAAATTTCTTCAACTACATGAGGGCCAAACAAAAGAAACGGGTCAAGGACAGGATTGAACGCAAGACGGTGCGGGGCAGAAAACTTAAGTTCAACTATCGTTTCCTGATTCACGACATCATTCCCTACCAGAATCAGTACGTCATGACCGGCGAGGCGTTCTATCCGCATTACCGTTATCCAAGCGCCGGGCAGTTTTACAGTTACCGGATCAGTCCTGATGTTTATTCCACCGGAGCGCCCGTTCGCAACGAACTGGTATTTGACGGGTATCAATACACGCATGCCGTGGTGATCGGTTTTGACAACCTGGGCAACCTGAAGTGGGACAACAGTTTTGAGATCAATGACATCAAGGCCCCACAGCTCGAAAGATTTGTGGAAGTCAGGGCGGAAAAAGACAGGATTGTCATGATGTACCTGTTTGAAAATAAACTGCGGACCAAGATCATTGATGGGGCGGATGTGCTGGAGGGTAAGAGCGAAAACCCGATAGAAACATCGAACCAGGGAGAGACGGTAGATATCCCCAACATTGAAAGCGAGTCACTGGACTACTGGTATGGCAACTATTTCTTTGCTTTTGGCGTGCAGCGGCTGAAGCGGGAGGCCGGGACTGCCGGCAGGCGGGTGTTTTTCGTGAACAAAATAACCTACCGGTAAGACCTGTCGCAGGATCAGGAAAGAACCCTTATATTTGTCCACCGGTCATGCAGAAAAAACTCATTCTTGGTTCGGACCTTCTCACCATCACGCTTGACCGCCTTTGCCAGGAATTAATCGAAAATCACGGCGACTTTGAACAATCCGTGCTCCTGGGCCTTCAGCCAAGGGGTATTTTCCTTGCTGAATGGATACAGGAGAAACTGGCAGCCACCCTGAAAACGCAAATCCCCCTCGGATACCTGGATGCCACTTTTCACCGCGACGATTTCAGGAGACGTGAAATTCCCGCCAAGGCCAGTGAAACCAGGGTACCCTTCCTCATTGAAGGCAAGAAAGTGGTGCTGATCGACGATGTGCTGTACACCGGCCGCACCGTCCGCGCCGCCCTCGACGCCATGATTGCTTTTGGAAGACCAGAGAAAGTAGAATTGCTCGTTCTCATTGACCGCAAACGCACCCGTGAACTTCCCATCGCCGCGGATTATGTAGGTCAGTACGTCAATACACTGGAAAGCCAGCGCGTCCTCGTCGAGCTGGATGGAAGTCATAAGGACAACAAGATTTGGCTTATTAACAAGGATTGATTTATGTCACGACTGAGCCAGCCCCACTTACTTGGAATCAAGAACATCACACGGGAAGACATTCAGCTCATTTTTGAAACAGCGGATAACTTCAAGGAGGTGATCAACCGGCCGATCAAGAAAGTTCCTTCCCTCCGCGATGTAACCATTGCCAACGTCTTCTTTGAGAATTCAACACGCACCCGCCTTTCCTTTGAGCTGGCGCAGAAACGACTTTCTGCCGATGTTATCAATTTTTCGGCGTCCACCAGTTCGGTGAAGAAAGGTGAGACCCTGCTCGATACCGTCAACAACATCCTGGCGATGAAGGTGGACATGATAGTGATGCGTCACGCAAGTCCCGGCGCGCCGCATTACCTGGCCAAGCACATCAAAGCCAATATCATCAATGCCGGTGACGGCACCCACGAGCATCCCACACAGGCCCTGCTCGATGCGTATTCCATCAGGGAAAAACTGAAAACCGTCAAGGGGAAAAAGATTGCCATTATCGGTGACATCCTGCATTCCCGCGTTGCCTTGTCCAACATCTTCGCGTTGAAGAAACTCGGTGCCGAGATCCTGGTGTGCGGACCCCCTACCCTGCTGCCAAAATACATTGGGCAGTTGGGCGTGAAGGTCGAGTGGGACCTCCGGAAGGCGCTGGAATGGTGTGATGTTGCCAACGTGCTGCGCATCCAGCTGGAACGGCAACAAATAAAATACTTCCCCAGCCTCCGTGAGTATTCGCTGTACTACGGCATCAACAAAAAGTTATTGGACAGCCTGAAAAAAGATATTATTCTCATGCACCCGGGTCCCATCAACCGGGGCGTCGAACTGAGCAGCGATGCTGCCGACTCCCATCACAGCATCATCCTGGACCAGGTTGAAAATGGCGTTGCGGTCAGAATGGCTGTTATGTACCTGCTGGCCGGGGCCGCAAGCTGAAAAATCTAATCTGATTCAGTCTGCCCACACGGCAGGCTTTTTGTTAAATTGCACGCCCAACAACCATTATCATGATTTACAATTCCATTGTGGAGACCATTGGAAATACGCCGATGATCAGGATCAATAAACTCAACCGCGGCATCGCCGGCACCATCCTGGTAAAGGTGGAGTACTTCAACCCCGGGAACTCCACTAAGGACAGGATGGCATTGAAAATGGTTGAGGACGCAGAAAAGGCCGGCATCCTGAAACCCGGCGGAACCATCATCGAAGGCACGTCGGGCAACACGGGCATGGGCCTCGCATTGACCGCGATTGCCAAAGGGTACAAGTGCATTTTCACGATGGCCGATAAGCAATCCCAGGAGAAGATCGATATCCTGAAGGCCGTCGGCGCCGAAGTAATTGTATGCCCGACCAATGTTGAGCCTGAAGACCCCCGCTCGTATTATTCCGTGGCGCGGAAACTGAACAAGGACATTCCCAATTCCTATTATCCCAACCAATACGATAACCTTTCCAACACGGCGGCGCACTACGAAGCCACCGGGCCTGAAATCTGGAGGCAGAGCGCAGGAAAAATCACACACTATGCAGCCACTGTCGGAACGGGCGGATCCATGTGCGGTACCGCCAGGTTTCTGAAAGAACAGAGCCCTTCGCTGGTGACGGTGGGAATTGATACCTATGGTTCCGTTTTTAAGAAGTACAAGGAAACCGGCATTTTCGATAGGAATGAGATATACCCTTACCTCACGGAGGGTTTCGGGGAAGACATCCTGCCCAAAAATGTTGACTTTGATGTGATTGACCGATTCATCAAGGTCACCGACAAAGACGGCGCCATCATGGCACGCAGGTTGTCACGGGAGGAAGGCTTGTTTGTGGGCTGGAGCAGCGGCTCTGCCATGCACGGTGCCCTGGAATACGCGCGGGAACACCTGACCAAAAACGATACCATGGTCGTCCTGCTTCCCGACCACGGCACACGGTACCTGAACAAGGTCTACAACGATAACTGGATGAAGGACCACGGGTTCCTGGAGGAGCGGGTTTTTGCATCTGCCCGGGACATCATCCGTCACCGAAACGTGACAGACGGACTGTTCACCGTGAAGAAGAGCGCGCGGATCGGAGAGGCTATCAAGATCATGAACCAGCAGGGCATTGACCAGGTGCCGGTAGTCGATGATGATGAGTTTGTCGGCAGTGTTGCTTCGGCTTCCCTGCTTGAAAGAATAATTGAAAATCCAGCGGTGAAGGACAATACCGTTGGAGACCTAATGGACAAACCGATGCAGTTTGTCGCGCTGGATACAACCCTGGATGTGTTGTCGTCAATGCTGAACAGAAACAACAAGGCGCTCCTGGTCCGCGATGACTCCCGGAAAGTTCACATCATCACCCAGCATGATATTCTGAAGGCCATGACCTCCTAGCAAAAAAAAGCCGCCCTGAACCAAGGCGGCTTTTTTTATGTCCTGGAAATTCTAGTGCCTGACCACTTCAACTTCCACGCGGTCGTTGTAGTTTGCGTACACACTGGTTTGCGGGTAGATCATCATTTTACCGCCTTCTCCTTTGGTCAGGATGCGCTCCACGTCAACGCCCTGAGACACCATGTAACGTCTTACGGCTTCGGCCCTGAGTTCTGTGAGTTCCCTGGCAGAGCCGGGTTTCTTTTCATTACCCGGATCATTTTCAAAGAACTTTTCACTTGACCCGAGGGTGATAATGTCTCTTGATTCATTGCCGTTGCAATGGCCATGAACCTTGACTTTGTAATTGGTGTGCTCCTTCATCAGGTCAATGAGTCCGTCGAGTTCAAGCTGTGACTGCTTCTGCATGATCACCGAATTTCGATAGAAGCTCACGTTGTTGAATTCGATGTAATCACCCCGTTTGGCCCGTTTGAGCCCAATGGGAATGATCAATTCGCCGTCAGGTCCTGTTCCTGATGAACTGGGAAGCGGATCTTTGAAGTTAAACGTCTCCTGAACGGTTTGATATCCAGGCGCCACGGACGTGAGCCAGTACACGCCGCCCGGGTTGCGAGGTGCAGTAACATCAACCAACTCATTGGCTTTGAAGGCCTGGTATTGAGTGGCGGTGTTAGATTCCTGGAGGTGCAATTCACCACGAATCTCGTTTCCATTTTCCTCGTTGATGAATTTGAAAACAAAGAACTTTCCTTTTGCCTTCTTTGGCGCTGCCTTTACCGCTGCAGAATCCTTTCTGACGACTGGTTCTGTTTTAACATCAGGCTGTGTTGGTTGTGTTACAACGGCACCTGTGACGACAGGCTCCGTCACTGGCTTCCTGTCAACTACAGCAGGCGCATCACCCAAATGCCCTTCAAACAACCAGGCATCTTTAAACCTGGACTGAACCCTTAGCTTGATCAGGAAGGCATATGCCTCCTTTTTGTCCGTGGTCTTTGATACGTAAACATAATACAGGTTCTTTTCGGCGCTAAGCGCATATTCGGCATAGAATCCCTCGCCAACCGCCCGGTTGGCATAATGAACGGCATTCTGCTGCTTGGCAAAAACACCGATGGTAACGTAGTATTCCTGGGCCTCTGCCTTTTTAAAGGAGGAAAAAAGTCCAACCACGCAGAGTAAAAATGTCAATACCTTCATGCTTTGTTGATTTCAAGTTTTCGAAGATAAGAAATAATCGAAAATCTGTTGTCCGAACCCTAAAGAAGCGAGGAAACCGACCTGATTCATCATTATTTGCTTTGCAAAAGCCCGACCCATGCAGAAGAATAAGACCTTGGCTGAGTCCCTTTGCCTGAACATCCAATAATTATAATGCGTCAACCTGCAGCAGGGTGAGGTCAATTCTTATTCAGGCAAAACCTCAATCTCCACCCGTACATTGGCTTCCGCCTTAATATCATCAATCGGGAAAAGAGGCTTCTTGCCTCCCCAGGCTTTGATGCTCATGCGGTTCTTGTCAATCCCGTTGGCAACGAGGTAGTCAAGGATAACCCGGGCACGCTGCTCGGACAGCTCCTTGGCAGATCCATAATCTTCTATCGTGTTATCAAGAGAAAAGAAATCAGGGCTGCTGTCTGCCCTCCTGATGATTTTGCCTGGATCATTACCATTGGTATGCCCGTGGATCCTGATCTTCTCATCAGGGTTTTGCTTCAGGATTCGAACCAGTTTGTCTACCGCAAAACGGGATTCGGGCCGAAGCACGGAAGCGTCTCGGTAAAAATAAATATAGTCAAGTGTTTCCGTATTCCCCTTCTTCATGGAGATGTCCTTCTTGTCGACCTGAGCCTTGATATTCTCTTCATGCGAAAGAACCGGGGGCGTCAAGACAACAACATCCAAAGGCTTCTCTTCAACCTTGGCAGGAACTTCTTCAACCTTGGCTGGAACCTCCACCACTTTGGGCGGGGCCTCCGCTTTTATGAAAACCCAGGTGTCATTGTATTTCCCCAGCTCCCGAATCTTGGCAGCTTCGAGAATGGCCGCGTCGCGATCCGGGGTTCTGATGACGTAAACGTAATAGAGGTTCTTGACGGGGTTTAGTTCAACCTTGGGGGTCAGCTTCAGTTTTTTTGCCTGGTTGCTTAGCCGCATGGCATTTTCCTTGACAGCAAAAGCGCCAATGACAACCATGTAATCACCCTGTTGAACTGCTCCGTTCTGTGCACCTGCCTGCTTCCATACAAAACAGAAGAGGACAAAATACAACATTAAAAAATTTTTCATTCCAGTGATTTTAGCCAAAGACACTACAATATTAATACTTTGAATTCCTATAAATCTATTGAATTTCGCTCAAAATATTACATCCAGGCCCCTTAATGTTGTGAAATGACGGTAAATGAGCGTTGCAGGGATTGGCCCGAATCATCTACCAATGTCAGGCTGTGGATGCCAGAAGAGGGCGTCAACGCAAGCCTGTGAATCCGTCTCGTACTTCCGACATAGTGCCCATCAATATGCCAATAGATGACCGCCCCGGTGTTTCGGTGAGTTGCCTGAAACACGGTCGCCCCGGCTCCGCCATCCAACATGCGGGGCAGGTAGATCCTGGCGTTGACCTTAGGATAGATCAGGTCCATCGAGACCGTGGCTGATGGGTTAATGCAATCGGGACGGTAGGGAGGCAATGGCCGGTAGGTCAAATTCCTGGACTTATAATAGTATTCCTGAACGGGCGGCAACACAAACCAATTGATGGTTTTCATTTTGTCCACCGGGGCGCAATCTCCATGCACACGGTATTTGCCATCCCACGACAAATGAACTGCCTGATGATACTGGCATGCCGGCGTTGAGAGTCCTGCCAACGGAATCAGGACCCTATCCGATTCTTCGCAAAAGGAGGAGATCCGCTGACCACTCCTCCGGCAGACCGTCACTTCTATCAAGTCCGAATTGGGCTGACGGAACCAGGGGTTTCCGGGTAACGAAGAAAAAATATCAAACAGCAACGGGGCGGCCGCTTCCGTGCCTGTCAACCCCGGACGTCCTTCTCCATCAGCATTGCCCACCCAAACACCAACCGCGTAGGATGGATTAACGCCGATGGCCCATCCGTCCCGAAACCCAAAACTCGTGCCTGTCTTCCAGGCTATGGTCTTCGAACTGCCAAAATGCTGCCACCCGGTTTCCTCGCCCGGCCGGTACAGTTCTTTGAGCGCCTCGAAGGTAATCCACAAGGCCGCGGCATTGAGATATGAGTTCGGTTCCGACGACTGCTGATGAAAAGATGAGTCCTGCAGCCGAAAAACCGGCGCGTGAAAATCTTCTCTTTGGTACCGGTCTTTACCAGGATGCTCAAAGTATTCATTGAGCGTTCGCGCCGCTGACGCGTACAAGCCCGTGATGTCCCACAATGTTCCTTCGGCGCCACCCAGGACCAATGAAAGCCCATAGTGATCAGGTGACTGTAGAAGCGTGGTCATTCCCATTTGCTGAAGCAGGTTGTAAAACTTTTCATACCGGTACTCTTTCAGTTCGTACACTGCGGGGACATTGAGTGAGCGGATCAATGCCTGATCGGCGGGAACAGCACCATCAAATTGTTTTGAAAAATTCTTTGGCGCAAATCCACCCAGCAAGGTGGGTACATCAGGCACCAGCGTCCGGGGCAACAATTTCCCCTCATTCATCATGGCCGCATAAAGAAACGGTTTAAGAATGCTTCCGGTGCTTCGCGGTGCGCGTACAATATCAACCTGTTCTTCATGATCTATCCCCGCCCTTGCATTTCCAATGTAAGCCAGGGCCTCCCCTGTTCGCACATCCAGTATGAGCGCGGCGGCATTGTGAATCTGGTTGGATTTCAATCGCTGATGGTGGTCCTCTACCATTTGCTCCACCCGCTCCTGCAAGCCGCGGTCGATGGAAGACCGGACAAGCTGCTGGGCAAAGCCTTCCCGGGTCACCCGATCCAGGAGGTGACTGGCAAGCCTTGGCAGCCGCTGGGGTTTTCCCGGCAAGGGCTCCGCCACGGCCAGCGTATAGCTCAATGAGTCCAGCTCATCTTGCTTGAGCAGCCTGAGTAGTAAACGGTTTCGCTTCAACCGAAGGGTTTCACGGTTGCGAGACAGGTGAATCAATGAGGGGTTATTGGGTAAGACCGCGAGCAGGGCTGCCTCAGCCCAGGACAATTCAACTGACCCAACGCCAAAGTACCGCCAACATGCCGCTTCCAGTCCAACGACGTTTCCTCCAAATGGTGCATGGGCAGCATAGAGCCCCAGGATTTCCTTCTTGGTGTAACGAAACTCCATCCTGGTCGCTAAAATGGTCTCGTATAGTTTCTTCAGCACCGATCGGGATGGATCTTGCCGGGACAGCCGGATTACCTGCATGGTGAGGGTGCTCCCGCCGCTCACGATCCGGCCCGAACGGAAATTTTGTCGGAGAGCCCGCGCCATCGCCAGTGGATCGAATCCCGGATGCGACCAGAACCTTTTGTCCTCAAACGCCACAATCGCCTTTTCGAATTTTTCATTCACCCGGCTTCCTTCCGGAAAACGCCATTGTCCATCCGGCGCTATCGAGGCGGACAACAGCTGACCCGAGCGGTCTTCCAGCACCGTTGAATAAGGATTGTTGAAAAGCCGTGAGGGTAATGAAAAGAAATAGGCAGTGAATAAGAATGCGCCGGCTGTTAGGGAAACAAGTTTAGCCGGGGCAACGTCAAGCTTCATGGCATTCGATTAGCGTGGCGCGATGCCAGCTTCCAGTGAGTTCCGGATTTGATATATACTTCGGTAAAGCGGAGGTCCATGGCAAACGGCTTCCCATCGGTAATGCCTTCAAATGTTCCCAAGCCCGTAACAACAGCCGACTCGCCATAGATCCGGATTTTGGTTTCTTTCAACGTGACCTTCTGATAATTGAGTTTACCTGATTTCAGGTCTTCGATAATCTCCTTCTTGCCTTGTGTCCAGCCATTGGAATGAATGTACTGGATTCGGTCATCCATGAAGTTGTTGAGTGAATCGTATTGTTTTGAAATCAGCCAGTCGAACTTCTTCCTGCTGAGGTCAAGAACAAGCTGCTCTTCGCGCGAGACTGTCTGGGCATAGGACGCGCCACATTGGATCAGCCATGCGACCAGTAAAAACAGTTTTCTGTTCATGATCCGATCGATTGGTCAGGCCTTGTCTTCCAACACCATTTCCCTGTCAGGTTTGGACTCATCCGTGAGCGCAACCTTACCCCGCTCCTGCCTGATGATACGGCTGTACAAGGAAATATTCTTGTCGAACAGGAACCTGAAAAACAAATTCGTCCAGGACTTGTGGTATTTCAGGGAATCATAATACTCTGGCGCTTCTTTTTTCAAATCAGGCAGTTTGTTCCAGGGTATCGATGGAAAATCATGGTGCTCATTGTGGAAGCCGACGTTGAAGGCTACTGCATTGAGCGGACCATAGTAGCTGTAGGTTTCCTGTTTTTCATCCAGCGTAAGATAGTGTTCCTGGATCCACCTTGCGCCCAGCGGGTGCAGTCCAACGGAGAAGAAGAAACTCAGCAACAGGAAGAAGAACGCCTTGGGTCCAAAGAAGACCCAGATGGCCACATTGAATGCAATCTGAACAACCCAGTTGGTGATGATCCAGCCGTCAACGGGTTTGATTTCCCTGAGCCGCGTAATGCGGAAAGCCTGGAAAAGCGGGAATAAAAGCAGCCATACTGCCTTTCCAAAAATCGAGTTGTTGATGAGTTTTGCTTCCCAATAGTTCGGAAGATCGGCATCCAGCTCATGCACACCCTGAAAGGAGTGGTGCTTGATGTGGTAGCGAACAAAGGAGGCGGCGCTGGGAAGGGTATGCGGCAAATTGGCAATGATGGCGGCGATGAGGTTTGGCGCTTTCTTCTTGAACAATAAGTGGTGCGTACACTCGTGTATCATTACAAAAAGGGCATGGTTGGCAAACGCGCCACCGAGGTAAGCTGCAGCCAGCACAACCCACCAGGAGGCATCGCGCAGCAGCCAGGCGCCACCGACCATACCTCCGACAAGGCCCAGAATAACCAGGAAAGTAGCCGGGTTTTTCCCCATCAGGTCCTTCACATGGGGGTGTTTGGTCATTATTTCACGGGTGCGGCCACGATGCGGTTCAGGTCCGGTAGAGAAGCGGAAGTCGGTTGTTGCGATCATTTTTGAATATAAAGGGTCAAAATTACGAAGAAAATGATAGTAAGTCTGGGACAAAGTCCCAATTCATGTCAAATACAGAAACCCATTTTTCTGCTCCTATGACCTGCGTCATTTTTGAAGCAGCTCGCCTTAAAGAACACTTTAGGAAACAAATTGTTCCTCCTGCTATTGACTGGCCTTTTTGGTCACAGTAACAATTTTTCCCTTAGACCTCGCAAAAACACCTTTGTCGTACATGGCTTCACAACTGAATGCAGGGAGGTAGTAGGTTCCCGCATACGTGGCCGTCAGCATGATTTTAAATGTCTTCTTTTGGCCAGGCCCCAGGTCAAAATAACTATAAACACGGTCGTCCCGGATATCCTGGTAGGTGGCCTTGTCACCGCCCAATTTTTCTTCCGCTTCATCGAGTCTCAGGTTATTCAATTCCCATCCGGAAGGAAAAGTCTGGTTGAGGGCCAGGTTCTTGTAGGCTCCACGCGCACCCGGATTGGAAACTGTAACGACGGCGATGAACTCAGTTCCCTGATCAAGACTGGCGGGATCAATGCTGGTGCCATCGGCCGAAGTATAGGTTGCCTTCATCATCAGGTTGTTGTTTGCCTCATCCTCTGCGCCGCGGGCCGGAACGCCTTCGGTAATTACGCGGAGGAAGCAAGTGCCGACGCTTTGGCTTTCAACATGCAGTATTCCGGCTTTGATCGCGTTCATTGAAAGCGCAATCTGGGCAAAAGGCAAATCCGTGCTTACTGAAGTGCTCTTGCCATTATACACATAACTGAACTTCAGCGCTCCCTTCTTTTCTGCACCGGCAAACATGCTGACCGATTTCAAACTCCAGGCCACCGACTGCGTACTCATCCACACATTGGCATTGCTCAGCGAGGCAGATATTTCCTTCACCAGCTCAAAGCCCTTGGTGCGATCACCCATCAGCAATAACGTCTCCAATATGATGGCTTTATCGCGCACATCGGATCCATAGGAGTATGCCATTTCCTGGTACGGCTTCACCGCCTGAGGCAAGTTGGCCACAAGCTGCCTGGCCGCTTCGGGCTGTCCCGCCTTACTGTACGCCGCAGCCAGCATCCACGACGCGGTCAAGGGCTGGTTGCTCATCTCGCGCATTCGGTTCATCGATGCCAGGTCAGCATCTCCAGCCAGGGCAAGTGTATACAGTCGATAGGCCTGGATCAATTCGCTGCTTTGAAGTTCCTTGTTCTTTCTCCACTCAACGGACTTGCTTCGCTGGTACTTTTTCCATTTCCTGATCATGTCGCTGGGAACAAAATACCCTTTGGCTTCAGCCTCGACCAGAAAATGTCCTGCATAGGTTGAGCCCCAGCTTTCAGAATCCTGGCCGCCCGGCCAATAGGCAAAACCTCCATCCCGCGTCATAAATGATTTCAGCCGGTCAATCGCTGCCCTGACATTTCGCTGTGTCATGACCTTTTCTTCTTCCGTCAGCATCCTCACCTGGTCAAGGTAGAGTTGAGGAAATACTGCAGACGTGGTTTGTTCAATGCAGCCATACGGATATTGCATCAGGTATCGAAGGCGCTGACCCAGGTTGATGGGCGGAAGGCTGGATACCTCAAGCATGGCCGTATTCGTCCCGGCCATTCCAACAGGGATTACATTCCCGCGCCAATCCTTTCCAGGCTCCAGCAACGCTTCCAAAACTTTGGTTACCGGCGGGTTGGGATTCCGTACTTCAATGTCAATAACATCAGTGGCCCTGAAATTTCCCGCCGAGGCTGAGACTTCAATCCTCGCTCTGCCTGTCTCATTTTTGACTGACAGTTCAAAGTCAGTAGTGAGATCCTCCTTGTCCATGGTCACGGACCGTGATGCTTCGGCTGAAAGGGAAACGGGTCCAGACACTTTCACTTCCACTTTTACATTCCTGATGCTCTTCTCCATGCTGAACAGGGTGACCGGAAGTTTTAAGACTTCTCCGGGGCCGAGCACCCGCGGAAGCGTGGCCAGGACCATGAGTGGTTTGCGAACCGGCGTGGCTTTTTCAGCACTGCCATATGCCCCATCATAGCCGGCTACGACCATGGTTTTGACAGAACCGATATACTGCGGCATAATGAAGCGGTGTTCATTGCTCTTTCCATCCAGTGTGAAAGGACCCAGGAATTTAACCACGGGCTTGAAGCGGTTTGCCTTGGCGTCATCTTCCTTGCTTGTGGCCATCATGTCTCCTCCAATGGCCAGGAGCCGCTCGATCTTTCCGCCAAAGGCGCCCATGACGGCATCATACAGGTCCCAGGTTTTTACACCCAGGGCCTCCCTCGCATAGAACAGTGCCCAGGCATCAGGGGTTTTATAGCGTGTGATGTCCAACAATCCCTCATCGACCAGGGCCAGCGTGTAGGTCATCTTCCTGTTCGATTGCTCGGACACTTTAATCACCACTTCCTGACCAGGCTCCAATACATCGGGCATGGTCAGCACCGGATGAAGGTGCGTGTTGGGATCCTCCACCGACAAGGGGATTACGCCATACATGCGGATGGGCAGGTCATTGATGGTTTGAGCGTGGGGCTGCAACAGCGTAATGTTGACGAAAATGTTCGGTGTCATCTCCGGCTTGATGTCAAAGCTGAAGCGGTTGTCACCCTTCTGCGTCTCCAGCCACCAGGAGTCGATCACCTTGCTTCCGCTTTCCACGCTGATCAGTGCCCTGCCCTGATCACTTCCGGGTATGACCAGGGTCGCCTTCTCACCAATGTTATACACGGGCTTGTCCGAAGAAAAGGAGAGTATCGCAGCGCCTTGCGATTCATTGCGCGACCTTCCGGCCCAGCCCGGCCAGTCGATGTAGACTATTTTTGCGGTGCTGTGACCCGATACCGGGTCTGTGGCACGAACCAGGTACCTTCCCCACTCAGGGTACTTGATCTTGAAGTTCCACGAGCCTTTGCCGTTGGTTGTCTTTATTTTTCCTGATGCGAGCGGCGTTGAATTCTCACCCGACATGAAATTTGCGTTGTCTTCGGAATTATCCCACCACCAGCGCCACTCCAGCTTTGACAGGGTAACCTCAACGTTGTCGCGGCTTACCCCGTTGCCGTCGGCATCCACCGTGACCACATCCACGCGATGGGTGGTATCGGTCAGGAGCATGCCACGGGCCTTATCGCCTTGTGGCAAACGGATTCCGGTAAATGAGGTGTAAGGATAAAATGGAAGACTGAACCGGTCAGTGCTGAAGTTTCCGCTTTCTTCAAAAACTTTGCCGCGGAAGATGGCGTTGAGCATGCCGGCCGGGGAGCCCTCCACTTCCAGTGTTGCATTGACGGTGGCGTCGCCGTCATCATTGGTGAACCCTTCAAAAATTGACTTGGTCGTACCGGAGATATCCCTGGAAGGATCATCAAATACATAGTCAGGATATTTCTCAAACTTCGTCTGGGCCTTTGTCAGCACCACTTCAAACTCCGCCTTGAGGTTTCTTCCCGGCGAACCGGCCAGCCAGTTTACATGAAGCTTGCCGGACACATTGTTATCACCCGCCGTTATCTTCTCCTTTCCGAAATTCAGGTTGATCTTGAGCCGGTTCGGTTTGATGGTTTCAATCTTCACCGTTTGCGTGAACAGGGCCCCGCCGACTTTAACGCGTGCCGTCCAGTTGCCGGTTGGCGCATCCGCCGGCGTTGCTGTGGCAAATTTGTAGAAGCCGTTCTCTGAGGAGGACCGCACCAGCCGCTGGGCCACCTGACCCTGGGGGTTCTGCAGTTCCATGACGACAGGGTGAGTTGGAGGAAGGAGTTTTAGTTTGTCTTCAAGCAGAAAGGTGAGGTACAACGAATCACCCGGGCGCCATACGCCCCGCTCACCATACAGAAATCCTTTTAACCCGCTGTCTACCTGCTCCCCTCCCACATCAAAGCTGCTGAGTGAAAGGGACTCTCCATCCTGCAACTTCAGGTAGCCGCGCTGCGTTCCATTCCTGGCTACCAGTGCGAATGGACTTTGCCTGGAACTGATTACCGCCTTGCCGTCGGGGCCCGAAGTGGCTGTCCCAAGCAACTGCTGCTGGAAGTCGTACAACTCCAACGTGACGCCGCTTTGAGGTTTGGTTGTCTTGAGGTCGTTAACAAAAACCGTGGTGGCGCCATCACCACCCCGCTTGGCAATCATGCCCAGGTCGGAGGCGATCACGTTACGCCTGATGTTGCGGTTGCCAGTGTAGTAGGATGAGTGACAGGGATTGTCGCGCTGCTCCCAGTCATAGTCTTCGCCATAATAGTACTCTTCATAGGAATCCCAGGCGCTTGACTCTCCTGATTCCTGATCCCAAACTTCATCGTCAGGCTGGCTTTCACTGCCGGCATCGGCTTCGCCAGAGCAGTCAAACATGGAGTAACTTCTTTTAAAGCTCACGCCCACCTGGTAGATCGCACCTGGCTCCGGGTTCATGTATTGAGAGAGATCGAGCGTAAAGCGGTTCCACTTTCCCAGGTCTGCTACTCCGCTGCTTTCAAGCGACACCATCTTCTTCACCACAGGCATGCCTACCCTTCGCAGTTCGGAACTCCCGTCAAGCTCATTGACCTGGAGGAACTGCAGTACATTTCGCTCATACACCTTAATGATTTGTATATCGACAGCTTTAAGGTTGACGGCCTCAAAAGGCAAAACCAATTCGCCTGAAGAGGGTATGATATTGCCTTTCCCCAGAAACCGCACGGAAGGCGACAATTGCTCAAAGGTGACATCAAATGATTCTCCCTGTGCCATCTTGTAGTTCAGCACGTTCCTGATCCCCGCGGAGAGTGTCAGGGTTTTGGTTCCTGTCTGGCGAACAGGCGGATAGATTCTTATTTCATTGTCTTTGATCTCAAAATCCACTGACGGGATGTCTGAAATGGAAATAAGGCCTTCCAGGTTTTGTTTCTCACTCAACGGGTCTGAAAACTGCAGGACGACATGCTGGTTACCGCTTTGTTCAACCCTCACCACCGTGACCTTAAAATCTCCCAGTGCCGCAATTTCAACCTCACGCTTGTCTTGCTGATCAACGCCCAGCACCGATCCGGCGACGGCAAGATTCACCATACTGGCTCTGTCTTTTCGAAGCACTTCCCCGACGGTAAAAGCATGTCGCTTACCCTCACCGGTGTGGGCCCAGGTGACGGGCAGGGCCTTTCCTTCCTGGCTGGCGGTCAGCATTTTCTCAACGGCCGCACCTTCGGCGAAGTCGGCAGTGAGGATCATACCGTCCACTTTCTGAAGGCTTAGTTCGGTCCGGGAAACGGAGGAAACATTATCCACCGTCAGTTCGAAGTTCTGAGGAATGATCTGAAAAGAGTACCCGAACAATGCCAGGTTTTTGGGAACCTCCATGATCCTGCCCAGGTTGAACGCTGCTTCATACACCTGTCCGGATGACCACCGGGCGTCGGGACGAAATTCAACCGTGTGCTGATCGATCCAGACTGTTGTGCCCTTCATCGCGGGGCTGAAGTCAAACAATTTGATGGAAGTCTCCCCCAATGCCTCAAATTCGACCACATCCCGGGAAAGGGCAATGCGGATGGGTGAACCCGAACTGACAACCCCGGAAGTGTAGGAAGAGACATACTCTCCAAAGGCCGGATCGACCGTTTTCACGCCGAGGTCACGGCTGGTGCCCGTTCTAAAATAAACGATTGCTGCAGCAAGGATAATCAAACCCACCGCAGCCATTGCCGCGTTCTTCCAGGTCAGTCTCTTCATAAGTAAAGTTTGAAATGACCCGGAAGTTCGGGGAGAATTACAAGAGGAACAAATGCAATTTCCTGGCTAAACGCGTTCCTCCACTTTATTCATCACCTTGGTCTGCACCTGGATCGACTCATGGTGAACCAGTCGGAGCAAATCGCGGGTGAAGCCTTCGTCCAGGCCCATGGCTTTTCCAAGCGATACACGGGTCTGAATGATCTCCTCCCAGCGGCCGACCTGGAGGATGGTGACGTTGTTCTCTTTTTTATAGACACCGATTTTTTCGGAGATCTTCATCCGGTTGGCCATTTTCTGCATGATCTCGTCATCGATCAGGTCTATCTGGTCACGCAGCACGCCGAGGGTGTCCTTAAAGGCCTTGCTGTCGGATGTCACCGTGCGGACAACCAGCCCATCAATGATTTTCGCAAGGGAAGAAGGCGTCACCTGCTGTTTGGCGTCGCTCCATGCAGCATCAGGATTCAGGTGGCTTTCAATCATGAGGCCTGCCATGTCGAGGTCAAGGGCTTTTTGAGAAACCATCGCGATGAGTTCGCGGTTGCCCGCAATATGGCTCGGGTCGCAAATCATTTCAATGCCCGGGATGCGGGTCTTCAGATCGATGGCGAGGTCCCACATCGGGGCATTGCGGAACGGACCTTTTTCAAATGATGAGAATCCCCTGTGGATCGCTGACATTGTTTTGATGCCTGCGCGATTCAATCGTTCAAAAGCACCCATCCAAAGTTCGATGTCCGGGTTCACCGGGTTCTTTACCATGACTGGGATATTCACACCCCGGAGGGCATCGGCAATCTCCTGCACCGAAAAGGGGTTTACCGTGGTGCGTGCCCCCACCCAGAGCACATCAACACCTGCCTTGAGACAAGCTTCGACGTGGGCTGCGGTAGCAACCTCCGTTGTAATGGGTAAACCCGTTTCCTGTTTGGCCATCACCAGCCACTTCAGGCCTTCAGCGCCGGCACCCTCAAATTGTCCGGGACGGGTGCGGGGCTTCCAGATGCCTGCCCTCAGCATATGGACTTTTCCGGTGGCGGCAAGTTGCCTGGCCGTTGTAATCATCTGGCTTTCGGTTTCTGCGCTGCAGGGGCCGCTGATAATAAGGGGCCTTTCAATCTTAAGGGCAGTGGTGATTGATTCAAATTGCATATCGTGATGGTTATACGGTTATATGATGGTTTTTTCCTTTTGTTCTGTTTCAGTCCTGGTTGCTGGGTTAAGGCCGTCAAGTACCCTGCGGATTTTATTGGCCTCCTTCATAACATTGTAAAGCTCCTTTGTGTTCCGCTTCATCAGCTGGTAATGAAAGCGCTGCAGGTGCATGATGTATTCCGCCAGGGCCTGGCCGAGGTATTCCGCATTCTGTTCAAAGATTGGCGCCCACATGTCGGGTGAGCTTTTGGCAAGGCGCACCGTGGAGGCAAGTCCGCTGCCCGCAAGGTTGAAAATATTCTTTTCGTCTTTTTCAATATCCAGTACGGTCTGCCCCAGCAGGAATGAACTTACATGCGACAGGTGGGATACATAAGCCACGTGTTTGTCGTGCTCTTCGGGGTCCATAAATATGGTGCGCATCCCAAGGGCATCAAAGATCCTTTGTGCAGTGTCCAGGGATTCTTTCGAAGATTTCTCCTGCTCGCAGATGATATTGGTCTTGTCCAGGAAGAGGCCGTTGAAAGCAGCTTCCGGTCCGGAGTTTTCTGTGCCTGCAATAGGGTGTGAAGCGACAAACTGACTCCGGTTGGGATGACTGCTCACCGCACGACAAATCATTGACTTCGTTGATCCGGTATCGATGACGACGGCACCTTTCTTCACCACATCCAGCACCTGGGGTAACAGCGCGCTCATAGTATTCACCGGGATCGCCAGGATGACGACGTCGGCCTCTGACAAAGCTTTGTCTTCCGGCACAATCTTATCAACCAGTCCAAGGGCCAGTGCTTTGCTGCCATGTTCTGCATTCAGGTCAACACCCATCAGCAACTCCGCCACACCTGCTTTGCGCAAGTCGAGGCCGATGCTGCCTCCAATCAATCCCAGTCCAACGATTGTGACTTTCATACTGCCTCCTTTAATTTACCGGGTTGCTCCTGCGATTTCTTTCCAAACTGCTGAATGCGGCTGAGGGCCTCCCCCATTTTTTCAATCGAAGCACACAGCGAGATGCGGATGTGCCTCCTGCCCGCTTCACCAAAAATAAATCCAGGCGTAATGAACACATGTGTGCCGTAGAGGATCTCATCAATCCACTTTTCAACATCCTCCACCTGGTGTGGGGCTTTTGCCCAAACAAACAGGCCCGACTGCTTTTCAGAGTAGCTGCAGCCGAGCTCATCGAGCAGCTGCCGCGCCACCACACGACGGCCCCGGTAGACATTGTTTAGTTCCTCCACCCACTGTTGATCGCTTTTCAATGCCTCCACGGCCGCGTGCTGCAAGCCCAGGAACATCCCGGAATCCATGTTGCTCTTGACGCGAAGTACCGCGTCGACGTATTCTTTGTTGCCGGCGACCCAGCCGATTCTCCAACCGGCCATGTTGTGCGACTTGCTCAGGGAGTTCAGTTCGAGGGCCACACCCTCCGCTCCTTCAATGCTCAGGATGCTGAGTGGTGCCTCGTTTAATATCAGGCTGTAAGGATTATCGTTTACGATCAGGAACTGGTGCTCCCTTGCGAGGTCAACCAGTTCTTTCATCTCCTCCCTGGAAGCAACGCGGCCGGTGGGCATGTGCGGAAAGTTCACCCACATAATCTTCACTCGGGAAAGATCCTGCGTGCGGAGGGCCGCGATATCTACACCCCAGTCTAGGGATTCTTTCAGTTCATACGTCCTGATCTTTGCGCCGACCAGCGTAGCAACCGATGCATACGTCGGGTAGCCCGGATCGGGTATCAATACTTCATCGCCTTCGTTGACAAAAGCCATGGCAATGTGCATGATGCCTTCCTTCGAACCCATCAGGGGCAGAATCATGGATTCAGGATCCAATGAAACATGGTAGATATTCTGATAGAATCCGGCGATGGCCGAACGAAGCGCAGGAATCCCTTTGTAGTTCTGGTAGCCGTGGTGCAGCGGATTTTGAGCCGAATCAATCAGGGCATCCACGGTTGCCTGCGACGGCATAAGGTCCGGGCTGCCGATGCCAAGGTTGATGACAGGAAAATCACGACTGTCCAGCGAGCGTACTTCGGCCAGCTTCCTGCTGAAGTAGTATTCCTGCACGTTGGCAATCCGGTTGGCGGTCTTGATCATAATCTGTCCCTTCTAGAATTTCATTTCAGACTTCCTGTATTCGCCCAGCACATTGAGGTTGCGTGTTTGGCGAAGCACTTGCTTCATGGCAAGGTCATAGCCCTTTCTCCTTTTCCACTCCACGTCCACGTGAATCGTGTATTCTTTGGGCTTTCCGATAATCGGAATGGATTGAATCTTGGTCAGGTTAATGCTGTTTTCCTTAAACGTGACCAGCACATCCGCCAGGCTTCCCGCTTCGTTGGCTACTTCAAAAGCAAGCGAGGCCTTATTGCTTTCTGTGATTGACCCGTTCTGCTTGGTGAGCACCAGAAACCGCGTGAAGTTCTTCTTATGCGTCTCGATTCTCTTTTCAACAATCTGAAGGCCATATTTTTTGGCGGCCTGTTCGTTGGCGATCGCCGCAGTGTCCTTCAATGACTTTGTTCTGATATTCCTGGCAGAAAGTGCGGTATCATCGCTCTCCCTGATTTCAACGCCTGCCAGTTTATGGAGGAATTCCGAACACTGGCGGATGGCCATGGGATGCGACTCAATGCTGCGGATGTCTTTCATTTTCACACCCGGCAGCGCCAGCAGGTGCAGGTGAATGGGCAGGTAAAGTTCACCCACAATGGAAAAGTGATATTCCTGCAGCAGGAAATAGTTGGGGAGGATGCTCCCCGCGATCGAGTTCTCAATGGCCATCACCGCGTAGTCGGCGCGGTCGTGTTTCAACGTTTCGCACAGCGCGTGAAAGGACAGGCACTCCACCGTGTCGATGGCGGTATTAAAATGGGACATGGCCGCCACCTCGTGAAAACTGGTGGCGATACCCTGGATGGCAATTTTTAATTTCTTCTTCTTCATATCAGACCAAAAAAAAATCCCGGCTTTACCGGGACTTTGGAGTTTCTGTTGTTTATCTGTGTATCAACAAAGCGCTCTGTCAGTCCCGTGGGATTGATAAAAATAAAAACTAAAATAAAAGCGCCCGTTCTTCATTGTCCTGTTTATAGGAACGAATAACGAGGAAAATTCCTATTTGAACAACTGGGGCATCAAAGAATTGCAAAAAAAGAACAATGACTAACTACTGTTAGTCGGCTGAACGGAGAAAGAACAGCACAAATTCAGGCAGGTTGGGGGAAAGGCGTAACTTTGCCAAAACACCATGCTCAATGAAAAAGCTAATCATTGCCTGCTCATTCCTGATCTTGTTGTCCTGCGGCAAGACCAGCGACCACAGTGGTCACAACGAGGGAAATTCAGATAATGGCGACAATCCAAACCAGGCCCTGTATGACCAGGTCATGGACATCCACGATGAGGTGATGCCGAAAATGGAAGACCTGTACAAAATGAAGAAAGACCTGCAGGACAAGATCGCCAGCACGCCGGATATGGTGGTTGAACAGAAAAAGGAACTGGAAAGCATGATCAGCAACCTGGATTCAGCCAGCAATGCCATGATGGGCTGGATGCACGAATTCAATCCCCTGCCAGATTCTACCGACCAGGAAGCTGCACGTGAATACCTGGAGAATGAGATGGAGCGCATCAAGAAAGTCAGGGATCAGACCAACGAGACCCTGGAAAAAGCTAAGTCTATAATAGAGAAGAAGTAAAAGCGGCTACCGGGCGGGTTTCTTCTTTCCCTGCCGTTTGGCGGCATGATGATGGGGAAGCCTTGCCTTTGAAGCCCGTTTCTTTTTGGCCTCCTCCAGCCTGATGTTGTACCGGATCACCTGCCAGTACTCGACTCCGTAGCCTACAAAGATCTCCGACCGGGCCGGGATGTCCTCGGTCGCCTCGATGTAGCAGCGCTTGCCTTCAGTAGCGTATTCGGAATTATTGTGAATGCCCTTTATCCTCCCAATCCCTTTGGCGTCGTTGGCAAAGTGTGCAAAGCCCTTGTGCTTCCAGGCATCAATGACGTATTTCTGCGTGAAGTAGAAAACGTAGCCGTTGCGCTCGTCGGCCATCTTCTCCACTTCCTTCCAGGTGAGGATCTCCCCCAGGTACTCCACGATGCGGGCACCTTTCCTGATCGGTTTTTTGGTAAACAGTCCCTTGCCTGCCCCGGGGATGGTGGAGCGTTTCTTATAGAGTTGCTTTTCGAGTAGTGCCATGCGTTCTTAAATCGGGGCGCAAGGTAGCCCAACATCACTGGCACTCAAAATTATTCCTGAATGAACTAGCTATTTCTGCAATATCTCCAGGCTGGACACGAGCGTGATCAGGTCATTGTCATGCACCATCTTCTTCTCGTCGGCCACCACCAGGAAATTCTCATACACGGTGTTCAGTTCATCGCCGGCAACAGAATAACCCAGCAGTTCAAGGCGGTGCTTCAAGGCTGCCCTGCCGCTGCGGGCCGTAAGCACAATTGACGATGAGGGTACCCCCACATCGGCTGGGTTGATGATCTCATAGTTCTCGGCATGCTTGAGGAACCCGTCCTGATGTATCCCGGATGAATGGGCGAAAGCATTTTTTCCGACAATGGCCTTGTTCGGCTGGACCGGCATCCGCATCATTTGCGAGACCATGTGGGAGATCTCATAGATTCTATCCGACTTGATGTTGGTATACAATTCAAGGTCTTTGTGGACCTGGATCGCCATGGCCACTTCCTCCAGGGATGTATTACCGGCGCGCTCGCCGATTCCATTAATGGTCACCTCAGCCTGCCGTGCGCCATGAATTAGTCCTGAAAGCGTATTTGCTGTAGCCAGGCCAAGATCGTTGTGGCAGTGCACCGAAATGATGGCCTTGTCGATATTCTTGACGTTCTCCACCAGGTACTGAATTCGTTTCCCATACAGGTGAGGGAGGCAATAACCGGTGGTGTCAGGAATATTGACCACATCGGCTCCGGCGGCAATCACCGCTTCGATCATTTGCGCCAGGAAAACCAGGTCAGCACGGCCCGCATCCTCGGCATAGAACTCCACTTCATAGCCTTTGGCCTTGGCATACTCCACCGCCCACACGCCCTGCTCCATTACCTGCTCGCGGGTGCTTCTGAATTTATGTTTGATATGCACGTCCGAAGAACCGATGCCGGTATGGATTCGTCCCTTCTTTGCGTGATGCAGGGCTTCCGCCGCCACATCGATGTCTTCTTTCCGGGCGCGGGTCAGTCCGCACACCGTCACGTTGCTCACCGCTTTGGAAATTTCCACCACAGAAAGGAAATCACCCGGACTTGAAATGGGAAATCCCGCTTCGATTACATCGACCCCGAGCGCCTCAAGTTCACGGGCGATGACGACCTTCTCCTCAGTAGAAAGCTGACAACCGGGCACCTGTTCTCCGTCGCGGAGGGTGGTGTCGAAAATTTCAATCTTGTGGCTCATGGGTTAATTCGGTAATGCGCTAATTCGGTAATGCTATAGATACGGATGCCAGTTTTTTAATTATCCGGGCTCCCATAGCGTGGGTATTCAGTACTTTTTCTATTGGTGTTGCACTGACAGCGATGTCGGCGGTGCGGAAGCCTTCGTGGAGGGTTTCTTCCACAGCTTTGATGATAGCTTCGGATTCCTCTTTCAGACCGAACGAAATGTCCAGCAGCAGTGCCGCCGACAAAATTGACGCAAGCGGATTGGCAATGCCTTTGCCTGTGATGTCGTGGGCACTTCCGTGAATGGGTTCGTATAATCCCACTGTGTCCCCGACTGAAGCAGAGGCAAGCATGCCCATCGATCCAGCGATCTGGGAAGCCTCGTCCGTGAGGATGTCGCCAAACAGGTTTCCGGTCACCACCACATCATAGCTCCGTGGATTCTGGATGAGCTTCATGGCGGCGGCGTCCACAAACTGGTGCTCCAGCTGCACGTCGGGATATTGCTTTCCAACCTCCTGTACCACCTCTCTCCAAAGGCGTGAACTTTCCAGTACGTTGGCCTTGTCCACACTGGTCACTTTCTTTCTGCGTGTGCGGGCCGCCTTGAATGCCTTGTGTGCAATGCGCTCTACTTCGTAGCGCTGATAAATCATCAGGTCAAACGCCGTATTGCCGTTGTCCTTCCGGCCCTTCTCCCCGAAGTACACATCGCCTGTTAATTCGCGGAAGAACAGAATGTCTGAGCCTTTCAGGATTTCAGGCTTGATGCTGGAAGCGTCCAGCAGCTCATCGAACAACCGAATCGGGCGAAGGTTGGCAAACAGCCCAAGTTCCTTGCGCATCTTCAGAAGTCCCTGCTCCGGCCTGACTTTCAGGGTCGGGTCGTTATCATATTTTGGATGGCCCACAGCGCCGAAAAGGATGGCGTCGCAGTTTTTCAGTATGGTCAGTGTTTCGTCCGGCAGCGGGTTGCCGGTCTTCTCAATGGCATCATGGCCGATGAGGGCCTCTTCAAAAGTGAATTCATGTCCGAAGATTTCGGCAATCGTTTCCAGCACAGCCTTTCCTTCGGCAGTGACCTCCTTGCCGATACCGTCACCGGGCAGTATGACTATCTTCTTCTTCATGCGTGCGCGAGGTCAAATGCCCTGATTTCCTTGTCCAGGCTCAGCAGGTAATCAATGTCGTCGTACCCGTTGATCATGCAGGTCTTCTTGTACAGGTTGATCTCAAATTTCTCGGTCAACCCGTTAACCGTGCAGGACTGTTCTTCAAGGTCGATTGTCACAACAGTGGAAGGATTTTGCCCGATGGTTTCCAGCAACTTTTTTACATAGCCGTCCGTCAATACCACGGGCAGCAGGCCGTTGTTCAGTGCGTTGTTTTTAAAGATGTCGGCAAAGAAGCTGGAGATTACGACACGGAAGCCGTAATCAAACAGCGACCAGGCAGCGTGCTCGCGGCTGCTGCCGCATCCGAAGTTTTTCCCAGTGACGAGAATCTTTCCGGAGTACTTCGGGTTGTTCAACGCAAATCCCTCAACCGGCTTGCCTTCGGCATCATAACGCCAGTCGCGGAACAAATTATCTCCGAAGCCTTCGCGGGTGGTTGCTTTCAGAAAACGTGCGGGAATGATCTGATCCGTGTCAATGTTTTCCTGTGGCAGGGGAATCGCCGTGCTGACCAGTTTTATGAATTTCTCTTTGCTCATGAATGTTGTTAAATAAATTCCCTTGCATCCGTCACCTTGCCCGTGATGGCCGCTGCGGCTGCACTCAACGGACTGGCGAGGAAGGTTCTGGACTTGGGTCCCTGCCTTCCCTCGAAATTCCGGTTCGACGTAGCGATGCAGTACTTGCCAGCGGGCACTTTGTCCTCGTTCATGCCCAGGCAGGCTGAACATCCTGGGCTTCGCAGTTCAAAACCTGCCGCTTCAAAAATCCTGTCCAGGCCTTCTTTCCGGGCCTGCTCTTCCACCTGCCGTGAACCGGGGATCACCCACACTTCCACATTTGATGCTTTCTTCCTGCCCTTGACGATGGACGCCACCAGCCTCAGGTCTTCGATGCGCGCATTGGTACAACTGCCGATGAATACATAGTCGATATTCCTGCCGATCAGCTGTGATCCGGGCTCGAGTCCCATGTAGTCAAGCGATTTTTTGAAAGACGTCTGTTCGCTGATTTCCAAGAGTTCTTCCGGGGTTGGAATCCTGTCGGTGATCCTCATCCCCATGCCAGGGTTGGTGCCGTAGGTGATCATGGGTGCAATGTCGGCGGCATCAAACTTGATGACGGCATCGTAAACGGCGCCCACGTCGGTGCTCAGCTTTTTCCACTCCTTCACCTTGCTGTCAAATTCATCACCCTGGAGAGCGAATTTCTTTCCTTTGATATAATCGAATGTCGTCTGGTCGGGCGCGATCAGTCCTCCACGAGCGCCCATCTCGATGCTCATGTTGCAGACGGTCATCCGCGCTTCCATCGACAAAGCCTCAATGGTACTGCCGGCATACTCTACAAAAAATCCGGTGGCTCCACTGGCTGTCAGCCTGGAGATGATGTAAAGGATAATGTCTTTGCTCAATACGCCTTTACCCAGTTTTCCATTGATTTCAATCCGCATGGTTTTGGGCTTGTACTGCAGGATGCACTGGGTGGCCAATACCTGTTCCACCTCAGAGGTTCCGATACCGAACGCAATGTTTCCAAAAGCACCATGGGTGGAAGTGTGGCTGTCGCCGCAGACGATGGTCATGCCCGGCAGCGTAAGTCCCAGTTCAGGACCGATGATGTGTACGATGCCCTGGAAAGGATGGCCGAGGTCGTAGAGGTCCACGCCGAATTCCCCGCAGTTCTTCCTGAGTGTTTCTACCTGATGGCGTGACAGGGCCTCTTTGATGGGCAGATGCTGGTCTTTGGTGGGAACGTTATGATCCGCCGTGGCCGTGGTGCGGCCCGTGTTGAAGACGGGGATGCCCCGCTTCCGCAGTCCGTCAAATGCCTGGGGGCTGGTGACTTCGTGGATGAAATGGCGATCGATGAACAGGGCATCGGGATAACCGTCAGCCCGCTTTACTACATGGCTGTCCCAGATTTTCTCAAAAATAGTTTTCGGTTTCACGTCGCTTACAACAATCGTTAGTTTGGACAAGGCCCTTTAAACGAAATCGCCCTGTCAACACGTGAGTATTGACAGGGCGTATTTTTTAAAATATTAATCCTGCGAAGATGCAACTTTTTGTCTTCCCTGTTCAGATTTTCTTAAGAAAATGTTTTACGCTTACAAGTGTTAGTTTGAGGTGAGGACTGTTTCACGGAGTTATGCAGCGTAAACGCGCGGCGCTAGTGACTTGCGTGTGGGGTACTGCTTATGCTTGACTATTTTCCCGCCTGCCAGCACGAAGGCAGGCGGGAGATATATCAATGCTTATGCAAGCAGCACTGCATCCGATGTAATCGGTACACTCAGTGCTCTGGAAATAATGCAATTCTTCTCGGCCCCTTTGGTAACCTCGGCAAACTTCTCGGCGGTGATGCCCGGCACTTTGCCTTTGATCGACAGGTGGATGCCAGTGACGGTCAGGTTTTCCATGGTAAGCGTTGCTTCGGTATCCAGGGAAGTTGCCGTGATGCTCTCCTTTGTCAGGGCGGAAGTTACGGCCATCGTGAAGCAGCCGGCATGGGCGGCGGCGAGCAACTCTTCCGGGTTGGTGCCGACGCCATCGGCGAACCGGGTGTTGAATGAGTACTGTGTCTTGTTCAATACAGTGCTTTGGGTGGAGAGACTGCCTTTACCGGCCTTTAAGTCTCCATCCCAGTGGGCGGATGCAGTGCGTTTCATGTTGATCTGGTTTAATATTTTGAAATAACTACAAGATAGGCTGTTCAGGATTGCCTTGTCACAAATCAAACATAAAAACTCCAAATTGACTTTGGGATAATCAACTATTTGATTCGGTTTCCCGCCCAACCATTACCTCCTATCGATGATAAAAGTCAAAATACGACACTTTCGGTATTGATTCTCCCCGATGCGTTCAATACATTTATTAAAAAAATCCATGAAAAAACGATTGACACTCCTGGCCTTTATTGTCTTGCTCAGCAATCTGGTTTATGCACAATCAGACGCAGATAAATTCAGGGTCGACAAGTCCAAAATTCTTTCAAAACTTGATAACCTTGCCCTGGCCCAGATCACGGTGAACTACAAACTTACTACGACGACCAAGACCGTGTCCAAAGGAAATCAGGGCACCGTGGCGGGCGCCAGGGTGTCTGCCTATCTGGAAACAACCGACGGTGATCTGACGGACAGTGATTTTCAGGAAGTAACGAATTACTTCTATTCCTATTTTCAGAAACAACTAAAGTCAAATGGAATTGATACAGTTGGCTGGAGCACCATTACGGCCACCGATTTCTACAAGAACGCCGAAAAGGCCGATGCCAAAGATGAGGACAATAAACACGACAAAGGCGGAAATGCCTGGGTGACCAGCACGGCTCACAATGGAAATGTGCTGCACGGCAGAAACGAACTGGGCTTTGCGTTTGGAAAAATAAAGAAAGGCGCCGCATTCGCCGAAGAGATCGGTGCACCTGCAGGCTATTTCTATATGACCTTGGATTTTGCGGACGTTCTGGTTAACCTGGACATTAAAGAATCGGCTTATCAGGACCTGGGCAATGGCTGGTATCGACCCAGCACCAAGACAAAGAAATATTCATGGGCCATCGATCCTGTCATGACTGTCGGCCAGGCTGATGCGGGCTACACATTATTCTGGAACAAGAAAACCCAGGGTGAAATACTCTGGCAGGATCAGGATTTCAAAGGAGTATCCGGCTATCATGAAAAGTACAGTGAAGACATGTCAAAAGCCAGGAGCGGTATCGCCAAAGAATTTGCTTTCAGAAAGGAATTGACCCCGGTATTGATTGAAACCACAAAAGAAAAATACAAAGCCGCAGCCAAGAAGACCCTTGAGAAGTATGCCGATGCGTTTGTCGCGAAAGTTAAAGCGATAAGGAAAGACTAGTGGCTGTTTGATCCCTGGACATAGAAGACAAATACTTCATTCCAAAAAGAAAGCCGTATCATGGGAATGATACGGCTTTTGCTTTTCAAGCATTTTTGCGAATCAGTTAATCATGCTCGCCTCGACTTTTTCCTGCTCGGGGCGCAGTGACCGCACCGCAGCGCCGGCCTGCCACAACTCGCTGTCGCGGACTTCTTTCAACTCCTCCGCCAGTTTCTCACGGTAGTCCGGCTTGCTACACGTGTCAATCGTCCGCTTTGCCTCAGCGCCGCTGGCCACGCTCTCATACAGCTCCTTGAAAACAGGAAGTGTGGCTGCCTTGAATTTCTTTTTCCAATCCAATGCTCCGCGCTGGGCAGTGGTGGAGCAGTTGGCGTACATCCAGTCCATTCCATTCTCCGCCACCAGCGGCATCAGGCTCTGCGTGAGTTCCTCCACCGTTTCATTGAATGCCTCGGAAGGAGAATGCCCCTTCGAACGGAGAACTTCATACTGTGCTTCAAAAATTCCTGCAATGGCACCCATCAGTGTGCCGCGCTCTCCGGTCAGGTCGGAGTATACCTCTTTTCTGAAGTCGGTTTCAAAGAGGTATCCTGATCCTACTCCGATACCCAGTGCAATGACCCGCTCGCGGGCCCTGCCTGTTGCATCCTGGAAAATGGCGAAGCTCGAGTTGATGCCTTTGCCCTGCAGGAACAAGCGGCGCACTGAAGTGCCAGACCCCTTTGGTGCTGCCAGGATCACATCAATGTCGGCCGGAGGAACAATGCCTGTTTGTTCTTTGTAAGTCACCCCAAAGCCGTGGGAGAAATACAACGCCTTTCCCCTGGTGAGGTGGGGCTTGATCACCGGCCAGCTTGCAATCTGTCCGGCATCCGATAAGAGATATTGGATGATGGTCGCCTGCTTCGCTGCCTCTTCGATCTCAAACAAAGTCTCGCCGGGTATCCAGCCATGCTGAATGGCCTTGTCCCAAGACTTTGATCCCTTGCGCTGTCCGACGATGACATTGAAACCATTGTCGCGCAGGTTCAGCGATTGCGCCGGTCCCTGCACGCCATAGCCGATGATGGCAATGACTTCATCGCGCAATACTGTCAGCGCTTTTTCCATGGGAAATTCTTCGCGCGTGACTACTTCTTCTATTGTTCCTCCAAAATTAATTCGTGCCATAGGTTAAGGGTTAAAGTGTTAAAATGTTGATGTGAAGATGTGTTGATGTTGGTTAATTCATTGCCATGACGGGTTCGGTGAGGTCAGCAGGCAGGAGGTTGCCTTCGTGGTAGGTCACCGCTTCCACTTCGATCAGTTTCTCAAGCTGGACTTTTACCTTCTCCGCCATGTCGTGCGAGGTGTGCAGCAACATGGTCACTCCTCCCTTGCGGAAGTTGTCTGTATCCTCATGGGCTACCAGTTTCCTGATGCGCACCCTTCTCCGGTTAAGAATATTGATGATCCGGTTAAGCACCGAGAAATTGTTGTCCGCCGACAACTCCATCGTGAAATCATGTTTCATGTTCATCATAGGGTTATCCATTATTCGTCTCCTTCCGTGGCGCTTCCAAAATTATCTCTCCTACCCCGGCCCCTGCCGGAACCATCGGAAACACATTGTCCTCCCTGCCCACCACCACTTCCAGGAAATAGGATGTCTCCGATGCGAGCATCTCCCGAAGGGCCTCATCCATATCCTTGTGCCGCTCGACCCGCCTGGCTTTTATGTTATAGGCCTCCGCCATTTTCACGAAATCAGGATTCTGCATTTCAGTAAAAGAATAGCGTTTGTTGTGAAACAATTCCTGCCACTGCCTCACCATGCCAAGAAAATTATTGTTCAGCACCATAATCTTAACCGGGATATTGTATTGCATAATGGTGCCCAGTTCCTGGATGGTCATCTGAAACCCGCCGTCGCCAATGACGGCAACGACCTGCTGCCCGGGCATCGCCAGTTTGGCGCCCAGTGCCGCCGGCAAGGCAAATCCCATGGTTCCGGCGCCGCCAGACGTTACGTTGGTCCTGGGGTTCTTGAATTGATAGTACCGCGAAGTGATCATCTGATGCTGGCCCACGTCGGTGACGATGATGGCTTCTCCCATGGTAAGGAACGAAAGCCGGTGTATCACCTCCGCCATCATCAGTTCGCCGGCCTTTCCGCATTCATGACGTATAATTTTGTCGTGCTCGATGCGTCCTAATTCATGAAAGCTCTCCATCCATGTTGTGTGCTGGTTGACATGGCATCGCAAGGCCAGGGCCTGGAGGGCTTCCTTTGCGTCGGCGTGAATAGCCACGTCGGTCTTGATGATCTTGTTGATCTCCGCCTTGTCAATGTCGATGTGAATGACCCTGGCCTGTTTCGCGTACTTGCTGACGTTGCCAGTCACGCGGTCATCAAACCTCATGCCGATGGCTATCAGCACATCGCATTCATTGGTGTTGACGTTCGCTCCATAGTTGCCATGCATACCCAGGTAGCCGGCATAGTTTGGATGATCGGTGGGGAATGAACCGAGGCCAAGCAAGGTACAGGCGACAGGTATTCCGGTCTTCTCAGAGAAGGCACGCAATTCATCCGAAGCGCCGGACAGCAATACACCCTGACCCGCCAGCAGGTAAGGCTTCTTCGCCTGGTTGATCAGCGCCGCTGCCTCTTCCACCTTTGCAAACTGCAGCTCAGGTTTCGGCTTGTACGTACGGATGTAGTCGCACTTCCTGTACTCCAAAGGTTCGACCAGTTCGTTCTGCGCATTCTTGGTAATGTCAATCAGCACCGGTCCGGGTCTGCCCGTCCGTGCGATGTAAAAAGCTTTGGCAATGGCAGGCGCGATGTCCTTTGCCTCCGTCACCTGGACATTCCATTTTGTCACTGGAATGGTGGTGTTCACCACATCAATTTCCTGGAACGCGTCGGTACCCAGCAAATGCGCGAATACCTGGCCGGTAATGCACACGATGGGTGTTGAATCGATTAACGCATCAGCAAGTCCGGTGATCAGGTTGGTGGCACCGGGCCCGGAGGTGGCAATGGCCACTCCCACTTTCCCGGAGACCCGGGCGAATCCCTGTGCCGCATGCACGGCACCCTGTTCGTGCCGTACCAGGATATGCGTAAGCTGATCGGCATAATGATACAGTGCATCATACACCGGCATGATCGCGCCGCCAGGGTAACCGAACAAGATGTTGACATCCTCCGCGACGAGGCTCTTTAAAAGAATCTCCGCACCGGAAATCCTTTGATCCTGGCTTGCCACCGGCTGCATGGTTTCTTTATGCTTCGTCAGTAACGCATCCATCAGCAGCTGTTTTTACTTGTTTTGCATACTTGAACAGAACGCCGCTCTTCACGCGCAGCGGGAGCGGCTTATACTGCGATCTCCGGACCGCCAGGGTTTTTTCATCCACCAGCAGGTTGACCTCCCGCTTCTTTATGTCAATCTCAATCCAGTCCCCATCCTCCACCAGAGCGAGCAAGCCACCGTCGAATGCTTCCGGTGTGATGTGACCGATGACAAAACCGTGCGATCCTCCCGAAAATCTTCCATCCGTAATGAGGGCAACGGATTTTCCCAACCCCGCGCCCATGATCAGGCTGGTCGGCTTCAACATTTCCGGCATGCCCGGAGCACCCTTCGGTCCGACGTAACGGATCACCACCACATCACCGGCCTTGATCTTTCCGGAGGTGATGCCATCGACCAGCTCAAACTCTCCGTTGAATACACTGGCGCGGCCCTTGAATTTCTCGCCTTCCTTGCCGGTGATCTTCGCGACGGCTCCTTTCTCGGCAAGGTTGCCGTACAGGATTTGCAGGTGACCGGTTTTCTTGATTGCCCGTTCGACCGGGTAGATAATATCCTGCTTTTCAAAATCCAGGGCCGGAGCCTGCTTCAGGTTTTCCGAAATGGTTTTCCCGGTAACGGTCATGCACTGTCCATGCAGGTAGCCTTTATCGAGCAGGTACTTCAACACAATGGGGGTACCTCCGATTTTGTGCAGGTCCTCCATCAAGTATTTGCCGCTGGGTTTCAGATCGGCCAGCAGCGGGGTCTTGTCAGAAATTCTCTGAAAATCTTCCTGCGTAATCTTTACGCCCACCGATTTCGCCATGGCGATCAGGTGAAGCACCGCGTTGGTTGATCCGCCCAGGGCCATCACAACGGTGATCGCATTTTCAAATGCTTCGAACGTCATGATGTCGCTTGGCTTGATGTCCCTTTCAAGGAGAAGCCTGATTGCCTTTCCGGCCTCGTGGCACTCCTGGCTCTTTTCCCTGCTCAACGCCGGATAGGAAGCTGAGTAAGGAAGCGCCATGCCCAGCGCCTCGATGGCTGACGCCATGGTATTGGCTGTGTACATGCCGCCGCAAGCGCCCGCTCCCGGACAAGAATTCTGTATAATTCCTTTATAGTCCTCGTCTGACAGTTTGTTGGCGAGCTTTTCACCCAGTGCCTCAAAGGCCGATACGATGTTGAGGGACTTGCCTTTCCAGTGTCCACCGGCGATGGAACCGCCATACACCATGATCGCGGGGCGATTGAGCCGTCCCATCGCAATGAGCGAACCCGGCATATTCTTGTCACAGCCCACAACGGCAATCAGCCCGTCATAATATTGTGCATTGCAAACCGTTTCAATGGAATCCGCGATTACCTCACGGCTCACGAGTGAATACCGCATGCCTTCCGTACCGTTGGATATTCCATCGCTGACGCCGATCGTGTGAAAGATCAGCCCGACGAGATCCTGGTCCCAGACAGCCTGCTTCACTTCCCCAGCCAGTGCATTGAGGTGCATGTTGCAGGTGTTTCCGTCAAAACCAGTGCTGACCACACCGACCTGGGCCTTTTCCAAATCCTGTTCCGTCAATCCAATGCCATAGAGCATGGCCTGCGACGCCGGAAGGGTCGGGTCCTTGGTAATCGTTTTGCTGTATTTATTAAGAATCACTTTTATGTCGGTAATTAGTGTCCTACACGATCACGTAGCTATAACTCTTATCCAATACGATACTCTGATACGCTTCCTGTATCACCCTTCCTGTTGATTTGTCCCAGGCCTTTGGGAATACCTGTCCGTCAACGGATTCGATGGCGGTGATTTCCGCAGCGGTGCCGCAGAAGAATGCTGAATCCGCTTCGAACAACTCTTCGGGCTTGAAGTGCCTTTCTTCCACAACGATTTCCAGTTCCTGACAAATCTGAAAGACGGTAGCACGCGTGATGCCCGGAAGGATGCTTCCGGTCGGCGGCGTTACCAAGACGCCATTTTTTTCAAAGAAGAAATTCGCACCAGGCCCTTCCGCCACGTAGCCGTTCATGTCCAGCATGAGCGCTTCATCAAACCCGCGCTTCTTGGCCTCCATGGTGGCCAGTATGGAGTTTACGTAATGTCCGGTGGCTTTGGCCTCTACTTTTAACGAATTGGGGTTCGGGCGCTGAAAAGATGAGATGCATAACTTGAGGGAAGAGCTGCTGAAGTATTTACCCCAGTCCCACGCAGCAATCATCACAGAGACTTCCTTTGGAGCCGTCAACGACATGTTTGGGCTGCAGAATACCAGCGGTCTGAGGTACGCATCCGACAGGTTGTTTTTCTCCAGGACCTGGTAGGACAGCTGGGTGAGGTCCTCCGAAGAGTAGGTCATGGGGATCCCAATCAGGTCACAGCTGTTTTTCAGCCGGTCAAAGTGCTCCCTGGGCTTAAAGATTTTTGTTCCATGGATGGTCTGGTAGGCGCGGATACCTTCAAACACGCCGTATCCGTAGTGCATGGTCTGGCTGTAGAGGTCCACTTTAGCATCTGCCGCCTTGATAAATTTCCCGTCGAGGAAGAGAATGGTGCTGTCGTTGTAGTACATCGTAAAAAAATTAAAACAACCGTTAGTTTGTGACAACTGATACAAAACAAAACCGCCCCGATGGTGTCGGGGCGGCTAAAAAATCTTTGTACATCAGATCAACACCACCCCGACGGATGAATAACAATAATGACCAGCACCAGCAAATTGACGAGGCCAACCTGGGTGCTCTGGTTCACTATGATTCTGTTCGTCTTCAGCATTTTTGTTGTTGATGTACTACAAGAATGAAAAAAAATATCGTGAGTATCTATCCTTTCCAAAGAAAAATTTGTCAGGCTTAAGAACGGTTGTTAGGTTATTTGCTGTGAAATCGTTTTCGAAAACACAGGGCAGGTGTCACCCTAACACTCATTCTCCTTTATGACTACCGCCCTTTGACGACTGGCGTTTATTGAAAGGCGCTACTTATCCGGCTGAGGAGTCGTCCTTAAATAAGGCTTGATTCGGGTATACCCTTTGGGAAACTTGCCCGCGATATCTTCATCCTTCACGGCGGTGGTAATAATCACGTCTTCCCCCTGCTTCCAGTTGGCCGGCGTGGCCACACTGTATTTCGCGGTGAGCTGAAGGCTGTCGATCACGCGCAGGATTTCGTCGAAGTTCCTTCCTGTAGCGGCGGGATAGGTAATGGTAAGCTTGATCTTCTTGTCAGGGCCAATGACAAACACAGAGCGCACGGTAAACTTGTCGCTTACCTGGGGGTGAACCATGTCGTACATGTTGGCTACCTCGAAGTCGGGATCAGCGATAATGGGAAAATTCATTTGGGTATGCTGGGTCTCATTGATGTCGCCAATCCACTTCATATGCGACTCCAGCGGATCAACGCTGAGCGCCATCACTTTTACATTGCGCTTGTCGAATTCAGCGCGAAGTTTTGCCACGGCACCGAGTTCGGTCGTGCAGACTGGTGTGAAGTCGGCAGGGTGCGAAAACAGCACACCCCATCCGTCGCCAAGCCATTTGTGAAAATTGATCTTCCCTTCTGTCGTGTCTGCCCGGAAATCAGGCGCAATGTCTCCCAATCGAATAGCCATGGTATATGGATGTTTAAGTGTATCGGATCGTAAAGATATTAAAAGTCTATCAAATCAGTAGATTAATAATTTTCAATCACTTCCTTCCGAGGTCCCGTTGTCTCTTGACGATGTGGGCCAGGGTGCTCCTGGAAAGGAGTTTGAGTGTTTCATCGCGGACTCCGGAAAAGGCGTCGCGGATGCCGCAGGTAACTTCGTCAGGGCATTCATCGCACGCCTCATAGTAATTGAGGGAGACACACGGCAGCAGCGAGATGGCTCCGTCCATGAGGCGGATGATTTCCACCAGGTTGACGTCTTCCGGCTTTTTGTAGAGGTAATATCCTCCCCCCTTGCCTTTCTTGCTGTGCAGAACCTTGGCGTTGCGGAGTTCGAGGAGGATGGCTTCGAGAAATTTCTTTGGAATATGCTGTTCTTCAGCTATTTCCTGGATGTGGACAGGGCCCTGCTGGTACCGTTCCGCGAGGTAAACGAGGGCGTGGATGGCATACTTGCACTTTTTTGAAAGCATGAGGGCCAAGGTAATTTTTTTGCGCCTATTTTTGGGATTCCTTTGGGAAGTTCCGGGTTCAATGTTCCAGGTTCAAGAGTTCAAAGTTCAAGGGTTCAAGGTTCAAAGTTCAAGGGTTCGAGGTTCAAGGGTTCAAGGTTCAATTCGGGGGCACTTTGAACATTTGAACTTTCAACCCTAGAACAGCATTAAGATTGCCGAGGTAGCTCAGCGGTAGAGCAGCTGATTCGTAATCAGCAGGTCGTCAGTTCAATCCTGATTCTCGGCTCTTAAATATGAGGCAGTTACATGCAAGTGTGGCTGCCTTCTTTTTTGATTTTAAAGTAATTTCAAAGTCAGGGAATCGGTGGAAAGGTTGAAAGACGCCTCCAAGCCAGGGTCGAAATGTCTTACTTAACCATTATTCGTAGCTCATATCACATATACACCCACCCCAGCAGTTGTGTATAGCCGTTGGTGATCGTCTGGCGCTTGTCTGGTAATTGCCTGGTGATTGTATGGCAAATGTCTGGCAAATGTCTGGTGATCGTCTGAAGAATGTCTGGGTACTGGAAATTGTCGCGAACTAATCCGCCTGCGCGGGCTTGAAATCTCAAAAACAAGACGAAATGCAACGGGCCGCTCCTACGGAGCTAGAACCGAACGCACCTTGACGGTGCTACAAACGGGTCGCTCCTACGGAGCTGCGAACGGAACGCACCTTGACGGTGCCACAAACAGGTCGCTCGTACGGAGCCGGGAAGAATATGCACCTGTCGTGCACATTTCGCGACAATCGGTGATCACAATTGCTCCGGAGGAGCAGCCTGTTTGTTGAATCTATTGTGCAACCCTGATGACAAGCTCCGTAGGAGCGGCCTGTTTTGCTTTCAAACCAATCGGACATTACCACCCTTCATTGTAGCCAAATGTTGTGATTGGTCGCCCCGTGTTCTCCTGGTAAAGTGGAAATATCAGCCCTAAATTCTCTCCAGTCTGAAAAAGATCGGGAGCACCATGCGCTGCCTCACCGGCTTGCCCCGCTGCTTGCCCGGCTGCCAGGGTGGAGAATTCGTAATGATGCGGAGGGCTTCCTCATCACATCCAACGCCGATTCCCTTAATGACCTCCATTTGAGAAAGTGAACCGTCTTTGCCCACCACAAACTGGACAAATACCCTGCCCTCAATGCCCATGCGCCTGGCTTGCCCCGGATAGTGAATGTTTTCAGATACATACTTGTAAAAGGCTGCCATGCCATCGCGCGGTGCCGCAGTCTGTTCAACCACCACGAATATCTTCTCTGATTCTTCCTCTTCAATCTTGGGCGGTTCGGGTGCTTTGTACGTATAGGTCTGCATCACCGTCTCGCTGGTCATCTCCATATCCAGGTCAACATTCACTTCCTTTTGTATTTCCTCCTCGTCGGACACCTCAATGATCACCGGCACCTTTACATTCACCGGTGGCGGCGGCGCTATTTCTGTCGGTGGTATATCCAGTATCTGCTCAAAATCATTCTTGTGCTTTTGCGCCAGCAGCTCTCCCGGTTTGTCATAGGTTTTCCATTCAAATGCAGTGATGGCAAGGAGCATCGTAATGACCAGACTGACGCTGAAGATCAGGGGACGTACCCGATTCAGGTCTGCGCGCGGGTTTTTTTTGGCTTCCCAGTACAACATGGCTTCGGTGTTTGATATACCGAGTTTAGCATGAAATTCAAACCTTTGCGATGACGGTTGTTATTTGGACATATGACTTTTAATACCTGAGGGAAGTACTGAAAATATGCCTGCAATCCGTTATTGTGAAGCAAGGTCGAAGGACCAAACATCAGACCCGGAGATGATTTTTATCATGTCTGGATTGGGCAACCTGAAGCTACCCTTTTTCAACTCCGTGGGCCTTCCCGTTCGGTGGACCTGGTGTACTTACCATGGTGCAGGCCGGGATTGCAAATTTGCAAATCCCGTCCAACAGACCAACCGTACATGCTGAGGCGACTCCGTGAGGCCAGGTTCAGAACCCAGGCCTTCCCTGATGTTTTAGAATATGGGGTTGGGAGGTTATCAAAAGGTTTTTACCTTTGCCGCCCCTGCTTGTAAGACCTGCCCGGGTGGTGAAATTGGTAGACACGTACGTTTGAGGGGCGTATGCCGTAAGGTATGCTGGTTCGAGTCCAGTCCCGGGCACAACCTCACCCCTGCACCTCTCCCGTTTGGAGAGGGTGAGGAGAACGCCGAAGTGGTGAAATTGGTAGACACGCACGTTTCAGGGGCGTGTGCCGCAAGGTATGCGGGTTCGAGTCCCGCCTTCGGCACTTAAAAAAACCTAACTAGAATATAGTTGGGTTTTTTGTTTTAAAGGGCCTGCGGGCCTAGGTCTCCCCGAGGGGAGCATTCCCTCAATGAAACTTGTCCCGCTGATTCGCCGAAGTCAGATTGAGCCTGCCGAAGTAAGGCTCAGCCGGTGGTAACTGTGACCCGCACCGGTTGAGACGGAGGCGCGACGGTTCGTGGATACAACAAAATAGAAGAACAGGGAATAGAAGACGGCAACGGAAAGCAGGCTCAGTGGTATCATATCGTCCGTGGTTTGTTGAGATCAAATATCACCGGCACACCCTGGACTGGCCTGTCGATCTCCGGGTATTGCCGTCAGAAGTAAGATTTTCGGCTCTTTTTCACATTTTCTTCCCATTCGCGCGGCTGGCTTGTAATTTGCCGGCTATAGACACAAGTCAACGGAGATTTCGACCATGAAGCACCGTACCACATTACTCGGCAGCCTGTTCATACTGGGTGGCTTTTTCAACGCTTTATCGCAAACGGCGGCGGATCCTCCCGCTGACTGGTACCTGCGCGATCCTGAAACAAACCACGTTCAGGGACTCAGTGTCGAAAGGGCCTATGAGACCCTGCTCAAAGACCGGCTGGCCCGGACGGTCATTGTCGCGGTGGTGGACACGGGGGTTGATACCGATCACGAGGATTTGAAAAGTGTCATCTGGACCAACCCAAATGAAATCCCCGGGAATGGCATCGACGACGACAAAAACGGGTACATCGATGACGTCCATGGATGGAACTTCATCGGTGGAAAAGAAGGCAATGTGAATGATGACACGTACGAACTCACCCGCGAGTACGTCAGGCTGAAAAGCAAGTTCAGCACCCTCGCTGAAAAGACCGTTCCGAAAAAAGAAAAGCGGGATTACGAATTATATAAATCCTACAAGGAAAAATTCGAAGAGCGCAAGGCTAAAGAGTCAGAGCAATACAACCGGTTCAGGCAGCAGTATACCCTGTATGCCAACCTCGAAAAAAACCTGGTGGAGAGCGTCGACACCCTCAAGTCAGTCCTTCACAAAGAGAAGCTGACACCCGAAGATGTGATCACAATGAAGACAACCGATCCCAACCTCCTGTTCAACAAAGGACTCATCATGCGGATGCTGAAGAATACAGGCGAGACGGATGTTGACTCCATGGTCATCAACTGGAAAGAATCCGTGGCCTACTACAAGGAAGGCCTGGATGAGTATGCCTCCATGGTTGAATACGGATACAACGAGGAATTCAACCCCCGTGCCATTGTGGGAGATGACTACAGCAATCCGCGGGAAAAGCACTATGGCAACAACGATGTGAAAGGACCCGATGCCAGTCACGGGACCCATGTAGCCGGCACCATCGCGGCCGATCGCACCAACAACCTGGGAATCAAAGGCATTGCCGATCATGTGCGAATCATGTCTGTGCGGATGCTGCCCAACGGCGACGAGCGCGACAAGGATGTGGCCAATGCGATCCGGTATGCCGTTGACAACGGCGCGATGATTGTGAACATGAGCTTTGGAAAAGGCTTTTCACCCAACAAGGACGTGGTGGATGAAGCCGTCCGGTACGCCGAACAAAAAGGAGTCATCCTGGTGCATGCGGCCGGCAACGACAGCCAGGACATCGATGTCCAGAAAGATTTTCCCTCCCGCTATTACCTCGACGGAAAGGAAGCCAAAAACTGGCTGGAGGTAGGCGCTTCCAGCTGGAACTCCGATGAAAACCTGGTGGCTGATTTCTCGAATTACGGAAAGAAATCGGTCGATGTGTTTTCACCGGGAGTTGATATCTACGCCACCATCCCCGGCAATCAATATAAAAGCATGAGCGGCACCAGCATGGCGGCGCCTACTGCCACCGGTGTGGCCGCCCTGCTGCTTTCATACTTCCCCGAGCTCTCCTCGTTACAAATCATTGATATCCTGAAAAAATCCGGCAGAAGGTTCGATGGACTAAAAGTGGAAAAGCCAGGCGGTGGCAAGACCGATTTCAATGCCCTGAGCAACAGCGGCGGGCTGGTGAATGCCTATGAGGCCTTGAGGATGGCCATCAGCATCAAGGCAACTGCGGCAGAACATTAACCTTTCTTCTTCCTGAATTTCTTCAAGGGGTCATCATAGCATCGATAAAGTTCGGGCCATATTTGGTCCAAACCGCTTCCCAACTTAATACCCGCATAACAACAAGTTAACATATGCCAAACAGAAGCCGCGTACCTTTTGGCCGTGATACGGGCCAAGGAGTTGATTGCGGTAGTATTGTTTTCTGCAGGGAATTCGGCCTGTGTTCATGACTCACCCGAAACCGTCATCCCCGCATGCAGTCCCGGCAATCCGGTCAGTTGGGAAACCGAAGTGAGTCCGGTCATCCACGGAAAATGCGCTGTTGCTGGTTGTCACAATGGTTCGAACCCGTACATCGGCGAGTTGAATTCATACTCCGAGGCACAAAGCAATGCGGGCGATATCCTCACGCAATTGTCCAATCGGGCGATGCCGCCATCCAATATGCCCCAATTGTCGCCGGTTGAAAAAGCCAGGATCGAATGCTGGATTAACCAGGGAGCAAAGACCCCCTGAATTACAAGGATGATGCTTTTGTCCTTTGGAAACCGCAGAAGATAAAATTTTGAATTTTCCCAAACGGAGTGACGTGGTCTTCCGTCAGGCACTTCAGCTTTTTGAAACCCCTGGACAGTTCTTCCTGCAGCATTGCTTCGGAATACTTCCGGATTTCAAGCCCGCTGCATTTATCAGGGCCCGTTTCTGAAAATGTACCGATAATGACATAGCCACCTTCGGGTACACAGCGGAGGGCTGTGCCGATGTATTTGACAACCTGTATTGGCGCAGTCAGAAAATGAAAGGCGGCACGATCATGCCACAGGTCATATTCTCGATCAGGCTCGAAAGTGGTAATATCAGATATTATCCACTTGATTTGATTCGCCCTTTTGCCCAATCGTACTTTGGCCCTGGAGAGCGCATGTTCTGAAATGTCAAGAACCGTGATGTCTTCGAATCCTTCATCCAGCAGGAAGTCGACCAATTTGCTGTCCCCGCCGCCAATATCAATGATGCCCGCAGTCCGCGGTAGACCAAAGGAATGAATCAGATTCAGGGAGGTTTCTGGAACAGCCTGGGTCCAACTAACCTCTGTTGGCTGCCTGGTCAAATAGATTTTATCCCAATGATCCCTGGTTTCCATATGCGTCATTAGTAAAGCATCAGGCCGAATTGAATCAGGAACATGTCGGTATGCGTATTGTCGGTCGAGTACTGAATGTTGTTGTTTGCATCAATGTAAACAGAGTTCCGGGGCACGTACTTTGTTTCCATGCCCCAGGTATAGAGAAAGCGCACGGAGAATGAACCACGTCCGAAGTTATTGCCGGGCCTTCGGTTGAAGAACCCCACACCCACTGAATAACTTAAGGTGGCGTTGTCATAGGAATCAATGACTTCCGGATCAGAATTGACGAGCGTCTGAATGAGGTTCTTATCAATCTTTGTGGTTACGTTGAATATTTTTGCTCCCAGCACACCATCTATAAAAGGGGTAAATTTTTTGTGCTGGCTGGCCATCAACCGGCCGGAGATACCAATGGAATAGACATTGAAAGAAGATTTGATGTTGCCATGAACCGCATTGGCAGGAATCTTGTCTACGCCGTAGATGAGGTATCCAAAATCGAGGCCGATCAGAAAAGGGGAAGGCTTGTTCCTGGGCATCGGGTTGACCATGGCGCCAATCGCAACGCCGATGCCAACATTGCCGTAGGTATTCTGGATAACCTGCCGCAGTTCGCCCAGCGGTATGGCTACCTGCGGATAGATGTATATATGAAAGCGGTCATGGTACCCGGAGGTATCATAATCAACGGATTTCATCTTTGATGAATCCGCTCCAAACGAATCAATCTGAGAAAATGAAGGAATGGTGAGGAAACAGCATATGGGAAGAAGTGCCAGTAATCTTACCGAATCCCATGAATGCACCATATCCAAAGGTAATATTCACCAGCGGTAATTGAAACAAGAAGCTGGCCACCCTAGTTGTAGTGCTGCTCGATGACCCGTTTCAGGTAGGCCGAAGGGACCACCCCCGACTGCCTCCACACTACTTGCCCGTTCTTGAAAATCATCAGGGTAGGCACTGTCCGAACCTGGTAAGCGGCGGCCGCAGAAGGATTCCTGTCAACATCCACCTTGATTACTTTTGCCTTGTCCCCTACTTTGGATTTCAGTTCTTCCAGGACGGGTGCCATCATCTTGCATGGTCCGCACCACTCAGCCGAGAAATCAACAAAGGTTGGCTTTTCGCTCTGTATCAATTGTGAAAACGATACACTGGACATATTCATTATACGTTAACCATTTCAACATGCACAACCGGGTTCATGATGATCCTGGCCTTGACGGAGTTAGAAATCAGGCAATTCGCCTCGGATTTCTGCAGGACTTTCAATGCCTTCTCCACGTCCTTCTCGTCCCGTACCACCACCTGCGGCTCCAGTATTACTTCAGACATCATGAATTTTCCATCCACTTGCTCGAGTTTGCCTTTGGATCCGCACTTGAAGGAAACAAAATCCAGTTTCGAGTTTTCGGCAATCGCCAGGAAGGTGGTCATCAGGCAGCTGCTGATGGAGGCGGTAAACAAATGCTCAGGCGACCAAATGCCGGGGATTCCTTTGGGAAACTCAGGAGGGGTAGCCACTTCAATGCAGCCGCCAAAAGGCGCGCCATCTTTGCCCAAATCCGGGGAACACATCATCCCTTTGCGGTCTTTGCTCCAGGCGATATCGACATGATAAACATGGGGGTCCATATATTATGAAATTTTGCTTTTGAGTCCTGTCCAGCTTCCACCATTGTGAACATTGACATATCCACTGGACTTTAAAATACTTTTGGCCGAGGCACTGCGTCCGCCTGAGGCACAGCAGGTAATGATTGGTTTTTGCTTGTCCGGAAACCGGCTTAAATTCCGTTGCAGCTGGTCTACCGGTACATTGACTGAACCCCTGATGTGGCCGCCAGTGTATTCACCTTTGCTGCGCACGTCCAGGATAATGGCGCCTTGTTTCACCAGCGCAGCGTAATCTGCCTGGGGACCCAGCCCCAGCATATTTTTAATTGAATCAAACATCTTCTCTGCCTATTTTTTTACTTCAGGAGTTGCTTCGTTGTTTTTCCTGGTGCTCAGGCCAAACGGCAAATACAACGGACAGAAGCTCACGAGGCTGGTTAGAACGAACACAGCGGACAATGCAATCAGCACGATCCCCAAAGTACCTTCAATAACGCCCGTAGCATACATCCAAACTAAAACAGCTGAGATTATCAACCTGACAATCCGATCAGCATTACCCATATTCTTTTTCATAGTGTTTTTTATGTTTCCTCAATATTACCGGCTCGCCGGAAGTTAATCAGTAACCCAGGTCACACAGACCTAAGGTGGTTAGAATCAAAGCTATCCGGCCCGCCAGCCAATTCAGATGACTTTGGTCACTTCCAAACTGAATTTTCGTCAGGATTCAGGGGAATTTATCCAGGTTCCCTTGTGTTTGGGGCCTTTTTCGAGACTGGAGCGAACGCGTTAACGAGCAAAGTGCCCATCATTCCGCCGTACAGTGAACTGTTGACCGCTGAAGAAGTGATGGCGCAGCTGCCACTCACACATCCCACGTAATACCAGTACAGGTATCCGCCAGCTGCGCCAAGCACCAATCCCAATCCTAGCATGGTCCACTTCTTCATCACCTATCACTCTAAAATTCTATCTTATTCTATGAAACTCTTCCCACTGCACAGCTGACAAACGACCTGGCATTAGCTGCCACCTTGTTGAGGCCACGCAGGGCATCAACTTCAGGATATCCCAGTTGGGATAATTTCTGTTTGATGGATTCCGATGCTATCGAATCACCAAAATCAACATCAACACGGCCTTCTACAACATCCACTTCAACCTTTGAGACACCCTCCAACTGAGAGAGCGCCTTCCTGATCGTATTGGCACAGCCGTTGCACTTCAGGTTTTCAACCAAAATCTGCGTTTTCATCATGGTGTCAGTGTCTAAATAATGTGTTTATCGGCATGCTGACACAAATATCGGCTGCAACATGATTTGGGTCTGTGACTTGGGTTACGCAGGCGAAAAATCGGCTTGATTTTTCCTGCAAAACGAAGGCCGCCAGAACCTAAGTTCCAGCGGCCTGTTTCCATCCCAACACACTAAAACCAATCAGATGAAAATGATTTGAGTACCTACACCGTCAGCCAGGGCATACATATCACCCACGGTGATTATCCCCTTCACTTCAGGCAGAAAATCCTCTTTCTTAAGATGGAACATATCAGCAGCCAGTTTGCAGGCATAAATTTCTCCACCGCCCGCATCAATCATTTGCAGGAATTCGGTTACATGCGGCATGTCCAGTTTATCCATTTCCTTTCTCATCATGTAGGATGCGAAAGCCTCAAATCCGGGAAGACCGGCAACCATGGTCGGCATCGCAGGCATGAATGCCGGGTTGCCGACGGTCGCGGTATGCAGGTGATCAGCATGCTTTTTGGTGATGGCTTCGAGGCCAAAGAAGGTAAAGAACATTTTGGCTTCAATGCCTTCCATCAGGGCGCCGTTGGCCATAACCAATGCAGCATATACGTCTTCAATTTTTCCCTTCGAGCATATGATCAGCACTTTTTTTACTTTCGGTTTCTCCATTTTTTGTGCCGGGGTAACCTTGGGTTGAGCCATATCCACTAGATCGTTCATAATGTTGGTGTCCTTTGGACTTTGATGTTTTTTAAATGATGTCTAAATGCAGCTGACGGGTTTGGGAATGCCGGCAATCTTGCTGGAGATCTTCAGCGGTCCACCCGGAAACAATGCGTAGAACTGCTTGATATCAACGATTCCGGAGGCACCCATTTTTCTGATGCTCAGTGCCACTCCTTCGGCTTGTTTGGCCCGAAGCCAGTTCAGCACTTCAAAATGCTTGTCGGTGAGCGTGATGCCGGCTTCCCTGGCAATTTCATGCGCGAGATCAGGAGTCCAGTCGGATACTTTCTTCAAATATCCCTCCTCATTTCTTTCAACTTGTGCGAGGTTCATGATTAAGGTTTCCATATAGATTGGTTTTATGTGTCTTGATTAATGCGTGTTTACTTCTTTGTCAACTTCTTTCCCGGCCATGGACATGTGCGTACTGACCGGCAGGTTTTTTCCGGTGAGTAACATGTGCCAGTAAACCCAACGGAACGCCAGCTTGCCCAGGTGATTGGCCCGCGTAACTTTCAGCAGACCCATGGGGCCGACAACCGGCCACGGAAATTTTCCCGCCAGCGGTTCGGTGGTGTAGTTAAAGTCAATGAGGGCAGCTTTGCCATATCCCGTTTCTATAAAGCAATTGGCATGTCCGTCAAATTTGGCCTCAAGCGGCAGGTTATTGATGTAGCTCAGAATGTTTTCCAGGAGGATTTCTCCTTCGAAGTGAGCCACTGAACCTGCTTTCGATGCTGGCACGTTGGTAGCGTCACCGATCACGAATACATTTTCAAATTTTTTGGATTGGAGTGTCTGCCTGTCGGTGGGAATGAAGTTAAGTCCATCCTCATCACCCATGCCGCTTGAACCAATCATGTCAGCGCCCTTGTTTACCGGGATTGTCACGAGCAAGTCAAAAGGCACTTCCTTCTGGTCGTAAGAGACCAGGACCTTTCTTGCATTGTCAACTTCCTGCACGTAAAAGTCGGGTACTACGGTAATGTGTTTTTCTTCCAGCAGTGCGCTGAGCATTTTCGTGGCCTTGGGCTTCGTGAATGCGCCGGAAAGCGGGGTGACATAAGAGATGTCAACCAGGTGCCGAATTCCCTTTTCAGTAAAGAAGGCATCTGCCAGGAAGGCAAATTCAAGCGGAGCCACCGGGCACTTGATTGTGGTCTCCATGAGGTTGATGACCAACTTACCGCCTTGCCAATCCTTGAATTTGTTAGCCAAAGCCGTGGTGCCTTCAAAGGTGTAGAAGTCAAAAATGTCCTTGTACCACAAATCACCGATAAGTCCGGGCGTTTCTTCGGGGACCACATTGGCACCGGTGGCAATGATCAGAACATCGTATCGGATGGTTCTCCCGCCCTTGAGGGTAACCTGGCTCTTTTCCCCCTCAATCCTGCTGATCTCATCCAGGATAAAATTGACATCCTTTGGAAGGAATTCAGCTTTGGTGCGAACAACTTCTTCGGGTTGATAAATTCCGAACGGTATAAAGAGGAATCCGGGCTGGTAGTAGTGCTTCGCATCCTTATCGATGATGGTAATATCCCAGATCTTCCGGTTGATTGCTTTGTGGAGCTTGTTGGCCATCATGGTCCCCGCTGTTCCCGCTCCGAGAATGACAATATTTTTCATGATCTGACTGGTTTGTGTGTGGAAGTAAAAGTATGGGGGGGAACCAGTCCGAAATGATGATTGTCCTCACCAAACCCAGTGATTTTGATCAGTAAATCAGGCAGTTATGTGACTCAGGTCACACAAGGCCAGTGACTCAAGTCACACAACGCGCACTTGCATTGTCAGAAGATATGCTCACCCAAACGGGCAGGCTTGCGTGGTCAGAAATTGACCCTTGTAATGATATTCCTGGAAATGGAGATTTTATTCTGCGACTCCAGTTTTTTAAGCAGTCGGGAAATTACCTCCCGTGATGAGTTGAGGTCATCCGCTATTTCCTGGTGGGTGATGGGGATGCCGTCTCCCAACGCTTCGAACTGGCGCTTCAGGTAAAACACCAGTTTTTCATCCATGGAATGAAACACCACCTGGTCAATAACCTCCAGCAGTTCACTGAACCTGCTTCGATAGGTTTCAAGCACAAAATAATACCATTGTGTATGGTCTTTCATCAGGCTATCCATGTAATGAATGGGTATGGCGAGCGCCTTAACGCGGGTCATGGCCCGCGCCTTGATGGCGCTGGACTCATTCTTGGCAGCGCAAATCATGGAGAGGGCACAGGCATTTCCCTTTTCGAGGTAATAGAGGAAAAATTCCTCGCCGTTTTCCCCGTCACGGTACAATTTCACCCTGCCATCAAGAATCAACAAAGAGTTTTTGAAGTATTGGCCTGGGCGCATGAGCATGTCACCCTCTTCAAATTCAACCACCTGTCCGATTTCTTCCAGGTGCCTGAGGAGTTCAGGATCGAATTGGGGGAATATTGGCTGAAGGTTCATGATGCAAATTAATTGAATCTTTTGACTTAAGCAGGTCACGGCAGGCTGAGACCGACATGCTACTCAATCACATACCATTGATAGCTGTCAGCATCGAGTGAAAAGGTGAAATCAACTTCCAACTTACGGTCGAGCGAATACCGTATTGCAGGTTTCCCTTTTTCGCTGATGCGTGCTTCCGAGGAAAGACCCGTGTAGTACAAAGGCAACTTAATGGTCCTGACTATTTTTTCCTTTGTTGGATTGTACAACAGCAGCATTCCCTTTAGTTTCAAATCCTGGCTCACGTGCAGAATACCGTCCCAGTCCCGCCCGTCGGCCCTGCGCAGGTGGATGATGTCCGCGTTTAGTATATCCCTGTACTTCTTGTACCAGTCGATCATGCTCTTGACCGCCTGCCTTGTCACATCCGTATCATACAGTCTTGGGCCCCGGTAACAGGCCTGTACTCCCGCTGCGTAATATTGAAACATCAATTGTTGATAATCCCGCAGGTGCTCGCTCAGCGGTTCCAGCACGGCTTCCGGTCCGCCGCCCTGGTATTTGGTCAGGGGAACAAATCCCCAGCCCATGGAAGGGGTCTTTTCCCAGGTACCGTCGTAAATGTTTTGGCGATTGAGAATTATTTGCTGCTCACGGGGCAATGAAAAATTCACTTCCCGGTAGCCGATGGCGATCTTGTTTGTGCCATCCAGGAAATACCAGTCAGGGGCATTGATGTATATGCCTCTTTCGTTCATCCAGTGGTAAAGTTCCTTTTGTATCGCCATCTGTCGCCATTGTGAATCCTCCAGTCCGTTGTGACCAGGGTGATTGGTTGACCCGCAGACATCGCCCGGGTAAGGACCGTCATTCTCCCAAATGTCAAAACCGGTGCTTCCAAAGAAATACTTGATTTTATCGCGATAAGCCAGTCCCCACTTGCTACCAAAGCAGGGCGCATTGCCAAAGAAGGCACCACCAGGCTTGCCTGTTTTTGGGTCGACCACGTCATCCGCATCGCTGATCCGGCGGCTGCTGAAAAGGGAGTAGCTGCCAATCTGAATATTCTTGCTGTGGGCATACCCGGCCAGTCTCCTCCATTTTTCAATATTGACGCGCGAGGTATCCTCCATGTTGCAATGACTGCCAAAACTCAAAATCAAGGCCTCATAGCCAGTGGCGGCACACTGGTCAATGGCCGTCATCACTTCATCATCGCTCTTGCTGACAAGGTGCATGAAGATGGGATTCTGGGTGGTCCAGGGGGCGACCGTACGGTACATCCTGCGGATCGCGAGTCCACGGCGCTCACGGTCATAACTGTCCATCAACAACTCATGGGTGCGCACCGACCTGAATGTTTCACCTGGCATAAGTTCAATCCCCGGTGCCTTCATCGGATAAACTTCCAGCAGGCAGGGCGTCTGGTAATTGTAGTTCACCTGCGAGGTGTATACCGAATCCGTATTCCAGTGGGTGGTCTGGTCGCTGATGTCATACCGCATGGCATTATTAAAGGCATAGTTGGTCTCGACATAGATGCCATGCTGTTTCTTCATCTCATCCGGTCGGCCCACGACGGCGCTCTCCTCCTCCACGAGCCCCAGTACCTCATTGGTGACGCGGTCAAGCTTAAAGGACCTGTTGCTCTTATTTTCAACGGAGATCCACTTCACCACCAATGGGATTCCGTCATACAGCTCATAGTGCACAACAACGGCAAGCCCATCCAATTCCGGCAATGGAGACCGATAGATAAAAGACAAATGTTTGCCCGTAGCCTGAACGCGGTTCCCTGTCCAGGTGTTGGGCTTCCATTTGAGAAAGGGAGAGATGTCAGATACAGCGTATTCCATGAACCTGAAGTCATGGATGCCTGCTGTCAGATTCGGCATCCACGACCTTTGGAAATAGGCATGTTCCTTTTGCCCGACAAGCCCTCCGATATTGAAAGACCTTCCATGAATGGTAATCCGCGCCTCCGGCTTTACCGCCCTCAGCAATTGTTGTCCGCTGCTCAGGTTTTTGAAGTCCACGCACGCTACATTGGGTGAAAGGACGAACTCCCGCTTCAGGAGGCCATTGTATAGGATAATGGTGGTGCCGTCCTCTGATTTGAAGACATTGGCCTTCACGGTTGGAGTCTGAAGTAGCCAATCATTCTGGCGTGTTTCTTCCCATGCTGGTTTCCAAACCGGCAAATCAGGTTTGGTCTGCCCGAATGCAGTAATGGAGAGGAGGCAAAATAAAATCAGGAATTTCCGGCTCATGCTGTCCCCGAAGGTACAACGACCGGGCAGATTGTAATCTTACTTCTTACCAAATATCCGATTGGGCCATTCCTCCTTCATAACCCCTTTTGGGCTGCCGCTTCCTTTTGCCTTCAAATCCTAATTAAAGTTCCTGACCTGCCAGTGACACGGGTGCATGTTCTTCCAAAACCTCCGAGATACACTTCATCATCTTTTCAAATGATTCCTCAATGCACGCGTCAAGCCCCACACTTATCCTGACCAGTCCTTCTGAAAGGCCCATCGCTTCGCGTTCCTCCTCGGGTATCTCGGAAGAGGTGCTGCTTCCTGGCGAACTGAACAAGGTCTTGTAGAACCCAAGGCTGACCGCCAGGTAACCGAGGTTAGCCAGCTGCATCTTTTCCATCAGGGCATAGGCATTCTCGCGGGTATTCATGTTGAGCACCAGCATTCCGCCATAGCCAAATCCCGGGTTCATCATCTTTGTTATGAGGTCATGCCCGGCATGATCCGGCAGTCCGGGGTAGCGAACATTCAGGCCCTCCAGGGAAAGTTTCTCCGCCAGGTACTGCGCATTCCTGCTGTGCTGTTTTATGCGGATGTGCAGGCTGTGCAGGTTCTTGAGAACAGAAGCAGAGCGCATGCTGTCCATCACCGGACCGAGCAGCATGACCATGCCATGGTGCACATCACTGAGGGAATGAATGAAGTCATTGGGGCCGCACACCACGCCGGCCACCGTATCACTGGTGCCATTGATGAACTTGGTGAGGCTGTGAATGACAATGTCTGCCCCGAGGTTGGCTGGCGTCAGGATCATTGGGGTAAAGGTGTTGTCCACCACAAGCCTGATGTTCTTCTTCCTGCACAATTGGCTGATGGCGGGGATATTGGAAACTTCCAGCATCGGGTTGCTTACCGATTCACAATACACCAGTCGTGTAGCCGGCGTAATGGCCTTTTCAATTTCATCCAGGCGCAGGATATTCACAAAACGGGTCTTGATCCCGAACCGCGGGGCTACATTTTTAAGGAAAGCATATGTGCCGCCGTACACCATCCTGCTGCAGACTATTTCATCGCCCTGACTGCACAATTGAAGCAGTGTTGATGTAATGGCACCCATCCCTGATGCGGTGACCACGGCCGATTCCACATTCTCCATTTTCGCGATGGCCTGGCTCAGGTAACGGTTGGTGGGATTCCAGTGGCGGGAATAGAGGTAGCAGCCTTCCACTTCCCGTTCAAAAACCTCCTCCATCTTGTCCGCCTTCAAAAAGGTATAGGTGGAAGAATCTTCGATCGACGGGTTTACACCGCCGAATTCGCCGAAGTACTGCAAGTCTTGAATACTGCGGGCCGGATTGAATTTCATACAGCAGGAATTTAGAATATGAAGATCGTCAATTTTCCAGAATGCTTTACCAAATCAGCATTTTATACTACATTACTCGAATCAATCAGTTATTTATACCACCATGAGCGAAATTGACGGTGTTGACAAGAAAATCTTACGGCTGCTTCAGCAGAACGCGAGGCTGACCAACAAGGAACTGGCCTCAAGGCTTGAACTGTCAATCACGCCGGTTTTTGAGCGTGTGCGAAAACTCGAAAAACACGGGTTCATCAAAAAGTATGTGGCGGTCCTTGACCATGAGAAACTCGACCGGCGGATGATTGTCTTCATGCACATCAAGATGCAGTCGCACAACCATGAGAGTCTCACCCACCTGATGAAAGAAGTTCAGGGCCTGGAAGAAGTAATGGAATGTTACCACGTCACCGGGGAGACCGACTTTCTCATGAAGGTGCTCGTCCCTGACATGAAGGCGTATGAGGCATTTGTCTTGGGGAAGCTGACAAGGATTTCCGGAATCGGGAACATCAACAGCTCCATGGTGATGTCCATTGTGAAAGAGAAGAATGATATTCATTTTGATTGAACAACCCTTAATCTTGAATACCCCCGGTCAATCCTCCTCAACCCTTTCACAGCAGCCACATTCCCTCCTGCTGGTCAGGCCGGCGTGTTTTGGATTCAATGTTCAGACCTCAGCCAGCAATGCATTTCAAACCCGGAAAGACATTTCCAAGAAAGCCATGCAGCAAAAAGCGCTGGATGAATTTGACCGGGCCGTCGGTGTATTGAAATCCAACAACCTTTCATGCCTCGTCGTGGAGGATACGGTTTCACCTGAAAAGCCAGACGCCCTGTTTCCGAACAACTGGTTCTCCGCCCATGGTAATGGAACGGTCATCCTCTATCCGATGCTGGCCATGAACCGGAGGCTTGAGCGTCGAAAGGATATTCTGGATTTGCTGAAACAGGAATTTCAGGTAAGCCAAATCATTGATTTCAGCGGCGAGGAAGAAAACGAAAGGTACCTGGAAGGGACCGGCAGCATTGTGTTTGATCATGTTAACCGGCTGGCCTACGCCTGCCGGTCGGCAAGGACCGACGAATCCCTGCTGAATGCGGTGTGCAGCAAACTGGAGTATACCCCCCTTGTTTTTGACGCAGTCGATGAACAGGGAACCCCAATCTATCACACGAATGTGATGATGTGGATTGGTGAAAAAGCCGCCTGCCTTTGCCTGGACTCGGTCCGGTCTGACCGCGATCAGGAAATTTTGCTGTCATCCTTTGAAAGAACCCATCACAAAGTTGTTTCCATCAGTTATGATCAGGTGAAATCTTTTGCCGGCAACATGCTGGAGGTGCGGGACACAAATAGTCATCGCTTTCTTGTCATGTCTGACACTGCCTTCCAGTCATTGCTTCCGGGCCAGTTGTCCGAATTGAGCAGGCATGCCACACCATTGGCAGTCTCCATTCCCACCATCGAAAAATACGGAGGCGGCGGCGTGCGCTGCATGTTGGCCGGAATTCATCTCCCTTCAAGACCATAAGCGCCTGGCACAACAGTTTTGTCACTTCTCTCGTTAGTGCATCGAATCCCACCCAACGCCGATGAAAGCCCTTCTCATTCTGCTGCTTCTGGCCGGCTTAGGCCACACCATGCAAACGCAAGACGAATACGTCTGCTCACCCTGTGGCAACTCTTGCGACGAAAAGGTGTATTCCGGGACCGGCACTTGCTCATCTTGCGGGATGCCGCTGGTGAAGAAGTCAAGCATCCAGTTTACCAACATCACCGCAGACCAACTTTGCCAGCGTTTGAAGGCCAATCCGAAAGCGGTATTGCTGGACGTCCGGTCGCCTGGGGAGTTTGCCGGAACGTCGAAGGAGTTTCCCTCCTTCGGTCATTTCAAGAAAGCCATCAACATCAATGTCACCGAGCTGGAAAAGAGAATGGGCGAATTATCCAAATACAAGGACCAGGAAATACTGGTCTATTGCAGCCACAACCACCGGAGTCCCGCTTCGAGTTACATTTTGGGGCTACATGGTTTCAAGAACGTAAAGAACATGACTGGCGGGGTATCAACGTTAACGGATTTTTCTAAAGCGGATTGCCTGGAGGAAGCGTTCGTATTCCACTCCAGGTGAACAAATGAACCATTTACAACAAGTTGTTTGTTATCCACGGGAATGAAAAACCACTTCTTCAAATTAGCCCTGGCCCAGGCGACGCGACTGACTGGAAAGCCCGCCAGGATGCTTCAATTGGCCGGGCAAATCGGGCATCGGCTTTACCATATGGACCGGAAACAAATCTCGGTTGTTGCCCTGCGCGAACGGCTGCTTGTACTTGGGAGGATGATCGCGGCCTATGCCCGGGGTCAATACCGCCACATTCCGGTGAAAACACTGGTGACCATCCTGGCAGGACTGCTGTACTTTCTGAATCCGCTGGACCTGATTCCAGACATGATCCTGGGCGCCGGCCTGCTGGATGATCTCGCTGTGCTGACCTGGGTCTATCGGTCGGCGAGTGAAGAAGTTGATCGTTTCGTGGCGTGGGACGCATCGATCGGTTCAGCCTGACTACAACAAAACTAGTTTCCTTTCCGCAGGGCCATGTAAGTCCATGCGGCGCCTGCCCCGTCGACCAAACCAAACAGGATCAGCTGCACGGGAGCCCAGCCGAGCAGCACAAAGACAATGAACCATACCAGGATGGAAGTCCTTGCGTACACGGACAACATCAGGAAAAGCGCGCTGTTGGCTGGCGCCATAAAAACATAATACAGACCGATGGCGATGACGACTGTCCCCAACACACGGATCCATACTTCGGTGGTTTCCGGGATACCCATCAGGGAGAGGATCAGGTTTGGCGCAACGATAAGCGAGATACCAGTGACCAGGAGATAAAAGCCAAAGTAGTACAAGGATTTCGATGCAGGTGTCATGGTGTGGGGTTTAGGTTGAGAATGGAAGTTAGAAAAATTTACAATCACCACAACCTGGCAACGGAACACGGTATATTTCATCTATTTTCACCCCATGAAAAAAATATCGGCTGACAAAGCACCCAAGGCCATTGGCCCCTACTCCGCTGCCCTTCAATCCGGGAACCTGATCTTTTGTTCCGGGCAGACACCGTTGAACCCGGAGACCATGGTCATTGAAGGCGCCACCGCTTCCGAGCAAACCACCCTGGTCCTGAACAACCTCGAAGCCGTGTTAAGGGCAGCGGGCGCTGACCGCACCCACGTACTGAAGACATCTGTTTTTCTGAAGAATTTTGCCGACTTCGAAAAAATGAACAGCGCCTATGCGCTATTCTTTGGAGAGCACAAGCCCGCGAGAACGACCGTGGAGGTAAGTCGCCTGCCGAAGGATGCCCTGGTTGAAATTGACTGTGTGGCCGAGCTGGTTAAGTCGTGAAAGCCAAAGAGCGACTCGCGGTTACCGCTCTCCTTCCATCAAGAGCCTGAGCAGTTCCGTGGCCACCGGTCCCGGCTGCCCGTTGCCAATAAACCTTCCGTCCATTTTCACAATCGACTGAATCCGTTTGGTTGTGCTGGTGAGAAAGGCCTCGCCGGCCAGCTGAATATCCTGGATGGTCACCGGGCCTTCGCTGACCGGAAACCCGTGGGATCCCATCAGGATTCTTTTTCGGGTAATACCCTTCAACGCATTTTCCCGGGGTGTGACGATGCGGCCGTCCTTCGTTACCAAAAAGAAATTGCACCGGGGAAATTCCGTGACAACGCCATCGCGGTGGTATAAAACATCATCGGCCTGTTGCTCCCTCAATTTGGCCTGAAGCCAGATGCCCATCATGTAATTGATCGTCTTTGCCTCCGGGATATCGCGCACAAATTCGTGCGTGACGATGCTGACCGCTTTCGGCACACGCAAATCCGGGATGTTCAACCCACTTTGCATAACAATGAAATTTGGCTTGCCCGGAGTATAGGCATCCGGTGAGCAGCCACCGGTCAGGATCATCCGTATCCCGGCATTCGGAATGTTATTCCTGCCAACGAGTTCGTTCAATATGCCCAACAGCGCCTGTTTTGAATACGGAGGCGGCAGTCGCATGATCTCTGCGGACCGAAGGAAGCGGTCAACGTGATCCTCCACAAACAGCAGTTTGTTATTCGCGACACGGAAAAAATCAAAAATGCCATAGCCCCGCTGAATGGAAAGGTCGCTGACGGGCAAGGCGGCCTTCTCTTCTTCCGTGAAATGATCATTCAAATAGCAGTGCATTCCTTTTCCTTATGACGCTCTGATGCTCCGCCATAAATATAGAATATAGAACAATGACTTTGGGTGAGGCTGCTACCTGCGCGCCAGTTGAAAGAAAATGGGAAGCACCATTCGTTGCCTGACCGGTCTGCCCCTTTGCTTGCCCGACTGCCAGGGCGGCGAGTTTTCAATGATGCGCATGGCCTCTTCGTCACAGCCGAATCCGATTCCCTTGATGACCTCGAACTGGGAAAGGGAACCGTCCTTGCCAACGACAAACTGGACGAATACCCGTCCTTCAATACCCATGCGAAGGGCCTGTGCCGGGTATTTGATGTTTTCGCCCACATATTTGTAAAAGGCGGCCATGCCGTCACGGGGTGCTGCCGTCTTTTCTACGACGACAAATATTTTCTCTGACTCTTCTTCTTCAATTTTCGGAGCCTCCGGAGGTGCGTTGGTGTAGTTCTGTATCACGGTCTCCGAGGTCATTTCCATATCCAACTCAATTTTTACCTCCTGCTGAATCTTCTCTTCATCCTTGATTTCTACAATGTTGGCTGTCCGCGCTTCGGCAGGCGGCGGCGGTGCAATTTCCGTGGGCGGAATATCGAGGATCTCCTCAAAATCATTTTTATGTTTCTGCTGCATTGCCATTCCCGGCTTATCATAGGTTTTCCATTCAAAGGCAGAGATGGTCATGAGCAGTGCAACGGCCAGACTTCCGCTGAAGATCAACGGCCGCATCCGGTTGATGTCAACACGGGGGTTCTTTTTGGCTTCCTGGTACAGCATGGCTATTGGTGTTTGACTACCCGATTTTAGCCTTAATGTTCAACACGTGCCATGACGGTTGTTATGAAGACCAGTGACTTTTGACATCCGGCAGTAAGCAAGGACGAAATGCCGAAAAAGCCGGTTTTTGACCCGGACCTTACAGGCCAAACATCATACCTGCCACGTGATTTTTATCATGGTTTACCGACAGGACGTCCGTTACCTTGATGCATGGAAAATAACCCGATCCATTATGACACCGTCATTTATTTCTCATGAGCTTTACCTGGTGTTTGACCCGGAAAGTGATCTTGGACGCAAGACGCACGCGCTGGCATTGTCGGTAAATCCAGTAGTCCACGAAATCAACATCATGGACAAATCGATCACACCACTACACTGGAAAGAGATTCTTGGTCTTTTGCAAATGGGCCCCGCTGAAGTGATCGCCGCCGGTCATCGGGATTATGAGAAGGTCTTTTCAGGCAAAGACTACTCGGAGAATGATTTTCTTGAAGTCCTGTATCAGAATCCCCAATTGGTAAAAGGGCCGATCGGTATCCTTCAAAACAAAGCGGTGCTTTGCGATGACGCAAAGGACATCCTGCAACTGGACCCGACTCCGGTTGCTGAAAAGCAGGCCTACAAGTATTGACGCCCTCTTTCTTACTGTCCTTTCGAATCACCCGTCATCATTCCTCCCAAAGGCGTGTCAATTGAACGGTTCGGCCAGTGGTCAATAGTTGGTCAATGATGCATTTAAGCCTGCTTCAGGGCGCTCCCAGCCACGGTGATCACAATAAAAGACCTGATTGTCTTTTATTGTGATACCTTTGATTTCTTTACCATTAACACAACACGATGCAATCCTCCACGAGCCACACCTTTCACATTCCCGTCATGGGGCTGGCCTATACCATTGACACGCCTGTGAAGGTGGCGCGTTTCGGTATCAATTCGGTGGTCTCCATTATTGAAGACAACCTGGTTGAAAAAATGCGAAAACACTATTACGGGCAGTTGGGTGAAAGCTGTCGTCCTATCTCCCCGGATGAACCTGACTACCGGGCCAGGCGGATCACGGATTACCTTGACCTGATGAACCGCATGGTGAGCGACCAGGTGGAGCGCATGAGGAATGAGGCCTTTGAGCCTGGTTCGGATATCACCAAATTCTTCGATATGCTTCCGGAACAAAGCGACCTGAAGAGAATCTACCACCAACTCGACACCCTGGAAGATCCTGACGACCGCGAGCAGCTGGAACACTGGCTCAGACAACAAATCGAGCCCGGGTCGATTGATGTGAACATCATGACCAAGCTGGATCGGAACACAACGGACAAACTAGGCAATATTATTGAAGATGGCTCCGATGCGGTTTCGGCCCTGCGCGGTTATGCCAGGAGCAGCCTCACGAACTCATCGCTCATTTTGTCGGCTGGAATGAACCCCCGCCTGTTCAGTTACCTGGAAACGCTCACCGAATTTGACGCCGATCATTTTGGTGGTTTCAGGAAGAAAATAGTCATCAAGGTATCAGACTACCGCTCGGCCTTTATCCAGGGAAAAATGCTGGCCAAGAAAGGATTGTGGGTAAGTGAATTCAGAATCGAGTCAGGGCTAAACTGCGGCGGTCATGCCTTCGCCACGGATGGCTTCCTGATTGGGCCCATCCTGGAAGAATTCAAGACCAAGAAAAATGAATTGGTGAAGACCCTGTTTGATATGTACAACCAGGCGTTGCTTCTGAAAGGGAAAACGGGATTTACAGAGCCTCCTCCCCAAAAGATCACTGCCCAGGGCGGCATCGGCACACACAGTGAAGATGAGCTTTTGCGCAATTATTACGGTCTCGATGGTACCGGCTGGGGTACGCCGTTCTTGCTGGTACCCGAAGCCACCACCGTGGATGAACCTACCCTTAAATTGCTCAGTCGGGCCAAAGAACAGGACGTGATCCTCAGCCGGAATTCTCCCCTGGGCATCCGGTTTCACTACCTGAAAGGGACAACGGCCGAACAAGAGAAGATCGCCCGCATTGAAAAGGGAATGCCTGGCAGCCCATGCACTGAAAAATACCTGGTGTCGAACACGGAGTTCGGCAAAGAACCCATCTGCAGCGCTTCCCACACGTATCAAAAGCAGAAGATCGAACAATTGAAATCATTGAATTTACCCGAGGCGGACTACCGCCATCAATTGCAGGAGGTGCTTGACAAAGAGTGTTTATGCATTGGCCTGAGCAATGCCGCTGTAAAAACATACAACCTGCAACCCTTCAAGAAACTGGAATCGGTGAACGTCTGCCCGGGACCCAACATTGCCTATTTTTCAGAGATCATTTCGCTGAAGAGAATGGTCGATCATATTTACGGCCGAACAAACGTCATTCACGCCGGCCGGCCCCATATGTTCATCAAGGAACTTCATCTGTATGTGGCCTATTGGACCGAATTGCTGGCTGAGGCCCGGGGGTCCATTGACAACAAGCGAAAAGCATACATCCAGCATTTTTATGAAAACCTGATCAGCGGCATCGCCTACTACAGGAACCTGTCGGACGAAGCCGACCAGGAGGTTGTACACCTGAAAAGCAAAATCAAAGACAGCCTGGATGAGGCCGAGGAAAAACTGGGCCGGATGTTTCAACACTATATGGGCGGCGTCCTGAAAACGGTCTGATCATCACTTGCATCACCATAATCCGCAAGCTAGACACCTGACCTTATGTTCTCCAAAGCCTGCGAATATGCCATTCGGGCGACCCTGTATATTTCCACGAACAGCACCGGCGGTTCCAAAGTGGGCATCAAAGAAATTGCCCAGGAGATTGACTCACCGGTTCATTTTACAGCAAAAATTCTTCAAACGCTTTCGAGGCAGGGAATCATCTCTTCCATCAAGGGGCCCAATGGAGGTTTCTACCTTGAACCCAATGCCTTACCTGTTACGCTCAACGCCATTGTGAAGGCCATAGACGGTGCGGAGGTACTCGACAGGTGTTCGCTGGGCCTGAAACAATGTTCCGACAATTTCCCCTGCCCCATCCATCATGATGTGAAGGCCTATAAGGAAAGACTGTCCAGGTTGATGAAGGAAAAAACCATCCAGCAACTGGCAACCGACCTGGCAACCGGCAAAACCTTCCTGAGAAATGCGAAATCAGCCCGGCAGGACCAGCCGTAGGTTACCAGCCGTTATTTCGGAATATGAAATCCTGGGCCGCACTGCCCCAATAGTTTCGTACTTTTGAATGAGTTCCCATTTATTTATACCATGACCCTGAAAGGACTCTCGGCGCGATACAGCCTCTTTTCCCTGCTCCTGCTTGCGGCTTGCACCCGGACGCCTGAAAATTCCATTCGACTGATTACGCTAAAGGAAGGAGACAAGTTCTCAGTGTTCACCTATAAAATATCAGAAACTGCTTTCAATGCGGATTCCAGTCGTGTCAGTTTCCCAGCGGAAAATGGTGATCTCCTTTTCTCCGACGACCTGTTTCTAACTGCTGCAAAAGACCTGCCTGACACCCTGACCCTACGCCAGGAAAATTTTCGGTATTACCTGAATGATGAGCTGTACCAGATCAAGATTGACACAAACCAAGAACTTCTTCCCTGGCTGCAGCAACAGGAAGGAAAGCACTTGAATCATGTGAAGAATCTATGGTTTAACATTCCCCCGCTGGAATCTCACCGGGTTTACCTTCAACAATTGGCAACCATGAATCCCGGGCTGTCCGTGACCCTGAATTATGATACGGCTGGCATCACGGACAGTGATCTGGCCTGGTTTGCACAGTTTATCAAGCCCCATGTCCTGATCATGTCGGAAGGGACAAGGAACATGACGAGTCTCGCACGCGCAAATTTCCATGACCTTGAATACCTGGTCATTGACTTCTCCCAATCGAATCCCGCCGACGTGCTGCCCTCCATTCCCTCCCTGAAGGCCTTGTTCATTACCGTGGATGGGCCGTTGCCAGGGCCTGATTTCTTTAAACAAAATCCGCAACTGGAGAAGTTGACCATCATTGGAGGCAGCCTGGCAACACCCGGTGCACCCCCCTGGAAAATGCTCAATCACCTCAGGGAACTGAACTTCTCTGTTGACAGCGTTGCACCCTATACCATCGCGCGGTACCATCCCGACCTTCAAACGCTGATCATCCAAAGGGATTTTAACATGGACTCATTAAAAGGGATCAAGAATCTGAAATGGCTTTCCCTCGGCGCACCGAGAATGGTCAAGGCCATGGATCAGATTCCTGCCGTGCTGCCATCCCTGGAATTGCTGAGCCTCATTAACCAGGATTCCACGCAAGATTTTTCTCCTCTGGGCAAACTTCCTCGTTTGAAATACCTGGTGATTTCCAATGAAGTCGGGCTGGACACAACACTGTACTCATTTAAGGGTTTAAAATATTTATCCGTTCCGGCGAAGTTCCTGGAAGACAGTACCCGCGCCAATGCCCTCCGGCAGGCTCTGCCCTCGACGGTCATTTCACCGAACTCAGGATTGTGCATGGGCACCGGCTGGCTGCTTCTCCTGCTGCCGCTTGCTGTGTTGCTTTTCCTGGTCCGCCGGCAAAAGGCCTAGGGAACAATGGTTCTCAGGCAGTCCACCCAAGCCCTGATTCTGTCGCTGCTGCTGACGTTTTTTCTGTGGACTTTTGCGCTGTTCATTCACACACCCTTTCCAGCAAAGGGGTTGGCAGCAGCCAGCCTGCTGTTGTCGGCTTTCTGCATCAGTACTGTTCTCAAAAGAAATCCAGAAGTATACCTGGGCCTTTCCCTTTGGCAATGGAGACGATCCCTTTGGCTGGTCGTGTTCCTGTCGTTGGTTGCCTCCCTCGTACTGGCTGCATACTATCGCTCATCCATTCAACTTCCGTGGCACCCGACACGCTTCGGCGGATTTGTGATGATCTCCATCATGATCGGATGCTGTGAGGAGATCATCTTCAGGGGCTTCGTTCAGGGCGAAGCCGGACGGTGGAATAAAGAAGCCGCGGTAGTACTGGGGTCACTTTCGCACGCCGGGTACAAATCATTTTTGTTTGTGTTACCCGCGCAACTCATTGACATGAGCCTTCAGCGTCTTTTTGTCCTGACCTTTGTGGTTGGCCTGGTCCTGGGATTTGCACGGTATCGTTCCGGCTCACTCCTGCCCTGCCTGCTGGCACACGGTTTTTTTGATTTATGGGTTTATGCCGAAGTGACCGAAGCACCCTGGTGGGTCTGGTAGCAGTCCTGGCTATTCCGCTGCCGATTATTCGCCGTCTTTTATCGGGTGGGTAAAAAAGATTAGTCCGAACATGATGGCCAGAACAGCATAGACCATCATCAACAGCATTCCAAAGTTGAGACCGTAAGACACTCCTTTTACCAGCGCTAAGGCAGCTACCATAAAATGACACAGGTTTCCAATGGCAATGGGTCTTCCATAGATTCCACCGATGAGGTTTGCGCGGGCTGTCCAGTTGGTCATTGCAAATCCAAAATACAAGGCACCCAATAACTGGAACGGCAGGGCCGAAGCTGGCGATTCACAGCCAAACCAGGCAGAGACCTCCTGGGGCATAAAGGTCAGGGCGATTCCGGTTCCTCCCATGAGGAACGCACTCAGCGTCACGACAAGTTTGGTATTCACGGTCATGTTTTCTTAGTTTAACGCCTCCGGAAAAAGTCTGATCCTGTTCAATAAGCATCTAATTTCGTTTTTCGTTTTCAGCCTCTTTCTTCTTATAAAACTGACTGAACAGATTCTCGAAAGTGGCTGTGGCCCAAAGTACATTGGATATATCTATAGCGGTTCCCGTTAATCTTTCCTGAATAAGATACATGTACCCAAGATTGAACTTGACATTCTTCATCACTTCATAGTTGAAGCCGGCGTATAATCTGTTTTGATTAAAAATAGCAGGTGAACTTTGCACGGCTTGCCCAAATTCCAATAGCACTTCATCAAATACAATCAGGCTAATCGGATGCTTCTCCCCCGTCAATGGCACCTCCAGTTTGGCCCGGTAACGCACCCGGTAATTGGGAACAAATTGCCCCTCCGTTACGATATCCCGAAAGCGATACTCTATACTGTATCGGTTGGCAAACAGCAATTTTCTGAATCTTTGGGTGTGCTCCAGCTGGACTGCCCATCGGTATTCATTGACGCCACGGTTGCCAATTTCAGCCGGCTGTGGAAATAACGCAATCGTACTAAAATAACAAAATGGCGTGACTGAAAAGCGGAGATCCTTGCTTACCTGATAATGGATCCAAAGCCAATAGCTGGTCAATTGGTGATACTTAAAAATAGTAAGCTTCTCTGTTGGATCATTTTGGGTCCTCTCCTGAAGGTAGACTTCCCATCCGAACCTCTTACTGATCTTGTCGGAAAGCACAATTCTGCCCCAGAACGCATTGTGATAGTAATGCGTAAGCGATTGGGAAAACGCAGCACTTCCTCCAAACGCAGCCAACACTGAAGCCAGAATCAATTTTCTAAAACACATATCAGGTGAACATCAACAATAATAATCATTTTCCAAGTGAAGAATGGGGCGAAGACTAATCCTGACACTTGCATATAATAGCCTGCCCCTTCGTGAACGAATTCAGCACTGGGTCTGGGTCAATTGATACCTGACACATTCCATGATCCATAATTTGGACTTATATTGACAAAAGAAAAGCTGCCGTTAATGAAACCATCTTCTGTTGCCGTCATTTTGGTTAAATCTATTTGCCTGGGACTAATTATGCCCGCATTGGCTCAGCCGGTGCCTTTCCCCCTCGAGGCTTCGTTTCAGACCTATCGCACGCTGCAAACCGAAACCAAATACAACCTCGACTGGATCTCCCTTGGTCCAACATTAAACTCTGCGAGAGCCGACGTCGTCCAACTGGATCCTGCCCACCCGGGCACCATGTATGTCGGCTTTGGTTCAGGCAGTTTATGGAAAACGGTCAACCATGGAACTTCGTGGCAGCCGGTATTTGAGAACCAGTCCTCCTTCGGCATCGGTGATGTTGAACTTGCCCCTTCCAATCCTTCAGTAATCTACCTGGGCACAGGTGAGAACCTGAAGAAACCCAGAAATTTCACTATACCAGGCACGGGCATGTACCGTTCCGACGATGCGGGCCAAACCTGGCAACACATCGGGCTTGAGGACTCATGGTCCATTGCAGAAATTGCAATACACCCGACTGATCCAAACATTGTGCTGGTCGCTGTCCTCGGCCACCTGTGGTCGAAGAACAGGCAGCGCGGCCTTTTCAGAACGGTGAACGGAGGAAAGACATGGGAACACGTCCTCTACCTGGATGACGCTACGGGTGCCAATGACATCGTGATCGCTCCGTCCGACCCGTTGGTCATGTATGCTTCCCTGTGGGAAGTCTACCCCGGAGTAAGCGGTAAGAACAGCGGAGTTTATCGGAGTGGAGATGGAGGAAAAACCTGGGCCCTGTGCGTCAATGGTCTGCCGGCTGGTCCGAAGGTAGGGCGAATCGGACTGACTGTTTCTTATTCAGATCCAAGGAAAGCTTATGCGTTTGTGGATAACCGGGGCAATGACAATGATCATTCCGCCGAACTGTATAAAACAACTGACGGCGGACTGACCTGGGAAAAAACGCACACCGGACCCCTCAAGATCTTCCAGGGCCTCGGATGGTATTTCACAGACGTCTATGTGAATCCAAAAAATGATGAGGACGTGTTTTGCCTGGGCATCCGGCTCGCCCACAGCACCGATGGCGGAAAGACCTTCTCCTTTATCGGCGGCCAGGTAACGAGGATGAACCCGAGCCTTGCCAAAGGCCTGCACCTTGATCAATGTGAGTTGTGGATCAACCCGGAGAACCCAAGACACATTGCCGTTGGGAACGACGGAGGTCTTTACGTCAGCTACGACACCGGTGCGACCTGGGTACATTATAATAACATTCCCGTCGGCGAATTTTATGACATCACCATTGATCAAAAGAGTTACACCATCTACGGCGGAACCCAGGATGACGCCACTGTGTACGGTCCGGCAAGAGAAATTAACCTTCGGTTCCCAGATTTCTGGAAGTACCTCTGGATTGATCCCTGGGACGGCGGCGACGGCTGCGTATCGCAGGTCGATCCGGATGACAACAGCATCGTCTATTACTCCATGCAGCATGGCGCAGTAGTAAGGCTGGACACACGCAAAGACATCGCCGCGCACATCCAGCCTACGCTGCCAAAGGAATACAAGGACACCCTGGTGTTCAATTACATCGCTCCCTACTTTATTTCACCACACCAAAGCAAAACGCTGTACCACGGCGGTAATTTTATGCTGAAGAGTACAGACCGGGGGGACACCTGGAAACCAATCAGTCCGAATCTTTCCAATTCACGAACCAAGGAAAAAAAGAGTTTTGCGGCAGGGGCAATCGCAGAATCGAAAATCGAAAAGGGCCTTCTGTATGCGGGCACCGACAAGGGCTCATTCTGGGTTTCCGGTGACGACGGCGGATCGTGGAATGAAAATTCCGCAGGCCTGGCGAACAACTACATCCGAAGCATTTATCCTTCCCGCTTTTCCAAAGGCCGGGTCTACCTCGCCATGACCGGAATTAACTATGATGACCTTCATGCCTACCTCTACGTTTCCGAAGACCAGGGAAAGAACTGGAAGCCGATTTCAGCAGGGCTGCCGGATGAACCCATCCAGGTGATACTGGAAGATCCTACCAGAGAAAATATTCTGTATGCGGGCGGATTTCGCGGTGTTTATGTTTCCATTGACCGTGGTGCACACTGGTCCAGTCTCGGCCGGAACATGCCCGGAACGATGGTCGCCGATCTGGAAATCCATGAGCCAACCATGGACCTTGTGGCCGCCACCCATGGAAGAGGAATTTACAAAATGAATCTACGGCCGATTCAAAAAATGGCGGCTGAAAACTGGCCTGCCGGAAAAGATCGGCTCTTTGAAATCCCGGAAGCCAAAAGACCGTGGTTCAGTTCGACCGAGGGAGACCCAGAGTATCGAACAGTAGAAAAAGTGTCATTCTCCTTTTGGCTGAGCCAGCCGAAGGCTGTGACGCTGGCGGTCTTCGACAAAGACAACAAAGAAGCCTGGACAGTTTCCCTGCAAGGTATGGCCGGGTTTAATGAGTATCGCTGGGACCTGGTGTTTAACCGGGAGTCGAGCGACTTTCCGTACTTTATTCACTATGACAAGTTTCTGCCTGCCGGCCACTATACCGTTAAATTGCGTTCAGGCACCACGGTGATTGACCAACCCCTTGTTGTGCTGCCTGGAACATCGCCCAACGTGAAATAGCGTTTCATACGGGCAGGAAGAAAGTGAGGGGAGCTGAAAATATTGAGTTCAAGCCCCAAAACGGCAAGGATTCGCCCCCGCAGGACCCAGATGACGAATATCATGACGAATAATGTCCGTTCTCATTCCGGAATAGGGTGCGAATAATCAAATTGCTTCTGAAGGAATAGAACCCAAAAACCCGCTGTTTATGAGCAACTACAAAACCGTTGAAGGCAAAAAGTTAAGCACCAGGCTGCTTGATGAGGCGGCTCAAATGGTTGAGGGTGCCGGCGACGGCCGGATTTCCCTCAAGGATGCGCAGGTTCTGCTGGCCATTGTCAAAGAAGACAATGTTCTGACCAACATCGAGAGGGATACGCTCGATTTCATTTCAAAAAACTACAGTTGGACACCCGCTGCCGAGGAATGGTTCGACAAGGAAATGCAGCACTGGCAGCGGCACAAAGCGCCGGTGCCCATTACCCTGGAAGAACTCGCCAACAAGCGCTTTCCCAAGGAGGAGGTACTGACCAATCACGCTGCGATCGCCGAGCGCAAGCGCATGTTGCTGTCGGCCACGTCAGAGTCGGCCTCGGACCATGATGAAATCGGAATCTGGGTTCGACTCAACGACGGAACCACCGTTCAAGTACTCTCTGACTTCTTCGAACTGGAAGGCGACTTCGTTCAGCTCAAAGGCGGCTGCCTGGTGCCCGTGAGCGCGATAGAGAAGGTGGAGATTTAATCCGGTTTACAAATCAAATCATGACCATCCCCATTCGGGCTGGCTTTTGGGCTCTTTAGCATGGAATTTTACTTTCCAACCTGTGACTTCAGGAACGTGAGCAATGGGAGTTTTGCGTCGTAAGCCAGTTCTTCGGTTTTGCTCCGGACAAATATCTTATCCAATACACTGCGTTCTTCAGGGAACATGACCAGGATATCGGGCTTTCGGCTTTCGATATACTGCTCCATCTCTTCGACCATGTTCGCGCCCTTTCTTTCCTTCCGGATGACGACCTTGATCCTGTCGTAACCGATTTGTTTGACCAGTTCCTTTTCGTCCAGGGAGGGACTGCCGTCATCCTTCCCAAAATCCAGGTAAAGGATTTCTATGATTGCATCCATTTTGGCGGCGATGGGCACGATGCACCGGAGCTCGTTGACTGTGTTATTCAGGTCAGTGGCATAGACCAGTGTTTGAATTCTTCTGTACTTCGACTCGGGAGGGATGGCCAGCACCGGCGTTTCAGACTTGAAGATAATTTCGTTGGTGATGCTTCCGAGCATTTTCATCCCTGTGGCGCCGTGTGTTCCTGCAATGATCAGGTCGGCGCGAGATCCGGCTGCACCTTCCATGATGGCGTCCGCCGCAAACGCTTCAATCCTGACCGCCGTCCTGACCCGGTCCGGGGTCCGCTTCAATCCCTCCTCCCGGTAAATGCTGGTGACCAGCAACTCCAGGTCTTTCTGCTGGGCGGCCTCGGTGTCCTTTCTGAACTTGTTCAATTCTGATTCTTCGATCGTTGGCTTAAAAGGAGGCAGGTGCACCGCATGAAAAACAATCAACTCACAGCCAAAGTCTTCGGCGAGGTGAGCCGCAAATCTTACCGAATTATTTCCGGCGGAAGACAAGTCAGTACACACAAACAGGGTTTTCATAATATTCGGGTTCTCGTCATTACTCACATTTTAACCATGCTGATCTATTTCATGTTCTCCTTTTTCTTTCGCTTTGAAGATCATCGATGCCAGTGTGGACAGCGCCAGTGCTGTGAAAATAAAGGCCAATGATACAACAATTGGCACTTTGATGAAGTCAACCAGTCCCATCTTCAGTCCAACAAATATCAAAATAGCGGATATCCCGTATTTCAGGTACTTAAAATACCGTTCCATCCCGGCCAGGGCGAAATACAGGGACCGCAATCCCAGAATGGCGAACACGTTCGAAGTATACACGATAAAGGCATCGTCCGAAATGGCGATGATCGCCGGGATGGAATCCACGGCAAAAACGACATCAGTTGATTCAATGACAACCACCACCAGGAACAAGGGTGTGGCCCAGATTCTTCCATCCATCTTCAGGAAGAAACGATCCTCTTTGAAGCCCTCCGTGACTGGAAAGAACCGCTTTGCAAATCTCAACAGCGGATTGTTCATCGGATCAAGCTTGATTTCCCCGCTCTTCATAATCCGGATTCCGGTGTACACCAGGAAGGCTCCAAAAATATAAACGAGCCAATGGAACTTGTGGATCAACTCCACACCGGAGAAAATAAAGGCTCCCCTCATCACCAGCGCGCCCAGGATGCCCCAGTACAAGACCTTGTGCTGGTAGGCTTCAGGCACCTGGAAATAGGAAAAGATCAATATCATCACAAAGATGTTGTCCATGCTCAGGGATTTTTCGATGAGGTATCCCGTGAAATACTCAAAGGCCTTCACCTCACCAAAAATGTAGTAGACCATGATGTTGAAACAGAAAGACAGCACGACCCAGAAGCCTGTCCAGATGAAGGCTTCGGTTACGGTGATTACTTTTGACTTGTGGTGAAATACACCCAGGTCCAGTGCCAGCATGGCCAGGATAAAGAGATTGAAGCCGGTCCACCAATACAATGACAAGTCCATGAAAAGAACGGGATGTGGTTATAGGCAAAGTGGGTTATTCCCAATTGATTCCAAATGACAGCGGTCATCATGGCTGATGATTAATACCCAAAATCCTTGGGTCAATCAAAACTGGTCCGGCTGCGAACACCACGAACCACATCGCGAGAAAAAAGAAATAATCCCGCCCTGGGTTATGATGAAAATCATTTCCCGCCACCTGATTATGTGCTAAACTTTGCAACGTCTAAAACAAAACCCATGACGCACGAACAGCTGCGGGAATTTGCACGGAGCAAGAGGTTTGGCAACGTCGTCAATTACGCGATTGTCTCCTTCGCCATCATCGTAGGCCTTGAAACCCTCACCAAAGACCCTCAAACACAAGAGCTGTTTCATATTTTCGATTTCACTTACGTGGCCTTCTTCACCTTTGAAATGGCCGTAAGGATTCTGGCCGAAGACCGGCCATGGATGTACTTCAGGCTATTCACACGCAAAACAGAAACGGAGAATGGGTCCGTGCACACCAGGCTGGAATTTGCAGAGCATGGGTTTTGGAACTATTTCGATTTCCTCCTCATTGCCCTGAGTGTCATTGGCCTGCTTGCCCACCTGTTCGTCAACCCGGCCGTTATGCAGATTGGCCGGATGTTTAGAATCTTCAGGATTATCCGGCTCCTGGACATCAGTGAGCATCTGAAAGAGGTGGAGCGCAGAATCGTCAGTATGATCCCCACGGTACTCTCCTTTGCCGGACTGCTCGTGATCCTGAATTACATCTATGCGATTATCGGAATATACATGTTCGACGGAAAAGTCTTTGCCACCTGCAACTTCAGTTCCGTGGTTGATTCCTTTGTGACCCTTTTCCAGGTGATGACGCTGGACAACTGGTCGGGTGTGATGGAAGATATCAGAACGAACATGCCGGGCTACCCACCCATCATCATTCAAATCTATTTTGTGAGTTTTGTCTGGCTTACCTCCATCATTGCTTTCAACGTATTTGTCGCGGTGATGACCTCGCAGGTGGCTGACCGGGTTGCCGCGGGACACAGCGAACTGAAGGCGGCAGCCTCAAAAACCCCGAACGACACCAACCCGGGCCAATCGCCGGCCAACATAAGTGAAATCATCACTGAGCTTCGGATGCTCCGGGAAGAAGTCAGGGCGTTAAAAAAATCAAGTTGACACAGTTGGCACCTGAATTTCAGTCAAAAGGAAAATCAAACCTGTAATGATCAATATCCAAAAGGCGGGTGATACAACTCATTGTGCATCACTTTCAAAAAGACAATATTTACTGACTCCTGCAGATTGAGTGTATTAATCCAATTCTAATTAAACAGGTTATGAAACACTACAAATTTGTCCCGTACGCACTGGTCATAAAATGGGGTCTTTTCCTGTTGCTCATGGCCAGTTGCAGTAAAAAGGATGCCGATCCTGTCCCTCTGGCCATTGGTCAAACTTATGAGGGTGGAATTATCTTTTATCTGGACGACACCAAGAAACACGGGTTGGTATGTGCTCCAACCGATCAGTCCACGGCACTCCCCTGGTGGAATGGCGCCCATGTGGTAACAGGTGCTTTTGGCTCAGATATCGGCACAGGAAAAATCAATACCGAATTGATCGTAGCGGTGCAGGGTACCGGAAGCTACGCTGCGCAAATCTGCAACGACCTTACCCTGAATGGTTACAGCGATTGGTTTTTGCCATCCAAGTCCGAGTGCTTCGCGATGTACTTCAACCTGAAGACTATGAAGAACCTGGGAAATTTTGGGCCGGCTCCCAGTTCACTGTATTGGAGTTCAACCGAAGCCAGCTACAACTTGGCCTACTCACAATATTCCAACGATGGATACGGACCCACAGGCGGGTACTATAAGAACTCGGCCTACTATGTTAGGGCGGTCAGGGCGTTTTGAATGCGTCAGGTGGTGTGTGCCGTGAGGTGAAGGTGTCAATCCTCCCCCGGCGCTTTACAGAACTTTGTCTTCCTGAACCCAGGGGGGCTTGACTATGCCACTCCTTATTTTCCTTTGATAAACCTCTTATAAGCCTCTTCAAATACTTTTGGGTCGGGCAATTTACTGTCCTTGCCTTGCTGTGTTACCACTTTGGCATAGCCGTTTGGCATGGAGCCAAAATACAGCGGTGGCAGCATGTGGAGGGTATTGAGTGAGTAGTAGGCAATGATCAATCCGAATCCGACGAGCTGCAAGCCGGATTTATTCCTGAACCGTTGCACTTTTTGAACGGCGCTGGTTTCTTCACCCTCAATAATGACGGCTCGCCAACCCAGGACAAGAAAACCAACCAGGCACGAAAACGCGGCCAGGGACATGTACATGGCAAGATTCCCCCTGAAAACCGCGGCGGCGACCAGCAGTATTAAAGCGATGAAGTACAACAACAGGCTCATTCTGAAACCAAAGGGCCCCTCATTGATCTGCTTACGTGTCTGGAAAAGATTAAAAATGTTTATACCCGCCAGCATGACAAGGAAAAAATAGGTTACTTTATCACTCAGGGGTACGCTGATCATTAGTCCGCTGGCAGCATACAGAAAACACAAGACCGAGAGTGAAAAAAGCTCAAGGCCCATCATGCTCCCTTCAAGGGCTGCCAGGGCAGCGCGTCGGGGGAGAAGCAGGATGAGCTCATACAGGAGGGCAATACCAAACCCGGCGGCCGCATAGCTCATCAATGCAACCCCATAACTGTTCAGTGCCATGGAGGCAAATGCGCCCATCACAAGCAGCAGCATTAACAGATAATAAACGACGATGTTCTTTTTCATTATCCCGGGGCTAAAAAGTAAGTGAATTCCCAAAGCAGCGATTCATCCATTCCTTTCCAATCCGACACTTCCTCCCGACTGCGTACAATCTGACCCAGGATGGTATAATAACATGTCAGCTCCTGGTCTTCCGTCAGGGTGGAAGGCATGACGCTCAACGCTGTGTAATAATTCCCGTCGGTGGCCGTACCCAGAATCATCCCGGTAACACCCCGGACTTTTGATGTCTCAATCAACTCCTTGATCAGATTTTCCGAAAGCGCATTCATTCTTTCTCCGCCCACTTTCCCCAGGACATACACCAGGAACCGCCTTACATCACGTTCATCAGTGGTTCCCGTAACGAGTGTATTGAAGTCAACCTTGTCAATGGTATGGAACGCCGAATCGAGAAACGTGAATGTAGCAGGCTGATAGGTCTTGTAAAGGCCGTTGGCCACAGCGGCATAACAAAATGCCTTTTGGTAAGGCTCATAGCGCGCAATGATCTTCATTGCTTCATCCACCTGACCATTTACCGCCAGGTGTGTGCTTAAGTCAATGATCGAATTAATAAAGTAGGTCTGACTCAGGTATTCATACTTATTACCCGAACTCAGCAGCTTCTCTTTCTCCATTCGATTAAAATACGCCATTCCCTTGTTTGGGTCCCCATGATCAAAGCTTCGGTTCGCCAGAATCAGCAAAGGTAAATTCGTATCGAAGTTCTTGCCGGCTGCGGATGCATTGGCAAAGGCAAGGATCTCCTCCAGCAATTTATCCGGAATGACGAAATCATTCTGAAAATAGCCTGTACCCTCCCCAAATCTTTTAAACAAGAAAACTTCGTGCCCCGAAGAAATCCAGTCGTGTATCAGGTTGATCGATTCTGGTGTACTGTAGTTATCGTTCAATAATCCCTTCCGGATAACATAACTCATAAAGACATCCGTATTGAATTTTTGTGCAAACCAGCCGTCCCGGTAATCAGGATACAGAAACACCAGCTTGCGAGCTGATTGAAAAGTCCGGACACCATCGCTGAAATACCGGTGGTTTACGGCCACCTTTCCGGCCAGGTGCTCTTCGCCGACCTGCTTAAAATGCATCCATGCCTTATCCAGCCATTCATCCATTTGGCTTTGGTCTGCCGGCAGCCCACGATCAAAGAGATACTTGCTGTACAATACCGCGACCCGCTTGTAGTGCATGGCCAACAGGTAATTCCTTTCGTTCGGATCTTTCACCTCTCTGGCCAGACGCTCATATTCATTGGCCAGGGAAAAAAACTGCTCACGGTTGGCCAGGCCCAGATTGACATGAAAGTAACCCGAATTGGACCGGGTAAAATTCTTAACGAGGTTAATGCCGAACAATCCGGGTATATATCCTGATCGAATGATGGTGTTTCGGTACACCGTAAGCGGATCATCGCTTGGGTAATGCTCCACCAGCCACTTCGAAAGCTTCGGGGCTTGATCAACATGGCCATATTGGTAAAGATAACCGAGGATATTGTTGTAGTTATTGAACAGGCTGCTCCTGAAATAGGTTTCTGGCAGTTGTTCAAAGCAACGAATGATCTGATCAGCCTGCCCAGCGGCCGCATAGAGTGAGGCCAGGGTATGGTAGCCTCCATTGAAGTCGCTCGGAATACGACCATTGCTTTCATAGTTGCCCTTGACAAAGTAGTGGCCGAAGGCGCGCTGCGCCGTGGTATCCCCAAAAGGGGAAATCGCCGACAATACATCATTGACCGCTGAGGCTGTTGGATGACCAAAAGTGAGCCAAAGCTGCAATGCGATATTCAATTCCGTTGGGACAATCTGTTTGTACGGTTTTTCGCTGGAGAAAAAGTACCCGATCAATTCATACTGAAGCGCCGTAACAGCAGGAATAACTTCCCCGGCAACGTGAGCCGAGGGATTGTAGTACTCATCGTAAGCCAGCAAAAGCAAAAATTGATTCTGCTGTGTCAGCAAGAAGGTTGCCCGGTCATGCCCACTCCCTTCATAACCCTTCAGTTCACTCACAATACCTTCCATCAGTTCTGATTTCAACGGCATGGTACTGTGCTTGTCGTAATACAAGATCAGGCGATAGGCTGCAATGGACAATTCTATCTGCTGCTCTTTATTTTTTACTCCCTGGAGGTAGGTGAGCAGGCTCCCATTATTGATCCGCTCTTCCATCAACAAATAGGTAGCCTTGTTGAGGTCACTTACCTCTTTAGACTGCAGCAGCACGTGGGCTTTTTCCATCACCTGTCTCTCCACCTGCTTGTTGGTTTTGCGCTCGGCATCATACCAGTAGAAGCCGGTCATCATCAACATGGCAACCAGAGCAAATACGGTAGCGATCCTGCCCGCCCCATACTTCATGAATGCCCGGGTCAGCATGACCTTGCTGGCGCTGCGCTTGATAAATTCCCTTGTGTCCGTCAGCAAGACGGCCGATTGCTGCAAGGATTGTGAAGTATCATTCTTGATTTCCGAATACCGGTCAATCCAATATGTGTTGGGCTTGCACTGGTTGTACCAGTTTTCAAAATAAGTAAGCGGACCCAATGGCAGTAAAAAGGCCGAACTTTTGCCGCTGTTCTTCCAGCGTGACAATTGCTTTTTGAAATCCAGGAAGGTGGTGTAGAATTCAAATTCCTGGCTGGCCCACTTGTTCAGAAGTCCCCAATTGCGGATCAGGCTTTCATGGGTGATATCGAGCACTGCAGAACCCGTCAAAGCATGCGTATCCGGTTCCTCTGTTTTATAGGGCCGGACAAAGGAGTTGTTGGTCTCCCGGAAAAGGTTGAGTACATCGCCTACTACTGTCGTTGTCAGGTTTGGCTGATTGATGATGTTGGTGATCTCAGCGAGGGTCATCCGGTTCCGCACGGCACGGCTGTCATCAATTTTGGTAAGGCATGCAAAAGTGAGTGCTATGATCCGCTTGGCATCCTTTTGGGTGATGGGGTGGTCAGGGTGCGACTCATTGTAGTAGATCCACCCACTCTCATATAGCCGGCTGGCGTGTATTTCAATGATTTTGTTCAGCCCTGGGTTCTCATAAAATTTTTGCTGGGTTTCAGGAACACCCTCAAACCACGCCGCATAGCGTGACTGGTCCTCCTCCGGCAGTTCAGCGGCCGCCATTCCCCCCACCATGGCATAGTGGAGCAAATCCATTTCTTCCTGGCCGTCACTGGCGGCCAGCCATACCTGTCGCAGCGCGTGCTGCAGGATGGGAAGCTGGTCAATCCCATCTGCGAGGTCATACACCAGGCGTTCAACCAGTCTGCGGGTGATGCGGTTACCGCTGAGTACAGCTGGCTCTTCAATCACCTGCTTGATTTCCTTTCGCTTCAGGCGTGGCACAAAAAATTGTGAGAAGCCGATGTACTCCGGCAATCCCCTGAACGCCGAACACTGCCCGATGTAATCCGACCGCATGGTGCACACTACATACACCGGCAGGTTCCGCTGCAGCGCGATGCGGGCCGTTTCCAGGGCCAGGTTAACGACGATTTGGGAATCCTGCGAGGGAACTTCGTTAAGGTAATTCTCCGGGTTGGTAAAAAATTCCTCAAACTGATCAACAATGATGAGCAGGTTGGCGGCACCCCGTAGTTTGTTCTTTCTGTCCTTTTCATCCATCGCCTTCCAGGACTCCTCGGTCTCATCAACATAAAATGAGGAGTTTGCATACAAGTCTACCAGGGAAGAAAATCCACGACGCAACTCCGTTTCGATGGTGCCGGCTTGCGCACCGAACGTCTCTGCCACTGCCGTCGCCATGTTCTTGACAGGCGTACGTTCCGGACGAAAATCGGTAACGATCCAATTGGTGTATTTCGCTTTGAAGAAGCCGGCGCGCGCGTTGGGAATAAGGCCGGCGTAGATTAACGATGATTTACCTTCGCCGGAGGCGCCCGTCAGCATCAGAAACTTGTTTCGCTCCAGCAGCCGGGCCACCTGATCAATCTGTTCGTCACGTCCCTTGAAATACAATGACTCCTCTTCCGTAAACGAACGGAGGCCGGTATAAGGGCAAATGAGCGGCTCGCTAGTTGGTTTCATCTACGTAAGGGAGAAAATCCGATTTATTGAACCACATATACGTGTCTTCATATTCGCGCCACTCCGGGGCGACCGGCTCTCGTTCGGCATAGCCCAGCAGGATGTTGTACATAAAATCCATTTGATCGTAGTCTGAAATATTGGATGGCACCACCTCGGTGGCCTTGAACAATTCACTGCGATAGGCCAACCCCCTCGCCATACGCTGAAGTACAATAAACTTAAACACCTGGTTTTTAATAATGCCCTTGGCTTCCTGGATTGAATTTTCCGTGGGGTCCAGTGTAACCAGTTCTATCGCAATGCGCGCGCGGTTTGGCTGATCGGAGTTCATGTTCTCTACACGCCGCATTTCGACCGTGGCTGAATCCAGGAACCGCTGGATCAGTTTCCTGTCCATTTTCCGCACAGTGAAATCACGCGCCACAAATGAATAAAGCGAAGATCGGTTGGCCGGCTTCCTGAAAAAGTTGAGGATAACCTCAGCCTCCTTGGTTTTGTTGTTCTCAACAAAACAGGTGAAGGCATTGGCCAGCATCTTGAAGGAACTTGAGCTGCTGTAGCCCGTCAGTACTTTATTCCTGAACAGGTTGCCAAAATTCTCGACTTTCAGTTTTGAATAATAGGTCAGGGCTGCAGCCTGGTCCTTCTTCTCCAGTGCGTACAATCCAAGATGAAGGTAGAGCAGATTCCTATCCATGCCTGAACCAGCCTCAAGCTTATTGATTTCACCATCCAGTTTGACCAGGAGTTTTTCATTAACCCGACAGCGCATGAAGATATCACCGGCAAAAGCATGCACGGTGTAGTCTGTTATCCAGTCTTCCACCAGCTTCAGTTCTCTGGGCTGCTGGTAAAAAACGGTAAACAGATTCTGGTCGATCAGGTATTCAATAAAACTGGCGGACATGTAATTCCAATGGTAGTCCCGGGCGCCAAGCGGCGTGAATGCCGTAATAACATCAGGAAACAGGTAGAGGCTGTTGCGGGGGGCCGCGAGGACCTCGGCGTTTGACGATACAGTTCTCTCAATGGTCTCATTCAGATAAGGCTGGCCAACTTTCCCATAATGTTCAATGCTTTTTGAAAACAGGCCGAATACTTTTCTTTTGTCGTATTCCCTTCCTCTTATTTCCGCATGGTAAGCTATGGTAATTCCTTCGTCCTTATAAGAAACAGCAGTTTGGAAATTGCGCTCATTGGCATTGGTACTTTTGTTTGCCACCTCCCTGAATTTTTCAAAGAAAAAGGCGATCTCCTTCTCTTCCCCGTATTGAAGGTTCAGGTTGCTGGATTCATTCCAAAAGCCCTGAGAAGAGGTGTTCCTGACCAGGTTGTACGGCTTTGCCCTGCCCAGCAGCCTTTGATAAAATTCTATCTCGCCGATCTTTTTCCGATCGCAATAGCCCTTCACAAAGGCGTCCAGCTGATCAGCATGCTGACTGCGATAAAAGACCGATGCGATATTCGTGGCATTGTCGAGCAAATTTGTGTAGTCCTTCTCGTAATAAGGTTCGCTGTACCTCAGCAGGGTATCAACGGATTGCAGTGCCCGGTCCACATTGCCGGTGGCGGCATACAGGGTGGCTAATTCCTGGTATAACCCGTTGAAATCAAAACCGTACCCCTGGTAACCCCTGATCAGAAGCTGGTCTTTTTTGAAGTGGCTGGTTACCCACTCCCCCCGTGCATGGTTGTCAAAAGGCGAAAGAGCCTTAATCACCTGACTCAATTCATCCGCTGAAAAGCTGTTGAAATTAACAGCCGTTTCAAGCGCTAAGGTGAAGTTGAGCACATCCTCAAAGTGTTGCGGAGGACTATTGAGTACAGTTAGCACACCCAGGGCCGATCGCCTGGCGTTCTTCATCTGGAGTTCCATCAGTTTATCCCCGGGATTGTAGAAATACGCAAGCCCCGTCGTGGTACGCCATTCATTGATAATTCTAAGATAGTCGGAAAGGCGTTTGCTATCCGCCTCTTTCAGGTCAAAAGCAGAAAGCAGGCTGTCCGTCATGGCCATGGCCTCAGCAATTTCACGGGCCGGTTCTGTATGCCCCATGAAGACGAGGGATATCGCAAGCCCATTGGCCATTTCAAGTTTCTGCAATGGATCATTTACCTCCGCCAGGATTTCAGGGACGGTGGTCAATTTCAACCTCAGCTGCTCGGCTGCCATAAAGGACCTGTCCGCATAATATATTTTAGGATTGTTGAGCAGGGGAATGGATCGCTCATGAAGGGATTGCAGGACAGCACTGTTGCGCCTGTCGAGATACGTCTTCACCACAAATGAACTCAGGGTGACAAAAGCAATCAAAGCCAGAATGGCCGCTATCTTCTTCGGCCCATACTTCATCACCGTGCGGGTGATGGCGTGTTTTCGCGCACTTCGCTGCAGGAATTCGCGCGCATTGTTGAGGATGGTGGTGGCCTTCGTCTCCCGCTGTTTGTTGTCCAGTTCTTCTCCGAGGTAGCGTGCTATCCAGGCGACATTGGGTTTTGTTTTGTTGAACCAGTTTTCAAAATAGGTGAGCGGCCCGATGTACAGTAAAAATGAATTGGCTTTGCCGCTGTCCACCCAGCGATCCAGCTGCTGGCTGAAATCCAGGTAAATCGTATAGCTGCTGAATTCCTCCTTCGCCCATTCCGTCAGATTCTCCCAGTTCCGTATCAGGCTTTCGTGGGTGATGTCGAGGACAGAATCTACAGTCAATTCAGGCACTTCTTCCTGGAAAGGCCTGAGCAAGGTATTTCCCGGCTCGCGGAAAATGGTCAGCGCCTGGCCCACCTTCTTATGGTCAAGGTGGGATTGGTTCAGGATGGCCGTGATTTCACCCAGCGTCATGCGGTTGCGGACCGCCCGGCTGCTGTCGATCTTAGTCAAACATTTGAATGCCGATTCAATGATCATCCGGGTATCGGCTTCAGAGAGCGGTAATGACTGACCTGGCTGCGACTGGGGAGCAAAATTGTAAAGCTTGTTCGCGTGGGTGTTCAGCACATTCTGCAAATCCGGCTGGTCATAGCACGCTTGAATTTTCGTGGGCAGCTGACCGAACCACTGTTCAAAGCTTTTTAGGTTTTCCCCCGGCAGATCCGAACCCTTCATCCCGCCCACCATGGCATAGTGCAGCAAATCCATTTCGGCCCTGCCTTCGTCGGCCATTTTCCAGATCTGGTTCAGGGCATGCTGAAGGATGGGCAGCTGGTCGGTACCTTCCACCATGTCATGGATGAGGCGTTCCGTGAGTCTTCTGGATATCCTGTTTCCACTAAGGGTGGCTGGTTCTTCAATGACCTCCTGCAGCTGGGCGCGGTTGAGGCGGGGCACAAAGAACTGTGAAAACCCGATGGCCTCCGGCAATCCGCGAAAAGAAGCACACTGTCCGATGAAATCCGACCGCATGGTAATGATGACGTAGATCGGGAGTTTTTCCTCGAGGGCGATGCGCGCGGTTTCCAGCAACAGGTTGGTCACGAGACCAGCCTCCTGTGAAGGAACACCTTTGTGAAAATTTTCAGGGTTGGTGAAAAATTCCTCAAACTGGTCGGCGATGATGATGAGGTTAGCCGACTGGCGTTTGCGCAATGTCTTCTGGCTGGCATCCAGGGCCTGCCATTCGTCATCGGCGGTATCCGTAAAAAGCGAAGAGGCTTTGTACATGTCCACCAGGGCAGAAAAGCCATGGGTTAACTCCGTGCGCACGGTACTCTCCTGCACAATACCCAGTTGTTGCGCCAGCGTATGGCTAAGATTTCCAAGCGGATTTCTCTCGGGGCGAAAGTCTACTACAGCCCAATTCGAAAATTGTGATTTTAAGAAGCCCGCTTTCGCATTGGGGATAATCCCCGCGTAAACGAGCGAAGACTTGCCATCGCCTGATGCACCGGTGAGCATGATGAACTTGTTCTTCTCCAGTTGCTTCGTGGCCTGCTCAATGTGCTCATCGCGTCCCTTGAAATAAAGAGACTCATCTTCGGTGAAGGGTCGAAGCCCGGTATACGGACAAATGGTGCTTTCCTGGATCATGAAGGCCGCCTAGAGTTTCACTACTTTGACATACACCTTCTTTACCTCCTCCGGCACTTCTTCTTTTGCCACAATGGTAGAGACTACCTTGGGGGCCTTAAACACGCGGGAAGCATTGCTCGCCGGGTCGTTTTCACCCACCAGCATGATCTGTGTCGGCGATGAAGCGCCGCCGATTTCTTTCCAAATCTGTTTTACAAAAGGAATGGCCCAATCCGCTGCATACCTGAAATAAACCACGGCCAGCTTGCTTTTGGGTATCTGCTGCGCCGACTTCTCACGGTACGACTCCTCGCCGTCCGGCATGATGTTCAATACCTCAATGGGATAATGTTCACTGATAAGGTCGGTGATGCGGCCCGCGTCACTTTCGTCCTGTTGGTTGAAGATGAAGAAGATGTCGGTATCTTTTGAGTCGAACAGAGCTGCTTCTTCCTTCATCATCACCACCCGGATGTCATCCACCAATTGCATCGGGCCGGAACTGTTGCTGAACATCATGTTGCGGGTGATGTTGTTGCGTATGCTGCGCACAAAATCCTCCTGGGCCGGATTCACCGGCTTACCAGCATGGCTTACACTCCAGATAAAACACTGAAACTCGGATGCAGCGGGCTCAACCAGTCTCTTTACTTCGTTGATCTGGTATTGCGGAAAGGAGACATTGCTCTCCACTTCAAAGCGTCTGCCAAACTCATTGCCGATGATATGGAGCGAGCACGAACACTTCTTCAGGTCTTCCGCGACCTTATTCTTAAACTCATCATCGTCGGCCGGGCAGTCGGTGGAAGGCAGCACATTGAAACCGGCCTTTTGTAATACAAGCACCATTTCTTCCCGCTGCGCTTTCAGGTCGCTGGAGGTCCAGGCAAGAAAAATGAATGGTTTGACCCGGTCAATGATATGCACTTTGATGCCTGCCGGAAGCGATGTCGTAAAGGAGGCAGCTGCCTGGGGCTTCTCCACGGAGAGCGAGTGAGATGTTACTTCCCTCGGTATTCCCCGGTTGCCCGTCTTGATTCCGGCAATCAATTCTTTAATGGAATTCGCAACCTTGTTGATCTGGTTGCGGAACAGCAGCCGGGTCTGGGCTCCGGACAGGTCATCATCTTTTGACCGAAGCGGGCGGTTGACGCCGGCATCCTGGTAGATAAAATCTATGGACCGCATGAAACCTCCCAGCTCACGTTCCAGCATTCGAACATCCCCTTCTTCAATCTCATGGATCCTGATCGGAAGCACGCGGCTGATGACATTTCCGGCCGGTGTGCGCACTGCCCTTCCCAAACTATCGCTTTCGGCTTCTGACAGAAAAGTCAGGAACTCTTCTTTCCAGGCGAAGGAATTTACGTCGCAATAGGTCTGCGATATGATCGGGATAAAGATGAGCGATTTTATTTTTCCCTTCAGCGATTCGTGAACCTGGTGGGCGTCCAGCAGGCCATCCTGGGGGTTCTTGTCAAAGTACACGTGGAGCTTATCCTTCAGGGTGGCGTCAAGCTCCTGTTTGAGCTTATCTACGAATTCCGTGACCCACGCATCGTACTTGTTGTCATTGTGTCTGTAGCTAATAAAAATATCAGACTCATAGCCTGGAAGAATAGAAGCCATTTCGGACAAAGGTTTAGGGGTACTCGGATTTCAAGAAACGGATATTCGGGCAGATTTGCAAACCGGGACGAGGCTCTTGCCCCGGCTCGAGCATAAGACTTAAAGTTGAAGGGGTACCGCTTTGATCGTAAGTTTGTATCTATTCTAAAAATCAAGAGAATGGCTGGAAGCAAAGAAAGACCCGCAAGAATATTGAACATAGGGTTATGGACGGCACAGGTAGTATTGGCCATCCTGTTCATCATGGCCGGCATGATGAAATCCGCCCTCCCCATCGATCAACTATCCCTGTCGGTGCCGTGGGCTGGAGAGGTGCCACAGGCCCTGGTCCGGTTTATCGGAATTTCCGAACTGCTGGGCGGGATCGGACTTCTCGTGCCGGGGGTTTTCCGGATCAAACCACGCCTTACCCCTTATGCGGCGTCGGGATTGTTGACCATCCAGGTATTTGCCATGATCTTTCATTTCTCCAGGGGAGAATATGGTGCCATTGGTTTCAACGTGGTGCTTGCCCTGGCAGCAGCTTTCATTGCGTGGGGCAGGTTCAAGAAACTGCCAGTACTCGAACGGGGGCGGCAGGGAGGCGAATAGAATGTTACGGAGACAATCCGCCTGCGGATAAAGCGAGGGCTCTTTCATACAGTCAAGCCGCAAATCCATACTGCCAGGAACCAGGAATATTCAATGTTTCCGCTTTCCCCCCTTGATCCATGTTTTCTTGGCGTTGGCGTCAAAGCCATCCAGGCGCCTTTGCTGATCAGGTGTCAGAATCGGCTTCAATTGAATTTTGACGGAGTCCAAAATGACGGTCATTCTTTGATTGGCAAGGGCCTCCAGTGAATCAATTTCAACGGCCGCCCATTCAATGACGGGCCGAATCTGTCGGGCCTGCAAACTGTCCGGCTGAAGGATCCTGTTCATGGTGCCTCCAAACCATTCCCTTTTATGATCAAAATCACGGGCACCTAAACGATCTCCAGCTTTGCCTCTTCTTTCCCACTTATCAAAGAATCCGGGTATCAGCAGACCAAGCAGTATTCCTGCAACCAAAGTCGCGGACAAAATAAAAATTGATTTCTTTCTTTCGCTGGTCATAAATTCTTGTTTAGTGTTTCAAACAAATCAAAAGGAACATCGGTTTCCTCAGCAGCGGGCGCGGCCGTGCGATCCACACCCAATATTGCCTTGAAGCTGGCTTTTTCGGTAAGCATGACATTAAGTATGAGCAACACGACAATCACTCCCAACACCGCCAACTGGAATTTCTTGAAAAAAGTAAAAATCTGACGGTCAATAACAATTCCGGCGTTTTCAATCTTATACATGATTTTTGATACAAAGTGCGGCCCAAAGGAAGCCGGCCTCTTGCTCGTCATCAATTCCCTCACTTTTCTGTGCTGGGCCAGCCGTTTGGCCAATTCAGGATACCGATGAAGGTTCTGGAGGAAAGTTTCCTTCTCCTCACCAGACATCGGCAAATCCAATGACCGGATATACCACTCTTCCAATTCCTGCTGATTCATTGTTGTTCCTGTTTACTCAGCACATCTCTCAATTTGTCATGCGCCCTGGACAGCCTGGATAAAACTGTTCCCAACGGGATATTCAATATTTTAGAAGTCTCTTCGGTAGAATAGCCTTCAATCATCCTCAAAGTGACAACCAATCTAAAATCGGGTTCAAGTCTTTTGATCTCCTGGTGGAGCATTTCATGCCCATCGCTCCATGCTCCTTCGTCAGGTACGTGATCGCCCGATTCGAGGGGTTTGAAAATCTTATCCCTTCTTTTCATTCGCTTGATCTCATTTAAAGAAAGATTGATGGCTATCCTTATTAAGTAGGTTCCCAGCGATGACTCCCCTTTGAATTTCTCAAGCGACTCATAGAAACGAATAAAAACCTCCTGCCCAACATCCATAGCCTGCGGGGCATTGCCAAGCATGGGTTTGATGATTCCGGCCACTTTGCCTTCATAGCGCTCCACCAGCACTTTGAATGCAGACATGTCACCATTTCTGGACCTTGCTATCAATTCCTCATCTCCGTCCTTCTCATCCATACCTATGATAGCCTTTTAGCATCCATTTTCTTCTTAGACATATTAAAAAGTGGTTTCATTCCCACAACGTCAAATAAAATATTACATGGCTGGCCAGGGTCCCAGTTCATCTAAAATAAAAATAATTCCCGGGATGATGGAATAAATCGGGGTTTTGCGTGGTCTAAGCTGCAAATACAAACAAAATGAAACACCTGATTCTCACCTTGCTGATGTCTGTACTGTTTATTCCAAATGGTCAGACTCAGAATGACATGAAACGTGATGATTTATCCGTCAGGCTGAATGATCCGGAAAAGAAACGGGGGCAACATCAAAAGAGACCCGGTTCAGGCAGGCAAAAAGACAAACACGTTGGGCATAACCGGCATCATGGCCAGAAGAATGAGCACCGGCATTCTGCTGCCCGGCACGCCAATAAACATGCTGGTCCCGGGAGGAAAAATTAACTACATTTCATTTCCTCGCCTGAATCCTATGGTCAATAAACAATGTGAATCCAGGCTTCATCAGGTTTTTTGCCGCCAATAATTGAACATCCCGGGGAATCCCATGAAGAGGCGGGGGAACGGCTGTTGGCCATTGGCTAAACGGTGAATCAGGGCGGCCTCATTCTGTTACACCGTCCAAGCCAAAAGCGAAAGACCAAACTCCAGTCTCGATTGCTTTCGGTACACTTCTCGATTGCGCATGGTTGCCAATGCGGTAGCCATGGGCACGTCGGCCGGGATGATGGTTAATAAAGAACTTGTCTTCCGGGAATTTTAGATAGGTATAGTTAAAACCATGCCTTCACCAGGGAGGCCTTGCCCGGTGGTGGGTGAAAACACCGACCTCAGGCAAAATGATATGGTCCGTGCCTACGGCACTCGGTGTTGAGCTCGACCTGCTTATTAACGGGTTAAAACCCGTTGATAAAATATGAATCGAGCCTACGGCTCTCGCTGAGGCCTGGTACGGTTGCGTTACTCCTGGTTGGCCTGAGGTTGGTGCTGTCACCAACCTCAACAGATCCTGCCAGGTGGTCGGAAAACACCGACCACAGGCAAAAAATGATGTAGTACTCAGAGATTCCACTACAAAAGACATATCGGATTTGGAAGTTAATAGCCACGAAGCACACGCTGAAGACAAGAACAACGCAAATTGTATTCTTTGCCAGCAGCAACTGGTCACGGACCGCAGCCTAAAGATTAAACCAATACGTCAGCTTGAGCACCAACGTCTTATTTTTGCTCTGCAGGTGCTCAGGCAAATAGTTTTCGGTGTAGACAATAAACAAATCGGAAGCAGGCTTGTACCTCCATTGAAACCGGGCATTGAGGTTTACATTGTCATACCGGTCATTGTACTGAACAAACGTGGTAAAGAATATTTTATCCGTGAGCGTAAAGTCCACGCGCGGACTGATCAGGAGGAAGGTTACGGTTCCATAGGCGGGAGGGAGTTCGATATGGTTATAATCGCCCGTCAGTGAAATGCTTCCAAAGGGTTGTACCCTATAGGACAATGTCCCGGCGATGCCCTCCCTGGTGCCATTGTAGTACCCTCCGCCACTGACCTTCAGCATGTAGGTGAAAAGTTTGCGTGTGTTGGAGGTGAATTTCAATTCGATTTCATTCCAATGATATACTTCCCCTTTCAGAAAAGTCGAATCCCCTTTTGGGTACAAGGCATCAAAGTCTGACTGCAATTTCTGAAATATGTTTTTTGCCGCCGCCGTGAACATGGCCGTGCTTCGGAAGCTCATGGAATAGTTAAGTCCAATGTTCCGGTCCGATAATGTTCCGTCCGGCACGCGGGTCTCATCATAGGCAACACCCGGTTTGATGAGCACCAGGGGACCTGATTTCGGATAAAACTTCAGGTCGGTCATCATGAAGGGACTAAAGTAACCCGGATACACATCCATGCTCGGCACGAAACCAACTTCAGCATTATAATTCTTGCCAAGACCCATGAATCCCCCCATGACACTTAATTTACGCACGTTGTAAGTGGAGTAGAGACCATAAGAAGACTTATCACCATCAGAGAAATCATCAAACGACTGATGATAATAAGCTTTGCCTCCCCACTTGTTGTTGGTGGTAATTAAGTTGAAGTCTATGCCGGCTACCCGGTTATACTTATTGAGTCTGGTCACGGTATTGGTTCCATTCCACACGTGCTTGATCAGGCTTTCATGATAAAATTTCGTGGGATCGTAGTCACCGAGCCCGATCGATTCCTTGTTTACCAGAAAAATATCAACATTGGATCTTTTGAAAATTTGTCTCTGCAGCACGCCCACGGTATAATTCTGAGTGGGCAGTCCCAATGCCGGCGTTTCTTTGGTCTGCATGTGCATGAGCCCCACGCGCCACTTGGGTCCTATCTTGCCGCTGAGCCGTGCGCCGTATGAAATCGGAACCTTTTGAAGGAACCCTGCCGAATCCCGGGCCAGTCCAATTCTCCTGGAAAAGAAAGGCTGCGAGAAGGAAGTAAATCCCGGCGCCGAAAACAGGTCGCTGTTCTCCAGGAAAAACTGCCTTCGTTCAGGAAACTGAAATTCAAACCGGCTCAGGTTGATCACCTGCTTGTCTACCTCCACGGTAGAGAAGTCAGGATTCACGGTCAGGTCAAGGTTCAGGGAAGGCGTGATGGCCACCTTGGCATCAAAGCCTGCATTGACCGTGTTCTGTGAAGTTCCATTTTCATTGTCTTTGGCCATGGAGGTGATGGCGTATGGGATAAATGAAATATTGGTGCCTGCATGCGGAGCGGGGGTCTGCCACTGCAACTTGCCGGTCCATGCCATGGCGGAAGGAAAAAACTGGATGGGGGTGGCGATCCAGCTGGACACCTGATTCCGCTTGAGGTCCTGCCTGACGAAGTTGAGGTTCCATACCGGCTGGCCCTGGTTGTATCGAAATGATTTAAAAGGAATTTTCAATTCAGCAATCCATCGGTCCTCCAGTCTCTTTACAGAGGAATACCATTTGTTATCCCAGTTGGCATTGTATCCGCCATCCCCAGTTCCGCCGCCTGACATTGAGCCTTCCCGCTGTACGCCATGCGGGGTTATGTTGAAGTAGAAACCATTGGTAAAATCATTGAATGGGTCCATATACACCCCGACATTGTCGTTGAGCGACCATTCGAAATCCCTCCGGAGGGATTGAACCACATTCGGCTTATTATCATCATAACAGACAAACGACAGGTAAAGAAAATCATCATCAAAGGTGAGCCTGACTTCCGTTTGAAATGAGGCGGGCAATGAGTCGACCGGATAATTGAGAAAGAAATTGGTAGCCACGGCTGCCGTCTTCCAGTCTTCTTCATCCAGCACGCCATCGGTAACGATCGCTCCTTTTGCCCTGCTGATGGCAAGTCCGTGACCCGGCTTATTGCGGGCTTGCGCGAACCCTTCATGGGCCACAAGGCCAAAAAAGAGAAGAGTCAGAAAAAGAAATATTCCGGGCTTATGCATAAAGCGGCCAAAAGTAAAGAATTGCAATTAACCATTCCCTATGATTATGCAGGCGGAAGGCTGGCGCTTCCCTGTGGTATAGGAAAGCGAAAAGTGAAAAGCCAGCAGCTATGAAATGCTAAGTCAAAAAAAACTGTGCGACTTCGTGCGGCTAATTTCAGGCCGAAAGACGTCTTCCATGTCCGCCCAGAAGACTGATGGAAATTCCTTCAGCACCAGCAAGCCGGGCTCCCACCCCCTGGCAAAGACCTTGACGGCGCCATGGATGCAACGCATAGTTTGATAAGCTGCTTTTCTTTCGAATTTTCAATTTCCTATATTACACAACCTATTTGGGCTGCCCCATGAACCAAAGTCGTCAGTTAGCTGCTATCATGTTTACCGACATTGTTGGGTATACAGCCATGATGCAGCAGGATGAGAAAAAAGCGTTAGCTGTTTTAAAAACAAATCTTGGAATTCATCGGTCAGCCATTGAGGAATATGGCGGCAAAATCATTAAAGAATTGGGCGATGGCATGTTAGCCAGTTTCCCGACTGTTACGAATTGCCTGCATGCCGCCATTAGAATCCAAAACCTGTGCAATGAAACAAATGAGTATAAACTCAGCATCGGCATACACCAGGGAGAAGTAGTCTTCGAGAAAGGGGACGTATTTGGAGATGCCGTTAACGTGGCTTCCCGTATTCAAACGTTAGGGATACCCGGATCCATTCTATTCTCCAAAAAGATTTCCGAAGAAATAACAAACAAAGCGGAGTTCAAAATATCCCCGTTGGGCAGTTTTGAATTCAAAAATGTAGCCGAGCCTATAGAAGTATATGCATTGGCAAATGAAGGCTTTCCCATCGCCAACAGGAATAAAATCACCGGAAAACTCAAAAAGCGAAAACAGGCTGTACCTATCTTATGGTTGGCTCTTATTGGTATCGCAGGGCTACTGGTTTATAAAACTTTCTTATCATCCGCCGACACGAAAGACAAGAGAAAAACCAGTACTTCAAACGCCATGGCGTATGCCTGGTATGCCAAAGCAGAATATCGTATAACTCCGGAAAACAAGGAGGACCTGGATTCAGCTATTTTCTTTTTAAAGAAAGCCATAGAAGCCGATTCATCCTTTGCACTCGCTCATGCGCAACTCGCCAGAGCCTATGCCGTTAAAAATTACTTTATCGATCCCAAAGGAGGCTATAGTGAAAAAGCTTTTGTCGAGGTAGAAAAAGCACTTTACCTGAATCCGGAGTTACCGGAAGGTATTTTTGTCCGGACGTATCTATCGTGGAATTTTCAGAATAAATTTCCTCATGAAATAACGATTCGTCAATACAAGAAAGTAATTGAACTTAACCCAGAGATGGATGAAGCGTATCATCAGCTGGGTGTAGTCTACATGCATGTTGGGTTGATAGAAGAAGCTATCCAGGCAATCAACAAGGCGTTGGAGCTTAATCCGAATAACAAGTTCACAGCAGTAGATCTTGCATCGACCTATAACTGGTCAGCCACAAATTCGGATTCAGAACACATGATTGATTTATTTAAGATGACACCGGACCACCTGATCTCACCTTTCCGAACATCCCAATGGGCTTCAGCACTCATCACGCTTGGTCGCACCGAAGAAGCTAAAGACTTTTTGTCTCATGCCATTATAAAAGATACCACCAATCTCTTTATTAATAGCACCATAGCCATACTACTGGCAAAGACAGGAGACAGAAAGGCAGCCCTTCATAAAATTGAGTTCTGTGAAAAAAGCAATTTGAATACAGGTCACTTTCACCATGCGGTTTACAACCTCGCTGTGGCCTATGCATTGATGGGTGAGAATGAGAAAGCGGTGACTAAAATCAGGTGGGTGATTGAAAATGGCTTTCCGAATTATGTTTTTATTGGTAACGACCCCCTCATCAAATCCTTACACTCCTATGAACCCTTCCAGTTGCTTCTAAAACAATTGGAAACTTCACATAGAAAATTCCAGCAAACTGCGAATGAATGAGTAGGTGATCTCCCTTCATTTTATATTCTGACCATTCAAGAATCTTCAGGGAACAAATGGCCAGACAGGGTAATGACAAGCGCAATCTCCCTCACATCCTCTTCTTCAAATGGAAGAAGATTTGCCTGTGGTAGGGGAAAGTGCAAAGTGGAAAGCGGAGCATTTAACCAAACTAATGGGTACGGCGCAAAGGACCGGAATCCGCCTTAATCCGGTGGCTCATGCACACTTACCAAGTGGTTCCCGTTTAACCTTATAGACCGCACCAGGTTACCAGTAGGTCGGGCATTCAAGGCCCTTATGGAAGCGCGCAATCTTGATCCTGTAATTGATCATAAGCTCATGGGAACCGTTGGAAAACTGATTTAACTGCGACAAGGTAAAGTCATAAGCATATCCGACATGAAAATTATCATTTATTTGAAGTTCGAAAAGCCCAACCACGGCATCTCCCAGACGGTAAGAAACACCAAGCCCGACCACATCATACAGCACAACCAGCGTATTGAGATCAAGACTTAGCGGGGCCTGCTCCTGAATCCTGATCAAGGTGGTTGGTATCAATTTGACGTTATTGGACAGTTTCGCTGTAAATCCGCCAAAGAGGTAATAGTATCTTCTTTGTTTGGCGAGGCTATTCACATCCGTCATGCCCACCACTTTATTATCAAGCAAGTACGGCACAGACACCCCGCCAAAGAAATTGCCGTCCCGATAGTAGATCCCAACACCCACGTTGGGATTAAACTTCCTGTCAACTCCACTCAGGTTTGGATCGGCCTGCGATTTCAAAGTCAGTTTGTTGTAGTCTGACGTAATGGTGTTGAAGCCGCCCTGAATACCAAAGGAAAGAACACTCTTCCTTCTTTTTGAGATCGGGAGCTTGTAGGAATATATCCCGTATAGGCCGGTATCATCATGAATTCCTATGACATCCTTGGAGATCAGTACACCCAATCCCACCCTGCTCTTTTTAAAACCGGAGTGAATGGATGCCGTAAAAGTCTCAGGCGCTCCTTCGAGGTTCACCCATTGGTTGCGGTAGATCGCGGTAGCACTCAACTGCACCTGGTTGCCGGCATAGGCAGGGTTCACGAGCAATGGATCAAACATATAAAGCGACTGGATCGGGCGCTGCTGTGCCTTTGCCGTCAGCGCACCAACGGCCATTAACACTGCCCACCCTAGGATGATCCTGGTCTTCATCTCAATAATTCAAGGAATCCTGCAACTGGCTTGGAGCCATTGCGCTTGTCTATTACATAATAATATGTGCCGTCCGGCAGGTCATTCCCAATCGCATACACACCCTTGTCACCGAGACCCCTGAAAACAATATCCATATTGTTATAGCCATCCGCCTCGTATACCTTGATGCCGCTGCGGTTAAAGATCTTCACATTGTTGTTGGGGAACAAAGAAATACAGTCGACAATAAAGAAATCATTCATGCTGTCACCATTCAAGGATATTCCATTGTATGGACTGATCTCAGTCAACACTTCAACCTGTGAGGTATTGGTACAGCCTTCTGTTGATGTTGCATCGGCCTGATAAAATCCCGGATAAAGCCCGCTCACCTCGGTGCCTGTTCCTGCGATCTGGGTAGAGCCCGCGACAGTCCACAAGACATTGTCGAGAATAGCATCATTATTAACCAGGGTCAAACTCAGGGTGCCAACGGGATCCCTGCCGCTATCGAGGCAATAGGACGGAGTGGAGGTGAGTCTAAACTCAGGCGTGACCCGTTTGTCCTTCACTTCTGCCGTGGCGGGTGGCGATACGCAACCGGTTACGGGGTCCGTTGCCGTAACCGTATAGAAACCAATGTCCCGGTTGAGGTAATTGTAATCCTGAAAATCCGCCGGAGTTTTGGCGTTGGCGCCGTCTGACCATTTAAAGATGTACATCAGGGAGCCGCCCACATCTGCCGTGACCCAGCCATTGGGTGTGATGCAGTTGGTCCTGTCACTCACCACTTTTGCGGTGGGGGCAAACGGGGTGATGGTGGCATCATCCACGATACCGACCTTATCATCAAAGCATCCCGTGATGTTGTTAGTCACGTGTACGACATAATTACCCGCCGTGAATCCAATAAGCTTGCTGATTGACATCACGGGAGCACCGACCGGGGGAATCGTGCTTCCGGCAAACCACTGAAATGCATAGCCCTGCACCTTGCCATTGTCAGCGGTTGCCGAAAGTTGGCCGTTGGCGATGGCGGGGTCACAATTATTCATCGGGCTGTCCTGAACAATGGCCACGATTGGTTTGGTCCTTTGGTCTTTTATTTCACCCGTAGCTGTTGCAATGCAGCCCGTGTTATTGTCGGTTATTTTCCCGGTGTAGAAACCATTCGGCAGATTTCCGACGAGGAAGTTGGTGCTAAAACCTGGAACAGCGGGAAGGTTTGCCAAGTTCGGCGGCAATGCAGGATTTGCATTTGCTGAGAAATAGAGATCCGCAGTAAAGTTATAAGGGAAAGGATAGGCAGGATCAATGTTGACCACACGTACCAGGATGGCACCATCCTGCCCAACGCAGAATGTGAGCGGATTACCGGTTCCTGAAACTGCAGGAGTAAATGCCGGAGCTTCATCGGGCACAATGAATATTGCAGAGCCTGTGCATCCGCTTGCAACGTTTAATGCATTGAGTGAATAATTACCTGTCTTAAGGTTTGATATCGTACTGGTATTGGCGAAAACCGGGCCGGACAAATTTAATGTGTTGTACCAGGTAAACTGATAGCTGGGATTTGTGTCGTTTTGACCATCCGCCAAACCTGCAAGGGCCGCACTACCCGTTGCAGCGAGACAGCTGATTTGTTTTGCGGTTTGATTTATCTCAACATCAGGATACACAATAAATCTATCATCGATGACAAGTTGCCTGGGCAGGGATTCGCATTGTGTCGCCTGATCCAGAACCTGCACAAAATAGGTACCGGGTGAAATGAGGTTAAGCGTTGGGGTAATCTCCCCCGGAATCTGATCAACCGGAGTATTCGTGTTTTTGAACCACTTGTAGGTAAAGCTTGGGGGGTTTATCGCCGGAGCGACGAGGGCCGGACTTCCTCCAATCGAAACGCTCAAGACCTGGGCATTACCGGTAGGCTTGCAGTCAACCGGGCTGCTGGTGCTCACATTGATTACGTTTGGCTTGCTTACGTTCTGATTCAGGTCAATCTTGATTCCTGATGTTGTAGTACAACCGGTGCCGGTAACGTTCAGGATCGTTACTGTATAATCACCTTCAAAAACCTTGGCAAGCTGGCTGGTGTTGGGTGTAACCGTTTGCGTTGTCACACCGGGTAATGGGCCGGCATTCCATGTCCAACCAAACGTGTAGGTATCGCCTGTGGGGCCGCTCTTTTCAGATGCTGTGGCCAGCAAAGTGCCGTTCGGATTTGCCAAATCACAACTATTATTCGGGGTAAACGCAAACTGAAGTGTGGGGTCCACATGAAGATCCTTGATATCGACCCGGAAGGGAGGCGTCGTACAGCCAGAACCAGGGGCAATGGTTGCCAGCTTGGTTGCTGTCACGAAATACGTTCCGAAACCCATTGAAGGATAGTTTGCCTTGTCCAACGTTGAACTGGTAATAATAATACTTCCAGCATCCCGGAGGGGCAGGGTAGCGACTGCCCCTGAATACCACAGGTATGAGTAGTTGCCGGCTCCTCCAGAACTTAACGAAGAGACAGCTATTGATCCATCCGGATTGCAGATAAGCTGGTCTGTTTTGTTGACGGTGAGAATGTCAAGTGCAGGTGGATTGGAAATCATCTTTACCGAACCGCTTGTCGCGCACTGATTCACCATATTGGTTATTATAACATTATATGAACCGGCGCCAATTACATCGCCTGCCTGGTACACATAAGGGCTTGGATTCGTCGCATCGGTGATCACGGTTAGAGGAGGATTCACCGTCCAGTCAAAGAAGTAATTCGTCGCCGCCCCAAAGCCGGCCGTCGAGGCCGTCACCGTAATCTTGCCGTCAAAATTATTATCGCACGAGGTGCTCGCCTGTGTTGCAAAACCAATCACCGGGAAGACACGGTTGTCATTCACCGTCACCTTGAACGGCGCACTCGCACAGCCTGACCCCGGAGCCGTCGCCGCTGTCTTGGTCGCCGTCACAAAATAATC